>DATAKM010000193.1:0-58737 GCA_036261665.1 Chloroflexia bacterium
GCCGGATAAATTTCAAAGCTGGACGAATTGTTAAGGTGCGAATGAGCAAAGGTCATCATTTAGCCAAGCGCTTTTTTGAAGCCTTTGCCCATTTCTTTAGCCAAATTGGTATTAGGCTAATTTTGTGCGAAACTTAAGTAACTATAGCATCAAGCTGGGGTGGAGTCAACGAACTCAAGTATGAACTACAGTACTACCGAACATGTAATAGCCCCGCCAGCAGTAAAATTGAGTGGGTGGGATACCCCGGGCAGGGCGAGTTCGTGTGAATCCCATTAACTACCAGTAAACATCATTGCCCGGTCCTTTTTTGCGCGCATTTTTAGGCTGGCGTTTGGCCGGACCTTTCTTTTTGGTGCTGTTATTCCAGCCTTCATAATCCTCATCATCCTTGGCCGAGCGAGTATGGCGCGGTTGCGGTTTGCGTTTGATAACCCCGGAAGATTGCCCGGCCACGCGGGCGGCATCTTTCAGTTCCCAGTCGCGCGTAATCACCTTCACTTCGTCCGGGTCTGCGTAGCCGGCTACCATGCGTTTGATAACATCATCGGCAGTTTCACCAAGCTTGCTGTATATAATCATGATGCGGCCTTTACGCTGGCGCGTCTCGACCGGCTGGCCGCCGGTATGGCCATCAAAGACAACCGTGATGGAGCTGGCTTTCTTGAGGCCAGCCGCAAAATCCACCCTTTTAATGAGCGCTTCCCGAGCGTACTCCAACCCGATACGCTGAAACATGGAGAGTTCAGGGTCGGTCTTGAGCAGGTTATAACCGTCAATGATGAAATGGTTAGCCATAACTTACTACTACCACCTTGTGCGAGCATCGCCCGTGCGCCGGGTAATCTTCTGGTCATCCAGGTACTCAAGGAAAGCCTGAATCGGTTTGCGGCTGGCGTTAAAGAGGTCGCGTACTTCGGCCAGGGTCATCTTTCCGCGCGCGTCCAGTTCTTTCAGCGTGGTATCCAGCATTTGCCGGTAAACCTCACCCAGGAAATAAATACCCTCAGCCACTTTTTTAAGCTGACCGCTATCCACCAGGGCTGCTACCAAATTTGGATCGGTTCCCAGGTCGTTCAGGCTTGGCGGAGTGTAAGGAGCAGCCCGGAAGGCCGCCAGCAGGGTGTCCACCTGTTTTTGCTGGGCCGGATTAAACTTTACTTCAAAGCCGGGCAGGCTGAGGGCTGCTCCGGTCTTTCCGGCTCCTTCAGTTTCCAGCAGCATATCTTCGGCCAGTAACCGGTTAACAACGGCGTTATTAACTTTAGGACTGGCGATACCGAGACGGCTTTTTAACTCTTCCCGGCCCATGCCGCGCTTGAGTGGGAACTGCCCGTGAAACTGTTTTACCAGCGCAACGGCCTGTTCTTTCAGGCGCTCCCAGGCGGCAGCGCCAATCACAAGCTGAGTAGGCGCTAATTCTGCCGCCTGGCCCTGCCGGATAGCCTCCTCGCGTTTTGCCGCTTCTTCTCCCAGCAGTAATACACTGCTGTTCTGGACCAATCCCGCTATCGCCGCCTGGCTTTCTTTCAAACCTACGCCACTCTCCTCAGAGACTGCCCGGATATCACGCGGCAGGCCTTCTCCGGCATTGAGTTTTTGCAGGATTATTTCGGAGGGAGTACCTTTTTCGAGGGTTTTGAGGGTTTCAATCACCTCTTCCTGGAAGCGCTTATGGCGGCGCGGTTTAGGGTCAATTACAATCCCCCCGGCGATAGTCTGGCTGGGCGAAGGCAGGCGCAAAATGAAGCGGTCGCCTTTGGCTACGGCAACCGGCTCACTCAAACGAACCTGCAAGAAACCGCTCTCGCCTGCTTTGAGTTGTGACCGGTCCAGCACTGTTACCCCGGCAGTAGTTTCTGCCGCGCCGCTGAAGAAATCCCAGCGGCTATTCTGAGTAATCTCTACCGGCGAGTCGGGCAGGACCGTTACCCGTAAATCCAGGCGATCAGACGCTTCCAGCCAGCCCGGCACCGTCAGAACCATTCCACGATGCAAGTCGCTTACTTCCAGGCCGGTCAGGTTTACCGCTACCCGGTTGCCAGGGCCGGCGCTGTCGGCTTTGGTTTTATGCATTTGAATACTGCGAATACGGCTGCGCAAATTGCCCGGCTGAATTTCTACTTCCTGCCCTACCGTCAGGCGGCCATCTGTCAGGGTCCCGGTGACGACCGTACCAAACCCGCTTACGCTGAAAACCCGGTCAATTGGCAACCGGGGATAGCCGATATCAGTCCGGGGCGGAATATCGTTAAGGGTAGCATCCAGGGTCTTCAACAACTCAGGCAGACCTGCGCCTGTGCGAGCGGAAACAGCGATAATGGGAGCGTTAGCCAGGCCGGTGCCGGTCTGTTGCAGTTTCTCGCGCACTTCTTCGGTCATCAAGGCCAGCCATTCATCGTCCACCATATCGCGCTTGGTAAGAGCTACAACGCCTCGTTCGATATGCAGCAGTTTTAGAATATCGAGGTGTTCCTGGGTTTGCGGCATAATGCCTTCATCGGCAGCTACCACCAGCAGCGCGGCATCAAAGCCGCCGACCCCGGCCAGCATATTCTTGATGAAACGCTCGTGGCCGGGAACGTCAATAATGCTGATCTCGCGCCCACTGGGCAGTCGCAACCAGGCGAAGCCCAGGTCAATCGTCATCTCGCGCCGCTTCTCTTCTTCCAACCTGTCAGGGTCAATACCCGTCAGAGCTTTTACCAGGGTACTCTTACCGTGGTCCACATGTCCGGCTGTGCCGATTACATACACCTCAGTTAAATTCCTTTCCACCTTTAAGTTTTTTGCTGCTCTATTTTATTATTAGCATGGCTAATTAAGCAAGAAGGGGCCAATTGGTCATGTTTTTGGTTCTTAACCCGAAATCCTTTTAAGAAAACCTGAACTGAGGTTAAAAAGGTGGTATAATAGAGAGGCAAGTTTAAGAGCTTGCCAAAATGAAGCTGTGATTAAGAGGTAGTTTTCGAGAAATGGAAATTAAACTGGCCGAGGAGATGGGTTTCTGCTTCGGAGTACGCAGAGCCATCGAACTGGTTCAAAAAGAGGCTCAGGAGAACCCTGGCAAACATTACACCACTTTCGGGCAACTGGTCCATAACCCGGTCGTAGTAAACCGGATGGAGAAACTGGGCGTAGACAACACCCGCGATATGACCCGCATCAACGATGGGGTAGTCGCTTTTACCGCCCATGGCACGCCTCCTGAGACTTTTGAGGAAGCCCAGGAAAAAGGGCTGGAAATGCTGGATGCGACCTGCCCGCTGGTGAAAATCATCCAGGACTCGGCCCGCAGTATGGTTGAGCAGGGTTTCAAGGTCATTGTGTATGGCGACCGCAATCACCCGGAAGTAAAAAGTATCGTTGGCTGGGCCGGTAAAGACACTATCGCTACGATGGACTTTAACGATATCAAAGATATGCGCCCGCCCAAGCGCATCGGTATTGTGAGTCAGAGTACCCAGATTTTGGAACACTTCCGCCAGTTCGTTACTGATGTTAATAATCACTTTCTGGGCAAGACAAAAGAAATCAAGGTACACAATACTATCTGCGCCCCTACCACGCGCCTGCAAAGCTCTGCCGAAGAACTGGCCCAGGAATGCCAGGTAATGGTGGTTATCGGTGGCAAATCCAGCGCCAACACCGCGCACCTTGCCGACATTTGCCGGGCGCAAGGAGCCACTACTTACAAAATCGAGGGCAGCCACGAACTTGACCCGGCCTGGTTTGAAGGAGTGGAAACGGTAGGAGTGACCGCTGGAGCCAGCACGCCCGACGAGAGTATCGAGGAAGTGGTAGCCTGGTTGAAGGCTCTCGATATGAAGCGAGAAGCCGCCCAGCTAGTTTAAAGGGAGTTGGCAGGGAACACCCTACAAGGGGAATTGGGGTGTACCCCAATACTTCTACTCTTTACAACCGCACATGTAACGCGGTTGTAAAACGGAAAGCTATCAGCCGCCAAGCAAAGCTTAGAGAAAGACCGGCCTAATTGCCGGTCTTTTCTTTTTGGGCTTTTTCTTGACTTTCTTCCCGCCGCACCTCTTCTAACAGCTTGCGCTCCTGTTTGGTTAGCTCCTGTTCCAGCCTGGCTAACAAATCGGGGCGGCGTAAATAAGTGCGCCGCAAAGCCTCTTTCAAGCGCCACTCGGCTACTTTAGCATGGTGGCCTGACACCAGCATTTCGGGGATAGTCCACCCTCTAAAGTTGGCCGGGCGGGTATATTGAGGATATTCCAGCAGGGGACGGCTGTGCGATTCTTCGTGGGGCGAATCTTCGGCCAGTACACCGGGGACCAATCGTGCTACCGCGTCTACCACCACCATCGCGGCCAGTTCGCCGCCGGTCAAAACGTAATCACCAATACTGATCTCTCGGGTGATGGCGTGTTGCACTATTCGCTCGTCAAAACCCTCGTAATGGCCGCAGAGCAAAGCCAGGCGCGGGTAACCGGCCAGTTCTCGCGCCATTTGCTGGTTGAAAACCTCACCCTGGGGACTCATCAAAAGCACCGGGAAAGGTAGTGGTTCTGCTGGTTCTTCCGCTGTTCCCAGTTTGATCTCCAAAGTGTTTTCGATAGCGTCAAAAACAGGCTCAGGCCGGAAGACCATACCCGCTCCGCCGCCATAAGGATAGTCGTCTACCTGGCGGTGGCGACCAAGACCCCAGTTGCGGATATCGTGGGTATGGATTTCGATCAAGCCGTTGCTGCGAGCCCGTCCCAGAATGCTATCATTGAGAGGTTGCTCGAACATCTGCGGAAAGAGGGTCAGGATGTCGAAACGCATACTTTTGTTATGCCGTCAGTTTGGCGATAATGTTCAGAGCGGTATCAATATCTGCCCGGCTTACGTCATTATGGAAGACGAAGCGCAGGCGGCGCGGTCCGATCGCCCCACAAAGTACCCCGTTCTGTTTCAACCGGGCGACCCATTCCTCGGCGCTGTAACTCTTGCTGGTCAGGCTTACCGCTACTATGTTAGTCTGCACCGTCTCCATGTCCACTTCAAAACCGTCGACCAGGTTCAAGCTCTCGGCGAAATGATGGGCATTGTAGTGATCCTCGTCGAGCCGTTTGGTCATTTCTGTCAGCGCGATAATTCCGGCGGCAGCCAATACACCCGCCTGGCGCATCCCACCGCCCAGCATTTTGCGATTTTTACGCGCCCTCAAAATAAAGTCACGTGGGCCGACTATTACCGACCCAACCGGAGCGGCCAGTCCTTTAGAAAGGCAGAACTGCACACTATCAATGCTGGCTACCAGTTCTTTTACTTCCATTTCCAGGTAGGTAGCGGCGTTAAAGATACGGGCGCCGTCAAGATGGACCGGTACGCCTTTAGCATGAGCTACCTCGCATAGCTCGTCCATCTGGTCTTTGGTCAGGACCGTACCGCCGCTGCGGTTATGGGTATTTTCCAGGCACAGCAACCCGGTCGGTGGAAAGTGAATATCGTTGAGACGGATTGAGGCCGAAACCTGGTCAGGATCGAGCATGCCGTACTGGTCATTGGGCAGGGTATGGTAGGCCACTCCGCCTACTACCGCCGCGCCGCCAACTTCATAATAGAAGATATGCGAGTTATCCCCTAAAAGAATTTCCTGTCCGCGCGCGCAGTGGGTAATAACTGCTACCAGGTTACCCATTGTACCAGTAGGTACGAAGAGGGCGGCTTCTTTACCAAAAGTTTTTGCCGCCAGTTCTTCCAGGCGGTTAATGGTAGGGTCTTCAACATATACATCATCCCCGACTTCGGCGGCAGCCATGGCTTTGCGCATGGCTTCAGTCGGTCTGGTAACGGTATCACTGCGTAAGTCAATTGTCACTCTAATGCTCCTCTCAAGCGGGCCATGGCCTGCGCTACAGTTTCTTCTCTATTAAAGACGGCGGACCCGGCTACTACTACATCCACGCCGGCCTCGACTACCATTTTGATATTACTGGCTTTAATACCTCCATCCACCTCTATTTCCAGTTGTGGATTAAGCTGGTTAGCCATCTCGCGCAGTCTTCGGATTTTGTTGGTGCTGGTTTCAATATAGCTCTGTCCGCCAAAGCCGGGATTTACGCTCATAATCAATACCCGGCTGACAAAAGGTAAAATTTCTTCAAGTGTACCGATAGGAGTTGCAGGATTTAAGACTACCCCAGCCCGGCATCCCAGGCTCAGAATGTGTTCGACACTGCGATGCAGGTGTGGCACATTTTCCTGGTGTACCATCATAACGCTGGCCCCGGCTTTGGCAAAATCTCCCAGGTAGCGATCCGGTTGCTCAATCATCAGGTGTACGTCCATCGGCAGGCTGGTATAAGGGCGTAAAGCTTCCAGCACCAGCGGACCGACTGTTATATTCGGGACGAACATACCGTCCATCACATCGAAATGAATATAGTCTGCTCCGGCGGCTTCCGCTTCACGCACCTGTTCTCCCAGCCGTGCGAAATCGGCTGACAAAATAGATGGAGCAATTTTTGTTTTATTTCCTTCTCTCATTTCAACCTCATAAATTCACAAGGATACTAAGGCCCACACTAAATATTTCTCTTTCGTTATTCGATACGCGCCGGTAAAAGAAAAATCCGGCGCGTCTAATGTTGCTACTTTAGATTGCCCCCGGTAATCCAGCATCCGATGGTCGGGGTAATATTAGCCTCTATTATAGCCGCAATCAAAAGTAAAGGCACTACCAGGGCCAGCATCTTGAGATAGTTTACCAGGGCAAACTGGAAGCTCTGGCCAATCGTCATGCCACGAGGAGGGGCAATCAGAGCCAGGCCTACGCGCATCCCTGCGGCTACACCCAGCACCGCTGCCGGAAGCTCAAAGACGCCGTGCGGCAGGATAAACCCCAGCAAGAGCGGTAGGGGATTAGCTCCCAGTTGCAGCAGGAAACCACCGACAAAACCAATCGGACCTAGCGATATCATGAGCATGGCAATCCCAACCAACCCCAGGGTGAAGGTGGAGAGCGCGCTGCTAATCACGGTCGAAGTGACATTATTGGTAAAGAGGTGCTGCCAGGTTACACCATTAATTCCGGCAAAGCTGATATTGTTCAGCCCGTTTTGCTGGCAAATCGGGTTAGTCTGGCTGTTAATACGATCCTTTAACCCCAGGTCGTCACGCAACTGGATGACCTCGGGCCAGTTGCTGATCCAGAGCGCAATAAACATCGCTCCGATCAGGGAAATGGTAATTACCGCAACCGTACCCTTGTTAAGGGCGATAATCTGTGGGATATCATGGCGGTAGAAGCGCCAGACAGTCCAGCGAGCGCCGCTCTTTTGCAGCTTCAAGCCTTCGTTGGGAGTGCGTTTGAAGAAATAGCCAAAGCCGCGCAGCACGCTTCTTAGCGAAACATTGTCCCCCTCACGGGCTACTATCTCTTCCCGGTTGAAAATCTTGACCCCTGAGCGCAGCAGCAGCACCAGGATAATAATCAAGGCGATGAAGACAAAAAAGAGGCCATTCCGGTTATTGGTTATTAACAGGGCCGCTTCCAGTTGCACAATGATGCTCATGGGCAGGATGATGAAACTGGCCATAATATTGGCGGCGCGCACGCTGGTGGTATGGGTGCTGACCAGTACCGAACCGGCTACCATCACCAGAGCCTCAATCACATTCAGCAGTATGAAGAGCAACAGTAGTCCGAAGGGAACCGGAAAAGTTCCGCCCAGCAAGACCAGGCACAGTCCGAAGGAGACGGAAGCCAGGATGCTGGAAATTACCGGGGGTAGAATGGCTGCGATATATTTACCCAGGAAGAGTTCAAAATCAGTGAGCGGCGCGGTCAGCAGGGCTTCCAGACTGTTGCGCTCTTTTTCTCCCACAAAAGATTCGAGGGCTATTACCAGGCAGAACGACATTGGCAGGAAGCCAATCGAGAGCGTAGCGAAGGGCAAGATTTTGTTGTAGAACATGTCATAGCCCACCCGCTCGATCCAGCCTTCGCTACCCACTTTAACAACTGCTGCTAACAACAGGGGCAGTATCATGATAAGTGAGACAATCGGGGTCAAGATACGCCAATCTCGCAAAGTATCGCGTAACTCGCGCCGGGTAACGATCAGAGCGCGTTTCAGACTGGAGCGATTAGATGTGGGTCTGGAATAGGTACCGGAAAGCGAACTCATTGTAAAACCTCCTGCCGCTCCTGTCCTTTATCTTTCAGTAGTGATTGTTCAATCTCGTCCCGGTTTTGTCCTCCGGAAATGGGTGTACCGGCTATCTTAAGGTAGACCGTTTCAAGACTGCGAGATACCTGGCTTAAGGTTACTACTGCCAGGCCGTTTTCGGCCAGAAAACGCAAAACCAATGGGTTTTGGACCTGCGGCTCTGAGGTCTGGTACGTAAAGCTATTTGCAGTTTGCTCGATTAGTTGGAGGCCAGGAAGAGCCAGGACCTGCGAAGGTACCTGCTCAAATGGCCTGTTCAACTCTACCTTATAGTGAGGGTCGCCCAGCAGTTTTTGCTTCAGTTCTTCTGATGTACCTTCAATTATTATTTCACCTTTACGAATGATAGCTATCCGGTCGGCCAGAACTTCGGCTTCGACCAGGTTATGGGTACACAGAATAATGGAGCGGTTATGCTGCTTTAGGTCGGCGATAGCGTCACGTACGATCTTGGCGCTGTAGGGGTCCATAGCGCTGGTCGGTTCATCCAGGAACAGCACCTGTGGTTCGTGAATAAGAGCACGGATGAGGGCCGCTTTCTGGCGCATACCTTTACTGTATTCGCCCAGGCGCAGGTTGCGTGTATCCCACAGATCAAAGCGATGCAGCAATTCCTCGCTGCGTTCGTGTAAGAGCTTTTTCGGTACCTCCTGTAATTCTCCAAAGAACTCAAGATAGTCTATTACTCGCATACGGTTATAGAGGCCGGGCTGTTCTGTCAGGTGGCCAATAGTACGCCTGACTTCTAACGGTTGTGTGACCGTATCGTAACCGGCAATCCGGGCATAGCCGCTAGTAGGAGCCAGAATAGCGGCCAGCATTCGAGTGGTAGTAGTTTTACCCGCGCCATTATGGCCGAGGAGGGCCAGAATTTCACCCGCGCCTACCCGTAAGGAGACATTCTTGACGGCAGCAAAATCGCCAAAAGATTTTGCCAGGTTATGGGCTTCAATTAGAAGAGGAGGGGCGTCAGGCTGGTGAAAACCGTTAAGATTATAAGCTGTTGTCATGTTTCTAAGCCTTTTCGCTTGATCTCGGGCCGTTTAAATCGACCCGGTAGAAGAAAGGGTTGTTCCTTATAAATTAGCTTTATAAGTTAGCTTCAAAATAAATGTAGGGGCTTATACTACAACCCCTACATCCATTAAGTATTATATACGCTTTTGCAAGCGTAAATAGCAACCGGCTTTACAGAACTTCTTGTTACAACCGGTTATCAAAGCATTATGTTCTGCGCTGCTGGGACAACCAGTAAGCCAGGCCACCACCTGCACCCAGTACCAGGATAGCCCCGATTATCACGAAGATAATACTGCTGTTATCGCCGCTGGAACTGTTGTTAGCCCCCGCAGTTCCGGCAGGAGTAGGCGTAGCTGCCGGCGTGGTTGAAGCGACGGTTGCCGTAACACTGGCGGTAGTTGCAGAGGTAGTGGCAGCCACGGTAGCCCCTGTTGTAGCTCCAGCGGTTGTGTCAGTGCTGGCGGCTGTGGTAGCAGCGGCGCCACTCGTCACCGAACCGCTCGGTACAGGCGTAGAAGTAGCCGGGACCGGAGGCGTTACGGGAACAGGGGTAGGTTGTCCCTGCTGTACCAGATAAGCAAGGGCCGCCTTTTTTACCTCGGTGTAAACCGGCTTGGGCTGGAAATCTTTGGTGACTAGCTGGAAATACTGCTCGGAAGCGGTATCAGGAATATCACCTACCTGCCGAAAGTACCAGATGAAAGCGACACCGAACCAGGGCCAGTTCTTCTTGGCATAATTGATAGCATCCACAGTATACTGAGCCTGCTGCTGTTCGGTAACGCGTCCCCAGGTCAATTTGTCTTTAGGAATACTGAGCGGTGAAGCGTTCCAGCCAAACTCATTGAACCAGACTGCTTTACTGGCATCATCGTTTTTGACCATCACGTTGTGCAGTAACTCAACCCGGCGGAAGTTAAGCTTGGAGGGGTCCGGGGCATCCTCAGGGGTATGCTCAAGACCGTAAGCATTTGCCGGCATAATGTCGAAGTACTTTTTGGCTCCCGCTTTGTACATCCGGTCGAGGTAAGTCAATTCGCTCAGGTTTACGGTTTCTTCCAGCGTAATAGCCAGTGGCGCAGCCATTACTTTAACGGCAGGATCGGCTGCTTTAATGGATGTATAAGCCGTCTTGAGCATATCAACATACTGAGTGGGCTGTACAGGCTGACCAGGTATCCATTCCCGTTCCAGGTTCGGCTCATTCCATACCTGAATATACTGCACCTTGCCCTTGTAATGCTGTACGAAAGCTTTGAGGAAATCGGCATAATCCTGGAAATTGGCCGGACGGCCGTTGGGTTTATTACCGGCAGGGTTAGCCCAGGCGGGGGTCTGGTCAATACGAGCGACTACTCGAATGCCATACTTACTGGCAAGGTCTACAATTTCATCGTACTTTTGCCAGCTCGACTTCTTGTTCTTATCATCGTAGAAATAACCCTTTTTGAATTCGATCTCATTCCAGGCGAAAAGTTGTTTGATCGACTTAATACCTGCCTGGTTGATCATCTGCATAGTGCGTTCTTTTTTCCAGTACTCTACCTCTTTATCCAGGAAAGTATTAACGCCGTACGGATCTAAGTCGGTATTAGGAATAGTACTGGTCTGGGACGGAGCGCTGGCTTTGGCTACTGAGGTTGTGCTAAACATAGCTACCAGTTGCAGAGCAAAGGCAGCCAGCAGTAGCATGACAAGTGCCAGACGGATGCGGCGTTGAGATGAAGCGGAAATCAAAACTTGTAGTTCTCCTTTCAAGCTACAGTTTTTGTCAGGGCAAGAGACAGCCCATGTTCCAGCCGCTTGTAGCTAGAAACAGGCTTGCTTATAAAACGAAGAAGATTATTGACGGTTACTCTTCCGATGCAGTCTCGCCCCGCTGCTTTTGGGTAGGCCCCGGTATTATATCATAGCCGTTACTCTTTGTTAGAAGCGGTGTGAAACAGGTACAATCCTTTATTGTGTTTCACGTGGAACATGCTTCTGTTTATAGCAGACTTAACCCTATTACTGTTAAGCCTCGATACACCCACTTACCAGGGTTTCACGTGAAACCAAAAGAGCAAACTAATTAGAGTTAAGCTAAATAACTCATGTTTCACGTGCAACAATGGCGAATGTTACACGTGAAACATGAGTTGCAAGGATAATAATCCTACTCTCTTTTCCAGACCTATTACCTATGTGCCGTCGCTGGGGTAAGGTGTTATAATAACTAGGTCAGGAAAAGGCTGCAAGGGAACTTCTTCTTTGCAATCCAGGAATTAGCAGCTCATCCAGGGGCGAGTAATGTCTATTTTCTCTAATTACACTACAAAAATAAAAGATCGTCTCACCCAGAAGGAGATCGAAGAAGACCCGGACTCACTCTCGGCCAGGGCTTTTCGGCGCAGAGTGCTAAACGAGGATGAGATAACGGCCAATTTGGGCAGTAGCCTCTATTATAAAGGAAAGCCCTCACCGGTAGCGGTTTACCGTGATAATGGTCGGCCGGTTATCCGTATTCTTTTGAGAATGCTTCTGGTGATTATTGCTCCGGTACTGGCCCTCGGCCTGATTACCTTCGTGGTTGTAAACACCGTCAGCCAGAATCGAGTAACTCAACCGGTCGAAACCGAGTCTGTGGTTTATGATAACATTCCGGTTCCGGCAGGAGTACGCCCGATCAGCCGGGCCCGGACTATCGGACAGACCAAATTTATCGAAAGTTATATTGCAAAATTCCTGCCGAATTATGTGCTTAATATCAAGGGAGCCGCCAGCTATATAAGCGATAAGTCTCAGGACGAATTGCTCGCTTTTTATAAAGGAAAGCTGGTAGACCCACGCCCACCGCCGTGGCAAATTTACGGTACACCCGGCAAAGCCGGTGACTTTTATGCGGTCCTTTACCTGCGTTCCCTGGATGGTTCGCGCACCCTTGAAGGTATTGTGCTACAACTGCAAAGGGTGGATGGTGAAGTCCTTAAGAACGACCCAGAATATTACGACAGACAGGCTAAACCGGGTGAAATGGTTTTAATCTTGACCAAAGTGTTTCTAGGCTTAAAATAGCAATTACCAGTTTACCGATGTTTATCCGTTCTTCAGGTAGCCAGGCACATGCCTGGCTACTGTTACAAAAGTCAGATAGGAGAATTTAATCAGTGAAGCGTATCTTTGGATTTCTAAGCGGTGTACTTACGGGCGCAGGAATTACCTTCGTTTTGCAGCGCTGGTTAGAAAGCCGTATAGAACTTTCCACAAAAACGACAGCCGAACAGAAGAATATTAGCGAGACGCCAGCACCGGAAACCGCTCTTCCTAAAACTTCTGGAAGTTTAGTTCCGGAAGGACGCCTTACCAACCAGGGAACGCGTTATACTATCCGGCGCTCAAATCCTAAACCTGAGCAGGCTTCCACCGATGCTAAAGAATCCAGCGGCGAAGACAGTCCAAGTATTGTTGGTGAACCGGAAGGTCGCCATGTCGAACCGGTAGCGGCGACCGAAAGTAGTCCTGCTGCTACCAGCCCTCGCTCGGAATTGACCGAGCAGGCAATTCCTGGCAGTTCAGAGGTTAAGCCGGTAGAAAAAGAAACTACTACATCAGATGAAGGTGGCGAAGAAACTACAGACGACTTTACTTTATTGAAAGATATTGGCCCGGCGACCAGCAAAAAACTCCAGGAAGCGGGCATTGCTTCTTTTGAACAACTGGCCGCTCTCTCTACCGAGGAGCTTGAAAAGAAGACCGGTATCAGCGCAGAACGTATCAACCGTGCCAGGTGGCAGGAACAGGCCGCCGAGTTAGCCAGCAAAAATGAGACAGATAATAAAGAAGCTAGATAAATATGAATCAAAAAGAGCGGTAGTAAGCCGCTCTTTTTTTATGCTTAATTCTTTATTCCTGCTCTTGCTGGCGTTCTTTCAAAATCTTCTCGATAATTTCCAGCTCGGCTTTTTTCTTCTTGATCTCATCCCCGGTATACTGTGCCACTGAAAGCATTGCTGCCACGGTAGCTTCGCGATGCTGGTTTTCAAGATAGCTGATGCTTTTCTGATAAGCCTCAACCAGGTCACTTAACCGTTCCACCGAAAGTTTCGCTATTTTTTCTCTATACTCATCCATACCTGTATTACCTTTTATGCTTTTATCCAGGCGATAGTTCCATTCCTGAAACAATGGCTCTTTTCGTGCTGTTCTAACAAATCTGAATTCTCAGCTAAACAGTATACCATCAAAAGCCATCACCTAGAGTAAGTCTTAGTTAAGAATAAAGGTAACTGTTAAGCCGGGATGGAGAAACAGAAAGAACTGTTGCCAGGCAAAGAATATTTCAAAGCAGGGTTGTGAAGATACCGGTAAAATATAATCAGCCTCGCCCGGTTATTATCGGTTCCTTCTGACGGGTTATTTAAAAATGAGAGTGTTATAATACTGGCGGTCTTTATAAAGAAAAGAACAGAACTGGACGATTTTGTGGAATTAGTGTCACGGGCTTTTCAAAAAAACCCGGTTTGGGTAATTGTACCGGCCAAGTCTTTGTCGCAGGCCAAGTCTCGCCTGTCCTCAGCCCTATCACCGCAGCAAAGAATGGAACTGGTTACCCGGCTTTTGCAACATACCCTCGAAGTTTTGCATAACCTGATTAAAGTTGGAGAGTTGGCTGGAATACTGGTAATCAGCAGTGATCCGCTGATTTTAGATGAAGCGCAAAAGTATGGCGCTCTAATTTTAGAGGAAGAGTCTGGTAGCGAAACCGAGAGATTAAGTGAGAGTGAGCATTTGAATAAAGCCCTTCTCACCGCTACCAGTTGGTTGTTCGCGCACCAATCAGTGAATCGGTTGCTAATTCTACCGGTAGATCTACCTTTATTAAATGAGATCAGTTTGCGAGCACTCCTGTCACTATCTACTGATGCATCAGCCGTTATTACCACCGATCAGAGCGGCACTGGCACCAATGTGCTGTTGCTTCCAGCAGGACTTGCCAGGGATTTTCCTTACAGCTTTGGTCTCGGTAGTTTTCAAGCCCATCGCCAGATCATCCTGGATAGGGGTGTCAATCTAAAAGAGGCAGCTTTGCCTGATTTGATGTTCGATCTCGATCAGACCAAAGACCTGGTGCGCCTGCCTACCCGGCTAAAAGAGGATTTGTGGTAATCCAACTCAGAGTTATACACAAAAATATCCACATTAAAGAGTCTAATGTGGATATTTTTGTTAATTGATGACTTCTATTTCGAATATTAGAACTCTTGCAGGTCGGAAGCATCAATTTCGTCCCCATATTCGTCTACAACTGGCCCGCTGGGTACCGTTTCCTGTGCAGGTGTCCGGTTTCGCCCGCGCCCTCTTGGTTTACTACTCTCCCCCTCTTTTGCTACCAGGGCATATTCGAAGGCATCTTGCAGGGTTGCCGCACCATAGGCTTGAAAACCGGCAGGCAACTGAAGGGTACGACCATTGATAGTCGCGCCGCGTGGATAGACAGCCCGAGTGAAACCAAGTTTAGCCGCTTCCGCCAGGCGCCGTTCCAACTGGCTGACCATACGGATTTCACCGCTCAGCCCTACTTCGCCAATCAGTACAGTATTCGGATCTATTTCCGCTTCATGGTAAGAGGAGACAATAGTGGCAGCCACACTCAAGTCTGCGGCTGGTTCGGTGATTTTCATGCCACCTACCACATTCACATAAATATCCTGGTTACCCAGTGGCACTCCCAGTCTTTTGGATAGAACTGCGCTTAAGAGTAATAAGCGGTTCATATCTATGCCGTTAGCAGTGCGCCGGGGCATCCCGGTATAACACTGGCTGCAAAGAGCCTGCACTTCCACCAGTAGAGGGCGCGTCCCTTCCAGGGTGACCGCCACACCGGAACCGGGCGCTCCTTTGATTCTTTCGGCTAAAAAAGCCTGGCTTGGATTGCTTACCTCAACCATACCTTCGCCGCTCATTTCAAAGACGCCTACTTCATTGGTTGAACCAAAGCGGTTTTTGACACCGCGCAAGAGACGATACTGGTGAAAGCGATCTCCTTCCAGATATAAGACGGTATCTACCATGTGCTCCAATACACGTGGTCCGGCAATATTACCCTCTTTGGTAACGTGACCAACCAGAAAAATAGGGATAGCCTGTTTTTTGGCCAGCCGCATGAGAGTGGCAGCACATTCCCGGACCTGGGTGACGCTACCCGCCGCTGCGGTCATTTCCGCTCCCAGTCCATCATCCCAGCTATTCAAACCGAAGCCCAGGTTTAGACTCTCTTCTCCGGCGTTTCTTTCTTTGCGCGTAAGAAAGACAGTTTGAATAGAATCTACTACCACCAGTGAAGGACGCATGCGTTCGATATGATCGAGGATCAAATTAAGATTAGTTTCGCCGAGCAGATATAACTCATCAGGAGCGAGGCCCAGACGTTGAGCACGTAACTTAATCTGATTGGTAGACTCTTCGGCTGAGACATACAGTACTGAGCCAAGCGTCTCGGCCAGCGCAGCCGTTACCTGTAAGAGCAGAGTAGACTTACCAATGCCTGGATCGCCGCTAATCAAGGTCAGAGAACCGGGCACAATACCACCACCCATTACCCGGTCAAATTCGCCGATGGGAACGGTCAGGCGCTTGAAGTTTTCCACTTCCATTTTGGCAATACTCTGGGGATGGTTATTGCCCAGCCTGCTGCCATTTTTGCCTTCGCTGGCCAGTCCCGCGCCTGTTCGGAAATTGACGCTCGGTTCGGGCGCTTTGATTGTTTCGGTATAGCTGTTAAATTCACCGCACTCCGGGCAGCGGCCCATCCACTTAAAACTTTCTGCCCCACACTTGCTACAGGTGTATACCAGTCTGGGCCGACCCTTTGCCATTTTTCGCTTCTTTCTTATTAACTTGGTTAAATACCGGTTTGTTTACCGGTTGCTTTTCTTTCTTACTACTATATCTTTTGATCTGCGCTTCTGGTGCTGAAATTATACCACTTCAGCAGAAATTAGAAAAGATGTTCGAGTTAACATAAATCTAAAATTTGAGGGCAAAATAAAAAGCGCCGGGTATAAAGACCTGGCGCTCCTGTAAACTTTACTTGCCTGCGTGCTCTACATAAGTTTCTATATCGGGCCGTATCAGCCGGAAAGCGTTGCCGCGATGGCTGATTGCATCTTTTTCCTCATCATTTAACTCGGCAAAGGTGCGCCCGTGAAACCCGGCAGGCAAGAAGATAGGATCGTAGCCAAAACCGTTAGAACCACGCGGTTCCCAGGCGATAGTGCCCTCGGAAATACCACGACAGGTTACTACTATCCTGCCATCCGGATTCGCCAGGGCGATAGCGGCTACAAAACGCCCTGTCCGTTTCTCGTCCGGTACATCGGCTATCTTTGAAAGCAGTAAGGCAATACGTTGCGGGTCAGTAGCATTTTCCCCGGCGTAACGCTTGGAATAAATACCCGGTTCGCCATTGAGAGCATCTACCACCAGTCCAGAATCATCAGCCATCGCCGGAAGATTAGCCGCTCTGGCATACTGGGTAGCCTTCAGTTCGGCATTCTCTTCAAAGGTTAATCCGGTTTCTTCCACATCGAAATCAGCTGGAAGTCCAGCTTCCTCTGGTGTTAGAAATTGGACGCCTGGCAGATTCAGCATACGCTGAAACTCGGCTAACTTATTTTTATTGTTAGTCGCAACCAGAATACGCATACTCTACTTCACCCGCACAATCTCATGAGTACTGAGGTCAATATTTTCTTCGCCGTTTTCAGTGACAACCGCAATATCTTCGATACGTACTCCAAAACGACCCGGTAGATAAATTCCCGGCTCAATACTGAAAGCCATACCCGGTTCCAGCACCTGGTTATTGCCGCCCACGATATAGGGGTCTTCGTGGACTTCCATGCCAATGCCGTGTCCGGTGCGGTGTACAAAGTACTCGCCATAGCCGGCCCTGGTAATAACCTCGCGAGAGGCGGCGTCTACCGACTCGCAGGAGACACCCGGACGGGCCTGCCGGTGCCCGGCGGCGCGGGCTTCGTTCACAATATTGTAGACTTTTTCAAAGTCAGAGTCCGGTTGCCCGCCTTCTACCAGGACAGTGCGGGTCATATCGCTGCAATAGCCTTTGTAGCTGCCGCCAAAATCCAGCACTACAACATCACCGGGCTGGATTACCCGGTCCCCAGTATGGTGGTGAGGTTGAGCGCCGTTAGGGCCGCTGCCAACAATGCAGAAAAGCATTTGTTCCTGGCCATACTTCAGCAACAGATTATTGATATCGCCCATTAACTCGCGCTCGCTGCGACCACTGAATTGCAGGTTAACCAGTTCGCTGAAAGTTTTATCAGCGACAGCCGCGGCATCTTTTAATAACTGTACTTCCTTGGCCGATTTTACTACCCGCAGTTTCTTTAAAACCTGGCTGGCAGTGGACCAGGAAGCATCCGGCATGACTTTTTGTAATTCGAGCGTGAACATGCTCCAGAGGTGATTACCTACGGCGCCGTGAGCTTTTCCGGCTTTACCCAGTACTTCCGACAGGCGACCCTGCGGACCATCGCTATCTTTCCAGTCCAGCAATTCAAAGAAAGTAGCGTACTTGCTGGTAGCTAATTTTTCGAGGGCCGGTACGATCATTACCGGGTCGCCCTGGCGCGGGATAACAAACAGCATCATACGCTCGTTTTCCATACCGGGAGTACCGATTAAATAGTGCAAATCCGCGCCTGGCCCGATGAAAAGATAATCCACGTTCTGTTCGGCCATGACTGCCTGGGCGTTGCGGCAGCGTTCCTGAAAAAGATTGGTATTCGACACCGTCGAGGTCATTGAAAAAATTCCTCCATTTATCTCTTTATTTATTAAGCGCCTGGATAGCAGCATCCAACTGGTTGTCTTTGCCCTGGCTGAGTTGCTGCAAATCAACTGGCGCTTTCTGATCGGGCACTACATTTTGCACCAGGCTATCCGGTTTAGCAACATCTGATATCGCGCGGTAGCTGGTAATGTTCATAAGCGAGTTATCATCCAGGGGGATGGGCCGGGAAGCGGAGAGACAGCCATTAGTGGTATCCCCGACAATCGTAGCCCGCTTATCCTGTTGCAGAGCATAGGCAAAAATCTCAGCCTCTCCACTGGTGCTGCCGTCCACTATAACGGAAACTGGCAAAGTGGTGTTGGCCTGGACCGTATCGTAGCGTGGCACCGGGAAACTGCCATAACGGGGAGTATTATTCTGGTCAATCCGCACGCCGGTCAGGTAGACTAAATCCTGCTTATCTATGAAGTAGCTCAGGTAATTCTGCACCATGGCAATACTACCATAGCTATTGCCGCGCAAATCCAGCACCAACCCTTTAACTCCGGCCTTGCTGAAATCCTGTAACCATGTTCCCAGGTTTTTAGAGGCGGTATCCAGGTCGTTCTGGTTTGTGAGCGGGAAACGGTTAAAATGGATGTAGCCGATATTGCCGTTAATAGTCTGGCGCTCGATATTGGGAAGCTGTATGCTGGCGCGGGTAATAGTAATATCCTGGCTCTGATTACTGCCTGGATGCGCTACCGTCAGGACCACTTTGCTACCGGCAGCGCTAGTTCCGGTATTTGAGCTTGTCCCCTGGATCAGTTTAACCACATCCGTACTGGTCAGGGTGCTAACATCCTTGCCGTCAACTGCCAGGATCTGGTCACCATTTTGAATACCGGCCTGCACCGCCGGGCCGCCTGCAATTGGCCGGGTAACGAAATGCACGTTACGGCCATTAGCTGTACCGCTCTGCAAATTGATGCCAATCCCGATAATACTCTGCTGACCGGTTCTAATCTGGTAGTACTCCTCGGCCACACTGGCTGGTATATAGCTGGTCTGACAGTCTTGCAAAGCAGAGGCAGCGCCGGCCAGAGCTACCTGTTCCAGGGTATCTTCAGAAACCTGCGATTTGTACTTGTCAAAGATGATGGTAAAAGCCTGCAAAAAAGTTTTCCAGTTAGCGTCTGGTTGGCCGCTGAAATCTGGAATAGGTACCTGTGGATTTTGCACTCCGGCGCTTTCTAGCGCAGACTGGATCGACCGCAAACCAACTTCGTAACTATCGGCGCTGTCCAGCTTTAGAAAGTAATTATTAAGGAGGGCATCGAAACCCTTCTTCATAATATCAGCTTTCTGTAGCTGCACATTGGCCGGAGCAGGCGGCAGGGTCGGGCGCGGCGGCAGGGTCGGGGCGGGCGGCAAAGTAGGCCGGGCAGTGACCGCTGCAATTACCGTATTGGTGGGCGGCGCAGTTGGTTCCGGCGTAGTGGTAGGATAGCCATCATAGACCTGGCAGGCGGAAAGCATTAAAGCGGCTATCACCAGCGCCAAAATAATCCCCAGGCGCTTCAGCCAGTATTCAGGGCGTCGCTTTTTATTAAACATACCAGTCACCTTTGCTTGTCAGCAAACCATAAGAGATAAAGCTCATTATACTCTAAGCCTACTTTGCAGTCACGATTTTAGCGTTACCTTTATATAAAGGATACTTGTACAATGAAGACTTGAAAAGTGAACTTTTTTTATCGCATGGTTGTTTATTCTACATATCCCACAAACATCCGATTACTGGTATGCCAGTCTGCTAAATGTATTTTTGAATGAATTCTAGAGTTTCCATAATGATTTGCCTGGATTCAGCATTGTTATCCAGGATATCAAAGCTGTGATGGCCCAGGCTGTGATTCAGTAATTTTACCTGCTGTCCCTGAGACTGGCTTAACTTGATAAACTGGTCTGCCAGGCTATTAAGGTCAGGCCGGTCTAAGCCTGCTTTTACTACCAGCACAGGCGGTATCCGGGCAGTAATCTGTTCCAGCAGAGCGGTGGGAGAGAAAGCCGCCAGTTCTTCAGCGCTAGTAGTCTGAGGGAGGTAAGGCTGAAGCGGGCGTAAATCAAACAGCCCGTAATAAACCGTCAGGCAGCGGAAAAGTTCGGGATTATTCAGAAAATAACTGACACCAAAAGGGGCACCCGCAGAGAAAACCACCAGCGCCAGGCGCTTCGTGTCAAGCATAAATTCCGCCGCTCTACTTTGTAGCGTTACTATCAGGGCGTTTATATCTTCCATTACCTGGCTTATCCTGGTAAATCCTGCGCTCGAGCGATGATTAAAGGTGACGCCTGCCTGCGAAGATGCGGCAGCAAGTTGTCCCCAGCCTTTGTACTGGCCGCTATCTTTGATATTTTTCAACAACTCAGGGTCGCCATCGCCGTGTACAAAGATTACTGCCGGTAAAGGTTGGTCGTATTTGAAATCAGCAGGGTAGTAAAGGTCAAACTTCAACTCCTGCCCATCTTCAATCCGGTGATAAGTGAGGTCTTTCTTTACCTGAGCCTGATCCATTCCGGGAAGAGTATAGACGAGAGGTTTAACCAGCATTTCGTTCAAATCTGTCATTAATTTCTCCTGAGTGAAAAACTGTTTGCTCTGACCTTCAAGCAACCAGAAATACCCGCTATATATTGTGATAGTCCAGTTGCCACACAAAACAGGTTAAGCTTACCTAATTGTATTATATTAATACTTATCATAGGAGTCAAGAGCAGCTATACAAAAATTGAGCCTGTTGTTACTCAGTGAAAGGTAGTAGAACAGTATTTTTATTCAAGATATTTTATAAGTGTGGTAAAATCAAATTAGAAGCAGGTAGAGATCAAGGCAATGGATTTAACATGAGTCAACATTTTCTCGAACAGTTGGGCCAGGATTTGCATTCGGACGAACAAGAGTCCCATTTACGCTATACCCGTAATGTACAGCGCCGAATTCAGGCTCGCCGGGAAGAAATTCTCCCCGCCATCGAAAAGACCGCTCAACATCTCTTTGCGAAGGTTGAGGCAATTAATTTTGAACAGGGAATGGTGGAATTAATTCTACCACCCAGGGGCGACCGCATGAGTATCAGAGTTAGCCAGATCGGGCCAAAAACCTGTTTGATTAACGTCCTGACCGGTTCGAACAATTTCGATGTGTTGCAAAGCCGTTCCCGGCGTAATATTCGAGAGTTTTTCAGAACGCTCAGGCATTTCCTACCTAAAACCAGAATATTTTGAGGTCGTGGACTATATCCTTACTAAAGGCTAAATGAATTTCTACTTTAGTCAAAATCTTTATTAATCCTACTCTTATTTGTCCTGCTAGAACCCCTCTACAGAGCGCTCTGAAGCTTTTAATACATTGCATGCGGCAAACCGCTATGCTATAATTTCGCTTGAACATTGTTCACAAAGTAACAAAACTTAGTAAGAAACAACAACTGCTTACCAACCAAATTCGGAAACAAAAACCGACTAAGTAATAAGAGGTATCACCTCATGATTCCTACGACCTTACAGGATTATAACCTGGCTTACCTTTCGGTCGTCATATTCATGGTAGTTGTGGCAATAGCTGGTACAACTCTCCTGTTGCTGGGCGCCTTTGTCAGGCCGAAACACCCCAGCGCAATGAAGTCTATTCCCTACGAAAGTGGTGTGCCGCCGGTAGGTCGCGCTCGCGAACGTTATAGCGTTCGTTTCTACATTATTGCGATGTTGTTTGTTTTGTTCGATATAGAAGCTGTTTTCCTGTACCCGTGGGCCATCAATTTTGATGGATTCATCAGGAGGGGAGACGGTGTTTTTATCCTGGTTGAGATGCTGGTGTTTATCTTCTTAATCCTTTTAGGCTATGCATATGCCTGGCGGAAAGGAGCACTCGATTGGGTCTTCTAGAAAATAAATTCCAGGATAATATAATCACTACTACGGTAGATGCCCTGGTTAACTGGGGACAGAAAAGTTCTATGTTCCCCCTGCTACTCGGAACGGCTTGCTGCGGAATTGAAATGATGGCGGTAGGTTATGCTCGCTTTGACGTGCTGGAGCGGTTTGGTATGCTTTTCCGCTTCTCGCCACGCCAGTCTGATGTAATGATTGTGGCCGGAACGGTTACCAAAAAGATGGCCCCGGTAATTAAAACAGTCTACGATCAGATGAGTGACCCCAAATATGTGATCGCGGTGGGTTCCTGCGCCATTAGCGGTAACATTTATACCAGCTACAGTACCCTGCAAGGTCTGGACCGAATTGTGCCGGTCGATGTTTACATTCCCGGTTGCCCACCCGTTCCCGAAGCCTTTGCTTACGGCATTATGGAATTACAGAAGAAAATTCTGGCTCGCCGTATTATCCGTAAGAAGGTTGATGTCGAGAACCCGGAAGCGCCGCCGAGAGTCAACGTTCATGAAATCCTGCGTCCCGGCCATATCAAGTTACCGACTGCTCAGGATTATGCTCGCCACCTTGACGATGAACTGGAAAGTTACGAACAGCAAGATAAACTGTTATACCCGGGTGGGCGGAGAGAATAAAGTAACCGATAGACTAAACCAAAAAAAGGAATGTGCTTGTTATGCCTATGCAGGAAAGCCTTCAGGTTGTAGTAGATAGGCTTAAAGAAAAGTTCGGTGACTCGGTACTCAGTGTTACTGAGTTTCGGGATGAAGTAACGGTTCGTGTCAAACCTCAAGTATGGTTAGAAGCGCACCAGTTCCTGAAAGGGAACGAGGATTGCGCTTTCAATATGCTGATAGATGAAACCGCCGCCGACTATCCTCTACGCCCTGAACGTTTCGACGTTATCACACATTTGCTCTCACTGACCAAAGCGCATCGTTTACGCATGAAAACCCAGACCAGCGAGTACATTCCCAGCCTGTACCCGGTATGGCGTACCGCTAACTGGTTAGAGCGCGAAACATACGACTTATTCGGCATCATTTTCGAGGGGCATCCCGACCTTCGCCGCATTCTCCTGACCGAAGACTGGGAAGGCTTCCCGCTTCGCAAGGACTATCCGGTGGAAGGCTACGATATATAAATCTAGATAACGGGTAAAACGATGCAAGATACAAAGTTTGCTCAGGAGGAAAGCAACTACAAGCAGAGCGAGCGGCGCATGCGCCTCAACCTGGGGCCGCAACACCCCTCGACTCACGGGGTATTGCAAGTAGTGCTGGACCTGGAAGGCGAAGTAGTTGTGCGATGTGACCCGGTGCCCGGTTACCTGCACCGTGGAACCGAGAAACTGGCTGAAAATAAGTATTACAATCAAATTGTCCCTCTCACAGATCGCCTCGACTACGTTTCCGCTTTCAATAATAATGTCGCCTATGTAATGGCGGTCGAAAAATTACTTGGTATCGAACTACCCGACCGGGCGGTCTGGTTGCGCGTGATCCTGATGGAGTTACAGCGCATCGCCAGTCACCTGATCTGGTACGGTACCCACATCATGGATATCGGGGCTGTGACCGCTTTCCTTTACGCCATGCGCGAACGTGAGCTGATCCTCGATATTTTCGAAATGTGCTGCGGCGCTCGCCTGACCTATTCTTACTGCCGCGTGGGCGGTCTGATGGCGGATACACCTCCCGGCTTTGAAGAAAAAGTGCGCGAGTTTGTGAAAATCTTCCCGGAAGCTTATAAAGAATACAATAAACTCGTCACCAAAAACCCCATCTTTATGGACCGTACCATTGGAGTAGGGGTTGTTACCGCCGAGGACGCTATTGATATGGGCCTGACCGGGCCATGTCTGCGTGGTAGTGGCGTTTTCTGGGATCTACGCAAGCATGATCCTTACTACACCTACGATATGCTCGACTTCGATATTCCGCTTGGCACCAAAGGTGATTGCTACGACCGCTACCTGGTGCGGATGGAAGAAATGATGCAGAGTGTCCGTATTGTCGAGCAGGCTCTCAATCATTTGAAACCCGGCCCGGTGAAAGCGGATGACCCGAAAGTAATGCTGCCGCCTAAAGAACTGGCCATGAGCCAGGCGGAGGCCATGCAGCGTCACTTCTACAATGTTATTCACGGTTTCCCGACTCCGGTGGGCGAGTCCTACGGCCGTATCGAAGGCTCTAAAGGTGAACTGGGCTTCTATATCATCAGCGACGGTTCGAGTCATCCCTATCGGATGAAGATTCGCGCTCCTAGCTACGTTAATTTGCAGTGTCTACCGTTGATGACCGAAGGCCGCATGGTAGCCGACGTAATTACCTGTATTGGTACGATTGATATCGTACTGGGTGAAGTGGACCGCTAGGTTTTACCTTGTAAGATTTGGTAAACCATTTCCTACTCTGGCAAAACTTGTTCGCTCTTTGCCTGCCGTTAGCCATACTGGCAGGCAAAAAAAAAGCTTTAGCAGTACTGGCTTTATTTGTGGCGCGGTGTGAAATAACAGGAATATAGAAGAGAAGAAAACAAAACGCTTATGTTTTCATCTGCTCAATTGCTTGATGCTGTCAGCGCTGCTCAGGTTGGCGCTCCCGCACAGGCCTCCGACCCGACCAAAGAACCGCTAATCTGGTTCTTGCAAACTTTTGTCACCCTGTTCGTGATTATGAACGTGGTGCTGATAACCATGGCTTACCAGACCTGGGCCGAACGCAAGGTTATGGCGCGTATGCAGTTACGCTACGGACCTAACCGGACCGGACCTGCCGGTCTGTTACAGCCAATCGCGGACGCCGTTAAGATGCTCGGTAAGGAGTATCTGGTGCCGCGAGATGCCGACCGGGTAGTTTTCATGATTGCCCCTCTGCTCGGTTTTGTCCCGGCGGTAGTGGCTTTTGCCATTATTCCCTGGGGTGATGCCAGCACCGAAGGGCTTTTGGGCAACTGGATTCGCCCGGCGATTGCCAACCTCAATATCGGTATTCTCTTTTACCTGGCGCTCAGCTCAATCGGCGTTTACGGTATCATTATGGCCGGTTATTCGAGCGGTAATAAGTACTCGATGCTCGGCGCACTGCGCTCCAGCGGCCAGGTAGTTTCCTACGAACTAACCCTGGGCCTTTCCCTGATGGGCGTACTGTTGCAGGCAGGCACCCTCAATTTGAATCAAATTGTGCTTCAGCAGCAGGCCAGCATCTGGTATGTCATCCCGCAGTTTTTCGGCTTTGCGGTCTTTATGGTCAGCGGTATTGCTGAGACCAACCGCAACCCGTTCGACTTGCCGGAAGCGGAGTCCGAACTGGTGGCAGGCTTCCACCTGGAATACGCCGGTATGAGTTTCGGTCTTTTCTACCTGGCGGAGTACATCAACATGAACATGGTGGCGGCTATGGCAGCTACCCTCTTCTTTGGTGGCTGGGCCGCGCCTTTCGACTTCCTGAGCTTTATTCCCGGTCCAATCTGGCTCTTCCTGAAGTTCGCCTTTTTCCTGTTCCTGTACTACTGGATACGCACGACTTTACCGCGCTTCCGTTACGACCAGTTGATGGGTCTGGTCTGGAAAGTGCTTTTCCCGATAGCCATTACCAACCTCGTCATTACCGCGATTGTTAAGCTGGTTGGCGTGCAAATGGGCTGGTGGGTGTAGTCCTTCGTAATCAAGCAGGGAATGGATTTGTAGTTTTTGGACCAAGTGGAGCCCTGGTAAAGAGCAGGGATGAGAGATAGAAAAATCCCCGGCAAGTGTTAGGCCGGTGTGTAAACAGCGCCAGGCATCCGGAAACCTGGCCTCTAAGGAGTAAATTTATGGCGATTTTTGATGAAATAGCAAGGGGTATGGGAGTTACCCTCCGTAACTTCTTCAAAAAACCCATTACGGTGCAGTACCCCAAGCAAATGCGTAACTTTCACCCGCGCTTCCGGGGCGCCGTGGGTTTTGTGCGAGATCAGGAAACCGGCAAAGAACGCTGTGTGGGTTGTGGGCTTTGTTCGGCGGTT
Organism: Chloroflexia bacterium; assembly: GCA_036261665.1. GTDB lineage: Bacteria > Chloroflexota > Chloroflexia > Chloroheliales > Chloroheliaceae > 54-19. The sequence goes on from DATAKM010000193.1 coordinate 25,939, forward strand.
TGTCCGGCCAACTGCCTGACCGTAGTGCCGGGCGTGGATGAACACGGTATTCGCAACGCTAAAATTTATCTTTATGATATGAGCCGCTGCGTATTCTGTGCGATGTGCGTGGAAGTGTGCCCTGAACTGGCCCTGGTAATGACCCACGAATTTGAACTGGGCGTGGACGACCGCAGCCAACTGGTGCTGGATGCCGAAGCCATGTTGAAACTGGCCGATAAGCACCAGGAACGAACCGGCCATCCGATTGAAGAACCGGGCTTCCCGGCGATTACCGACGCAAACAGCACCATTGTCAAACATAGCGACCTTGACCCGCGTATCCAGCGGGGCAATTTCCAGAGTCACCAGCCGTTACTGGGTAAGGCTCCCCACGGCTATCCGATGAAGTATTCTGAATTTCTGGAAAAGGAACGCCAGGGTAAGCCGCTCGCCCAGGGTAATCTTCCGCCGGTGCTGCGCGAGATTCAGAACCAGTACCTGGCCGATGACTCTAAAACACCCGTTTCTAAAGTGGGCAAGAGCATGACCGACGGTATTCTGACCGACCGCACTCACCTGCTAACTGCCGCGCAGATAAACCCGGCCATCAAACACGTAATTGTTGACGATAAAGATGGGCAGGGCGGTCGCGGGCCGATTGTTGAAAATAAAGATCTGTAACAGTTAGGAACCTGAAGTACTCTACGGAGCGGTTTCCCGCAAATAAACCGCTCCCGGCAAATCCTGAAGCATCAGGGACTGCTCAGTAAGTTATTAGAAAACTAAACAGGTATAAAGAAATGGTTTTTGAGCAAGTCATATTTATCGTGCTGGGTGTGCTGGCAACACTGAGCGCCATCGGCATGATTTCGGTAAAAGACCCGGTCCACTGCGCCTTGTTGCTGGTTTTCAGCTTCTTCAACCTGGCCGGAATCTATGTGCTACTGGGAGCCGAGTTTCTGGCGGCGATCCAGGTGCTGGTCTACGCCGGAGCGATTGTAGTACTCTTCCTCTTTGTGATGATGCTGCTACAAGTGCGACCCGGCCCCAGCCTTAACCGCCTGCGCTTTTTCCAGAGCCGTTTTGGCCCGGTCCTGGCCCTGGGCTTTCTGGTAGAAGTGTTGCTGGTAGTTTTTGCTTCCAGCTTTTTCGTCAATGGCGGCAAAATTACCGATGCCAACAATACCCAGGCTCAAACCGTCTACAAGAATGTTAAGTACTCGGTAGAAACTTTCGTGCCTACCGCCGCCGCCGACGGAACCACGGTTGGTGGTAGTGGAATCGGGCTGCATCAGAATGTCACCGGTGGCCATCCCGCTTTGCTCGGTAAAGAACTTTATAGCAGCTACCTGTTACCCTTTGAAGTCGCTTCTCTGATCCTGCTGATTGCCGCCATTGGCGCAATTGTAATTGCTCGCCAGCATCTCGAATTCGATACAGGTGAGGAAGGACAGACAGGTATCGGGCGCGGTATCAGCCTGTCAGGCGCAGTACCGGGTAGCCCTCAGGCCGAAGAGATTGAAAAGGCGGGCGAAGCTCTACCCGCTTCTCCGGCCCGTGAAGATCGCAAAGTGATCCTGAGGAAATAGGACGAGGAGAGAGACAACATGATTCCGGTAGCATGGTATTTGATTTTAAGTGGCGTCCTCTTCGCCATAGGCATGGCTGGCGTGTTGATCCGGCGGAATGTGCTGGTCATTTTCATGTGCGTTGAACTGATGATGAACGCGGTCAGTGTGGCCCTGGTCGGCTTTGCCCGCTCCTTCACCAAGGGTGTGAACTTTGCGGGAGATGCCTTCTTCGTATTCGTGGTTACTGTGGCAGCGGCGGAAGCGGCGGTTGGTCTGGCTATTGTGGTGAGCATCTCGCGCCAGAACGACTCGATTGACGCCGACCAAATTGACTTGCTCAAAGAATAATATTTTGCAGGGGTAGTATTGCGCGGTTAAGCAGTTAGAGCCTGCTACCCCTGGCCAGCCTGACTATCAAAGCAGTTTGCGCTTATAAAGAATCCATTGAGGAGTTAATAAACAGGCATGACGGCTAAAGATATTGAAAGCATCCTCTGGCTCGTACCCGCGATACCACTGGTAGCGTCATTAATAAACGGTCTGATAAGTATTCTGTTTTTAAGAAGTAAAGCTAAAAAAGACTTAACGGGGGGACAGCTCACCGCTCGCTATGCTACTTCCGCTATCGGTATCGTAGCAATCGCCTCCGCCCTGGTAATTTCCCTGATCTGCTTATTCTACCTGATTGGACAGCCTGCGCCCGCTCCTGAAAAAAGCACTGCTACGGCCAACTCCAGCCAGGTAGTTGCTACTAATAATGGTGTAGAGAAACTGGCTGCGCCCGCCCTGAATAGCGTCCCCGTGCAACAGGCGGCGGAAGCCACCAATCAGCGCCGGGTGGAAGTCCAGGACGTTTACACCTGGATACCGAGCGGCAATTTACAGGTAAAGCTCGGGTTCATCCTGGACCCGCTTACCGCCATAATGATGGTAGTGGTCTGTACAATCAGCCTGCTGGTACACATCTTTAGCACTGGCTATATGCGTGATGATAACGGCTTCCATCGTTTCTTCACTTACCTGCCCTTCTTCACCTTCAGCATGTTGGGCCTGGTGCTGGTAAACAACTTCCTGTGGCTATTCGTCTTCTGGGAAGCGGTAGGTTTGAGCAGCTACTTGCTGATCGGTTTCTGGTTCAGCAAGAAATACGACTGGGGCCGTCTCCTGCCTCCTATCGCCAATATTAAAGCCTTTGTAGTTAACCGTATCGGTGACTTCGGTTTTACCCTGGGCATTATGTGGATCTTCGTCACTATGATTGGCCCGGTGGGTGACGCTTATGCCAAGCAGCACGGTATCACCAATGTTTTTGATCGCCTGAGCTACACTAATGTCTTCGGGGCCTTTGAGCAGGCTTTCACCAGTAATTCCATTGATCACCTGACCCTGACCCTGATCTGCCTGTTGCTCTTTATGGGCGCGATGGGTAAATCGGCCCAGATGCCGCTACACGTCTGGCTGCCGGATGCGATGGCCGGCCCGACACCCGTTTCCGCCTTGATCCACGCGGCAACCATGGTTACCGCCGGTGTCTATATGGTAGGCCGGGTCAGCCCGCTCTTTTCGCACACTTCCGAAGCGATGCTGGTAGTCTCCATTATCGGTGTAATAACCGCTTTCTTTGGAAGCACCGTCGGCACCACCCAGAAAGACATCAAGGCTGTTATGGCCTACTCCACGGTCAGCCAGTTGGGTTATATGTTCTTCGCCCTGGGTGTCTTTGGCTGGACCGCCGCTTTCTTCCACCTGATGACCCACGCTTTCTTCAAAGGATTGCTCTTCCTGGGTTGCGGTTCGGTCATCCATGCCAACGAGGAAACCATTCATCACGGCTTCCACGAAATTCAGCACAACGCCGAGCACTGGGCTAAACAGCGCTTCCCGAATGACCCGGCCCGCGCCGAAGCCGTAGCTTTCGAGCTATACGAGGCGGCGGAACACGCTATCGAATACGGCGTTGACCCCAAAAGCAAGGATGAACTTTTCCGAATGGGCCTCGACCCGCAAAGTATGGATTACATGGGTAACCTCTCCAAAGGCATGAAGTTGACCGCCTGGAGTATGACCTTTGGCGCGGCGGCTTTGGCCGGTATTCCGCTGACCGCCGGTTTCTGGAGCAAGGATGAAATTCTGGGTACTACCTTCGCTCGTGGCGCCGAGAACGGCCTGAACTACGTGATTTATGGCATCGGCCTTTTCGCCGCGCTGCTGACCGCTTTCTACAGCTTCCGCATGATCTTCTCGGTTTTCTGGAGCGGTAACTTCCGTTTGCCGGAAGCCATGAACCGCCTGGCTCATGAAGGTATGCGGCGCAAGGCGGCGGAACTGGGCATCGCCAACTTCAACCCGCGCGAACTGATCAATTTCACCGATGGTTATGAAAACGCTACCGCTCGCGCTACGGAAGTGCCGGTAAAAGTAACCGAAAATACTCCGAACATGACCTTGCCGCTGGTCTTCCTGGCCTTTATGTCCATCGCTGCCGGGTATGTCGGGTTGCCTAATGCTGTTTTCGGTAATGGCGCCAACCTCTTTGAAGGCTTTCTGGATAGCACCTTTGAACCGGCCCTGGCCGTTAAGCCCCTGCCGAATCAAAGTAGTGGTGAAGTCCTGACCCTTTTGATTGTCTCCGCTATTGTAGCTCTCAGCGGAGTGACTATCGCCTGGTTGATGTACCACCGGAACCGCTCGACCGCTCCTCTGCGGGCCGGTCGCCTGGCGGGACCACTCTACGCTTTCTCGTATAACAAGTGGTACTTCGATGATATTTACAACCTGGTCTTTGTGCAGGGTGGCCTGCTCTTTGCCCGTGGCTGGAGCGCCTTCGACCGCTACGTGATTGACGGGGCGGTAAACGGCGTGGGCTGGCTGACTCGCTGGAGCGCTCAGCAGTTACGCAAGGTCCAGACCGGTTTCATTGGCAACTATGCTCTCATTATGGCGATAGGGTTAGTGGTAATCGTAGCTATTTTCTACATTACCATGGGAATTAAGTTCTAAGCGAAGAGAAAGAAAAAATGCTTTCTGCAATGACTTACATACCGCTAATTGGAGCGGTAATCATAGCGGTATTACCAACGCGCAACCCGAACGCTTTCCGGTGGGTAGCCCTGCTCACGACAGCGATTAACTTTGGCCTGTCGGTTTACACTACTCTGATGTTTAACCGTGGCGCCCCTGGTTACCAGTTCGAAGAGAAAAGCAGTTGGATCGGCTCTATCGGCGCAAACTACCATATGGGTGTCGATGGTGTTTCCATCTTGATGGTCCTGCTGGATGGCCTGCTGTTCCTGGTGGCTATCCTGGCAAGCTGGAAAGCCATTCAGCGCCGGGTGCGCGAATACTACGTCGCCATGCTGCTCTTGAATGTTGGGCTGGTAGGCGTCTTCTGCGCCCTGGATTTCTTCTTGTTCTACATCTTCTGGGAACTGGTGCTGATCCCGATGGCCATCCTGATCGGAGTTTGGGGCGGCGCTAATCGCATCTACGCGGCCTACAAGTTCTTCATTTATACCCTGGCCGGTAGTCTCCTGATGCTGGTAGCGATTATTGCGCTCTACTTTGAAGCACAACCGGCAGTCGGGCACTTTACTCTCGATATTGTCGAGATTACGGCAGCTACGGCCAAAAACCCGTTGAATTACACCTTCCAGGTACTGGCTTTCCTGGCCTTCGGGGTGGCTTTCGCTATCAAAGTGCCGATGTGGCCGCTCCACACCTGGTTGCCGGACGCCCATACCGAAGCGCCAACGGCAGGTAGCGTAATCCTGGCAGGCGTCATGCTGAAGATGGGGTGCTACGGTTTCATCCGTTTCAACCTGCCGCTCTTCCCGGACGCCAGCAAAGACCTTGCTCCAGTAATGATTGTCCTGGCGCTGATCGCTATTCTATACGGCGCGTTAGTGGCGCTGGTCCAGCCCGATATGAAAAAGCTGGTAGCTTATTCCTCGGTCAGCCACATGGGCTTCGTAATACTGGGGCTTTTCAGCTTCGCTTATGGCCTGGGTGGACGGTCTGGCCAGACGACCGACCCGATGCTACTAACCAACAGCCAGGCTTTCGAAGGGGCGGTTTTCGTAATGTTCGCTCACGGTCTGCTGACTGGCGGCCTCTTCCTCGGCGTAGGCGTTATCTACGAACGCCTGCACACCCGCGACATCAAAACCATCCAGAATACCTTGCGCGTAGCTAACCGGATGCCGCTCTATGCCACCGTGTTTATGCTCTATGCCATGGGTTCGCTCGGATTGCCCGGTATAGCCGGCTTTATCGGAGAATTTCTGGTGATGCAGGGCGCTTTCCGGGTAAACGGCTGGTTTGCTTTTGTAGCCTGTATCGTGGTGATCCTGGCAGCGCTTTACCTGCTCTGGATGTATCAGCGCGTTTTCTTCGGCAAAACCGGCGATTACGACCCGGCGGTTACAATGGCGCACGGTGGGCACGGTCACGATACTCACGCCCCGGATGACGCCGGAACCAATCAATCCGGCCCTGCTGCCGGAGCGGATAACAGCGAGCATGGCACCCACGGACTGGCCCCTTCACCGAGAGAGACGGTCAATGCGGCGGCGATGGGTAGCGCCCAACCCGGAATAGATACCCGGCGGGTAGGCACCGACAGTTTGCCGGAGCATGGCTCGACTGAAAATGTCGAACACGGGCATGGCCATCATGTCGACCCGGATGTGCTGGCGAACGGCGCAAAATTCCCGGACCTGGATTTACCGGAAGGCCTGGCGCTGATTCCGATGGGTATCCTGGCGGTCGTGGTAGGTGTAGTTCCGGCCCTGGTGCTGGATTTCCTGACCACCAGCGGTAGCAACTTAACCATCACGATGGTTGAACACTCTAATGTCCTGGCAGCATTGAGCCAGATATTGAACAAATAAAGTAACCCTGACAGGGAGAGACGAAAAGTGTCTTTCTTAACAAACAACTTTTTACAGATTACCAACACTAAACTGAGCTTTACCGGAGATGATTTCTTCTGGTTGTTGCCCGAGTTTATTGTGCTGGTTACGGCAACCCTGATTGTGATAGTAGACCTGTTTTTATCAAAACGGTCTCGGCCTGCTCTGGGCTACCTGGCACTGATCGGTTATGCCGCCGCTATCGTGGCTGCCGCTTTCGAGTACTCATCCAATAACGCGGTACATTCCAGTTTTAACCGGATGTTTGTGCGGGATAACTTCACTACCTTCTTTGATATCGTCTTTCTGATTATCGGTATCCTGACGGTCTTTGTTACACCGGCCTACGTTCTGAAACGCAATATTCCGCTGGGTGAGGTTTATTCCATCCAGGCTTACGCCGTTCTCGGAATGATGCTGGTAGCCGCTTCCGGTGACCTGATGATCGTATTCGTCGGTATCGAACTGGTTTCGATTGCCAGCTATATACTGACAGCCTTCGGACGCGGTGACAAAGGTTCGGCGGAAGGCGCCCTCAAGTATTTCTTGCTGGGTATCTTTGCTACCGCTATCCTGGTTTATGGTATGGCCTGGACCTTTGGTATGACCGGCTCGACTAACCTTGCTGATATTAACAAAGCGATAGCTACCACCAGCGGCATGGCCAGTGATCCCGGGCTGACCTTCGCCATGCTGATGTTGATAGTAGGCTTTGGCTTCAAGATTGCGGCTGTACCTTTCCATGTATGGACGCCCGATGCTTACGAAGGCGCGCCTACTCCGATTACCGCTTTTATGTCAGTAGGGCCTAAAGCGGCCGGGTTCGCGGCCCTCTTACGGGTAATGGTCCAGGGGTTACCGGCTATGGCGGCCCAGTGGTCCGTCATTATTGCGGTTCTGGCTGTTCTGACCATGACTCTCGGTAACGTGGTAGCAATTGCCCAGAAGAGCGTCAAGCGTATGCTGGCCTATTCTTCTATCGCCCATACCGGTTATATCATGGTTGGTCTGGCGGCGTACCTGAATACCGCTGCTCCCGACAGGCAGAAGGACGCTCTATCGTCCGTCATGATCTATTCCCTGATCTACGCCTTTATGAATATCGGCGCCTTTGGTATTCTGATCTACGTGCAGAACCGGCAGGGTGGCGCGGACGTTAATGACTTTAACGGCCTCGCTCTGTGGTCTCCTGCGGCGGCCCTGGCCATGGCGGTCTGCCTGTTATCTTTGACCGGTATTCCCCCGACGGGCGGCTTCCTGGGTAAATTCTATGTCTTCCGGGCGGCTATTGATAATGGCTATACCTGGCTGGCGGTAGTCGGCGTGCTAAATAGCGCTGTTTCAGCTTATTTCTACCTGCGGGTGATTTACACCATGTACTTCTACCCGGTGTCGGATGAAACGCGGGAACGCTTACAACCGACTAAAGCAGGGTTTATAGCGGCGGGCCTGGCTATCATCTGCGTGGCTATTCTCGTGCTGGGCATTATTCCTGACCCGGCCCTGAATATGGCCCGCGATGGCGCCGCGCCGCTGCTCCAGGTAGTACAGACTGCCGTAGGTCACTAATCTAACCTTCTTCAGTAGAACTGAAAAGAGGCGAACTTACAATCGCCTCTTTTTTGTTGCCGGGTTTCTAACAGGCTAATTATGAATTGTATGTGAGAGCAGCGTGTTATAATAGGCTAAAGTCAAACAGGACTACCAAAAATAGCAAAAGAGGGAAATTATGGCTCAGTTAAAGGGGATTTTACACGTCAACTTGACCATTGCGCCGGGGCCGGAAGCGCTGGCGGAAGCACGCCGTTTCTATGTAGATGTACTCGGCTGCAAAGAGCTTTACCGTCCACCGGAAACGGACAATGGTCGCCCCGGTTACTGGTTGGATTGTGGCAGCGGGCAGCAAATCCACATCAGCGCGGAACAAGATGCCTCCTCCTATAATGGACCTAGTGGCCGCCATGCCGCTTTTCAGGTAGAGAACCTGGAAGAACTAAAGGCCCACCTGCTACGAGCAGGAGCGAGCGTGGAAGACGGTATGCAGTTTCCAAACATGCGGCGCTGCTTCGCTCGTGATCCCTGGGGCAATCGTCTGGAACTGGTCCAGTTAGGTTAGCCGCTCTGCACGCGAATATGGGTGGAGAGAAGAAGTACTCTTACAGGCCGGTAACCCCTGAGGATGCCGCTCAGATAGTGGAATGGCGCTACCCTCCACCCTACACTCTCTACGATCTCAACCCTGGCGCTGCTCCCTGGTTGCTATCACCGGATACCAACTATTACAGTGTAGTGGATGCTGCGGGCGAACTAACAGGCTTTTTTTGCCTGGGCAGGGATGCGCGGGTTCCCGGCGGTGACTACAGCGATAAAAGCGCTCTCGACCTGGGGTTGGGTATGCGGCCCGATTTGACCGGACAGGGCCGTGGTCTGGACTTTCTAAACGCTCTCCTCGAATTTATCCAGCAGGATTGGTCGCCACTCAGGGTGCGCCTGACGGTAGCAACTTTTAATCAACGGGCTGTGCATCTTTACAAAAAGGCTGGTTTCAGGCCGGGGAGAGTCTTTTTACGCCGGAGTAATAATGAATCCCTCGAATTTATGCAGATGGATCTCGAATTATAGTTACTGGGCCTGGTTGCCACGAATGAGGTTGATAAGGCGGCGCGAAACTTCGGGGTTTGGACTGCTGCCAATGTAGGATTCTAGCTGATCGGCCAGTTGGATCAGGGATTGACTTAACACACCCTCTTTATCCAGCTTGATCGCTTCTTCCACATCATTGATGCCCATTTCATACAGTTCAGGATAATGAGAAGCCAGGGCAAAGGCCAGGTTAGCGCGGGTCAGGCGGTGATTAGGGTTTTCCGGTTCCAGTTCAATCACCTTACTGACATCGCGTAAAGCATCAGCAGCCATGCCTTTATTGGAGAAGAAAGCGGCCCGGTTAAGCAGATTGGTGACAGAGGGGTCAAGGTCATAAGCATCATTGAGGTCGGAGAGGGCGGCGGCATCTCTGCCCAGCACCATGTAAATTACGCTACGGCTTGAGTAGAGATCGGCACCAGGGGCAAGCTCAATAGCTCTGGTATAATCTTCCAGCGCTTCGTTTGGCCGTTCAAGGGCAAAAAGAACGCGCCCCCGGTTGCTATAGTGCAAAGCTTCACCCGGTTCGAGCGCGATAGCATGTCCGATATAATCAGCCGCTTTGTTCAAATCACCTAATTCAATCAAAGCGATAGCCGCCCGATTCCAGTTATCCACTGAACCGGGGTTTTTTAGTAGTTCGGCCTGGGCAGCCTTTAACTCTGCCTGAAAATCGAGATTATGCGACATTCTTAGCGGTGATTGATGCGTTCTTCCAGGAGCGCCTGAAAATGGTCGTCACCTTCAACCCAACCACAATGCGAACAGACCCATGCTTCAGCTTTAGGTTGTGGTAAACGTGCCCGTTTGTACATGAGGAAAAGACGGTTGGAAACAGGTTCCAGTGTTCCGCCGCAATTCGAGCATATACTGCTGGTTCCACCTTTAGCGCTTTTTTCGTTCGAGCCTTTCGTAGGTGGGTTCGATAAGGTAGGCCCGGTAGTAATATCGTTACGCGCCATGCTACTCCTCCTGCTCGATGGGCTGTGGTCGCTCGTTTCGGCAATTTAGCTAGGCTTTTACTGGTTTAGAAGGTTATCCCCTCAAGGCTCCTCCTCCTGGAGCCAGAAAAACTCCTACTAAAATTATACTTTTGTTAAAAATAAGAGTCAAGTTGGTAGCGATTACAATGAAGTTCAAGACTATTTTGTGCTATATATACATCTGAGAATCAATATAAACAGTTGGGCCAGTGTGAGCAGGAGGTTCTACCAGCGGCAAGACCTTTTCTAGAAGATAAACCTCCGAAACTTATTGTATAAAACTTTACAGGGCATTGAATAACTGTTCTAATAAGCTATAATATAGCTAACAAAGCAAGGAACAGCGTGTAGTAGTGGATCAGGTAAAGTGGAAATGACCAATCAGGAATTTGCCAGGATCTTTTCGCTAATTGGCGATTTAATGGAGCTAAAAGGCGAAAATGTTTTTAAAATTTCAGCTTATCGTAAGGCTGCCGATACTATCTCAAATTCAAACGAAGAAGTAGCTACTCTGTGGAAAGAAAACCGGGTGAGGGAACTGCCTGGTATTGGGGATGCTATTGCCGGGAAAATAGATGAGTTGATGCGGACCGGACATCTCAAGTATCTGGAGCGCCTGGAGGAAGAAGTGCCGCCTGACCTGGTTACGCTGCTGGAACTGCCCGGCATCGGCTCAAAAACGGCTATGCTGCTCTACAAACACCTGGGTATCAAGGGTATAGGCGAACTGGAGCAGGCTGCCCGTGAAGGCCGGGTAGCGGCCGTTCCCGGCATGGGCGAAAAGAAACAGCAGGTTATCCTGAAGAATATCGAGACGCTGCACCGGCGCGGCGAAAAGAAAATTTTGCTCGGTATTGCCCTGCCCTGCGCTCGCCAGCTAATGCTGGACCTGATGAAGGCCGACCCGCACGTCCGCCAAATCTTTCCTACCGGGGCTATCCGCAGAGGTGAGGAAACGGTGGACCAGATCAGCCTGGTAGCCGCCTCAGACGATACCTACGAGACGCTGGAAGCTTTCAAGAAATTGCCCGAAGTAGACCAGATTCTAAAGGAGCGCGATTACAAGCTTGAAGTGACCTTGCGCAGCACCGGTTTTAAAGTCGAGTTTATCGCCTGCTTCCCGGAGCAACTTGCTACTACCCTTGCTATGACTACCGGGACACAGGAACACCGACAGGAGTTGCGCGACCTGGCGCGAGAACGCGGCTACGAGCTGAGCCTGGGTGGATTTGTTAAAGGTGATGAAATCTGGCCCGCCGTGGACGAGGAAGAAGTCTTTCGCTACCTGGGCCTGCCCTATATTCCGCCCGAACTGCGGAATGGGCGCGGGGAGATCAAGGCGGCACAGCGCGGCAAGCTTGCCCTTGACCTTGTCACCCTTGATGATATTAAGGGCGATTTGCATAGTCACTCTACCTGGAGCGATGGGGTAGCCTCGATTGAAACGATGGCTCGTGCCGCCGCCGTCAAAGGCTACCGCTACTTGCTGCTGACCGACCACAGCAAGGGCCTGGGAATAGTGCGCGGTCTGACCGAAGAAAAGCTGAAGCAGCAGCAGGCCGAAATCGCCCGGATTAACGAAGTGCTGGCCGGAGAAGGTTTTAACTTCCAGCTTTTAAGCGGCTCGGAAGTGGAAATCAAAGCCGACGGATCGCTGGATTTTCCGGATGAAGTGCTGGCCCAGATGGATATTGTGGTATGTTCGCTACATAGCAGTTTGCGCCAGGAACCTGAACGTATTACGGAACGCCTGCTCCGCGCTATGCACAACCCGCATGTAGATATTATCGCGCACCCGACCGGGCGGATTATCAACGCCCGCGAACCGGCCGAACTGGATATGCAAAAAGTCTTTGCAGCCGCCCGTGAAACCGGTACGGCTCTGGAAATCAACAGCGGTCCAGATCGCCTCGATTTAAAGGCCGAGCATGTCCGGCAAGCCCTGGCAGCAGGGGTAAAACTGGTTATCAGCAGCGATGCGCACTCTACCAGCGGCCTGAATATGCTTGAATACGGTGTGATTACAGCCCGGCGTGGTGGCGCAACCGCTGCCAGTATTCTCAATACGCTTGAACTGGGCCAACTGCTGTCTAATTTGAAGCATTAAGCCTTTAAGATAGGAAAATCTATGGCAGCGAAATTTGTAGACAGACCGACCTATTCCAAGCAGTAAAAATGAGCCTATACAAAACAACTATTGAAGTGATGAGCTAAATAGAACGGGTAAAAATGTATTCGTTCAAACAAGGTGGAGTACTAACAGAGTGGGGGGATGCAGGCCTGATTGAATTCGATTGGAATACAATCGGCTACATCTATACCGAAAAAGGCCTTAAATCTATTCAACCGGCAGACTCTTCCAGTCCACTAGATCCCGCCAACCCGCTAGACCCTTTTTACCAGGCTGAAGCCGAAGCTGAGAGAAGATTGAAAGTTGCTATACCCGCAATACCTGCTCTTTACATTGCTTGTGAAACGGCACTATCACTGTTGAGTAATATTAAGGATGCTGGTTGTAGTCTCCCCAATCACGCTGCATTAGAAAAACTTTTCAGGGATGCCCTCAAAGAAGCCAGGGGTGAAGATGAGTAGTGAAAGCCGCACTTTAAGGTTAATTTGAAAGACCGCGCGGGAATGAATCCCCGCACTATTTCAACGAAGCCCCGTAAACGAGGCTGATAGCAGTTTTTGGCTTCAAACGGGATAAAAAATAAGCGGGTTTAGCCGCTTTTGTTGTAATACCCCGGTCCATTGATGGCCGGACCGTCGCTGAGTTACCCGATTAATCCCTCTCTTTCAGCCTCAAATAAAAATCTTCCAACCCCTCCACCAAAAGTTCCCAGCGATACTTTTCCTGGAGGCGCAGTGCACCTTTAGCGCCCAGTGCTGCTCTCTCTTCGGCTGATAAGCCTGTCAGGCGCGCTACGGCGGCGCTAAAGGCCTCTCTATCGCCGAGTGGCACTAGATAACCACCCTGAGAGTCTTGCAGGTACTCGCGCAGTTCTCCGACCGCTTCGGTCACGACCGGTAGACCGGCCATAAGAAGATCAAGAAATTTGGCCGAGCAGCGCGCTCGGTTTATCAGGTTGTCATCAAAGGGGTAGAGCGCGATATCGCCACAGGCCAGCAATGCAGGTAACTCCTCCGGTGGGACAGTCCCGGTGAGGATTAACCTGTCATCCAGGCTGTATTGCGCCGCCAGTTCGCGAAAGCCTTTTTCTTCGCCGTAAAAGCCGCCGCCTACCACCAACAACCGGGTTTTAGCGGCTAGCTCTGGACTCATTTTAGCCAGGGAATCCTCTGCCAGCTCTAGCAACCGCTCCGGCTTGAATTCCACGAAACGGGTATAGGCCAGCAATACCAGGCCATCTTCGGGGACACCTAACTCTTGCCGTTTAAGGCGAGCAGCATACGCTACCTCAGGCCTGTACCAGGAGGCATACCTGGCTGGAGCGATACCGTTGGGCAAATAGAGCACGCGTTCCGGCGCTACGCCAAAGCCCCAGGCCTGAGTTTGTAAGGTGCGACTGGCCACGCTTTCGCCCGCCGCCCGGCGTGGCAGGTCGCGCTCCTGCCAGGCGAACAGCCACTTTTGAGGGCGAGAGTAGGGGCTGACATCGTTATAGCCGCCCGACCCTTCCCAGTCATCGGTATCCAGCACAAAAGGACGGCGCAAGAGCGAGAGTAACAGCGCGGCCAAACCACTGTAAGCTTTCGGCTTGAAGACGTGGACTATCTCAGGCCGGTACTTCAACACTTCCCAGACCATTCGGACAGGAATAGTCAGGGCCTGGGGTTTCGTCTTAACCGGGACATAGAGTAATTCAACACCGTTGTGGCTTTCCAGGCGTGGTTTTTTTAAGGCCAGATCAGCCGAACCTGCCGGGTCGTCCCAGGGCGGAATGATTATGCGAACCTTGTGTCCACGCGCTGCCAGGGCTTCGGCGATTGGAAGAACTCGCGCGGAAACTGTACCCTTGGTCTTGAGGCCGAAAGGGGCCACCATGCCGATTTTTAGCTGACGGTCAGGAATAGGAAGAATCCTTTCGTTACATGCAAAAAGGCGCTGTTGCCAACGCCTTTTTTGCTTTTTCCAATGCTCGAAACTAGTTTGTCGAAACAGTGCTGACGTTTTCCAGGCGGATATAGGGCAGGCGGACCTGGCCGTAGACCAGTTCGACTTCTTTGCTGATGCCGCCCAGGTTGTCTTTTAGCAATTCGTAGACGTTACCGGCAATCGAAACGTCTTTGACGCGGCCCACCACCTGGCCATTTTCAATCTTGAAAGCCAGGCTGACCGGGTTACTGAACTGGCCTGCCAGGATATTGGTCTGGCCCAGGCCCAGCACACCTTCAACCAGCAGACCTTCTTTAATATCGCCGATCAAGTCCTTGAAAGCGACATCGCCGCCCGCAATCATAGGGTTGTGGAAAGAAGCTCCCGGCTGGCCTAACATACCGCGCTGGCCATGTCCGGTGCTTTTAGCCCCGGCTTCCCCGGCCTGCTTCAGATTGTAATAGTAGCTGGTCAGCACGCCCTTGTCGAAGAAAGGAATAGTGTGGGTCGGCACACCTTCATCATCAATTCCGGCGCTGCTCGGACGGTTAGCTACAATCGGCTCATCCACGAAAGTCAGGCGCGGGTCCAGTAACTGTTCGCCGAGCTTGCCTGCCAGCGGGCTGACACCCAGGAAAGCATTCTTGCCGCTCAGGCCCAGCATAAGCGGGTAGAACAGCAGGATCGAACCGGCAGGGGTAAAAACCACCGGCAAACCGCCTTCTTTGGTGTCCATCTTGACCTGTTTTTCAGCCAGGTTGAGCTGTTCTATAACTTTATTGGCCAGTTGCTCGAAAGCTTCTTCAGGTCCAATGGCGCTGTGTCCATTGAAGGTGTAAAGCACGTCATCGCCCCGCACCCGCTGCGCTGAGAGCGAAACGCTAAGAGCGCTACGCTGCTCTTTCTGGTTGACCCCTTTGGTATTGGTCAACTGCTGGTTATAAGTGACCCGGGAAAGGTCGACCTCCACCATCAAACCATCATTATTGGTGCTACTCTCGACTTTGGCCGCCAGGCGCTGGGCCATCTCGGCCAGTTCCTGGATATCCATCCGGGAAGTTTCGCTGCTGTAGCCCTCAAAAGGTTCACCCTGGGCCGGTTCGGCAAAATCAAAGGTGGCTTCCCCCCCGTATTTGGCCGAATTGAGGGTTGCTTCCAGCAGGCGGTCTTTATCGGTCAGGTCGGTGGTGGAATAGAAACCCAGCTTACCTTCGTTGATAACCCGAATACTGACGCCGCTGGTCTCCTGCACTTCGCTGGAGCGTAACTTGCCGCCCTTGAAGCCGACTTTAACCGTTTCGGCGTTTACCGCAAAAGTCTCCGCGCTGGAGACGTGCGGTTTAATTAACTCTAAAATTTCCGGTGCTCGATCCATAATAAATTAGGCTCCTGTCTAGACCTGGAAGGCGCTTGATTTGCTGGCCTGCCCACCCACCAGTACGTTTTTAATGCGGACATGCGGCGCACCTGTACCGACGGGCAGCGGTCCGCCCTGGCCTTTGCCGCAACCACCGGCGGCCCATTCCATATCGTTACCTACCGCTTCAATGTTGGAAAGGGTGGTAAAGAGATTACCGGCCAGGATTACATCTTTGACCATCTCGGCCAGTTGGCCGTTGCGGATCATATAGCCGTACTGGCTGCTGAAGGAGAAGTTTTCCATCTCGGTCTGGCCGCCGATAGCGTCTACGGCATAGATACCAAGCTCAATATCCTTAATCATGTCCTCAAAAGAGGTTTCACCCGGTTTGATGCAGGTGTTGGTCATGCGGACAATCGGCGGGTAGCGATAGTCGGTAGCGCGCGCATTGCCGGTCGGTTTTTCACCCAGTTTGGCGGCAGTTTCGCGGCTGTGCAGGCGGCCTACCAGTTCTCCATTTTTAACCAGGTCGGTTTCCTGGGCCGGAGTACCTTCATCATCAAATTGTAGCGTGCCGTAAAGATTGGGATGCACTCCACCATCGCTGACATTCAGGATAGACGGGCCAAAACGGCGACCAAGGCGCATCATTTCCTGGGCGCGGGGATTCTGGTCAATATGGTCGGCTTCGGAGAGGTGGCCGAAAGCTTCGTGAATGAAGACCCCCGCCAGTTTTTGGTTTAACACCACAGTATAGTTTCCGGCTTTGACCGGTTCAGCTTTGAGCATCTCAACGGCGCGTTTGGCGACATCCGCTACTTTTTCTTCCTGGTTGTAAATATTGTTGAAATCCCAGGCTAACTGGACGCTATCAAAAGCGGTCTGCACGTTCGAGCCATCACGGGCGGTGGCGCTGAAGCGCAGGGTGCTGTAAGGGCGTTCTTGCTTGATATAAGCACCTTCGCTGTTGGCATAGTACATGGTCAGCAGGCTATCGCTGTAGCCTACCGAAGAATCCTGGAGGCCAGGGCTGGAAACCATAATATCTTTATAATGTTCGGTCAGGTCTTTTTTGGTGGAGAGGTCTACCTTGCGGAAGTCATTTTCCATCTGGGCGGACATTTCGTAAACATGAGGAGCCACTTCGGCCATTTTGGCGTCGCCTTCGCCCAGCGCTCTGGCGCATTCCAGGGCCAGGGCCACGTGGCGGTCGAGTTCATCAAGGCTGTTAAAGCTACTGACACCCCAGTTTCCATTATGAAGTACTCTGACCAGGCCGCCTACATCTCGGCCGGTATTGACTGTTTCCAGGATTTTGCCCCGGTAGGCCACGCTGGTAGTATCTTTAGTTTCTACTCGGATTTCTGTATAGTCAGCCTTGCTCTTTTTAAGAGCATCGGTTATACGTTCTCTTATCATTATGCTTTAAGCCTTTCTGATTGATTTCTATTCCGGTCGTTTGGCTATTGAAGGATTTTTAAGTTTTAATAGCTTAAATTTGATAGACCGTTTCAGAATATTATATCTTAAAAGCGCCTGTTGCGCTTTTTTTTAACTTTTTGGTTAAAGCCTAAATTAATACGATTTTCATCATTGTTATGATTTAGCTTTGAAATTAGAATAATATGAGAACCTGACCGAGCGAACTAAATTCAGGCTAACGGAAAGTTCACTAACTAATAGTAGCCATTTTGGTGTTATTGACTCCATCTGGCATTGGGACTATAATAACTACAGCTAAAGGCTATGCCATATGCTTAGAAATGATTACTGCTCTGATGAGTTAGGAATTTCGGGAGGGGCGCCCTTGATACACGCACCAGTTCCATCCGGCGATGAAATAAGAGTAGTCGCCTCGCACGCCAGGGTCACACCGTGTGACACTGTGCAAGCGAATCGTGAGGAAGCTGTGCTGGCGCGCCGGGCCGCTCAAAAGGGAAAATAACGACACAGGTAAAGTTAACAAAACTGCCTGTGTCGTTTTGATTTTAAGCATATTGAGCTAGAAGAGGGGTTAACAATTCTATTTTTATAACAACATAGGTGAACTGGCTGGCCTGTCCCTACCATTACTATAGCCTGGTTGGCCGTTCGAGTGAGGTTTCCAGAAGCAAGGCAGCTCTGGAAAGATACCATAAGCAATGAAGGAGGCTTTTTATGAACAGCAGTCTGTACGGCAAAATCGAGAAGGCCATTCGCTACCAGCAAGAACCGGATCGTATTCGCTTCGAAAAAGCCCAGGTCGTTTTTCGCGGTAACCACGATAACTACACTGTGACTCTAGATAACACCAACTGGCACTGCAATTGTCACACTTTCGCCACCGGATTTGAGACCTGCTCCCATATCATGGCGCTCCAGCGCATTTTGCACGACATGTTAGATGTCGAGTCGCGCTCGCAGCACATTGAGCTTATGGAGCATGTGGCTTCTCCGGCCTTCTCTAGCTAATCCAGGGTTAACGCCTTCCTTTATCTTTTTGAAAATAATTTTGGAAAATTATTTCTCAACTCGCTAATATCGGAACATTAGGCCGCTTTCGGAGGAACATAGGAAAGCGGCTTTTTTTTATGCCTTTTTCGGGTTTAACTTTTCAGGTTTATTAAGGCTATATGAGCGTTTGACGGAAAGCCCCTGCTTTGTTATCATCTGCACGAAGTAAAATCTGTTATCTAGCGAAAGGATTTAAATAGCTTGGATTTAGTGGTGAAGCTGCTGGCCGGGGCGGGAGTAGCTATTCCTTCTGGGTTAAACCCGTATTTACCTTTGCTGGTCCTGGCAATAGCCGGTGTGGGTGGCAAAACTACGCTTTATGGCCCTTTTAATTTTGTGGGAAGCTGGTCAGCTATCATCATCCTGGCGGTGCTGGTTGGCGTAGATATTTTTGCCTCTAAATTTCCCCAGTTGGCCCGTCTTTACACCAATATCAATTATGTCTTGCGCCCACTGGCCGGGGCTGTTGCCTTTTCGCTGGTAGTTCCGACCACTACCTTGCCGGTGGTAGTCAGCCTGATACTGGGCTTGATAATAGCTCTCATTACCTTCTATATCAATGTCAGCCTGCGACAGGTTATTACCACGCGTAGCAAGACCGCCAGCGTCCTTGAACCGCTCTTCAGCGTAGGGGAAGATGTGCTGGCTGCAATGCTGGCGCTGCTCACAATGGGTGTGCCGGTAGTAGGTGGGCCTGTTTCGATCCTGGTGCTGGCCGGGATGGTCTGGTGGCTTTTCAGCCTGCGGCGGCAAACCGGAACGGGTAAAAGCACCTTTTCAGCCCAGAAGTAACTAGAGTTCTGATCAAATGCGTATCGGAGTTGATGCCAGTCGCCTCGCTGTAGGCCACCGTACCGGAACCGAAAATTACGCATTCCAGTTAATTCGCGGGCTGGTTAGCCTGGCCGGAGAGTCGCAGAAGCAAAATCTGACACTCTACTTTAACCAGCCCCCTTCAGCCGCAGTGCTGGACGAGTTGAAGCTTAACCCTGCGGTTGAAACCAGGAGTATCCCTTTCCCGCGTCTCTGGACGCATCTGCGCCTTAGCCGGGAGA
This sequence comes from Chloroflexia bacterium, assembly GCA_036261665.1. GTDB lineage: Bacteria > Chloroflexota > Chloroflexia > Chloroheliales > Chloroheliaceae > 54-19. The sequence continues at coordinate 44,993 of DATAKM010000193.1, forward strand.
TGTTACAACATGCGCCGGACCGCCTTTTTGTCCCGGCGCATGTGCTGCCCCTCTATCACCCCTCTTATTCGATTGTAACGGTTCACGACCTGGGTTATCTCTACTTCCCTGCTGCCCATACTGCCGCTTCCCGGCTCTACCTGGACCTCTCTACCCGTTTTAGCGCCACTCAGGCTCGCCGTGTCATAGCAGTTAGCCAGGCTACCAAAAATGACCTGGTCCGGCATTATGGTATTAAACCGGAGAAAATTGAGGTAATTTATCACGGGTACGATGCCGAACGTTACCGCCCGATAGAAGACCAGGAAGAGCGACGCGTTGCCAGGTCCACCTACGGCATTGGGCCGGGCCGGTTTTTGCTCTACATCGGCACAATTCAGCCGCGCAAGAACCTCTTGCGCCTGCTGGAAGCTTTTCAGGCTTTAATTCGTGATCCGCAGTTCGAGGATGTGCAACTGGTGCTGGGAGGCAAAGCCGGCTGGTTGAGCGAGCCAATCTTGAATAAAGCGGCTGAAATCCAGGCCAGCCAGCCCGGGCGGGTTTTGTTGCCCGGCTACCTGGATGATAAGCATTTACCTGCCCTCCTGAGCGAAGCCTCTGCTTTCGTCTTCCCTTCCCTGTATGAAGGTTTCGGTATGCCGGTGCTGGAAGCACTGGCCTGCGGTTGTCCGGTTGTTTGCTCCAACTCCAGCAGCCTGCCCGAAGTGGCTGGCGAGGCTGCTCTTTACCACCACCCACTCGACACACTGGCCCTCGAAGAGCGCTTGCGCCAGGTTTTGACCATGCCGGAACTGGTAGCGGAACTACGCTGTAAAGGGCTGGCGCAGGCCGCCCGTTTTTCCTGGGAAGCCTGCGCTCTTCAGACCTGGCAAGTATTAACTTCCGGCGATAAGTAGAAAATTATCGCTTTTTCGATTGGTTGCTCTGGCGTTCCATCCAGTCCAGCAGGCGCTGGCGCACCAACGGTGAGTCCGGGTCATTCAGCAAAGCGTGATAAGCTTCCGGGAAATAGTGTAGTTCCTTATCAGAGGCGGTTATGCGCTGGAAGAAAGCCCGCGTCCGCCGGTGATTGACCGTAATGTCACGCCCCCCCTGCGCAAAAAAGACCGGCATAGTAAGGTGGCTATGCAGGCGAGCGGCTTTTTGCATATGCATGGTCATGTTAGAGAGAAAGCGCACACTTACCTTCCTATTGAAAAGCGCATCGCTTTTCAGCACCTTGATAAACTCAAGATCGCGTATGCCCTGTTCTTCGCGCCCGGTGATTGGTATGGCGCAGCGGCGGCGGTCACGCGCCAGGTAATAGATTGTTCGCAGAATCTCTTCCGGATGTGGTGAAACGGTTGGGGCAACCACGCAGGCTACCAGGATCAGGTAATCGGGTTGGGCTTCGGTGCTAGCAGTGGCGGCATAGGTAATAGCGATGGAAGTCCCCATACTCTCGCCCATGAGGAAGAGCGGCAGTCCCGGATGACGTTCCCTGGCCCAGCGTACCGCTGCTGTAATATCGGTCTGGAAATGCTGAAAAGTCTCTATATCGCCGCGTTTACCTTCGCTCAGGCCGTGACCGCGCAGGTCGGGCGCATAAAGAGCGGTACGGTTGGGAGTAATATAAGGCGCTACAGAGGTATGGTAGTACGCGCCATGCCCACCCAGGCCATGCACAATTACCATTACTTTGTCCGGTTCGGCTGAGCCGCGCCAGCCATGCATATGCAACTTCAAGCCATCGTTGGTTAAGATGGTATGTTTTTCTTGAAAGATTTCACTGTTTTCAGAGGGAGCTAAAACAGGAATAAGATCGCTATTAGCTGTGCTGAGAATATCCATATGTTTATTTGATTACCAGTATTTTGTTTGAGTTTGAAAAATGCACGGAGAGTTTTCCGTGTGAAGCCGGAGGCTTACTAACCAGCCAGAACACTTATTTCTGGAAAAAAGACGAAACTATTCAGTTAGACTTCTTTATCAGTTTGAGGTGGACGGCGTAAACGATCCCAGGCGTAAAAGGCTAACCCCGCCAGAATAATTGCGAACAATCCTAACATTCCACCTTCAGGCCCGAAAAGTCCGCCTGTAACTTCCTGGGGACCGTTGATGAAGGTCTGGAAAACGGAATTATCAATGGTATAACCACTTACCGGGTAGCCAAAAATGGCTCCTTCGGCGAAATTCCATGAAAAATGAAAAGCCATCGGCAGCCACAGTCGCCCGGTAATATTGTAGGCATAAGCAAAAACCAGGCCAGCTATCACCACATTCATAACTGCCAGGACACTGATGTGCGGGTTTAAGACATGCGCCAGCGACCAGCCAACCGAGGTAGCAATGACGGCTATCGCTCCGCCCCATACCTGGTTGGTGATTTGCAAGAAGTAGCCGCGTACCACCAGTTCTTCGCTGATAGCGATGCATAAAAATATTACTAACCACTGGAAGAGACTACCCCAATCATAGTGAGGCCCGGTGCTGCCTGCCAGGTAGCCCAGCAGGGATTCGGCCTGAAAAATGATGGCAAAGAGCAGCGGCCCCAGGATCAGGCCGAGCAGCAGATCGAGCGGCATTTCACGGTTCGGTTGCAGGCCCAGTTTCAAAAAGGATTGCCCCCGCGCAACACGCTGGCTAATCCAGACCGCCGCTACCGTGGCTACCAGGGTTGCTACTGCTCCCCAGAGGCTGAAAGGGTTAAGAGGCCCGCTAAAACCTGAAGAGGAGTTGATTACTTCGCTGAATGCATCCGCAAAGCCACGCTGGTTCGGTGGCGCTACAATCGCGATCACCAGGCCGAAAATAAAGATAACCACTGTACTGGCTACAAACCATAGCAGGCAGAAGAAAGCCATGGCTTTAAATGCGCCGACAATCTCGCGCCGCCGAATATTCCCGACCGGGTCGTTTTTGGCTAACTTATTTTCCGGCGAATAAACCCGGCTAAAAACAAACCAGGCAACAATTAAAATCGCCGCAGTTACAAGTCTAATCAGTGGATTCATCTTTTAACCGCACTCTATTTGCTTTAACAGCACGGAGTTTACGCTTTGTCAGACTGGAAGTCAAGAAGAGTCTTTTTGAGCCTGATTTAGTTGATACCACAATAATTAGCGCTGCTGTTATCCATACTTACCCACATTTTGTGTATAGTGGGGAAAACTTTTGGATAACTATACAAAATAAAGGAGCATACCTTCTGAAGATATGCTCCCTATGTCTATATCTCGTAATGTTACCGCTAGTTAATGGCGCAGTAAAATCAGGCGACAGCGCTCAGTTCCTTTAATAAATCCATTAGTTTGTAATTATCGAAAGGCTTTTTGACTACCCAGGCCTTCAGATCTTTCAGCTCAGTTTCGTTCAACCCGTTAAAGTTTGTTCCGGCGGTCATCAGTACCACCGGAATTTTGGAAAGGGACGGAACGTTGCGCAGGTTCTTCAGTATCTGGATGCCATTAAGGGCGGGCATCATCACATCTACCATAACTACCGCCGGCAAGGCTTGTTGGGCCATTTGAAGCGCCTGGGTAGGATCACTACAACCTGTTACCTTAAAATCGTCTTCCAGCAACATTTCGAGCATTTCAACGATTGCCGGTTCATCGTCCACAATAAGCAGGGAAGGGTTATTTTCAGGAGGTAGTGTGTTAAACATTCCTGTTGCAAAAGGTTGTATTGTCATATCTAAAGCAATCATTTTTACCCAATAGCTATCTACAGTTGAATGTACCGGTTAAACTTTAACCAAAAGAATAACCCGACAGATACAAGCACTGACCATTTAACCATTTGCATTATTTAGAGGGTGGGGGCTGAACCATTCAGCCCTCCCACCGCAAATAATGCGAGCCTCGGATACCTTTTATTCGACGCTGGACAGAATGAAAAGCGGTAGAGACGTAAGGAGTGACGTGGAATGTATGCAAGTACGCGGTATCTTTTGGTAACTGGCTTTATGATAGCAAAGAAAGCTTACGAACAACCTTACAGGAAAAGAAAAAAAATTTAATAATTACTGAACAGTAATAGATTTGTATAACTTTGTGTTATGCTTATGTGAGTTTGGTGAAAATAGAAGCGGGTTTACCGGAGAAGAAACATGCTCATTAAGCATAAAAAATACGCCCGGTAGGAATCGAACCTACGACCCAGTGCTTAGAAGGCACTTGCTCTATCCGCTGAGCTACGGGCGCAAATGAACAGTTAGATTATAGCTACTTGTAGCCTCAGCGTCAAGAAAATTTGCATATTTGTTTTATTTCGATTGTTCGATATAAAAAGATAAAGACAAAACAGTTGTGCCGGGATTACTTTTTTAGCCCTGGTTGGCTGCCAGTAGCGCTCGAATACTATGGCTACAGGCCAGCCGCATTTTTTCAGGAGTAACATTTACATTGCCGAGAGAAGCATGCAGTCCGAGGCCATCTATAATGCCAATCAGGGAGAGGGTAGCCAGTTCCGGGTCTATTGAGCGGAAGGAACCTTGTTGAATGCCATCCTCGACAATTTCTTTGAGTAGACGATACCAGCTACCATAGCGCTGTTCGTTAAGCTTGCGCAGGTTTCCGTTATTAATGGCTTTGACCCAGAAGGTCAGCGAGATGTACCATTCCCGGCGGTCTTCGGGAGAGTCGGGCAGGGAAAGAGCGATAATCCGATCGAGCCTTCGCCAGGGGTTAGTAGTCTCCTGCATAACCTGCCGCATGCGCTGGCCCACTGCCCAGGAAGCAGCCCGCATAGCCGATACCAGCACATCTTCTTTGTTCTTGAAATAATGATTGACTGTCCCGGTGCTGCAATTGGCGCGCCTGGCAATACCCATCATAGTGGTATTTTCAAAACCTTCTTCAGCGATGCATTCCTGCGCGGCTTTTATTACGGCGGCGCGACGGATAGGCTCCATTCCCAGCTTTGGCATCCAAGATTCCTCCTGGCTTTATTTATATCAAACGTTCGATATAAAGTAAAGACGCAAAAATAAAGCCAGGTAAACCAGATATTCCACTTTAATCAGGCTGGCTTAATACGACCCAGGATGGTCTTTCCAGCTTGAACTTTCATTCCTTTAAGGCCGGTAATATCAATACCGCCGGTTGGCAGGTATAGGGTGGTAACTGTTGGAACACCGAAGCCGCGTACACCGATGTGCTCGGTAACGCCCAGGCTTTGACCTGCTTCAGGACGCAGCAGGATAGCTTCTTTTTCACCTAAAGGCGAGGGTAGACGCAGGTTGGACCTGGAGTCCGGCTTCATATCAAGCAGCAGGCGCGTACCATTTTCGGTTATTAGCCCTAGCTTATAATTCTGGTCTTTGGGCTGAGTATAAATGTAACGGACTGTGCCGGGGAGGGGAGTACGCTGCACCGGTACACTTAGCAGATTGCTGGCTATTTCGATGCGATAAGCCGGACCACCCAGAAAGAGAGGTTCTTCTGAAATTTCCTCGATTGCCTGGACAGTGCCGTCTACCGGGGAGTAAATGTAGTCAGGGGCGTTGCCCATCGGGATACGGTGGGGATGGCGATAGGCGTAAAGGCCGAAAAGCCCTGCTCCCAGCAGGAGATTGCTGGCCAGGCGGCTAATGGCGGCCAGGGCTTTGTTTTTGAAGCGCCCGGCCAACCAGCGCATTAACAACGCACCTCCCAGGAAAATTCCCAGGCGCGTAAAGCCTTCACGGGCAATTCGCGGGCGGGGTGTATAGGAAATCAGGATTTCAATAACTTCCTGGCGGCGGCTTATGGTTTCCTTATCGCTTTTTTGATTGGCAGTCATAACAACTTCAGGTGCTTTTTCTTTACTTTTTCAAATAGGACCAGCAGTATCTAGCCTGGGTATGTTACAGGCTGATTAGTATTGTTGTCAATCAGGCCCTCATGCTATAATTTCCCAGCAGACTTAGCAGAAGGAGAACCCTATGCACTTTTCAGCTCCCGGCTCTAACGGCAACCCAACCGGTCCGAATGATCCTTCCACTATAACCGCTTTCCATAGCGTAGCCCGCTACCTGTCCAAAGACTCTGAACGCATTTTGAACGAGTGGTGGGAAGCCATCAAAAATGAATCCCCCTCTTTCGCCGAACTGGAAAAATTGCGCAATCCTGTGCTCTATCACGAGCAAAGCCTGGAACTGATTATAAAAGCCCTGGAGGCCGGCAACCGTGAAGAACAGGATGTCTTGCTCGATCAGGTGACCCGCATGGCGCGCGAAATGGCCGGAGAACGTTTACGCCAGGGGTTTCTGCTTAAAGATATTTTGCTCTCCCTTTCGGTCTTTCGTGGCGCTGTCCTCGACTCGGTGGGGCGAATGCTATCACATCGGCTGTGGGTGGCTTTCCCCATCAACGTCCTGCAAATGGAAAAGCGTGTCAACGAGGCCATGGATATCCAGGTAGCCGCGGTAGCTGAAGCCTACATGAATGCGCGTGACGCCATTATCCGCCATCGTGAGGAGATGCTGCGCTTCCACAACTACCAGTTGGTCAAGCTAAACGACCTGGCAGCCCGCATGGGCGAGAGTCTGATGATGCCGGAGGTGATGAACTCGGCGGCAGAAGCGCTGTGCGAAATGGCCGAGCTATCGGCCGGTGCGGTAGCAATAAAGACCGATGACCCCCATAAAGGGCCCCTAATTAACCCTGATTATGGTCATAATGGTTGTACCCCCGCTATCGTGGAGTGGCTAAATTCGGAATTTTTCCAGGAGTTGAGCGAAGGAATTGTCGCTAGCACCCGCCCGTTAATTGTCACCAACGTCCTTGAAGATAGCCGTTTCAGCAACGCCGTAAGCTTTGGGGTCAGTTCCTTGCTATGTGTACCCTTAAAGACGGCAGACAAAGTAATCGGCGTGCTTTACGGCATAGATTATATCTCACGGGATTTTTCACCCCACGAAATCAACCTGATTCTAACTTTTGCCAACCAGGCTGCCCTGGCGATTGAGAACGCCCAGCTTTATACTCAAAGCCAGCGCGCTTATGAAGAATTGCAGGAACTCGACAAGCTTAAAGATGATTTTGTCTCGATTGCCAGCCACGAAATTCGCACCCCGCTGGCCCTGATAAAAGGTTATAGCAGCACTCTGCTGCGCCAGGAATTGCGCCTCGCGCCGGAAAAGCAGCAAAAGTTCATTGGCGGAATTGATGATGCGGCTAACCGCCTGGCCAGCCTGATTGATAATCTTTTAAGCGTATCGCGTATCGAGTCAGGCAGATTCAAGATCAATCCCCAGGCAGTCAACGTGCGAGAAGCGATTAAAAACTCGGTAAATGGTTTTCAGGGACAACTCGGCGGGCTGGAACTGGCGCTGGATTTACCGGATGATGACTTGCGCGCGCGCTGCAACCGGGAGCAGTTTGAGCAGGTAGTGACTAACCTGATTTCCAATGCTATCAAGTACTCGCCCAACGGCGGGACGATTACGGTCAGCGCTCACCGGCTTTACGGTAAAGAAAACGAACAGGGCGAGCGCGAGCCGGATAAACTCGACATTCGGGTGAGCGACCAGGGTAGCGGTATCCCTGCCGAGCACCTGAGCCGTATTTTTGAGAAGTTTTACCGGGTTGAGACCGGCCTGACCCGCAAGACCCAGGGCACGGGCCTGGGCCTCTACATCTGCAAGAGCATCATCACCAGTTATGGTGGTGAAATCTGGGCCGAGAGCGTGCCGAACGAGGGTACTACTTTTATTATTCAATTACCGGCCTGGCGCGCCGAACAGGAGAATAATCGCGATTAAGATTAGCTTAGCAGGCTCATCAACCTGCTTTTCCCATTGCTTAAATTAAGTTAATTAGGGTACAATGAGGTATACCGGAAGTAGAGTGAGTTTGTGGAGATTGGAAACGTGAGGTTGTAATGACTGAGTCTTCTTTCTAATTTCCTGACCGGTCAATTAAAGGAGGTAAGAACTTTTTTCACTCCTGGCCAGCGGCGTTTGAGTTTGTAAACTGCGCTGCGAGCCGGTCTCACGGTTAAGCCCAAATCACTCACTGATAGTTAAAGGAGAAACAGCATGACAGCAGCAGATGTAAACAGCGGACGCAAGATCCTGGTAATTGACGATGAGCCCGGCATTATCGAAATCGTCGAAGCTAACCTGGAAGGCGATGGGTTTCAGGTAATCTCCGCCTCCAACGGTAAGCAGGGTCTGGAGAAGATGAAAAGCGAAAAACCAGAGCTGGTAGTGCTGGATGTTATGATGCCTGAAATGGATGGTTGGGAAGTCCTGCGCCGGATCGAGCAAGACCCGGATATCGCAGGTATGCCGGTTATCATGCTGACAGCGAAAGCCGCTGATGAGGACTATATACACGGTCTGGAAGAAGGCGCGGTAGAATATATTACCAAGCCTTTCTACCCACAAGAGTTGGTTAATCGAATTAAAATTACTCTAATGGTGCTGAATCCCCGCATGCGCGACGAGCGACGCCGCAACCTGATCGCCAAGCGTAAGCGCCTGATGGAGCAGTAACCGATAGCGGGTAAACGGCCTTAAGCTGGGTTGAAGATCGGAATAAGGCAATCGCAGCCGGCAATTGCGATTGCCTTTCTAATTCAAAACCTGCCTGGTCGCTAAGCCGCCGCTTTTACCTTTTCTTCAAAAAATATGATTATTTGCCCTAACCCCGCGTGCCAGGCCCAGAACCCCGAAGGTTCCAACTATTGCGGCAAATGTGGCACTCACCTTCCTCTTCCTAAAACGGGACTCCAGTTGGAAGCTACCCAGTTTTGCCGTACCTGCGGTACCCGGCGCGAACGCTATGTAAATGACCGCCGGATGTGTACGGTCCTTTTTGCCGATGTCCACGGCTATACTGCCATGAGCGAAACCCTCAATGATGTTGAAAAAGTCACCAACATTATGAACGATGTTTTTGCCCGCCTGACCGAAAAGATTGTTGACCTGGGCGGCAGCATTGATAAGTACGCCGGTGACAATATCATGGCTCGCTTTGGCGCCCCGGAAGCCCATGAAGATGACCCGGAACGAGCGGTACGCGCGGCAATGGAGATGCAGGCGGAACTGCGTAAAATTTCGGCGGAATTGCAGGCCCAGTACGGCTTCGGCCTGGATATGCGTATCGGCCTGAATACAGGCGAGGTAAACGCGGCGGAAGTGGGCGGTGAAGTGCGCGGTATCAGCTACAAAACCTACACCATTATGGGCGATACCGTAAACCTGGCTTCGCGCCTGGAACATGAGGCTCGCATTGGTCACGTCCTGGTAGGCGAACTGACTTATAAACTTTCCTCTCATGCCTTTGAGTTCATTGATATAGGCTACAAACAGATCAGGGGCAAGCGCGAACCGGTCCATTGCTACGAGGTGGTCGGGCCGAAACAGGAGCGCAAGAACAGGCGCGGTCTGGCCGGGCGCGACCTGCCGCTGATTGGGCGCGATAACGAAATGGCCGTGCTATGGGAAAAACTGCAAAAGGTGCTGGAAGGACGCGGCCAGGTTGTCTCGGTAGTAGGCGAGGCCGGGGTCGGTAAATCTAGTCTTCTGCGTGAATTCAACCGGCGTATCAAAGCCTATGATCCTGATGTCTGGTATCTGGACGGCACCGCTTTTTCTTATTCTTCCGGCCAGTACTTCAGCCTGATGCGCACTATGCTCTTCAAGTATTGCAAGATCAGCGAGACTGAAGAACCCGCTGAGATGCGCAAGAAATTGCTGGCGGCTATCCGGGAGTTGCTGGGTGAGACGAATGAACCGGATGCCACCGAATTTGGTGAATACGCCGCTTTGCTGGGCCAGATTGCCGGTCTTTCTCTACCTAATACCTTTATAGATGGTCTTGACCCTCAGAAACGAAACAACCTGCTGATCGAGACTATGAGCGAATTTCTGCTCAAAAAAGGCGAAAGCACGCCCCTGGTGCTGGTGCTGGACGACCTGCACTGGGCTGACAATAACAGCTTGAAGGTGCTGGACCGGATTGTAGCTAAAGTAACCCATGCCGCCAGTACGACCGCCCACAACCTGCGTAACCTGGAAGTGTTGCTGCTGTTGCTCTACCGTCCCGATTTTACGCGTGCCTGGCCGGTTGCGGCCCAGGCCGGAGATAGCTACGACTACATCAAACTGGATCGCCTTTCGCCGCAGCAAATGGAGCCACTGGTTCGCCAGTTCCTGGAAGAATGGCTCAAGGTGCAGGAACCGGAACGCCAGCGCGAGGCTACCTACGGTCCTATTCCGGCTACTCTCATGCAGTTAGTGGAGCGCGCCGGGGGTAACGCCTTTTTCGCCGAAGAAATCCTCAAGCGCTTGCTGGAAGATGGCCACCTGCTGCCGGATGAAAACGAGGAAAGCGGCTGGCAGCTTGTGGGCAACCTGGAAGACTTTAAGCCACCCGAAACCCTGCAGGAAATCCTGCTGGCTCGCGTGGACCGCCTGGCGGTTTACGATAAGCGCGTGCTTCAGATTGCCTCGGTAGTTGGCAACCGTTTCGAGAAGCGCATTCTGCTGGCCGTTGACGAATTAAGCCAGGCCGGTGAGACCGTTAATTCTTCCATAACCACGCTTCAGCGGCGCGACCTGATTGCCCTGGAACGCCGCGAACCGGAAGCGGAATATGTTTTCCGCCACTACCTGACTCGCGAAGTGGCTTACAACAATCTGCTGGGCGTTGAGCGCAGCCACTATCACGGTGAGGTGGCCCAGGCTCTCGAACGTTTCAAATCTGACCGTCTTAACGATTACACCGTTATTGACGACCTGGCCTACCACTACGAGCGCAGCACTAACGAGGAAAAAGCGGCCCAGTACCTGATCCTGGCGGGCAATATGCGCCAGAGCCTCTTCCGAAACGACGAAGCCCTTAAAGCTTTTTATGAAGCCCAGGAAATCTTGCAAGGCCCCGATTTCCGCGACCATCCCGATACCAACAATCGCCTGGTAGAAATTTACAGCAATATCGGCGATATCCTTGCGCTCAAAGAAGAATACGGCCAGGCTATCGAGCATTACGATAGTGCCCTGGAACGTTGCGGCGAGCCGGTTTCGCGGATTGGCCTGCAAGCCAAGTTGATGGAGGTGCAGGGCAAGACTGGCGCCTACGATAAAGCCATGCAGGCCTACGAAAGCGCCCGCCAGGAATTCAATCGCCTCTCGGCCGAAATGCTCGAAACCGATGGCAAAACCCAGCATTTAAGGGCCAAATTACTCTACCTGGTCGGCTGGATTTACCAGTCGCAGGGTCATTACGATGAGGCCCTCGATTCTTACCAGACCAGCCTGAAGCTGCTGGAAGTGGCCGGCACGGACAACCGCGAATTGCAGATTGACCGGGGGCGGGCTTATAACGGCCTGGGTCAGGTTTACGTGGATAAGGGTGATATCGCGGAGTCGGAAGAGTGTTTGCATAAAGCGGCCCAGTTGCACCAGCAGACCAGCAAGCTTGACGCGCTGGCTCGCACCTACAACGAACTGGGCTATATTTCGGTCCTGAAAGGCGACCTGGTCAAGGCAGATTACTACCTGACGCTTTCACGCGATAATGCTCGCCGCGCCGGGGATGTTGAAACTGCTGCCGCCTCACTGGGTGGCCTGGGCTTTATTGCCACTCGCCAGGGTCGCCTGGAAATGGCTTTGCGCCACTTCCATAGCCTTGAAAATTCGCCTAACCCGGTCCATATCGCCAATGCGCAACTGAATATAGGCCAGGTTTTGTTGCAAAAGGGACTTTTTGGCGAAGCCCTGCTGCAACTCGATAAATCTATCAAGCTGGCTGAGTCTATCGGTTACCGGGCGCTGGTGGCGGAGGGCTATAATAGCCTTGGCTGGCTCTACATGGCCAGTCGCAATTTCACCGAAGCCGATATCTATCTCAATGAAGGGCTTTCCCGCTCCCTGGAATTAAACAACCCGCAATTGACCGGGCAGGCTCGCCTGCTGCGCCTGGATCTCTACCTGGAGCAAAACGATGTAGCCAGGGCCGAAATCGAAGAAGAGGCCGCCGAAAAACTGGTGACGGAAGTGGGCGACCCGCTGATGGTTGGCCAGTTGGAGCGGCTAAAAGGCAAGCTGGCTTTCTTAAAAGGTGATTACGCTGCCGCTACCGCTGCTTTTGAGCAAAGCCTGAACAATTTCGAGCCGGTGAAAGCCTTCCTGGAGATGTCTTATACCAAACTCTACTACGCCCGGGCACTGCTGGCGGCGCACCTGCGCGCTCCCGAAACCGAAACGCTGGACAGAGCGCGTGGCCTTTTGATGCAGAGTGTCAGCACCTTTGAAGCCTGCGATGCCCTCTTTAAAAAGGATGAAGCCGAGGCCCTCCTGCGCGAACTGGGTGAACCGGTCACGGCTTAAGACAGGCTCTCACTCTTTACAATAAACCAGTGATTTAGGTCATATGTCCTATTGCGCGTATTGATTAAAATAAAAGTAGCTAAATATATCATAGCAACATCTATTTCGTTGTAATACCAGGAATTTTACCAGTTGTGGCAATTCGCAAGGCGTATCCAGGCGCGAAGCGAGCCGCGTTAAGGAGGGTCAGATGGCAAGTGAAGGTCTGCGTGCGTTGATAGCGCGCGCTAATAACGATAAACAGTTTCTACGCGAACTGCTGAGCAACCCGGAAGCCGCCGTCAAAGAGGGTGGTTTTGAACTTACCCCGGAAGAACTGGAAGCGGTTAAGAGCCAGTACCAGGGTCAGTTGACCGATGAGCAACTGGAAAACCGCGCCAGCAAAGCCTGGTTCCGGGTTGGCCCGTAGTTATTCGTAAGAATTGAGTTTGAAGAGCGGTGATAAACCGCTCTTTTTTATTTGTAACTAATGCTCATCCTCGAAATCTACCGCCGGGTTTTTGCCCTTGAAGACCGCGAAGAGCAACCATAGCGACGGCAAGAGTACCAGTGAACCAACTGCCAGCACGATCACCAGCGCCTGTAGAGTGGCCTGGGGAGAAGCGGTGCCGGTGATAGTGAGGTCCGGTACCACGATGTAGGGAGCCTGAGCGACAGCCCAGCCCCACACGATACAGGCTACCTCGCCAATGCTCATAATCCGCGCCAGGTTGTAGTGACCGAGCCAGAATACTACCAGCGCGCCCAGGCCCAGCACAATCATCCCGATTACTAGCGGCGTCGAGCGTCCCCAGCTAAGGTCTTCCCAGAGCAACGGCGCGCCGTTCATGGTGAAGGGGAGCGCGATAAACGCCAGCAGCGCCATGCTGAACCCGGCCCAGAGCGCCCGTTTGCGGAAATCCTGCCGTAACTCTCCCTCGGTTTCGCAGGTCAGGTAGACCGCTGCCAGGAAAGCGCAGAGCGCCAGAGCCAGCAACCCGACCATGACCGGGAAAGGCGAGAGCCAGGGTGTCACGTAATCGGGGTTGACCCTGTCGTTCTGTACCCGGATCTGGCCCGAGCCGAGCGCCCCCACGCTCATCCCCAGCAGCACCGGCGTGATGATGCTGGCTCCGCCGAAAATATTGCCCAGGTAGCGTTGTGCCCCTGCCGCCTGTGAGGCGTGCGCCCGGAAGACGAAAGCCGAACCGCGCAGGGTAATCCCGACCAGGGCCAGGGTCAGCGGGAAGAACAGCGCGGTCATGATGGCCGAGAAGGCGCTCGGAAAGGCCGAGAAGAGTAGCACTACTACCAGTATCAGCCAGACGTGGTTGGCCTCCCAGACCGGACCCATGGCCCGGGCAATCGCCTTGCGCTGCTCCTCTTTACGCGGACCAAAAGCCAGCACCTGCCAGACGCCTCCGCCAAAGTCAGCCCCTGCCAGCACCACATAGGCGGTCAGGGC
>DATAKM010000001.1:0-58805 GCA_036261665.1 Chloroflexia bacterium
GCCGGATAAATTTCAAAGCTGGACGAATTGTTAAGGTGCGAATGAGCAAAGGTCATCATTTAGCCAAGCGCTTTTTTGAAGCCTTTGCCCATTTCTTTAGCCAAATTGGTATTAGGCTAATTTTGTGCGAAACTTAAGTAAATAGTCTTGCGGTAACTCTCAATTTTATAATAGTCCTCATCACCCTGGCCTGGCAGCCCGCTACCGCTGCCCTGCTAGCCGCAAATCTACTGGCTGCAACAATTAACGCAGGCCTGCTTTTATATCCTATTCTAAATAGATATTCACACTACCTGGTAAAGGCAGGCCCACCGGGCTACTCGCTGGTAAAACTCTTTAAGTCTGGTAGTGGCTTCTGGTTTATCGGCTTGGCCTCGCTGGCGTTTCAATACGCTGATCTCTACCTTGTATCGTTACTCCTGACAAGAGAGGAGGTCGGCCAGTATGGTGCGGCCTTAAGAATACAGGCGCTGGTTATCGCTGTGCCCACGGTATGGGGTATTGCTGCCATGCCGCGCTTCGCCCGTCACCCTCACCAGAGCAAAACTGAACTTGTCTACTGGAGTCTTGCTTTAACAGCAAGTGGGTTATTGATTGGATTAGCCGGCATTTTTTTTAGCTTACCTCTTATAAGTTTTCTATTCGGTTCTAAATACCGGGCAGCAACCATCATACTACCGCTTTTAGGCTGGTCTGCGGCAGGGATTTTTGCCAGTAGCGGCCCTGTTACCTGGCTGACTATTACTAACCGCCAGTACTACATTCTGCTGGCCCTGGTGGTCGCGGATTTTACAGGATTAGGGCTGTACCTTTTACTGGCCGGGATCTTCAAATGGGGCCTTGAAGGCGTGGCAATTTCTCGTTGCGCGACAAGCTGGCTGCTGTGCTGTTTGTACCTGGCCTTTTGCAGGAGCAAGCCCGGCAGGAATTTACCAGATTAGCTTAATGCTTGACCGTTTATTGTCTAATCTTTCGGGTTAGTATTTGCAACAGTTTGTATCGCCTGATATAACTTTTGATAAAGTAGTTTCCTGACCGGAACCTTTACCGTATCTCCTAATGTGGATCTAACCAATACCCTGACCTTCAAGCTCCAACATATTTTTACAACGAATATCCGAATACCCGGCATATCTATCGCAATAACTCTCTGGGGTAACAGGCAGAGTGGCTTGCTTATATCGCTTTGTTTGCTCAATTCACCTTTCACTTAGCGCTACCAGTTTTGTAAGCAGGGTTATTTAATACTGGCTCATAAGGACTTCTCCGATATGGCAATCAGGCTTGAAAATCCTGAGATTGAGAAAATATCAGGTGTCAGTGGCTTTAACTTTTTAGAAAAGCCGGGCTACTGGTGCCTGGTGTTGCTGGTTTTTAGCCTGCCATTTGAACTAACCCAGAAGCCTCTCTTTTCGAGTGATTTTCTTGTGGTCAGTAATCTGAAGCTAATTTTTTTGCTGGTTGTAGCACTGGCAGCCCTCACTCTGTTAAAACCTATTTCAGCCCTGGCAACCAGTTTCAAACGGGGCCAGCTCGACCGGACGAACTATCTCTACCGGCAGCGAGTACCACTCGGCCTGTTCCTGGGTCTTTTACTGGCATGTACGCTATCGAGCCTCTTAGCCGGTACTGCCGCTTTAGAGGGTGAGGGTCTGAAATGGTCTTTCCACCTTGTACTGGGTGGTCTTCTCTGGCTGGCAATCCCGCTCTGGCTGGCAGAGAATACTGAATCGAAAATCAAGTGGCTTTCTCTGGCTCTGTTGACCGGCGCGCTAGCTTCAGCCTGTGTAGGATTTGGGGAATTTATTCTGGGAAATGATTTTGCCTGGAGCCTGGCGGGCTGGTTTAAGATGAAACCGACCGAAGCGGGACCCTTTTTGCGCCTGAGCGGTACTTTTGATTATGCGAATGTTGCCGGTATGTATTTCGAGCTGGCCTTGCCCTTTGCCCTGACTGGCGTGGTAAAGGGATTGAGCCGCGGCAGACTCAACTCTAAGGCACGGTCAGGGATTCTTCTCGCGGTGGTAGTTGTCATTATCCTGCTGACGGCTTTGCTTTTAACGCTCAGCCGGGGGGCATGGTTGGGGGTGGTTGTTGGGATTGCGGCAATGGTAGTCGCCAGTCGTAACAGCCGCCTATCCGGAGAACGCTCCAGGTGGTGGGTAGCTATCGGCCTGACTGGTTTCGCCGGGTTGGGGCTTGAGCTGATCGCTTTAGTCATGATGCCGCAATTTGCCCTGAGGTTTAACAGTCAGAGTGACCAGGATTGGTTCAAAGCTTCCTATAGCGGAGCGCCGCCCGCAACTCTAAACATTTGCCAGGAGCTGACTATCCCTGTCACAGTCAAAAATCTCAGCCCGTTGACCTGGCAGACCAACAGTACGAAACCGTACAACCTGAGCTATCACTGGCTAAATTCTTCAGATACTATGGCTCAATTTGAAGGCATCCGTACTCCCCTGACTACCAGTGTAGCCCCCGCTAGCAGTATAAGCATCTCAGCCAGAATCCGCGCTCCCGCCAGTCCTGGTAAATATTCGCTGGTATGGGACATGGTGCAGGAAGACGTTAGCTGGTTCAGCCTCAAGAGCAGTATCTACACCAAAATCCCGGTTCAGGTAAACGACCTGCCTGCTTTTGATAAAAGCACAGCCTGTGATACAGGTACAGCGGTTCAGGAAGTGGCCCGGCCTGTACCAAAGTCGTTACCGAAGGTTTTGATACAGCCAGACCGCCAGCAGCTCTGGCAAGCCGCTCTGTCTATGATAGCCCACCGGCCATTATTCGGAGTAGGGCCAAATGGCTTTCGCTTCAGTTACGGCGACTACACTGAACCACGCCTTACAGACTGGGACAAACGTATCTTTGCCAACAGCCTGCCACTGGAAATTTTCGCTGATACCGGTTTGGTAGGAGGTCTGCTCTTCCTGGCGTTATTTGTAGCCATCTGCTGGCGCTTACTGTTAATGACCTGGCAAGGGCAAGGCGCCACGGTGTGGCAGGTTGCCGTAACCGGTAGCCTGGCGGCTTTCCTCGGGCATGGGCTACTGGATTATATTCTCGGCTCAAATGCCATTTTCATTCTATTCTGGATTTTATTAGGCCTGGCGTCAACCCGTACCCGGCGGCAAATTCCAGGTTAATAAAGGAGGAGAGCCAGTCATGGTAGTAGGCATGGATGTTTCGGCAGTGCTCACGGAGCGTTGTACCGGAGTAGGAAATTACACCGCCAATCTTCTGGCCGGATTGCGCCGGTTTGAAAAGCAGGGCGACCTGGAACTGCTTTATTTTTCGAACCGCTGTGATTACCAGGGAACCGGGGCGAAAATAAGCGGCCTGGAACCGGGAATGGTTTATGAGCGAGATCGCCTGCCCCTAAGAACGGCCTGGTTGCAACTGGGTTTGCCCCGCAGCCTTGCTCGCACCCGGCCCGATCTCTGTCACTTTCCTAACTACCTGGCTCCGGTGCTTCAAGAGATCGAAACACCTTATCTTGTCACTATGTACGATATGGCTCTCTACCGCTTTCCTCAATATACTCCTCTTAAAATAGCGCTGGTGCACCAGGCAATAATGCCGGTAGTCGCCAGGAAAGCCGGTTTAATAATTACAGCCAGCGAGAGCGCCCGCCAGGATATATTGCATTATTTAAAGTTACCACCCCGGCAAGTACGGTTAATCTATGGCGGGGTTAACCCAATTTTCCATACTGCCCCTTCTTCAAAT
This sequence comes from Chloroflexia bacterium, assembly GCA_036261665.1. Lineage (GTDB taxonomy): Bacteria > Chloroflexota > Chloroflexia > Chloroheliales > Chloroheliaceae > 54-19. Next base: position 3,727 of record DATAKM010000001.1, read on the forward strand.
GAAGAAGCTATAATACGCCAGCGCTACAATCTCCATTTCCCCTATATTTTAATGGTTGGTACGCTAGAGCCCCGTAAAAATCATGCCCGTCTGGTCCAGGCTTACAACCAGTTAATTGAACAGGAACACTTGCCGCACCACCTGGTGTTGGTAGGCCCACACGGCTGGAAAGAAGGTTCCCTGGCGACCGAAGTAGCAAGAAGCAAAATGCAGGAACGTATTCATTTTCCTGGTTACGTTCCTACCGAAGACCTGGCGGGTTTATACCGGGCAGCGGCTGCTTTTGCTTTTCCTTCCCTGCACGAAGGCTTTGGCCTGCCGATACTGGAAGCAATGGCCTGCGGAACGCCCACATTAATTTCCAATGACCCGGCCCTGCTGGAAGTTAGCGGTTCTGAGGCCGGAGTAGTGGTTAATCCTTATTCGGTAGATGATATGGCGGGTGGGTTGTACCGCCTGCTCACCGACAGCGCCCTGGTTGAGAGATTGCGTATGCGAGGACCTATCCACGCTCGCCAGTATACCTGGGAGGAGTGCGCCAGGCAGACGGTTGAACTTTATGAGGAGATGGTTTCGTCGAGGCCTGCCTCTGCACTTAGCAGGCCGAATCCAAACAACTTCACCATCAAACCGGCAGGCAAGCTTACACCGCAAACAACCTATCGTATTGATTGGTGGGAACCTGAAACAATCCCGGTGGTACCAATTATTTTTAATCACCCTGCTCCCCCGGTTTTTGCTCAGGCAGAAAGTGAGCAGGAAGATATTACAGCAAGTGCCCTGGAACTGGCCATTCTTGAGACAGTCCTGTACGCCGATATTTTTAGCTTTGCCTTGAACAGCCTTGAAATCCATCATTATCTTATCGGGATGAGCGCTTCCCTCGCAGCGATCCAGGCCAGGCTGCACAATTCAGCTTACCTCCAAAAGCACCTTGAAAAGCGCGGGGATTACTATTATTTAAAGGGACATTTCACAGCTTACGAACAGCGGCAGGCTTCCAATTTTGCAATAGAAAAACAGTGGCGAATGGCCCGGCGCTGGGGAAAAGTACTTCAGGCCGTTCCGTTTTTAAAGACCGCCCTGATAACCGGCAGCCTGGCAGCAGGAAGCGCTCATCCCGGGGACGACCTAGATCTTTTGCTGATTACCGAACCAGGGCGCCTGTGGACCTGCCGAGCCTTTGTTATCGGAGTGGTCTACCTGGCCCGGTTAAGCGGGCTTGAAATTTGTCCTAACTATCTTCTGGCTGCCACAGATACTGCTCTGACCATCCCGGAGCGCAATTTATACACCTCTCGCGAATTTGCCCAGATGCACCTGCTCTTTGGTGAAGATAACTACCGCCGTCTTTTGAATTTGAATAAAGCCTGGGTAGAGGAGACTATGCCAAATGCTTTACCCTATTTAGAAACCCAACAGGCCCTGCTCGAAAGCAGGCGGCAGGGTTTCTGGGGTAAGCTCTTCAGGCTAGCCGGGGAAAGGCTCTTGTGCGGAAAGCTGGGCGAAAAACTTGAGCAGTGGGAGCAGCGCCGTAAAATCCCGCGCTTGAGTCACCAAGAAGGAGCCGAAACACGCTTCACAGCCGATACATGCAAGGGGCATTTTGGAAACTACGGCCGGGAAACGCTGGCGCTTTTCAGCAAAAAGCGCTGCCGGTACCTTTCAGTTCAGGCCTCAGACACCCGAAAATTCCAGGGGGGTCTTTAATATGCTGGATGTGCTTTTGATTTCACCCTATCTCCTGTCTCAAGACCCGCTTGAGCAAAAATTGATGAAACCCTACCCGCCGCTCGGCCTGCTTTACGTGGCTGCCGCTTTAAAACCCTGTTTCTCGGTCGAGATATTAGATCTCACTTTCAAAGATGAGCAAGAAGTTGCACGGACGCTCTCAGCTAAAAAGCCGCGCATAGTAGGAGTTACGGCTAACGTGGTTTGCCGGGAGGTTGCCGGGCGAGCCATAAAAAAGGCCAAAGCGGCGGGAGCCTGCGTGATTGCGGGTGGGCCGGACCCCAGCACTTATGAAGAGCTATACCTGGGAGAATACGGTGCGGATTACCTGGTGCGGGGGGAGGCAGAAATTACAGTAAAGGAACTGGTAACCACCCTTTTGGAGGGACAGGCTTCTGAGGAAATTCAGCAAATTCCCGGCCTTGTTTTTCTTAAAGAAGGCAAAGTTACCGGCAGCCCGGCCCGGGCGCTGGTCAAAGAGCTTGATAGCTTACCGATGCCTGCCTGGGACCTGCTCGACCTTGAACCTTATTTTTCGGGCTGGCGTAACCGCTGGGGCTATACCTCTCTGCACATTATGACCTCTCGGGGTTGCCCTTTTAGCTGTAACTGGTGCAGTAAAGAAATTTTCGCCCGGAGCTTTCGCCAGCATTCCCCCCAGAGGGTGGTGGACGAAATGTTGCTGTTGCGCGATCACTATGGAGTGGACCGCCTCTGGCTGGCCGATGATATTACCGGTCCGAACAAGAAATGGATGGCAAAATGGCATAGCGAGGTGCTGAAGCGCGGCGCTCAAATTCCGTTCGAATGTCTGACCAGGGTAGACCTGGTTGACGAGACTTTGATCCGGCAATTAAAAGAAACAGGCTGCTGGAAAATTTACTATGGAGCCGAAAGCGGTTCGCAAAAAGTGCTGAACGCCATGAACAAAGAGACTACTCTGGAGGAAATTAAGAACGCTACCCGGCTTACAAAAGCCGCCGGGATAAAAGTGGGTTTCTTTATCATGTTCGGCTACCCCGGTGAGAGTCTGGAAGACATTCAGCTTACCGAACAAATGCTAGCCGAACTTAAACCGGATACAGCCGGGTTTTCGGTAGCCTATCCGCTTAAGGGTACTCTCTTTTACGAACAGGTGAAGGCCCAGATGTCGCCCCAGCAGCACCAGTGGAGCAGCACTAACGAAAACCGCTTACTTTTCCAGGCTCGCTACCCCAACCAGTTCTATAACCTGACCATCCGGATTCTTCAGAAGAAAATGGCCCTGCGCCAGCGCAAACCGCTGGACCCTGGAAAGCTGTTGGACTACGGCAAAATTACGCTATTCAAGCTCAAGCGCATCAAGGTCTTGCGCCAGAGCGAGAAAGCCCAAAAGGTGGCTGCTGGTAAAGTAGAAATTCCGGTGGTCGCAAAACAATGAGTACAATGTATCAAAACACCGCCACCGGTTTTGACCGGGCCGCGGCCACCTACGATAGTGAGGAAGCCGGAAATAGAGTCCTCTCGCGCATGAGAGAGGAGCACTGGCGCTGGTTTAGCCGGGCTTTTAAACCGGAAGCGCGGTTACTCGAGCTGGGTTGCGGAACGGGTATCGAAGCCGCCCGTTTAGCAGCAACAGGCCGCCGGATAGCTCTCCTGGATGTAGCGCCCAGGATGCTCGAAATGGCTGCCGGGCGAGTAAAGGCAGTTAATCCAGAAACACTTTTAGGCCAGCACCTTTTACCGGCCTCACAGATGGGAGAGCTGCTAAGAATTTACGGTAAAGCAAGCTTTGACGGAGCTTACAGCAGCTTCGGGCCGCTCAACTGTGAACCTGATCTGGAAGGAGTAGGGCGAGGGCTGGCGCAACTGTTAAAACCGGGGGGAAGGTTGATTTTCTCGGTAATGCCACGCTTTTGCCTGACAGAAATGAGCTGGTTCGCATTACACGGGGAGTTCCACAATGCTGCCCGCCGCCTGCGCGGTCCATTAATGGCCCGGGCCTTACCCGGTGAAGAACTGCTGGTTAAAACTTTCTATTACAATCCGAGAGAATTTATACGCCGTCTCGGGCCTGACTTTAAAGTGATCCGAATTAAAGCCTTACCGCTCTTATGGCCTCCGCCTTATCTGGCGTATTTGCCGGGCAGGTTTCCGCGCCTCTTTACCGTGCTGGGCAAAACCGATAACTGGTTAACAGAGCGTTTCCCCTGGCTGGCTCCTTTTGGCGACCACTACTTGATTGAATTGAAAAAACTATGACTGGACGGTTAGTTGTCGCAGGGCAAACACCAGGCAGGCAAAGCCAGAAAATTCAGTTATATCAGGGCGAAAAGCTTAGACTGGTTGCGCCCTGGCTTGTTTTTGCTTTCGCTCTTTCCCTAAATTTCTGGAGCGTTTGGCGAAGCGGGTTTGACGGTCTTTACGGGCAAGATCCTTACAGCTATTTTGCTCACGCGGTTGAACTTTACACCCGGCAAAGTCTATTTCATCACTGGCAATGGGAAACTACTGCTCGCCTGCTCTACTGGCCCTTCGGTTACCCGGGGCTGCTAGCCCTGGTGTTCTACCTGACCGGACCTACTCCCGGGGCGGCCCAACTGAGCAGCCTCTTATGCTGGGCTGCGGTCGCCGGGCTGGTTACAGCTATCGGCCAAAATCTCCTGGTAAACCACAACCTGACAGGACCGGCAGCCGGATTAATGGTCGCTCTTTCGCCCCTGGGACGGCAAGCCGCAATCTCTATAATGGCCGATGCCGCCGCCCTTTTCTGGACTAGCCTGGGCCTCTGGCTGGCTCTAAAAATAAAGCCGTCAGGGGTAGTTATTACAGCGAAGCTCAATTATCTCTATGCCGCTGGAGCCGGAATGGCTATGGGGCTGGCAGGAATTACCCGTTATGCCGCTTTAACTGCCCTCCCCCTCTTGCCGCTAATTTTGGCCAGGCAGGCAGGCGGTGGCAGAAAAAGAGCTTTTATAATGCTCGGATTAGCTTTTGGATTGGCGGCGCTCGTATACTTGCCTCAATTTATTATTAATCAGCTTTATCCGGACAGCTTCTGGACTGACTCCTGGCTGGCTGACTGGTCACCTCTAAACGCTTTCCAAACTTCGTTCACAACCCGGGATGGCTTTGCCGCCTACGGGATGCCGCCTTTACTCTTTTACCTTGTTTATCCTTTGATCAATCTCCATTTCCTGACAGCCGGAATACTACTCCTGTGCGGCGCGGGCCTGCTGACTCTATGGCGAGTCGAGTCGAGATTTGTTCTATTCTTATTGCTCCTCTGGTGGGTTTTGCCGGTAACAGCCTTTAGCGGCATCCCCTACGAAAGTGAAAGGTTTAGCCTCACTTTTCTGCCGCCTTTAGCTCTCCTGGCCGGGTCAGGGGCCGACAGTCTAGGGCGCTGGTTTCGATTAAAGCCAAAACAATGGAAGGTAGCCGGTGCAGGGTTAGCTGGCTTTAGTGTGGTTGGATTGTTACTGGTCTCGCAACATCACCTGGACGGCTTTATGGCGGTTAAAGCAAACGACCTGGCTACGGCAAGGCAGGTAGAGGAGCAACTTCCCGCTCAGGCTACGCTTATCACTTTCGACCTGAGCCTGACTTTCGACCATTACACCCGCTTAAAAATACGCGATTTGTGGTTTCTCGATGGGCCAGAGATCAATAATTTGGTAAATAGCCAACCGGCAGTATATTTGCTGGCCGATCCGCAAAAAATGGCCAATCAGTGGGCGGATAACCACGTGGGAAAGGCCTACACACTAGCTTTAACCCGCAAAGTGGGTCCGCCACTGGCTGAATTTGGCAATTTCTGGTTGTGGAGACTGGCTAGATGAGGGTTAGCTGGATTGTACCGGGCTTTCAGAGCGATGAAACTGACCGCTGTATCCCCGCTCTGACCGACCTTGCACATCAGGTCGCTACCAAACACCGGCTTAAAGTCTATGCCTTGCAATACCCGCACCGTCGCGATTCTTACCGGATAGGGCAAGTTGAAATAGAAAGTTTTGGTACGGGGCAGCGAGGAAAAGTAGCCAGGCTGGAGCGAATTTGCTTATTGACAGTGGCGTTAAAGGCTATTCAAAGCCAACCGGGAGAGCTACTGCATGCCTTCTGGGCAGCGGAACCGGCCCTGCTAGGAGCAGTGGCCGCTAAATTAACCGGGCGCAAATTGATTGTATCGTTTATGGGAGGGGAAGCAGTTTATTTACCTGAGATAGCGTATGGCGTAGCCCACCGGCTTCTCGACCGCTTTTACGTACAGGCGGCGCTGAAAGGAGCAACCCACCTTACCTGCGGTTCTAACACTTTGGCTGAATTACTGGTGGCTCGCTATGGAGAGCGCGTAAAACCACTGGTGCTGCCGCTGGGAGTTGATCTGGTTCGCTTCAGGGCCCCTGACCCCCGGACAAAGCCTTTACCTGATAAGCCGCTGTTACTGGCTGTCGGTTCGCTCCTGAGCGTTAAGGGCTACGCCAATCTCATTAAAGCCGTGGCCCAGGTGCCGGAAGTAAAACTTAGAATTGTAGGTGAAGGGCCGGAACGGCCCGGGTTGAAACAACTTATCCGTTCTATGCATCTGGAGGAACGGGTGAGCCTGGCCGGGCAGGTAGCCCCGGAAGAAATCAGCGGTGAATATGCCCGGGCAGACTTACTGGTGCTTAGCAGTTACTATGAAAGCCAGTGCGTGGCTTTAGTGGAAGGCATGGCCTGCGGACTACCTGTAGTGGCAGCGCCGGTGGGGCTGGCACCCGCGCTCTTGCAGAGCAACAGGGCAGGTGAACTGGCCTCCGGCAACGCGCCTATCGAGCTATCCCGGGCAATTACGCGCTTGCTGGCCCGGCGAACTGAATGGGCAGAACTGCGCAAGGCAGCCCGTGAAGCTGCCGCTACCCTCAGCCTGGAGAATTGCAGCGGTAATTTTCTGCAATTATATAGAGCCGTTTCATCAGAATAAAAGGATGTGCCAGTGAAAGTAATTTTATTCAACCCTGTAAGCGCTCCACCGGGTAGAAGATATTTGCCGCTTAGCCTGCTGGCCCTGGGCGCGGTCCTGGAAGGCCAATTTGAATATCAGATTGTTGACGCTAACCTGGAAGCAAATCCAATCGAGCGTTTGGTAGCGCTTTTGCAGAGCCCGGCAAATCAGGATGGGAAGGGGACAGTACTGGGAGTGACGGTAATGCCCGGGCCGCAACTAAACCACGCGATCGAAATCTGCCCCAGGGTTAAGGCGATTTTACCCGCCTGCACGATTGTCTGGGGTGGCTATTTCCCTACTGAGCATCCCGAAGTCAGCCTGCGCGCCAATTATGTAGATTTTGTGGTACGAGGCCAGGGCGAGGCTACTTTTACCGAACTGCTAAACTGGCTGGAAAATTGTTATGCTGTAGAGGAATTAGCGGCAATAAAGGGTCTTTCTTACAAAGTCGAGGGACGAATAAGGCATAACAGCGATAGAGAACTTCTCTCTCTTCAAAACTTACCTGCGCTGCCCTATCACCGGGTCCCGGTTACATCCTATGTAACACCCTCTGCTATCGGCCAGCGTACCCTGCCTCACAACTCGTCTTTTGGCTGTCCGTTCAAGTGTAACTTTTGCGCGGTTGTCAGTATGGTGGACGGAGGCTGGCTTGCCGAAAACGGCGAGCGCACCGCCGCTACCGTTCGATACCTTCATGATGAGTTTGAGGCAGACTCAGTTATTTTCGTAGATAACAACTTTTTTACTGCCGAAAAACGAGTGCGCCGCTATGCCGAAAGGCTCATAGAGCTGGGCCTGGAAGGAAAGGTTAGCTGGTGGGGTGAAGGGCGCATAGATACCCTGATCAAATACAGGCCAGAAACATGGCAACTTCTAAAAAGGGCCGGTTGCACCATGATCTTTATGGGAGCGGAGAGCGGATCGGACGAAACCCTGGCCCACATGAATAAAGGCGGAAAGGCTTCGACTGCCCTTACTCTCGAAATAGCCCGGAGATTAAAGACCTATGGAATTGTGCCAGAATTTTCCTTTATCCTCGGTAACCCGCCTGACCCGGATGCCGATATTAAATCTACAATCAGTTTCATCAAGCAGGTCAAGAGGGTAAATGAAGCGACTGAAATTATCCTCTATCTCTATTCGCCTGAGCCGGTGGAAGGAGATTTGTTAGAGGCTGCCACTGCCGGCGGTTTCCGCTTTCCGCAAACCCTTGAAGAGTGGGCCAGTCCCAACTGGAAAGACTTTGCTCACCGGCACAATCCGCACACACCCTGGCTAGCGTTGCGGCATCGCCGCTTGGTAGCCGCATTTGGGCAGGTGTTGAATGCCTATTATCCTACTACCACCAATCCCAGCCTGGCAGACTGGCGCGGATCTCTTACCCGGACAGTAGCAAGCTGGCGCTACCATACCGGCTTTTACCACTATCCGCTTGAACTGAAAGTGCTGGATAAATTCTTGGGCTACCAGCGCCGTGATACCCGGGCCTGTTAAATCTATCCCTCTTAGTTATAGATTTTTGATAGGTTTAAATCTGCCGGTAAAAGTTCTCAGCCAGGTTAGATAAAATCCTTACTTTGTTTACCAAAACTAAACTGAAATGCATTTATTAAGCCAGTAGCCTACTATTTTAGCCGACACAATTTAGCGGTTACTACTTCAGATTACCAGGCAAAGTTTAGAATGGAGACGTTAGTTATGCCAAATCATGATCTTGTTAAACTGGAAGGACAATTGAAAGAGCTTCACGGGCACCTGACCGATTTTTCCTCACATGATGACATCCTGGAGCTAATCAAAATTATTCACCGGCCAGGCTGGACCACTCCTGCCGAATTTACCATGGTTTCCGGGCTGGTTTCAGCCCTGATTTCCCAGGTAAAAACTGCCAGAGAACTCAAGCAGACCTTAATGGCCGGAAGCCAGGCCGTTGGTACCAGACAATAGTTTCTTCAAAAAACAACCACAATATACCAAAAGCCCGGTAGTGATTAACCGGGCTTTTGGCAAGCCTGAAAAGCCTTTTTAGTTCGGATGAATTATCTTCCCAACCAGGTGCATGTAACCTTGTTACCGAAATTATCCGGTTCACCTGTAAAATGAAATAACCTGGGAACCTAACCACTGGTAACAGATGACAGGTGCAGCCAACCAATGATTAAGCCTTCAGACCGGCAGCCACCTTTAACATTGCCTCCAAACTGCGCTCCACATCTGCCCCGGTAGTGGCCCACGACGAGACGCTGATGCGCATGGCTGTATGGCCCTGCCATTCTGTCACCCCTGCCCAGCAAGTGCCTTCCTCCTGGATGCCCCTGATCACCCGGCGCGTAGTTTCGGCATCGCCAAATTTAACCACGACCTGGTTAAGCTCCACCTTGTTCAAGACCTCATAACCTGCCGCTGCCAGGCCCTCAGCAAAACGGGAGGCGTGCTGGCAGTTAAGCTCGATCAAATCGGCCAGTCCTTCACGCCCCAGTGAGCGCAAGGCCGCCCAGATCTCTACCCCCCGCGCTCGTCGGGACAATTCCGGCGTAAAATTAGAAGGTTCTCTGCGCTCGCCATCCGGTAAGTAGGCCGCTGTGATGGACATGGCGGCTCGCAAAGCCTGGCGGTCACGACAAAAAGCCAGGCCGCTATCGTAAGGCACATTCAACCACTTGTGAGCATCGGTAGCCCACGAATCGGCCTGTTCAAGCCCTCTCGCCAGGTGAGCACGTGCAGGGGCAACCACTGCCCACATTCCGAAAGCTCCGTCCACGTGTACCCAGGCTCCTCTTGAATGTGCTTTCTCGCAAATCTGGGCAATCGGATCGAACGCCCCGGTATTGACATTTCCGGCCTGCACACAGACGATGGTGGGTCCGTTAATAGCCGGTAGCGCCTCAACCCGCATCCTGCCCTGCTCATCTACCGGTACTTTAACTACTCGGTTGCGCCCCAACCCCAGCATACCCAGCGATTTAAAAAGGGTAGGATGCGCTTCCTCTCCTACGATCACTGTAACCGGCGGTGCGCCAAACAGTCCGTTTGCTTCGACATCCCAGCCAGCCTTTTCCAGTACGGCATGTCTTGCGGCTGCCAGAGCGGTAAAGTTTGCCATGGTAGCCCCGGTCACAAAGCCTGCTCCGCATTCGGGAGGCAGGCCCAGCAGGTCCAACAGCCAGCCGAGAGCCACCTCTTCCAGTTTGCCCGCTACCGGTGAAGACAGGTACAAACCCGCATTTTGATCCCAGGCTCCCGCCAGCCAGTTCGCCGCCAGCGCTGCCGGAAGAGAACCGCCGATAACAAAGCCGTAAAAGCGGGGTCCGGCTACTGCCATTGAAGCAGGTGAGCCGATCTCATCCAGCATGGCCAGCACTGTCTGAGGATCGCTCGGTTTCTCCGGGAGTGGTTCATTAAAGTCTTCCAGCCCTTCTATTGCCTGGGGGGTCGGTGCCACACTTCGTTCAGCCAGGTGTTCAAGATAGCGCCCGGCCCGGGCTGCCGCCTGGTTTAACAAATCTTTCATTCCAGTACCTCAGAGGAGAAAATATAGGCTCGTTTAGCGTCTAAGTCTGCTTTGCTATTATACAGCAAGAGCGACCGGTTCCTGACCGGCGCCGGGCAACTGATTTAAAAGCTTAATGAAAAGGCTAGTCCAGGCGTTAGCTTTATTCAGATGAGAACGATAGCAGTGGTAATATCACCTGGATACCAGGTCGAACTCAAGCTGATAGTACCCCTGCCAACGCCCTCGTGATTATGATTACCGGGTATCCGGCTTTTCCGGGAAGCGGGTTTGTTTAGCCTGAGCAGGCTCTAGAATCCGAGTTGGAAGAAAACAAGAACAGGCGGGACTAGCTCGAAGCGACTGTTATTTGGTCGGGTTGAAGCGCCAGGGCAATCGCCTGTTCCTCATCCAGGGCTTGCTCTGCTGTAGAAGCACCCAAAATCCCTTTTTCTTCCAGATCAGCTTTAGCCTCTTTAATAAACCGTTCCTGTAAAAGGCGTTCATCCGGCAGCAGAGTGGTATTGACTTTTTTAAGCAGAGTTTCAGCCGTAGTAAGCAGGCGGACGGCTTTTTCAAGGTTTCTGCTTCGCCACGATAGATAACCCAGAGCTTCAAGGCAGGCCCCGATACTATCTTTTTTATCCAGCTTTTGACCGAGGATTAAACTCTCTCTAAACAGGTCGGCGGCTCTCGAATAGTCTTCCTGGAATAGCATTAGCAAACCGAGGCGCCGCAGCCCGACCGAAAAGTCATTCTGGTCGTTTATCTTCCTGAATAATTCGAGGGCTTCCTCCTGTAATATTTTCGCATAAGCGTAATTGCCAATGTACATTTCTACCACGCCGAGCCAGCTCAGGGCAACGGACAAACCCCACCGGTCACCTACCACGCGGAATAACTTTTCGCTTTCAGTAAATAATCCAATTGCGGCCTCAAGCTGTTGCCGGGCTACCAGGCGGCGCCCTAACAGGTAGTTGAACCAGGCTATTTCTCGTTTATTATCTATTTCCCGGCATAGGGCCAGACCTTCTTCGTAGCAGTTTCCGGCTTCTTCAAGCTCACCCTGAGCTTCCTTCACCATGCCTTTAACGCCCAAGGAAACGGCATAACACCAGTGGTCATTTTCTTGTTTGATAATAGTAAGAGCTTCTTCTATCAGCTCTAAAGCCTTTTTGAAATCGGCCTGGGAAAAGTTTGTGAACATTCCGTAATAGGCGAAGTAAGCCTGGGTAATTCTGACATAAGCCTGGCCTCGCCTGTTGCCAAGCTTTGCATAAAGTTCCCAGCTTTCGCGGGCAAAGGTGCTGGCAAGTTCAAGGTCGCCTAGGAATCCCGTGAAATCGGCGGCAGCTTCCAGCCCTTTGGCCCGCACCTCCTCAGAAATGTTACCTTCAGCCCTGACACTGGCCACCAGCCACTGCTGCCCCTCCAGCCAGTAGCCTTTAATGTACCAGAACTGGCTGAGACACCCGGCGATTTCTAAAGCCGGGCCGGCTAATCCGTTAGCCAGCGCCCAGGCCAGAGCAGCCCGGATGTTATCGAGTTCCTGTTCCAGCCGGTTCAACCATTCCACCTGTTCCGCGCCGTTCAGTTTAGCCTCAGCCTGCCGGGCTAAAGCCAGGTAATAATGCAAGTGTTTCAATTGGGTCCGGTAAGTTTCCCCGGCCAGTTCCAGTTTCTCCAGACTGTACTGCCGGATGGTTTCTAGCATTCGGTATCTAACTACTGTATCTTCTCCCCCGGACATTTCTTCCGCCTGCACCAGTGATTTCCTGGCGAGTTCAATTACATAATCCAGCCCTTCGCCTTCGGTTATATCTTCCCCGGCGCCTATTTTTTGGGCACCCTCAAGGCTGAAGTCGCCCGCAAAGACCGCCAACCGGCTTAAAATCTGCTGTTCCTGACGAGACAGCAAGCTGTAGCTCCAATCAATTGAGGCGCGCAAAGTCTGGTGGTGGGGCAGGAAAGTTTGACCACCGGCTTTGAGCAGGCGGAAACGGTCGTCCAGGTTTTGCAGAATCTGTGCGACCGAAAGATAACTTACCCTGGCTGCCGCCAGTTCGATAGCCAGGGGAATACCGTCAAGGTGATAGCACAACTGAGCCACAAGTGGAGCAGTGCGGCCGGTAACTTTAAAGTCAGGCCGGGCGGCTCTGGCGCGTTCAATGAACAGCCTTACCGCTTCAAAATGGAAGAGTTGTTCCAGGGTGGGGTGGGCCTCACAGGCTAAATCAGCCCCGCCGGGCAGCGAAAGTGAGGGCACCCGGTAAGTGACCTCTCCGTTAATCTCGAAAGTTTCCCGGCTGGTAACCAGGATACGCAGGCCGGGGCACTTCTCCAGTAACCCGGCGACCAGAGTAGCGCAGGCTTCCAGCAGATGTTCGCAATTATCCAAAACCAGTAAGATCTGCCTGGTTTTTAGATAGTCTACCAGGGTGCTAAGGACTGTACGGTTCGTTTTCAGACGCAAGCCTAGCGCCTGGACTATGGCCTGTCCCACCAGCTCCGGTTGAGTGACAGGAGCTAACTCTACCAGCCATACTCCCTCCCTGAAACTTTCAAGCAAACCGGCGGCTACCTGTAAAGCCAGGCGAGTCTTGCCGACCCCACCTGCCCCGGTCAAGGTTAACAGATGGGTGGTGAAAAGCAAAGTTTTAAGCTGCTCGATTTCCGTTTCGCGCCCGATAAAGCTCGTTAGCTGAACAGGTAGGTTATGACTGTAATTAGCGGTTTGTTTGTAAAAGGTATCCGAGTAAGGTCCGTTACGGGCAGTAGCCACAAAGGAGGCATCTTCTTCCAGTTCTTTAAGGGGCGGGGCCTGCCACTCGGCCTGAGTAAAATCAGGGCAATTGGCTTCGGCTAATAAATCGAGGGCTTCAGACCTGGCGGTAATGGCCTCCAGCTCTGCCAGAGTTTTAACAATGCGTTTGATTTCTGGATGGGTGAGCGCGGTACGACCGGTGGCGTTCAGCTTGTGGGTAAGGAGAGTCCGGTCAATTGCCAGCTTATTAGCCAGAATTTTCTGAGAAGATCCGGCGGCTTTAAGATAATTTTTGACCTTTTCGCCAAAAGTTAGTTGGCTCATACTTCTAAGCCCCTTAACCGAAACCCGGCAGAAATGGGAGGAAAGCCGCCAGTTTTCCTTCAAGTTAAGCTTAACTTTAGCTCTGATGTTAGTTCTATACCATAATCTTACCACACCTGTACCACTAATACCACCAAACCCATTGAGAGCGCAGGGCAACTGCAAAGTAATTAAAGGGGTTCTCAGGGTCTCCCCTGTGCGGGGTTGCAGGGGTGTTCCCTGCCCTTTTACCGCTCTCAAGCAGGGTGATAGCAAAGTCCCTTCCGGACTTTGCTATCACCCTGCTTGAGAGCGCCTCATTATTATGGCCCTCCCACACTCTGTAGGTCGCTTACTAACCGGACATGAATGTGCGGCGGGCGATATTCTGTAACCAGCTTACATATTGCGAGTTGGTCCAACCGCATCCCCTGGTAAGAAGCTCCCAGTTCTGAATCGATAGCATGGTCCACAGGTAATCAGTGGCTTCCTTAACACTCCACTCCGGCGCCAGGCTGCCGTCTCGTTGAAGCGCCTCAATCGTGAAGCGGCAGCAATCGCGTAAGACATCCATTCGATCGTTCCAGGCTGCCTCCGCCGCTGCATCTTCCGCTTTCGCCACCAGTAAAGCCCGGGCTATACCGTAAATCTCAGGAATAAAGTTTCCCCAGACATCAATGTAAGCCGCCATAACCTCAACCCCGGTTGGCGCCGCCCGGCAGCGCTCCATCCGCTCTTCAAGACCGCGCACCTCATCTCCATAGCGGGTGGTCGCTACCAGTAACTCCGTCCTCGATTTGAAATGCAAATAGAGGGCCTGCCGGGATATTCCCACCGCCTGGGCAATATCGCTCATCCGAACTCCCTGGCCCTGTTGCTGTTCCATTAGCTGCCAGGTTGTTTCAAGAATACGTTTTCGAGTTTCAGATTCAGTACTTGACATGGTGTCAATTGTATTCTATACTTGACACCATGTCAATTGACATGGTGTCAAGTAATTCACTTGATGCTTCGGCCCTTAACCTGGCCAGTTAAAACTAGGCCGGAACACTTTCCAAAATTACGACCGCTGACAAAAGATAACCTGAACTTTCGATAGAAGTCAAACAGGAGGTTTTATGGCAATCTTCAGTGAATGGCTGCTGGTTCTTACGCTGGTCGAGGCTCTCGGCTGCGGGCTTGTAGCCGGGATCTTCTTTGCTTTCTCAAGCTTCGTAATGAAAGCTCTCGGTGACCTGCCTGCCGGACAGGGTATGGCCGCCATGCAGGCGATTAACATCGCTGTGATAAATCCTCTTTTCATGCTGATTTTCATGGGGACAGCCGTCCTCAGTCTGTTGTTGCTAATCGTTGCCCTGTTGCGCTGGCAAGAGCCTGAAGCGCTTTACCTGCTGATCGGAAGCAGCCTCTATCTTGGAGGCAGTTTCTTGGTTACGATTCTTTTCAATGTGCCTAAAAACGATGCCCTGGCCGTTCTAAATCCGGCTGATCCGACGGGTCTTGACTACTGGTCCGGTTACTTGCGTGGTTGGACTCTCTGGAATCACTTGCGGACAGTGGCAGCTCTACTTGCCATGCTTGCACTGATTATCGCCCTGATCGAGGCAAAGGTTCACTAATCGGATGAAAGTGTTATAAGAGGCAACCCCCGGCATGGGCGATAGTCGACTCAGAATTAAGTTGGATGATAAAGGATAGCATCATACAAAGAGAACGGCTAAGCCTGATTCAGCCACGGCTCGTGGCTGAGTGTTCAGGAAGGGAGCCCGGTCCAGCTTCCTTGACAGCCGGGAGGGCTGTGACTAAACTGGCAGTTGGGCGAGACAGCCCACCCCTCCAGGTTGGACCCCAACTCTGCCGATCCCTTGTGGGTACATACCGCTTTCTTCCATCTGGGTGGTCCGGTCTGGCTTGCACCAGCCAAAGCAGCCTGGAGAGAGTACAAACGCTTAGCGAACCGAATTGGGAAGGAACGCCATGATTTACACCCCCTTATGCGAACTGCTCGGTATCGAGCATCCGATCTTGAACGCGCCTATGAGCGGTACGGCCACCGCTGAGCTTGCGACTGCCGTTTCCGAAGCCGACGGCTTTGGCATGATCGGCGGCACCAGCAGAGGTGGGCCGGACTGGCTGCGGGCCCAGATAAGGGCGGTGCGGGAGCGGACTGGCCGTCCTTTCGGGGTTGGGTTTATCTCTTCCTTTCCGGGACTGGATGACCTGATACAGGTTGCGCTGGATGAGCAGGTGACAGCCATCAATCACTCCTTCGCTGACCCCACACCGTACGTGGAGGCAGCCCATCGCCAGAATGTGAAGATCTTTGCCCAGGTTCAGACGGTCGCTCAGGCCCTGGTCGCAGCGCGGGCAGGTGTCGATGTCATTATCGCCCAGGGGACGGAAGCCGGTGGACATACCGGGAGTACCGCCGGTACGCTGGCGCTAGTGCCAGCGGTGGTCGATGCTGTGAACCCGATACCGGTAGTGGCAGCCGGTGGGATTGCCGACGGACGGGGAGTGGCGGCGGTGTTAATGCTAGGTGCCAGTGGAGCCTGGCTTGGCACCCGGTTCGTAGCCAGCCGGGAGTGGGGTGGGCGGACCTGGGAGCAAGCGGCGGTGCTGGCGGCCACGGTTGACGACACCGTCCGAACCTCGGTCTACGATGCTGCCTTTGCCGCCCCGTTTCCGGAAGGGATTGCTGACCGGATGCTGCACAACCGCTTCATCGCCAGGTGGCAGGGACGGGAGAATGAAGTACGCCAGAACCGCCAGGCGATCCTGGAACAACTCTCGGTAGCGGACCAGGAGGGTGACGTAGAGCTTGCAGGCATAAGTTCTGGTGTATCGGCAGGCCTGATTACAACCCTGGAACCGGCCGGAGAGATTGTTCACCGCCTGATAGCGGATGCGGAAACACTTCTGCACGGACAGGCACAGCGGCTGCTCAGGCTGAGACCATGCCCTGCTCCACCATCCAATCCACCGCTTCCCTGACAGCCTCCAGCGAGGTGTAGCGAGGATGGTACTCAAGCAGGCGCTGGGCTTTGGCGATACTACAGTTGGGGCTGTGAGCGATGTGATCCCAGGTCGCAGCAGCCTCCTGCTCCGTGACATTCTCGCGCCAGGTTTCCCAGCCTACAAAGCGCAGCCGGGCAGAGTGGCCGAACCAGCCGGAAACAGCCTCAGCATAGCCGCGCAGAGTCACCGCACTGGGTGATACTACATGAAAGCTCTCACCTACCGCACTGCCCCAGTGAGCTACTGCCTGCATAAAAGCCTGCGCTACATCGTCAGCGTGGACGTGATGGACCGTTTCCAGACCCAGGTTGGGCAAACTGAGCTCCTCGCCCTGTGCCAACTGAGTGAAGATTTGGGGGTTGAAATGACCGGCAGGATTGAGAGGAGCCCAGCCGGGACCCACGATATGACCGGGATGCAAGACCGTGACCGGGAAGCCATTACGGCGCGCTTCATCCAGTAAATAAGCCTCGATAGCCGCTTTCTGGCTACCGTACTCTCCAAAGGGATGGCGAGGCAGGTCCTCAGTAGCAGGCACAACCGTGCTGTGACCGTGTACCCAGATCGTCCCGCAGTGAAGTAGATGCTGGACTTGCCCGCGGAGCGCTTCCACCAGGAGACGGGCACTCTCCACCTTAAAGCAGATCAGGTCGATCACCACATCGGGCCTAAGCTGGCGCAGTTGTTCGGCCCATTCACCATTTGCTTCAGCGCTGGCCCGGTCAAGTTTTAGCTGGCGCACCTGTTGCCAGGCTTTATGGGGCTGGTAGGGCTGGCGACTACCTCGACTAATTTCGATTACTTCGTGGCCTGCCTCGACCAGTCTCGGAACTAGATAGGTTCCGATATGTCCACTTCCGCCGATTACTACAATGCGCATAGAAACCTCCTGGTGCCTGGTACTTAATCCCTGGGATTACCCCACGGTCAGGTCTTTTGCTAAAAAAGGTACTACTGTTTGTTTTATTGCTCGGTGCAAGTAGCCGGTCTTTCTCAATAGTGAAAGTTCTTGGCTTAGAGCAGGCAATAGCTAGTGTTCCTGGCGTAGGAGGGCTGCCTGGCGCTCACCGACCTTCACTCAGGTATAGCTTGAGCTTATTCTTTATGCTATCCCATTAAGGAAAATAAATCAAACCTAACTTCTACATTTGCCAGCTACCACTTTTTGTGATCAGTAAGATCCGTACTATCCGGACCGATTTAAACCGGATATCAATGATATTTGGATAGCTGGTATGGAAGGATCGAGGGCGAGGGGGTAGACACACAGCGACTTTAAATAACTACTCAGCTTCGTTGATACTTTCCTTAAGACTGGCTTCCGCTTCCCGGTAGCGGTTATGGATTATCAGGATCAGCATTTCCTTATTGCTCTTGTATAAACCCGAATTGCCTGGTTACAAAGTATAAATGTCGAGTGTTAGAGGTCGCATAATTACTTGATCTCAGGTAAGAATTGCGCTCCGACTCAGGAAGTCAGATAGTCTGATTTAGATTTATTTAAGTAATTCAATGATTTTTCTATATACATTAGTGGTTAAGTTTTTATATTTTGCACTCTCTACTTTACATAATCGAGGTGGAATGCTTCATATGCCATACTTGCTAACTTTTGATAAAGCAGACCTTCCTGGTTAAAACTGATCCGGTTGTGGTTAACCGAATCTTCAGCCCTCAAGAATATCTGACCCTGGTAGTATTCGTGTTTATCCTGCGAATGCTCCTCCAGATTCAGGTATTCTTAATTGGAATCTTTTAATGTTTCTTTAGGCAGGTAGATAATGGGTTAATTTTGTCAGAAATACATAAACACATATTAACCTTCAAAAAAACTATTGACAACTATCATTTCTTTGAATAAAATATCATATAAATAAATTAATGAAAAATTTAAAACGCTTCTAATCCATCTCATCGGACTCTACAGCTAACACAATTTAATCTTAAGTAACTGTTTCAAACAGGTTTGAAATATCTTTTCTGCTTTTAGGAAAGGTACTTTCACTTAACGTTCGCTCAAGAATCCGGGCAAAATTCTCGCCCGGATAATTCGTATTCTTATCGTCGGCAAACCCTCTACTACTAAACCTTCAAACTTTTCAAACTCAGGAGAAACGCAACATGGTCTTGTACAGGTTTGTGTTTTGGCTATCAATGTTGACAGTATTTTACGCCTACGCAGGTTACGGTGTTATAGTTTACTGCCTGGCTCGCCTATTTGGTCATAAAACTAAATTCGACCAGACCTACCGCCCAACGGTCACAACGCTTATAGCAGCCTACAATGAAGAGGATTGTATCGAGAACAAAATTAAGAATTGCCTGGAGCAGGATTACCCTGCTGAACTCCATGAGATTATTGTAGCAAGCGATGGTTCTACCGATCGTACTGCCGAAATAGTGCAAAAATATGCTGACCGGCACCCCAATATCTTGCTAATGCATTATCCCCGCAGCGGTAAGATGGCAGCAGTCAACCGGGCAATGCAGCGAGCCAAAGGGGAAATTATAATCTTATCGGACGCTAACAACATGTACAACCGGGAGGCTACTTCCAATCTGGTGCGTCACTTCGCCGACTCAAAGGTTGGTTGTGTAGGTGGTGAGAAACGCATTATCAAGAGCAATGAGTCGCCGTCAAGTAGAGGTGAAGGCTTATACTGGAAGTATGAAGCTTTCCTTAAACGCTGTGATAGTCAGTTTTATTCTATGGTGGGGGCCCCGGGGGAAATTTATGCTATCCGTCGCCATCTCTACAATCCGCCCCCCAATGATTGCCTGCTGGATGACTTTATAGTCTCAATGGAGATTGCTCAGAAAGGCTATCGTGTCCTCTATGAGCCAGAGGCG
Source organism: Chloroflexia bacterium (assembly GCA_036261665.1). GTDB lineage: Bacteria > Chloroflexota > Chloroflexia > Chloroheliales > Chloroheliaceae > 54-19. The sequence continues at coordinate 22,852 of DATAKM010000001.1, forward strand.
ATTTCTACCGAATACGGCTCGGCTTCACTTCGCGATGAATTCCGCCGCCGCAGCCGTATCTTTTGTGGTGGTTACCAATCTATAGCCCGCATGCCTGGGCTCCTTGACCCCCGTTACGGCAGACTCTGGTTTCAGTATATCTCACACCGGGTGTTACGCTGGGCTGTCACACCTTTCCTCATACCTTTGATCTTTCTGCTAAATTTGCTTCTGGCCAGAAAATCCCCCTTCTACAGTTTGCTACTGGTTGCCCAGGTGGTTCTTTACTCCCTGGGATTTAAGGGTTTAAGGCAGTTAGATAAAACCGGAGCATGCCCGCGGCTGTTCTATATCCCTGCCTACTTCATTTTTCTTCAAATAGCTGAATTAGCCGGGTTCAAACGCTGGGTAACCCAGCGCCAGACTGGACTCTGGGATCGCTCAAAGCGAGCAGGCACAACTTCAGAAGCCAACCTCAATCCAAAGGTTGAAGCAACTACCAGGTGAAAGCACGCAAAAAGGGAAAAGTAAGAGCGACTAACTTTTCCCTATCCTTTCGTTTTCTTGGTCAACAGCAGCGTTTTTCCTGATCTAAGAATAGACGAGATAAAGTTCTGATGAAAAAGCTTAAAGTGCTTTCGGTGGTTGGAACTCGTCCTGAAGCGGTCAAAATGGCTCCAGTGATACTGGAGCTTCAAAAGTATCCCGATCGAATTGATAGTCGAGTTTGTGTCACCGCCCAGCATCGCCAGATGTTAGACCAAACCCTGGCCTTCTTTCAAATCCAGCCGGATATTGATCTGAATTTGATGCGCCCTGGCCAGTCGTTATCCGAAATCACCTGCCGTGCTCTTGAAAGTGTAACGGAAGTTCTCCGCGAAGAACGACCTGATATTGTCTTGTTACAGGGTGATACGACTACAGTGCTGGCAACAGCCCTGGCTGCTTTCTATCAAAAGATCGCTGTGGGGCATATAGAGGCCGGTCTACGTACGGCAGATCGTTATAACCCCTTTCCGGAAGAAATCAACCGGCGGGTGGCCGGGGTGATTGCCAGCTATCACTTCGCTCCGACCCAGACTGCGGTAGATGCCTTGCTGGCTGAAAAAGTGCCCGCTCACACTATTTTTCGTACAGGTAATACGGTCGTGGACGCCTTACTTTGGACCTCATCTCGCCCACCTACCGCCGAAACCGCTCACTTGTTACAACAACTTGGTACCCACCAGAGATCCAGCCAAACTTCTGAACGCTGGATTCTGGTCACAGCTCATCGTCGTGAGAACTTTGGAGAACCTTTTGAAAAGATTTGCCTTGCCTTACGCGACATCATAGAGAGCCATCCCGAGGTTGGTTTAATTTACCCGGTTCATATGAACCCTAATGTTCGGGAACCGGTCTATCGTATTCTGAACGACCACAAGCGAATTCATCTGATAGAACCACTTTCTTACGAAACCTTTGTTCATTTACTTCAGACAATAGACATAGTGCTGACTGACTCCGGTGGGGTTCAGGAAGAAGCACCGGTCTTTGGCAAACCAGTGCTGGTTTTGCGGAATGAGACGGAGCGCCCCGAGGCGATTGCTGCCGGAACTGCCCGTCTGGTCGGACCTAATCGTGAACTGATCGTTGAGGAGACCAGGAAGTTGCTTAACGATCAATCGGCCTACACGGCAATGGCTAACGCTGTCAGTCCCTACGGGGATGGCAACGCTGCTGAGCGAATTGTCCAAATTTTGTTGTCTCTTTAACATACTGTTTTCCACGCAGTCTACGTTAACCGGTTGTGGGAAGATTAGGAGTAGAAATGAGTATAAGTCTGTTAGAAGGCATCAGTTTACCGCAAGTGATTAGCCAGATGAACGAGTGGCTTCTGAAGTCAGAAATTCAACTTAGCCACGGGCCGGAAGCTGGAGGTATAGCCGGATGGCTGACCGAACAAGATCTCCCAGAATATGTTTACATGGAAATTACCGGTTACTACCTCTCGTCTATGGCCTTTATAGCGGATAAAACAGAATCCTCTACTACTCGTGATTTAGCGCTTGACCGGGCCAATCGAGCGCTCGATTGGCTCTACAGCTATGTTTCAAGACAGGAGTTACCGCCGACTCGCAAATATATCGCCGAACCGGGTGGCGGCGACTGGCGTAACACCGCACTATTTGCTTTTGATATTGGAATGGTGGTGCGAGGCCTTTGCGATATCCGGCCTTACCTGTCGGGGCCAAAGCACTACAAAATAATGCAATATTTGCTTACACGCCTGTCTGATTATATTACGCAGGACTACTCGCTCAGACCACTTATTTTGAGTGATCCGAATCATATCTTGCCGGTTAAATGGTCAACCACTCATGGACCCTACCATCTAAAAGTGGTGTCAGCAGTCTTCTCGCTTCCACCGGAGCTTGTTACAGCCAATCTCAGGAAATTAGCTCATAATGTTTACTCCACCTGGAGTGAATACTGTGACGAGGTGGAAATAACCGAAGATTTACACCCGACCTTATACTACCTTGAAGGTATGGTGCAGTTCGCTTTGAACAACTATGAGTACAACTCGCTGGACAAGATTGCCAAACTTTTCACTAAAATCCTGAGTTACCAGATGATGGATGGTTCATTGCCTTATAATCCTGTCTCAGCACAATCTGTTTTACGCGCCGATGTCCAATTCCAGGCATTAAGAATGGGGGCTATTCTGCTGAATTTCGGTTATTTCCATGAACCGGAATGGTCTGATAAGCTAAACCGGCTTTGCCTGGCGGCCATGCGTTTTGTGGGCGATTCGGGAGCAGTCTCTTTTCATCCGATAGATCCTGCTCATCCACAGCACTGGAATGCATGGTGCACTATGTTTGCCCAGCAGGCTCTTTCCTACTATAATGACGTGGTGAATGGAAAATCTCTCACAGAGCAGGAACTTTCCCAGATCGTTTAACAGTAGGAGCGCTCGTCAGATATCTCAATCCGGCGCTAGATTGACTTTTCTATGGAAATTGTTACCAAAGAGATTCTTGTTTCAAACTTTGATGACCTGGGATTAAAGCAGGGTCACAAAGTATTGGTTCACAGTTCTCTCAGTAGCTTTGGTCAGGTTGAGCGAGGGGCAGAAACAGTAATTGATAGCCTGCTGGAAACAGTAGGACCTACAGGCACAGTTCTTGTGCCTACTCTTACCGGTAACTCATCTCTCTCACCGGCCAACCCACCGGTTTTTGATCCTGACAAAACTTCTTGCCGTACCGGGCTAATTCCTGAAACCTTCCGGCACAGACCGGAAGCGATACGTAGTTTGCACCCTACCCATTCTGTAGCCGCTATAGGAAAGGATGCAAGCTCACTCACCAGGGATCACTTTTATTCCATCTCACCCTGCGATGAGCTTTCCCCCTATGGCAAACTGGCTCAGATGACGGATAGTTATATATTGTTGATCGGCGTGGATCATCAACGCAGCACCATGTTTCATCACGTGGAGGAAGTGGCCGGAGTAGATTATCATGTCCAGCGAGGCTTTGCGCGAGCTACCTTGCTCCTGGAAGGCAAAGAAGTCTACCGGCATATTCTCCTTCACCAGTATGGCACACCCCGCGATTTTAATGTTATGGAGCCAGTGTTTGAGGAGCGAGGTTTACAAAAGCGTAAAATAATAGGTCAGGCAATGGTACGCCTGGTAAAAGTAGATGGTATGGTGGAAACTACCTTGCGCAGTCTTAGAGCTAATCCCCGCATTTTGTGTAAACCGGAAAACTTATAACCCCCTCTTTAAAGCTTAAATTCGGCAAATATCAGGTCCGCAGAACACGCCAGATGGGTCTGAAAAATTTCTTCCAGGGCGCCATTCCCCACCATGCTGCCAGAGCCTGTTCAGACAGGAAAGGGGGTAGCGCCAGCACTACCTTCCAAACCTTACGACGACGTGTGTCAGGCAGATGCGCCCGAATTTCGGCCGGGCTGTACCCATAAATTCCTGCCTTTGGTTTTCGCTCCAAAATATATAATGCCAGCAGATGTTCCATATACCACTCATAGTCTTCGAGACGTGCCAGGGCCGCAAGTTCCGGGCCGTAGTAGTTGCCTACAAAGTTATGAACAAAACCAAAAACGGTCTGGACATGATCTAGAATTTTGACCACTGAATTTACCGTCGGGCGGATTGCCAACCCGTCGTTGCTCCCGTGAAAGCGATAGTTAACCAGCACTTCCGGAATACTGGCGACATTTGAAATAATACGAGCAATTCCCAGCATATACATATCGACAGGAGAGGCTTTATTAGCATATTTTTGAATATATTTTGGAGGCAGTGGAAAAACCAGGTCGAGTACTTCTTTTCTGAAACTCAGGGCGGAGGTAGATAGGGCTGTGCCAAATAAACCATGCTTCAGTAACCGGGGAGCTACCCAGCCCTGCTCAAGTTCATCTACGTCCGGTATAGGCTTGCTAACGGGCGTGTTATCAGCGGAAACCGGTAACATCTGGTGTAAGCAACACCCGGCCATGGGGTCTCGCTTGAAAGCGGCTATAATCTTCTCTAGCCGGTCAGGCGCACAATAGTCATCAGAGTCCAGTAAGCTAATTATTTGCCCCTGTGCAGCCGTAAAGGCTTTCTCAACTGCCGACGCTTGCCCCTGCTTTTCTTGCTTCAACAGGTGTATCCGCCGGTCTTTCTGGCAGTACTTCTCAATCAAATCTACCGAGTTATCGGTTGAATCATCATCGCAAATAATAAGTTCAAAATGAGGGTAAGTTTGAGCCAGGACACTTTCGATAGCCTGGGCTAAAAAAGGAGCATTGTTAAAATTAGACACCAGTACCGATACCAGGGCCGGATCTTCCAGCGGCGGAAGAGTAAGAGGCTGAATTAGAGCGTTAATCGTTTCAAAATTAAACGTTGTAGTCATAACACATGCTTCCTGATTGCTCTAAGGATGAATTAACCTCGCCTGCTCGGAAATTGCAGCAGGTCTTTCACGGCTGGTGAGAAATAAGCCATATTTCGCACCCGCGCCCGCCAGCGCTCTTTGCCGGACTCGTAACCTGTCTCAACCTTGCTCTGAAATCTCTCAAGGTTATCCCTGTTATTAATTTCAATGCGCGGCAGGCGAAGCAGGTCAGCGCCGCTGGCTTTGCCGGTATGGACTGAGCAGGCTGCTTTATATCCGGCGTTACGTACTGCTTGCAATACTGTCCGGTTGTAATCGCCAAAAGGATAAGCGTAATAGCGCACAGGCACTTTCAGGTAAGCCTCAATTCGGTCTTTACACTCGATCACTTCATACTGTAAAGCGCCAGGGGTAAGGCCCGACAGGTAAGGATGGCTGCAACTGTGCGCTTCTATATCCCAACCACTGGAACTTAACTCTCCCACTTCTGCCCAGCTTAAGGGACGTTCTTTTTCCGGACAGTTTTTCGCCTTGATCCCCCAGTCATCGCCGTAGCCTGGCCGGTCTACCGGGTCGGTAGTCAAGAACAGGGTTGCTACAAAACCCAGGCGAGCTAACAGGGGCCTGACAAAACTGTGCAGCGAGTAGTAACCATCATCAAAAGTCAGTACCACGCTGCGCTCAGGTAAGGCTTGACCTTTTGCAAGAGCTGTCACAGCTTCATCTAACCTCAGGGTTCGATAATTTTGGGCAGCCAGCCAGTTCATCTGCTCTATAAAATTGGCCTGTAAGATATGCACCGGATGAGCGCCAGGTTGAAACCGCTCCAGGAAAGCGTGATACATCAGGATTGCAATATCTTGTTTGGTCATGGGCTCCGTTCCTCGTTCGACTTAATTGCTCAACTGGGCTTTTCTGGATTGGCTGCAACAGATAGCTGTTCTGTTGCAGTGCGGACCTCGCCATCTCGCATAGCCTCCCAATTAGTAATCCCGTGGCCTGACAACCACTGAAAAGTAATCAAGAAAACCCTTAGCACCAGTAATGGTGCGAATAGTAACCGCAAATAGAGCTGTGGTTCGGCCCTGATCAGAAACAACCCGTAAGCGGCGTAAACAATAAAAAATGCTCCCAACAGCCCCCATCCCCACCAGGGTAAAAACGAAGCATCTGGAAAGACAAAGGCTATCATTCCAAAAAGCCCGGCCAGCGCCAGCATAAACGAACGTGGCAACTGCATGAGGCACAATGTGTAGTCTAATTGAGATAGATTCGCGCGGCGTAGCCCTTGCCAGAACATTCGCCCTCCCAACTGCCTAATAAGCGATAGTTGGCCACCTACCCAGCGTTTGCGTTGCCTGTTAAAATCCTCCTCGTTTTCGGTAGCCGAGGTTGCCAGGTGCGCGGCAGGACACCAGTCTACCCGGTAATTGCCTTCAAATAACCTGGCGTGCCAGGCTTTATCTTCGACCAGATTGTGCTGTTGACCTTTCAGTACGTAAGCCAGGACAGACCGGCGAAAGCATACCCCTGTTCCGAAAATCCGTGCGTCCAGTCGCAAGGCTTTGCGGCTGCCCAGTTCTACCCAGTGGCGCAAGGCTTCGGCTGCGGCATCCAGGGTAGAAACGCCGGAAGCCCGGTAGTTGCTGATGTAGCGAAAGGACTGAAGTACCTCGGCGCTGTCCGGCTCTAAAAACGCCCGGTTCATTGCCGCGAGATAGTCCGGCTCTAATTCGCAGTCAGCGTCAACCAGCAGAATGATAGCGTCCAGGGGGATTTCAGAGTTCGCCTCCAGTTCTTTCCAGCCAAAACTCAGGGCCTGGCCTTTATTTGAAGGCGCATCGGTATGTCGTTCCAGACATAGTGACTCATATTGCCTGGCCACCGCTACCGTGCCATCACTACAGTTGTCGGCTACCACACAGGCCATAAAGTGACCCGAAGGGTACTGCTGATTCCTGATACTTTGCAGTAATTTCGGCAGCATGCGGACTTCATTGTGAGCCGGGATCAAAATTACAAAGTAGTTATAGTTCTGGATAGTTTTTCCCGGGAGATTCGAGGGCCAAACCAGCCGTTTCAGATAAGGGCGAGTCAGAATTGAAATTATCACCGGGAGATAGACATAGCCGAAAAGCACCAGCAGCGCGGCCTCGGGTACATAAACTAAAGTATAAAATCCTCTTGCATTAAAGCTGATCACCAGTAGCCAGCTTATCAGTACTCCCAGGCCCAACAAAAATCCATAAGTAGCTGTTTTTTTTAGAAAATGCATAAACTCTACTCCAACGCTTATACTACTTTTCCCAGGGTTCCTTCACAGGCAACTTATTGCCTCGGTTCAATTCTTCTTCTTTTACAGCGGCGAGTGGTCCTAATAGACCCAGACTCATAAAGAAAAGCTGGGTCAAAGGGGGATATTGGAAGTAGTTGTTGGCCCAACTGGCCAGTAGCATCGCTCCTGTTATCGCCAGGAAAACAGCAAGCATAAATCGAGCGGTGGGACTTTTAGCTTTGAAAAAGCATTTTAGCCCCGATACCAGGGCGCAAGCTGCCAGGACCAGGAAGCTAATCACCCCCAGCCAACCGTTTTCCAGACCTATTCGTAGATAATAGTTATCGGTGGCTGTTCCAGCCAGTTCTGAATCAGCCAGGTCTCCTCCGGCAGAAACGAGTGTTTTTTCACCCTGGTCGCCGGTAGTACTGGGTCCGCTTCCAATCGGGTTTTCAAATACTTTGTTTATTACCCGATCTTGAATTTCCTGGCGCACCTGGTAAGAGTCGTCTTGCTGGATCTGGGTAAGAGTGAAAAAGCGCGCGATATAAACATTATTCTGTCCAAGACCAGTTACAAAGAGGAAGAGATAAACTGCCAGCAGGGTAGTGCTAAAAATTACCAACCAGCGGTTTCGTGTCAAAACTGTGATGATCATTAAACCTACCGGTAACCCGGCATAAGCGCTGCGAGTGAGAGTCCAGAGCATCACTATAATTGCCAGCGGTATCAGCGCAAGTAAAACCGGTTTTAAGGGCATGGGGATAAACCTGCTGGGTAGTAACCCAAGCGAAATGATCACAACTATGACCATATAAAGGCCCATCGCGTCAGCGCTGCCAAGCGTGCTAAAAATGCGAATGGTATCTCCCAGGACATGTGTTGGATTGACCTCTAACCAGTCCCACTCTCCGGTAGTGAAACGGTACGTACCACCTGGAACTCCTTGCTGCCATATACCATAGAGCATGACAATGGTAGATAACACCAGCCAGGTTACGAAAAAGCGTCGTATGTCTCGTCCATTACCCAACCATACCGAGGTTAGCCACGGTAGCAAAACCGGTAACAACCACCAGCGGAAACCATAAAGACCGTTCATTATGCCAGGTGAGTTCGGGTTAAATATCTGGAAGCCATAGTAAAGGCTGTAAATAACCAATCCTACCACCAGTAGGCGCGGCAGATTACTTTTTGGCCAGCGTCGTCGAAGACTGGTTTTGAGTAGAGTTCCGCCAGCAGCCGCCAGAATTAAAGCTTCCAGGCCCAGACCCATAGGAATTTGTGGCACAAAACGATTGAGAAAAAAGAGGAAATTGGCATATATCACTAAAGTCCACAGCGCCAGGCGCGGGCGGAACACCAGTAACAATCCTAGAGGTACGGCCAGTATCAGCACAACTATCTGGATTGCCGTTTTAACATCTTCGGCACGGTTAACCGCTACCGCCAGCCCCAGACCTAACAGCACTACTAACACTACCCGCCCAATATTCAATAACCAGTTCTGATTACTCGCTCGTTTCAGTACGTTGGTTTTTGCCGATTGAGCTTTAGGCCGGTCCACTACCACCCAGTCCAGGGTAGCTTGCTTTTCAAGTAAAGCTGGCAAAGCGCGGGCGCCTGATCGTATTTCTGCTTTGCGTGTACCGGTGAGGAACATAACCCGCGAGAAGTAAATAGCACTAACTTCAGCCTGCCCGGTTTTATCCAGGGCAGGTGCGTCACCCAGTACAAACTGGTATTCACCAGCCAACCTGTCTAATTCTTCGATTTGATCAACCGGAAGGTCAGCGCCGGATAGCCGGGCAGCCAGCGGATTGAAATACAAAACGTCCAGTTCAGGCAAATCAGTGTGATAAATCTTGCCTGATGCAGCATTTTCATCCGGTTTATAGGGAAATTTGTAACGGGCTTCAGGTTGGGAGCCAGTGCAATCCACCAGTAAGGTCTGGTAGCCGGCTTCGGCCAGCACTAAGGCTAATTCACCGGCAAAGGCGCTTTTAGCTTCAGCATCCTGAAGGGTAGTTAACATAAACCTTAAAGAATAAAGAGGTTTAGCCGGTTTGGATTGAAGCGCCACAGCCCCCACGGCTAGAGAATTTGTAGTTTCTGAGTTTACAGAACTCAAGCTCACTGCACTGGTATATTCGTTGGCCTGACGGTGGTACTCGACTATAAGCCTGCTTGCCAGGGCACGGATTGCTTCTTTAGAATATCCTTCGCTATCCGCCAGGCCATGCCGGTTGCGCTGCTTCCGGTTTAATTGGACCGAGATATAACTGATCTGTGGCTGGTGAGACTCGCCGGTTAGCTGTTTAAAGAAATCTATATCCCGGGCGAAGTAATTTAAAAGTAGTGCCAGCCCAGTACCTGCACCCATGCCCAGGGACAACCCTAGCAGCACCCAGAGCAAACTCCCCCCGGATTCCACGCTGGTAACATCATCGACTGTACTTTGCGGAGGAGGCTGCAAACCGGGTAGTTGCTGGAAGGATTTCAACCGCTCGATTTCGGCCTGTAAAGAAGTTACTTTAATCCTGGTTGAGCTACGAAATTCCAGGGCAGTCGTGAGGGTTGAAGCAAGGGATACTTCATCGGCAGGAGGTAGCTGTTCATAAGAAGAGTTTGCTGTCTGTAGTGAAGCCAGGTGGTCCTGGGCACTTAGCAATTCTGTTTTCGCTAATTCGAGAGCTGTTGAATTCGACGGCACTGCCGTCAAAGCCTTCTCAAAATTCTTGCGCGCCTCATTAAACCTGGTCGTAGCGTCATCTAGCTGCTGGTCATAACGGTTAGTCAGCTTCTGTTCTCTTTTAGCTACAGCATCGCTATACTGCGCAGCCAGCCGGTCAGTTGAAGCAGTTGCACGGTTATATTCATCCTGCGCTAATTTGATTTGACCCTGATAATAACCAGTCAAGTCGTTAAGTTTTTCGAGCCTTAATTTTGCGCTGGTAGCACGTATTAAATAGGCACCACTCTGCGCAACCTTAATACTCTGCGTATTGTCAGGAGTAGTTACACTTATCTGAAGAAACTCGCTATCTCCAACCGCCGTTATCTTGATCGCCTGGCGCAAGACGCGCAGGTTGGTACTATCCATATTGTTTTGCTGGGCCAGGGTTTGCAAGGAGGTATCGGAGGAAGCGATATTCAGTACTGAATTAAAGAAAGCTTTTCGGCTATCAAAATCAGGGAAAAGTTCTGAATCACTGATACTGGTAAAGTTAACCCGCACCACAAGACGAGCCTCATATACTTTTTCCTGATGCAGGTAAAAGTATAGGCCAAAACTGATACCTACTAAGGCAAAAAATCCAATAAGCAGGCAGTAGCGTCTTAACATTTTCAGGGTAATCAGGATCTCCATTTCAGTATTGTAAAATATCTTTAATAAAAAATCCATAGATAAATTTAACATTTTCAAAATAATGGTAGGATCACTCTGAAAAACTCAAAATATTTGAAAAAAGTAATAATTAAAGTCTAGACAAACCAGAAACACTTTGCTATACTAGCCTGAAAAGTAAAAATAAATTAATATTTTTATTTTCTACGCATTTTTCCCATACTTCACCTCAAACTTGTTTAATCTTAATATCGGTTTGCTCCCTGCTGTGACACGTGGTCAACCACTGAAATGGTTCAAATAATCTCTGGAGAAAAGATTTGGAACTGGCAAAGTCACTGCATACACTCAAGCGTAACTGGCTACTTTTTGCCCTGTTACCGCTGATAGCCGGAGCCGTTAGCACTCTACTGGTAGTAAACAGGTCTATAACCTATGAGGCTTCGGCTATGGTACAGGTCTCTTTCACCACAAATAATCCGGTCGAAGGTGTCCCGGACTATGAAACGCGAGATACCATTTTTAGCACTATACTTGAAGCTTCTACTACTGATGTAGCTCTACGCTCTATCGGCGAAAAAAATCATTGGGATACCAGTGATTTGAAATCGATGAGGCAGGCTGTTAAAGTTTTACAGGTCAATAAATCGGAGTTTATTAAGATTACAGTTGACGGCAAAACCGAGAAACAAAGCATTGATACTGCTAATCAACTGGCGGACTACATTCGCAATTTTTCAAACCAGCGCTGGGCTTCGCAACTTCAACAGAATAATGAGTTTACTGAGGGCCAGTTGAAGCTGGCGCAGGCGAACTACGACCAGGCCAAAAAGGAATACGACGCGGTTCTCAAAAAATACAAAGACCTGCAAGATAAGGCTGAGAGCGACCGGCAAAACGAGGTTAACCAGCAACTCCAGCTTGCCAGCGATGCGTACAAGAAAGCTCAGGCGGATTACGCCACTGCGCTCGCAAATCCTGCGGATACTGTCTCGATTGAGTTGACCAGGAATGCCCTTGATCGTGCGCAGCGCGAACTGGAAGCGGCGCAACTGGCGGTTGTTACTCCCATTGATCAGAACCGGCAGGCCCAGCTTAATAGCGAATTCAATCAACAGGTAGGCTTAGATCAGGCTCAGAACAACTTACAGACCAGCAAAGCTCATCTGGATGAATTGCAAACAGCTAAAGACAACAACGGTCTGCTGTTGAATTTGCCTGATTTACACATTGGTTCCGTGACTGTTTCTGAAACGGCCAGGATAGCCGAACCGCAGAGCCGCCAGGTTGTTTTTTTCATCGGTCTGCCGGTGGGAGCGGCACTGGTGCTGGGCGTTCTTTTGCTCCTGCTGCTTAATCGCATCGACCGGCGGGTCTACAATCTCGAAGTAGCCCGCAAGTTCTATCCCTGGCGCGTCATAGGCGGTGTGCCGGTGCTAAAAACCCAAAAACGGTCAAAAGCTTTACCCGCCAATTCGCTTGTAACGCTTGATGAGCCGTCCATGGAAAATTACCGCAGGATAGCCTATAACTTGATTGCAAACCACCGGGAAGAGTTGTTAAGTGCTCCCACTGAATCAGAAATGCCCGAACCCGCCTCAGTGGAATCGGATGAGGAGTCTGCGGAAGCTCTGATTTCACCGAATAGTGTTTCTCTGGTCAAGGTCGAATCGAGCATCAGTCCCGTACAGCCCGGGGTGCGCGTCCTCGTCACCACCGGCTTAACCCGTAATGGGTCCACTACAATGGTCAAGAATCTGGGTATAGCACTGGCCGAAGCTGGTTGCCAGACTCTTTTAGTAGATTGTAACCGTAAGAACCCTGGACTCCTGACCGCTTTTAACCTTGAAGATACGGCCACTGAAGGGCAGGTTTATCATACAGAGAGGCCGCGCCTGGATATCCTTGCCTATTCTTCTTTACCGGCTCAGTCGAGTGGTCTGGTACGTCTGTCTGATCTGACAACCATTCTGAACGAACTACCTCAAGCTTACCAGGTTATTCTTTGCGATACGCCTGCCCTTGAAGTAGCATCTGATGCCTTAGTACTTGCTCAGTACTTTCACAACGTCCTTTTTCTGGTGAACGGGCGCAAACCACAGGTAGAGCTTGACCAGGAGCGCATACACCACCTGTTAGCTGGAAGCGTTTGTCTTGAGGGTCTGGTAGTTAATACAATGGATAAGTAACTACTTTTTAGCGGAACATACCACAATGAAGTCAGTAAAAAGCTCTAGCTTTCGCTACAGTTGTAGATTATCACTTCTGGGAGTCATGTTAATTTGCCTGTCCCTGATATTAATCGCCTGTGGGGATGAGACTGCCCCACAAAAATTCGCCTCTCCAACCAGGCCACTGGAACCAGCTAAAAACCCAATTGGACAAGCAACTATTACTCCCGACCTTCAGGTCTATGCTCCTGCTCCACAGCTTACGGCTGCTGCCAGTCCTGCTTCAGTTGCAGCAGTAACGCCGGAGCCTGTGGAGACTGTAAAATCTCAAAATCCGGTCCCGATCTTAATGAAAGACTTCATAGGAATCAACGGGGACTATAAACTCTACGAGGATAGTACTGAAAAAGAGTTCGCCCGTATTTCCAGGTGGCTACGCGATTACGCCAACTGGTTTTGTCTCGAACCGGAAGAAAAAAACTACGGAGGGCTGGACGGCAAAAGTGGTTGTGGCACTGCGCCCAATTACTTTAATTACAACGCTTTCTACAGTAACTTGCAAGCGGCAGGAGTTAAGGTTTTGCATACAAGCCTTTATTCTCCGGCTTTTGCTAATTTTACTAAAACTCAGGGCGATTTCGTGCCGGTAACAAAAGAGGGATCGGGTCAGAAACCGGTTGATTTTGCCAAACATGCCGAATTTCTTTATCAGATAGCCGCTCTCTACGGTTCAAATAAAAATGTGCCGCTTGCTAACCTGGTAAGGCCTGACCAAAAGACAGGCCAGAATCTGGTGCAGGCCATTGAAAACTGGAACGAGCCGGATGGGTGGTGGAAGGAACAGGGCTTGTTCACCAAAGAACAGCTTTACAATAAACTGGTTGCCGACTACAACGGGGATAACGGGCGCATAGCCAGGGCCGGAGTGAAACAGGCGGACCCTAACCTTAAGCTGGTGATGGGCGGATTGGCTACCACTGATCTTGGTTATTTATATGGGGTCCTGGCCTATGCCAACCAGAATGGCGCCAAGTTTCCGGCTGATGTTCTCAACTATCACCAGTACTCCACTGACGGCAAAACTGGTCTTCCTCCTGAGCAGGGGCAACTAGAAGAAACTGCTCGGAGAGTAGTGCAGTGGCGAGATGCGCACGCCCCGCAGGCAGAGGTCTGGCAAACTGAGTTCGGTTGGGACACTTATGCCAGCGGCACTACTCATTCTAAATACTATTCAGGGGAGCAGAACCAGGCTAACTGGATTTTACGAGGGTTAGTATTGTACCGTGCTGCCGGAATAGATAAAGCTTTTGTCTTTACTTACAGTGATGAAACCGAACAGAGCACCGAAAGTTATGACAGTTCAGGATTGGTAACTTTCAATAACCATAAAAAACCCGCCTACTATTACCTTGCTACTATGCAGGACTTAATCGGCGATATGTATTTAGCTGCACCTGTGACAACTGGCCGGGACGATGTACGCGCATACCTCTTCCGTAGCCCAGACCAATCGAAGGGAGTCACTACTATCTGGAAAACCAGTGGCAATAACAGCAAAGTGGATAATTTCAGTCTTCAGTTGCCGGTAGCAGGTAGCCAGAGTTGTACGGCTGTAGTACCCAGTGCCACCAGTTTAGAGCCTAAACGTACACCCTTAAAAACGGACGGAAAAGGATTTGTTAACCTGACTGTAACCGAAACGATGACATTTATTGTTTGTGACCGGGTAGATCCAATCCAAAAAGCTACAACTTCCTACTCGGTACCTACGGTTGGGCCGGACGGTCGCCTGAATCTTTCTGGTATCAACGTGTTTCAAACCGGACCGGTCGCACTTGATCCCGAGGTTGAACCTTTCCTTAAAGCATTAATAGATGAGCAGCAACTGGCACCCGGAAAAAAGCCTGCTGATAGCTGGTCTCCTTATAGTACCGAGCAGAGTTTTGGGTTTGATTTGTTACAAAGTTTCCATCTTAAGCGCCTGGAATGGTTTAATGCCGGTGGCGAAGGCAGCTACGATGTTTACTATGCTCAGACCGGTGCTTACGGTAAGTGGCAAAAGTTAACAACCATCAGGAATACATCTGACGACTACGGTGAATGGGTAGGTGTTCCGCTTAACAATATTGAAGCCCGTTACTTGCAGTTTGTGCCTCGAACAGGTGAGGTAGATGCCAGCCTGGGTGAGATTCGGCTCTACAGCCAGCCATGAGAAGTATCTACAGGCAATTATCAAAAGCGCAAAAGTAAGAAAAAAGAAGTTTATAATTCTTGATGATAAAAGTATAAAAATCTTAAATTCCCATATTGCATAAAAGAAAAAAGTGTGTTAAATTAAATTAATTAAATTTTCTTCCCTTGGCGCATATTATAAAACTAACCAATCTCATACGAGAAGCTGAAAAAGTGCTCTGAAATTTCCTCGGGTTTAGTAAGTTCAGCTTTTACTAAGTTTACTTACCGTTCAAAAACTCAACTTTTTAGCAATGGAGTTGGTTAATCATGAACAGTTGTAGTCCCTTACTTACCACGGTAATTGTTAACTGGAATACGCGTGAACTACTACGAAACTGCCTTAACAGTTTGATCAACGGCACCTGCGTTCCGCAGCAAATCTGGGTAGTGGATAATGCTTCGACTGATGGCAGTCCTGATATGGTGCGAGCCGAATTCCCCGAGATTAATCTGCTGGTCAATTCACATAATTCTGGCTTTGCTGCCGCCAATAACCAGGGCATCCGCGCAGCCAATCCCACTGAATATGTCTTGCTATTGAACCCGGATACCGAGGTACCTGCAAAAAGTATCGACAAGCTGGTCGCCTATTTGGAGCTACATCCCGAGATTGGAGCAGCGGGAGTGCAACTATTAAACCCGGATGGGACTTTGCAGGCTTCCTACGATCATTACTACAGCTTTGTAGCTTCTTTCTGGCGCAATTTACTGGTAAAAAAACTTTTCCGTTTGAGTCCCGGTACGGTAACCAGGTCTGAAGCAGAAGCGCTCGAAGTAGACTGGATTATTGGCGCATGTGTGATGTTGCGCCGGGCTGCGCTAAGTGAGGTCGGACTGCTGGACGAGAGTTTTTTTATGTACGGCGAAGAAGTAGACCTGCAACGACGCATACGCGAAGCGGGTTGGAAAATTATAATCTTACCTCATGTCAATATCGTGCATTTTGGCGGACAATCCTCCAAACAGGCCTCCTTGAAGATGATGATCCAGGAGTATCGAAGCCGCTACCTCTTGGTTCGTAAGCACAACTCGACTCTGACGTTAGGATTATATCTTCTGAAGGCCTGGTTAGGATTAGGTTTTTGGTCAGTTTATTGGGGCACCCGGTCCCTTGTAAAAAAAGATGAAGTAGCTCGTCAATGGTTTCATTCGTATCTCAAAGTATTACAAAACCACTTGCGGCCAGAATTTTATCGGTGGCCTCGCGTTTCCCGGTATGTTTAATCTAAAGGAGAAGTTCACCCTCAGTTCCTTCCAGGCTTGTTTCTAATACTTTCAAATAAAATCCAGACTCACTATTATCGGTTTTGGAGACGAAAATGATGACTGACGCGCAATTTAATAAACATACTCTTGATAGTCCTGTCCTCGACCGTTCTTTAACTTCTAATTCTAATGCCAGTCATGGTACTGGTTGGTTTAGCAGTGTTAAATCAAAAAAAGTGGAACCGGAGCGCTCCGAATGGTTTGTTCTCTATACTGATCGCCCTACCGGCACACTAAACGTAAGCCTGAAGGGAAGGCTTACGCGGAAACAAATTTTCAGCTTGCAATCTTTGTTGGAGAGTCAAGCCAAAGGAATGCTCTGTACCAGGCTGAACGTAGCGGAAATAAAGAATCAGAATATTGTCACTCTAGCATCGTTAGCGGCTGTATGCAGTGAACTGGAACATAAAGGTTATCACACTATTCTAAGCGGAGTACCTTTAGCTTTATATCAAAAAGCTATTAAGGCCCAGTTACACTATATTGCCACTTTTGAATAGTATTTCAGGTCATACCGGTTCTTTGAGCGATATACTCACCTCATAACATGATGTAAAGGCAACGATCATGCAAGCAGCATTAATGGCGGGTGCTTTAAGCGACAGACTGGGTTGGGCTGAACAACTTCACCATGTTCCAACCCTGCCGCTAGCCAATACACCTTTAATTCTCCATTCGATTAATCTGTTGCGCAGCCTGGGTGTTACCGATCTGACAGTCAATATCAATCATGGTGCGAACAATGTTATTCGCCTGCTGCAAAGTGTGCCTCAACAAGACATCCGCATTCGTCCTTCACTGGAACATCACCTGCTTGGGAGTGCTAACATTTTAAGACGTCTTACTCCCCGCCCGGTCGAACCATTCCTGGTAATGATGGGCGACATTTTTCTGGACCGGGTAGATATGGCCGGGCTTTTGGAAACACACCACAAAAGTGGAGCGGTAGTCACTCTGCTTGCCTGCCGGCAGTATAACCCTGGATACCATTCTTATGGAGTGCTAAGCGTAAACGAGCGATACGAATTAGAGTCGATCGCAAAAGAAACAGAGGTTGAGTCAAATTTTCTGGTTAATACGGGCTTCTACCTGTTTAACCCGGAGGTAATTGATCTGGTACCGGCGGACAAACCCTGTCAGATCGGACGGGATTTGTTGCCTGACCTTATTGCGCACGGTCATAAGGTGCAGGTCGTTGATATAGAAAGTTATTTTTGTCGTATCCAGGATTACCGCCAGTACTGGCAATTAAATATAGATCTGGCTTCGTCTAAAGTTAGACCCGCCTACGAGTCATTACCCGGTGGAGAAGAAACTACCAAAAACCTGATGGGGACTTCTATCAGGCTGGAAGGGCCAGTCACGATGGGAGTAGGCTGCAAAATTGAGCGTGATGTAACCATTCAGGGTCCGGCAATAATAGGTAACTATGTGCATATCAAGCGGGGAAGCCGGTTGAAAAATACCGTTATTTTAGACCATACAACCCTCGGTATGGCTACCGAGTTCGAGGATTGCGTAATTTCCGGCGAACGCGTAGCAAGCATCCAGCGAGAAGAAATAGTAACCATTTCCAACCCGGTAATCTTGTGCTCCAACCGTACTTTACCTTTTTTCGATAAAATCGAGCAGCTAATTCACTCCTGCCTGGCGCTACTTATTTTGATTGCGGTTTCTCCCCTGTTTTTACTTTTAATACTAGCGATTAAACTAGAATCAGCAGGGCCCGTTTTTTATACTCAATTGCGGGTTGGCCAGAGGAAGAACCGGGGTGACCCATTCTTCTACCCGGGTGAAGTCTTTGTTTTTATCAAATTTCGTACTATGTACACAGATGCGGATAGCCGGCTCAAGCAACTGCTGGAACAGAATGAGTACCATTCGCCTACTTTTGTAAAGCTAAAAAATGACCCGCGTGTTACTCGCGTGGGTCGCTTTATTCGCAAAACCAGCCTGGATGAGTTACCTCAATTAATTAACGTGATTGTGGGAAATATGCGGCTGGTTGGAAACCGGCCACTGCCACTTTACGAGGCCTATAATTTGAAAGAGAGCTGGCAGCAGTTACGGTTTACTGCTCCGGCGGGCATGACCGGGCTATGGCAAATCAGCGGTCGCAGCGATTTATCGATGGAAGAGCGCATCATCCTGGATAACTATTATGCCGTTTCTCGGACATTCTGGTCCGATATGAAAATACTTTTCATGACAATTCCAGCAGTGATTTTTCAGTCAGGTGCTCGCTAAACAGAGCGTGTAAGAATATCTGGAAATCAGCAACCTTCATCATGTGATGGCCAGGTTGATTGTGGCTGGCTGTAGTAAGAGTCAGGAGTAATCAGATTGGATGAATCTATGGCGCAGTCTAGAGCTGACTACTTGCCGGCATCGAGCAAAGTTTTAGAGCTGCCATCACTCACGGAGTCAGCGCCGCAAAAAACTAAATCTAAGCCGGGAATGTCGAATAATTTGGCTTTCCAGGCCTTAAATGTTATCAGTACTTTCCTCCTGTTATCAATTGGCTCGATGGTCAATGCCCGCTATTTAGGTCTGTCACAAATGGGGGAGTATGGCATCCTTACCACCCTTTCTTCAGCCTTGATTAATACGGGGGCATTGGGGCTGACAGATGCGGCTTCACGCTTTGTAGCCGAGTATGCTTCGCGTGGAGAACGTCGAAAAATGCTTGGATTTATCCGGTTTGGGCTGCTAGGGGTGCTGTTAATTGCTCTGGTGACTACGTTTGGGCTTTATTATTTTGCTGAACCGCTTTCCACTCTCCTGGGTCTGGATGGAGCAGCCCGCTACCTGGTTTTGACAGGACTGGTGGTAGCTCCAGCCATGCTAGGCAACATGTTGACTTCGATTCTGGCCGGTTTACAGCGTTACGATTTAATTGCTATAGTCAAAGTTTGCACCAATCTGCCCCTGATAGCTATGAGTCTCCTGGTACTCCAGCTTAAATTTGGGATTACCGGGCTGCTGTTAGTGAACATTACTGCCAATAGTGTAGCTTTCCTGCTGTGGTTGATATTAGTGCTTAGGCTGATACCTCTCTTTAAAGAAGATTACAGCTTTAGCTGGCGGGATGTCTGGCGTGTAGTGGCTTATAGTTTTAGTATGCTGGTCATAGCACTGATAACTATCATAGTCTGGCAGCGTTCTGGTGTTTTTTTTCTCAGTATTTACCGCAATAGCCGGGAAGTAGGACTGTATGTTACAGCTTTCGTCCTATCCAGTGTTTTTACTACAGTTATAACCAATATTCTGCATGTTATGATACCGGCTTTTGCCGAGTTGATAGGTAAAGGCGATGTGACCGCGATAGCCTCGCTCTTTCGCACTTCAGCCCGGATAACAGCTTTATTGGCGGTACCGATAGCTTTTGGAGGAATGCTAATCGCAAAAGAACTTATCTGGCTGCTTTACGGTACACAGTATCTTGATGCTACTCCGATTTTACAGATTTTAATGATCGCTACACTTGCCAGTATTATTTCTACCGGGTGTAATTTTACAATTACATCTACTGCGCCAAATAACCGGCTTTATCTAGTTGTTATGATTGGACTAAGCCTGATTAATCTCAGCCTCAATTTTCTACTTGTGCCTGTTTTTGGAGTGGTTGGCGCTGCACTTTGCCATGCTACTACACAGTTTCTTACCCCTTTCTGCTTTGACCGGCTATTACGCCATCTGCATGGCTTTGGTTATCCGGCTTACAATGTTGGCCTGATAATCAGTGTCGGATTAGTGAGTCTGTTGATAGCTATGTTAGGGCATTATCTAATAGAAGGTTGGTTAGGCACAGCGGGGGCTGTACTGATTTTCGCAGGGCTTTACCTGCCAGGAGTAGTATTTGTTCGAGCAATCTACCGGAGAGATTTACATATTATTTTGAGGTTTATGTGCCAGCTACACCTGCCTCCTATTCTGATAAAACCTCTTGAGAGCGTAACCGGATGGTTAAAAGAGGAAAATTAGTAAGCTCAGATCGAGATATTTACAGCAGATTAGAAAACAAATGAACCAATTAAGCATAACCACAGTACTTGAAATAGCCGGAGTCATCCTTAATGCCAGCCCTTGCCCAATTGCCGTTTCTAAAGCCTCTCGGTTGCAGGCGCCTACCCGCCATAAATACTGCTTGAGCTTAGAAAAGGCAAATTTCAGCAAGCGCCGGACGGTTGAGCGGCTAACTTGAAAAGTGACCGCCACCTGGGTTTGGTTGCCAGTGATTTCAACGGCTTTGACTATTCGTTTTCTGAGATCTTGTCAGTATGCTTTCATCCTCTCTGTATCTCATTGGTTCAGTTATTTTGCAACTCACAATAGAACACAGCCTCTTTCCGTTTTTTCCTTCAATCATAGCTCCAAAAGCCATTCTCCAAACCCTCACTGGCCTCTTTCGACTGGTTTCCCTGGCTATCCGTATTTTTATGTCACAAAGTTATTACCTTGTTTGTCTTTATTTACGAATGAACATTTCCTTTAGTAAAACGAGGTGATAAGATGAATGAAGTGAAAACGGCATCACAGGTAGTGGTTATCGGGGCAGGTTATGCCGGACTTCTCGCAACCGTACGGCTGGCAGGAAAGTTACAGCGGAGTAGAGCCTTAAGAGCTAGGCCGGTTAAAATAACCCTTGTGAACGCCTCTGACCTGTTCGTGGAACGGCTGCGCCTGCACGAGTTCGCTGCTAACCGGGTGGTCAAACCCCGCCCACTAGAGTCGTACTTAAAAGGCACAGGGGTGCAGTTCGTACAAGGGTATGTTAGCCACCTTGACGCCGACCGGCATATCTTGAAAGTAGAGACCAAAGCTGGCAACCACCACATCTCCTACGATAAGTTGCTGTTTGCCCTCGGCAGTCTGACCGACCGTAACAGTGTGAGTGGTGTTGACCAATATGCCTATACTCTCACCCCTGTTGGACCGCTTTCTGCCGTGGAGTTACGAGAGCAGCTCCCTATTTTCAATGCAAAAGGCGGCCGGTTAGTTGTGTGCGGTGGGGGCGCCACCGGGATTGAAGCGGCCGCCGAGTTCGCCTCTAATTATCCAAACTTAAAAGTGAGCCTGCTTACCCAGGGAGTGTTCGGGGAGTTCCTGGGAAAAGCCGTAGCTGTTTATATGCGCAAAGCGCTAGAAGATTGGGGAGTGACCATTCTTGATAATACGGTGGTGAGCCAGGTTAAGCCAAACGAAGTCGTTTGCAGTACAGGGACCTTAGGTTACGACCTCTGTTTGTGGACGGGTGGGTTTATCGCACCACCTTTAGCCAGAGAAGCCGGTCTGGCAGTGAACGAGCGAGGACAGGTTTTAATTGATCCCTTTATGCGGTCGGTTTCCCACCCTGACATTTTCGCGGTGGGCGACGCGGCCTACCCGGTAGAGGAGCCAGGGGCGAAAGTACGGATGAGCGCCTACACGGCCCTCATCATGGGAGGGCACGGAGCTGACTGCCTGAGCGCGACACTGTTAGGTCAGACCCCCAGACCTTTCAGCTTCGCCTATCTGGGCCAGGGTATTGCTCTGGGCAGGCACACCGCTATTGGGTTCGGTAAAAGCCCGGACGACCACCCTCACCCGCCTTATTTCACCGGACGAGTGGGTTACGGAATCCGCAGTTTATTTTTGCCGGCTTTCACCGCACTACCGGCTATCGAGCGGCGGTGGCCAGGCTTCTTCTTCTGGACAGGCAAAGACCGGTATGCGGCAAAGAGGCGCACTGAGAAACCCTTGCCTTCAAGAGGTAATGCTTCGTGATGTTGCTAGTAAAGTAAGTAGTTAAAGTGGCAGGAGGGCGGCTTTGGAGATCAGGTCCAATTCTGTTTCTGTAAATAATTCAAACTCTGCAAAGGAGTTTGAGACCTACCGGGGATTGATTTTCGGCTTAGCTTATCGCTTGCTGGGGAGCGCAATGGAAGCGGAGGATGTCGTGCAGGAAACTTATCTGCGCTATCACTCCGTACCCCCTACAACGATTGCCTCACCCAGAGCCTTTCTGACCACGATAGCTACTCGCTTGTGCCTGAACCAACTGCAAAGTGCCCGGGTAAAACGAGAGACTTACATTGGGCCATGGTTGCCGGAGCCAATCCTTACCGAAACCGAAAGTGATCCTTACCTGGTGCTTACTGGCGATGGAAAAAGCAGCTTGCAACATGAATCAATTTCGATGGCTTTCCTGGTATTGCTTGAGCAGTTGACTCCCCTTGAGCGAGCTGTCTTTTTGCTGCGGGAGGTTTTCGAGTACGAATACCGGGAGATAGCTGAAATAATTGACAAGCAAGAATCGGCCTGCCGCCAGTTATTCAGCCGGGCAAAGAAGCATATCGGGGAAAACCGGCCGCGTTTCAAGCCAGACCAGGAGGCACACCACCGGTTGCTAGAACAATTCCTGCGAGCAGTGAGATTGGGAGATATGGATGGGTTACTCCGGCTGCTGGAAGACGAAGTTACATTTTGGGCTGACGGGGGAGGGAAAGCCCGGGGAGCGGCTACTCGTCCCCTGCACGGACGGGAAGCGGTGGCTCGTTTTGTAATTGCTTCCACCCGACTGCCGGTAGAAAACTATTTTGTCGAGATCAAGGAGGTGAACGGCGAGCAGGGTGTTATCTTACGGACGGAGCAGCGAGTAATTGCGGTTTTGCTGCTTGAGGAGGAAGGAGGCTTGATCAAGACCATAAGAGCTATTGGGAACCCGGATAAACTGGCAGGAATGTAAAGTAGGTTTTTGGCCTGTAAAGATTATTTATTGCCCGGAGGAAACAAAAACAAAACTTGATTGGGTCAGCGTGCCGGTGAATGATTTTCCACTCCCATCTTCCTGTCTATATAAGTGAGTATCTCTCAGATAGGTGAGCTTGAGATCGTCAAACCCTTCCAAAAGGGCATCTCCTTTCTCTATCCAGATCGTATAGCCGAGGTTACCAATCACTCCCAGACTGATAACCTCGATTTCAGTGTGTCCACCTCGAAAGCGAGCAGTCGCCCAGTCAAGTCTAGGACTCACTTGCTTCTCCTTTACAGCAGCATAAAATGAAACCATTTCTATCGCCAAATGAAAAGACTATTCCGCCTGACCAGCGTAAAATAGGTAAGAAAGCGACTGTATTTTTATGAAAGGGAGCTCTCATCAGCTAGCAAAAAAGGGCGTCCTGTTTAACTACCTCGTGGCCTGGCCTGATCGATTTACCCTATGATCACATTTTTAACTTGCTTTTTGTAATAACTTTTAATATAGAGTGGTCACAAGCAGAAACGAACTGTAGTAGGTGTCGAAGGTGGTAAACAGGACTAGCAAGCTGTCGCTTACACCCCTTGCGGGTGGTCTTTAGCCTATCCCAGGCGTAAAGCGCCTGGGATATACGCGACCTTCGATAAAAAATTTAGCCCGAGATTACACGTTCTTGGTCAATGAATCATAGAAGCAACCAGGCTTTGGCCGCAGTCGAGTAATCACATAGTCTCCTGAAAGCAGAATGCCCTGGCTTTAGTAAATGCCTGCCACGCCAGCAATTTTTTCCAGGCGTGCTTCCCACTCAGGTTGTCCGACCCGTGTTATGTAGCTGCTAAACTCCTCCTGCGGCTTCTTTTCGGAGCTGTAATATTCCAGCACGGCCAGGATAGCCTGTTCGATTAACTCGTCCGGGATACCGTGATGAACCAGCATAGCCAGTTTCCCGGTACCTTCCATGTTGCCACCCAGGAATAACTGGTAACCCAGGCCGCTCTGGCCAGGCTGCCGGATATGTACGCGCGTACCTGCCAGGCCAACATCGGCTACCTGGTGCTGAGCGCAACTGTTGGGGCAGCCTGAGATGTGAATCCTTAGTTTTTCGACTTCCGGCTCGAACTTTCCGGAGCGGATTATTTCGTGCAGGCGCCAGCGCAAACGCTCGGCGGTAGCCAGGGAGGGCGTGGCTGCCACCGGGCAAAAGGTGGTACCGGGGCAGGCCAGCACATCTTCAAGCGAACCGGCGCCCTCGGTTTGAAAACCGGCTTCTACCAGCGCGGAGGTCAGTTCGGCGGCTTCCCGCGCTTCAAGATTTTTAAAGCGCACATTTTGTTCTTTAGTGAGATAGAGGTAACCATCTCCAAAATAGGCGCTCAAATCAGCCAGTACTTCCAGAGCCTCTGCCCGGATTTCCCCTCCCGGCACCAGTACGTTGACCTCGTTTTTTTGGCCGAGCTTAAAGTTAAGATTGGCCGGGCGAGACGAAGTGGTGGAAGAAACCACTTTCAGGCGAGGTATTTTTGGCAAAGGGCGCGAATTAAAGCGGTGCTCATGCCGGGCGTAATAACGCTCAAACTCCTGGCTGAAGCGACCCATACCCCATTCCTGGACTAAAAATTTCAACTTGGAAGTTGCCCGGCTTTTGCGATTGCCATGGTCCATGTAAAGTCTTACAACCGCCTCAAGCGCGGGAAGAGTCTGCTCAAAACTCAGGAAGCTCACCAGTTGCTGGGCCATGACCGGGTTAGCGCCCAACCCTCCGCCTACCCACAGGCTAAAACCGGGTTCCAGGCTACCGTCAGGGCCCTGCCGGAAAGTGGCCACCAGGCCCAGGTCATTTATCCTGGCGTGGCCGATACAATTCTGACAGCCGCTTATATAAACATTCATCTTACGCGGCAAATTGAGCTTTTCTGGACCCAGTTCTAGGAAATAATTCTGTACCAGTAAAGCCCAGGGTCTTATATCAAAGAGCGGCCCTTCCGGGTTTTGCACTTTGCGGCCGCGCCGGGTAGAGGCGACCGGGCTATCGCCCACGTGAGCGCAGGTCACGACATTGCGAATAGTATCCCCGCAGGAAGCTTTGGTGGTAAGGCCGACCTCGGCCAGTTTATCGAAAATCGCCGGTACGTCCTCAAGTTTAACCGAGTGCAATTCGAGGCCATGCCGGGTGGTCAGGTGACCCCAACCCCGGCCATATTCGGCAGCCAGATGGGCCAGCATCTTTAACTGAGTCGGGCGTACCTGGCCGTAGGGAATTTTTATACGCAGGAAAAAAACGCCTTCCGCCCCTGACTGGCCAGCGCGTTGAGAACAGACGCCCTGGAACTTCAAGCGGTAAAGATCATCCGAGTTAAGTGCCCGGTAGCCCTGCCAGGCCAGTTGCGGCAAGTCCACTGCTACGCCTTCCTTTTTGATCTCTTCGATTTGTTGAGCACTTGGCAAAGTTCCATCTCCCTTCGACTGTTGACTGGTTCTAACGCGAGCGACTACCGGCCAGTTCCAGCAGGTTTATAGAGTGTCCAGTCGCCACAACCGGCAAAGTTAACCGGTCGTCCGCCGCGACCGGTTCAAAATGTTGCATTGAAAGGCAGCCGGTGGGACACCATTTGACACATTCTCCGCAACGAATACAGGTATCTTCATCAATCAGCATGGCGGCACCGTGTTCCCAGCCACGAGCCTCTTGCAGGTAAGGCGGCGCGCTCTCCCCGTCAATAGAGGCTACCTGGGAGAGATCGGCCATTTTGATTACGCCTGTGGGGCAGACATCCACGCAGGTATTGCAGAGAATACAGACAGGCGCATCAATAAAGATGTTAAGCTGGCACTGCAAGCAGCGGCGGGCTTCTTCGCGCACTTCCGCCTGGCTGAAGCCGCGTTCAACCTCGGCGCTCAGGCTTTTACGCTCGATTAACGGGATTACCCGCATCGGAAAGCGTTTGACCTCCTGGTAGTGGTCCTTTTGTTCCAGCCTGCGTTCGAGCGTCTGGCCGGTCCAGTTAGCGGGTGGCCCTACCGGCAGACGTAAAGGCAACTCCCCGACCGGGTGTGGACTGCGCGTGAGAGCGGTTTGGAGAGCCGCCTGAGGAGGAATGGACTGGCGATAGTGGTAGAAGCGGCTCTTTTTACTCATCAGCACCGGCTTGAACTCAGCTCGCAGTTTAGGTCCATGCTCTTGCCGGGTCGCCGGGGGCCACTGCCCGGCCTGGGTTTGCAGCCAGTAGGCGATAGTGTAAGCAGCCTTACGCCCATCGGCCACCGCAGATATAACATTGCGGGCTCCCATCAGAAAATCCCCAGCCGCAAATACGCCCGGCCACTCCGTAGCGAAGTTAGCCGGGTTGGCGAGGGGCTTAGTTGGGGGTAATCCCAGCCACTCAGGGGCGGCTTGCTGTCCGGTAGCCGTAATAACGGTATCCACCGCCAGCTCAAATTCGCTGCCGGGAACCGGGTAAGGTGAACGCCGGCCAGAAGCGTCAGGCTGGCCCAGTTCAGTTCTAACCATCACCAGCCCTTCGGCCTGGCCTTTTGAACCGCGTATCGCGAGGGGTGCTACCAGGTAATTAAAAGAGGTTCCCTCGTATTGCGCCTCCTCTACCTCATAATCGCCTACCACCAGTTCGCTGGCGCTACGGCGGTAAAGCACCTGCACCTCTTCCGCGCCCAGGCGCAGCGCGGCCCTGGCGCAGTCCATAGCGGTAAAGCCGCCACCAATCACGGCTACTTTGCGCCCGGTACAGGCTCGCGCTTCCTCAGGCCGCAGGTTAACCAGTTCCATATAGTCCAGCCCAGCGATAACGCCCGGCCCTTCTTCACCCGCGATCTTAACCCGCTGGGGCCGCTGGGTCCCGGCGGCCAGCAGCACCGCCGAGAACTCCCGGCGTAACTCTTCCAGAGTGATGTCCCGCCCGATGCGGGTGTTAAGGCGAATTTCCACTCCCAGGACCGCAAAGTAATCGTCAATTTCGCGCCGGCACAACTCACGCGGCAAACGAAATTCGGGAATCCCCCAGCGTAACATGCCACCGGCCACTGGTTGTGCCTCAAATACCACCACCTGATAACCCGCTTTGGCCAGCCCGTTAGCCGCCGCCAGACCACTCGGGCCGGAACCTACGATAGCAATGCGCTCCTTCCAGTGGGGCATCACTCGGGCGGGTGGTTGCCACTTGGTGAGGTCAGCCGAGCCCCGTTTTAGCGAACAAATCGCCACCGGGTCATCGAGCTTGCCGCGCCGACAGGCCGACTCACATGGGCGGGCGCAAATCCGGCCCAGGATACCGGGGAAAAGATTGTCTTCCAGGTTAATCTGGTGGGCTGCCCGGTAATTGCCATCGGCCAGGTGGGCGATATAACGGGCTACATCGGTATGCGCGGGACAGGCCGACTGGCAGGAAATATTATCAAAAAACCAATCGGTATCACCCCGGTTTAATTCATAAAAATTGGCTTTCGGGCCGCGCTCGGCATTAATCGCTCTGGTTTCACTTTTAACCAGGGCCAGTAAGCGATACCTTCCGGCAGAAGTTCTTTTTTCTTTAGCTGAGTTCATGCCTGGTAGGCCTCCTTCATTTTTGAGCCGAATTCTACCCGGGCTACTTTGGGTAAAGCCTCTACCTGCCCTGCTTTAACGTGCCGGGAAAAACGGGTTACGCAGGAAGCTTTCCGCCAGCTTTCCAGGCGAGCCAGGGCCTCGCCACTAAAGAGGGCTTCTTCGGCCAGAGCAACCGCATCCTTCAGATTACCGGCGCAACCTGCCGCGTAGATCAACAGCCCGGCGCTCAAAAGAGCGCTATGTTGCAAGCGAACATCAGGTTCTTTCCGGTTAAGCAGGCGGAGAGTTAACTCGGCATTTTCTTGGGCCGATAGACTCGGTAGAGCGGGTTCGCCGTCAATAGCCTCGGTCGAATTAGCCGGTTGATTGGGAGCGGCATAAGCACTTTCAGGCCTGGAAGGAGTGCGCCAGCCAAAATCGGCCGGGTCAATCAGCCAGGTATTCAATTCATCCCGGGAACCTGAGCCTGGTCCGCCAAATTCGACCAGCCGGGTGGTACGGCTGGTCAGCACATCCAGTGAGCCTTCCGGACCGTGCACTGCTAGCCCGCGCCGGAAACCTTGCCCGGCGAGCGTCTCGGCCACTTTTGAGAGGACCGGGCCGTGAAAGACTCCGGCCAGGCCCACCGGCGCGCCAAAGGGATTAAGCAGTTTCTCGATACTGTTAAAAAAGCTGCGCAAACCGTAATCGAGCCGCCAGCGGTTAAATTCTTCCAGGTACGGCGCAAAGCGAGCGGTAGAAACAAAAGCCAGTCCTACCGCCGGATTTTCCAGCAGGCGAGCGGCTTCTTCCGGAGTGGTACCAACCTCAATCCCGAGGGCCGCCAGGGTATCGCCCACTCCCAGACCGAATTTGGGTGGGGTGGTCGGGCCGGGACGACCGTGCATGGCGACTGCGGCGCCCGTTGCCGCCGCAATACAGGCGGCGGCGGGAGTTAGCGAGAGACTTTTGCTGCGGCCATCGTATGGCAGACCCAGGTCTACCAGTTTAGGCTGCTCGGCTTTGACCGTCCGGCAATAGCGGCGCAAGGTGGCGGCAAAGGCCGCCAGCTCGGTACCACTCTCCTCTTTTATACGCAGCGCGGCCATGAAAGCGGCTGTTTGTCCCTCGCTGGCCTTGCCTTCGAGGATCAAGGTCATAGCAGCGCTGGCTTCTTCATAAGTCATGTCGCGAGCCGTCTTGCGACCGTTGCCAACTATTTTGATAAAATCTTGCATTTGCATAAGTTAGCTAACCTCAACTGGCCGGTGATAGGCCGTCTGTAACCATTCAGCCAGGCGGGGCGCAGCCACCAGCGGAGCCAGGGCCACCGCGCAGGCTTTCAATTCCGGTTGTTTGGAAAGGGGGTCACAATCCATGATGGTCAGGTCGTTGCAAACTCCGGCATCCGGGTCTGCCTGGAAAAGCTTGCCCCAATGAAAAGGGGTAAAAACGGTTCCTGGCCTGATCTTTTCAGTGATAACTGCCTTAAAAACAGCTCGTCCTCTGCGGCTGCGCAGTTCTACCGGACTACCCTCCTGGACCTTCAAAAGCGCGGCATCTCGGGAGTGAATTTCTACAAAGGGCTGTCCCTCTACTTTCAAGAGGCTGGCAATGTGCCCGGTACGGGTCATGGTATGCCACTGGTCACGCACCCGCCCGGTTGTCAGAATAAAGGGATATTTTGTATCAGGCGCTTCGGCCAGGCCTGCTTCGGAGACCGGCGCAAACTGGGCGCGACCATCAAGGGTAGCAAAGCGGAAATCAGCATAAAGCCGGGGAGTACCAGGATGGGACTTGTCCGGGCAAGGCCACTGCAAACTGCCCTCTCGCAAACGGGCGTAGCTAAGGCCGGTCATATCGAGAGCGCGGCCCATGGTTAGCTCCTTAAATTCTTCAAAAACCGCTTCGCTATTGGGCCAGGCGAAAGCCTCGCCAAAGCCCATCTGCCGGGCAAAAGCGGCGAAAATCTGCCAGTCTGGGCGAGCTTCTCCTACCGGGTCCGCGCCGCGCTCCACCAGGCTCACTCGCCGTTCACTGTTGGTCATAACGCCCTCCCGCTCGGCCCATTGCGCCGCCGGTAGTAACACGTGAGCGTACTGCCCGCTTTCGGTAGGGAAATAGGCGTCCTGCACCACAACCAGATCGGCTTTGAGCAAAGCCCGCCTGGCTCTCTCCAGATCAGGCAGAGAAGCTAAAGGATTGGTAGCGGCAATCCAAACCGCCCGCAAGCGGCCGCTTTCCAGGGCTTCGACCATTTCGGTGGCTGTCAGGCCGGGTTGAGAAGCTATACTGCCGGGTGGCAATTGCCAGTAATGCTCCAGTTCGGCGCGGTCCTGCGGATCTGTTACGCTGCGTTGGCCGGGCAGCAGGTGCGATAATCCCCCGGCTTCACGCCCTCCCATAGCGTTCGGCTGGCCGGTCAGCGAGAAAGGTCCTGCCCCGGGCCTGCCAAGCTGGCCGGTCGCCAGGTGCAGATTCAGAATAGCCCGGTTTCGGGCGACCCCGCTGGCGCTCTGGTTAATTCCCATGCTCCAGAGGGTAAGAGCAGCTTTCGAGCGTCCAAAAGCCAGGGCGGCAGAGCGAATTTGGACCGATGAAAGGCCGGTTAGCTCTTCTACCAGTTCAGGGGCATAGCCGTCCAGGCCGCTTTCCAGTTCAGACCAGCCTCCAGTATGGTTGGCAATGAAGGTTTCATCGAGCAGCTTTTCTTCGCGCAGTACATAAAGCATGGCGTTCAGCAGAGCCAGGTCACCACCCGGCTTGACCGGCAAGTAATGGTCAGCAATCGCGGCGGTATTGGTCTGGCGCGGGTCGGCTACGATCACCTTGACGCTATCCCCGCCTTTTTTCTTGCGGCTGCGTAAGCGGTTAAACAAAATGGGATGGCATGCTGCCATATTTGCGCCGATAATAAAGAAACAATCGGCGTGATCCAGGTCTTCATAACTGGCGGGCGGGCCGTCCTGGCCCAAGCTGAGCTTGTAACCCGCTACCGCGCTGGACATGCAAAGGCGGCTGTTAGCATCAAAGTTGTTAGTGCCCAGGAAGCCTTTGACCAGTTTCTGGGCCACATAGTAATCTTCGGTCAGAAACTGGCCGCTACCGTAAAAGGCCACCGCGTCCCGTCCGTACTGGCCAATAATACGCCGGAACTGCCCGGCCAGGTAGGCAAGGGTATCATCCCAGTTGCGCCGCTCAAAAGCGGCGGACTGACTACCCCTGACCTGGGGATAGAGCAGGCGGTGAGGTTGATCGAGGATCTGTGACAGGCTGGCGCCTTTCGAGCAAAGTGCGCCTGCGTTGGCCGGGTGCCCGGGATCACCTTTGACCGATACAACCTTCAGCCTGCCGCCATGCGCCGGATCAGGCCGGCTTTCTACCAGCAGGCCGCAACCGACTCCGCAGTAGGGACAGACCGACCGAGTTACCCGGCTACCAGCAGCCTGAGATGAGGGCAGATTTGTTGTTAGCATACTCACCTCCTGGCTACTCGGCAAAGTCGGCCACCATAGTGGGCGCGACCGGGGCGGATTTTTCCAGGGTCTGGTGAGGGGCGGCCCAACCTGAAAGCCATTTACCCCGGACCAGCAGCAGCAAGCCAATCGCTACCAGGGCCAGGAGAGCGAAAGCGCCAAAGCCCACGGCGTAAGTGCCCAGCGCATCCTTGAAAAATCCCAGCACAGTCGGCAGGAAGAACCCACCCAAACCCCCGGCAGCCCCTACCAGGCCCGTCACAATCCCAATCTCGGCGCGGAAGCGCTGCGGCACCAGTTGAAAGACAGCGCCGTTACCCATGCCAAGACTCGCCATTACGATAAAAAGCGCCAGGGTAGCCACCGCAAAGGCGGGCAGGCTGCTCATAACCAGGAAAAGCACAGCTATCAGACTGTAGAGAGCCAGCAGCATCTTGATGCCGCCTAAACGATCCGAGAGATATCCACCAATAGGCCGGAAGAGACTCCCGGCAAAGACACACAGGGCCGCGAAGTTACCTGCGTCTACTTTGCCTAACCTGTACTGGTCGAAGAAAAAGATCGGTAAGAAGGTGCTCAGGCCGACAAAACCGCCGAAGGTCACACTGTAGAGCAGGCAGAAGGCCCAGAGATCACCTTTGCCAAGCAGCCGGGCGTAATCCTTGAGGGTGGGAGCAGGCGGGCGATTGGGGGCATCTTTAGCCAGGAAAGCGAAAGCCAGCGCTACCAGCAGCACCGGGATCATGATCAGGCCGAAAACAGCGTGCCAGCCCCACATTTCGGCGATCCGCGGCGCAAAGAGGTTTGCCAGCACGGTTCCACTGTTACCGGCCCCGGCAATTCCCATGGCCAGGCCCTGGTACTCGGGCGGATACCAGCGACTGGCCATCGGCAGAGCCACTGCAAAAGAAGCCCCGGCCACGCCCAGCAGGGGAGCGATCAGCAAAATGCTGCTGTAGCTGTTAACAAATAACCAACCCATCAGGAGAGGGAATAGCACGAAGAACATACTGAAGGTGCCAACCCGCCTGGGTCCAAAGCGGTCGGTCAGGAGTCCCAGGATAATCCGGAAGAAGCTGCCGCCAAGGGTGGGGACTGCCGCCATAAAGGCTTTTTCGGCTGCCGAAAGGTGATAATCCTGGGCGATATAGACACCCAGCGAGCCCAGGATCACCCAGACCATAAAACTGACATCAAAGTGCAAAAAGGCGCTTACCAGCGAGGGGGTATGCCCGGCTTTACTAAACTCTTTTAGGCGCATATCTGCTTCCTGCCTTTCTTTAACTAAAGGTAGAACCACCGGACAGGATTCAGGCCAGACTCAATACAGGTACGATCCCGGCGGGTAGCTCAGAACAGGTAAGAAATATTCACTTTGCAAGAGTTAGCTGGGAATAAGGACTGGCAGAAAGTGTCAGTTCTCGGTAAAAAGCATTAGCCCTTTTCAGCTAAACCAGGTCCATTGATTGGTTTTAACTCAACATTGAGGGAATTAAAGACCGGCATAGGCGGTCTGTGCGGGCGCGGCAGCATTGTTTCACCCATGAGAATCTTACCGGCAAACAACAATATTTTGCCTTCTATACTTTATCTCTTTCTAAAGCTGCAAAGGCGTAATAGCACAATATATTGTTACTGCTCGTAAGATATTAGCAAAGCACTAGCTAGCGGGCTAGGTGCAAAATAACCGAAATTCCGGTATAAATTTTTAGGTCGTATGCCTAACTCTAGCTCCTGATATCTTTCTATCCCTTTTGTAGAGCGGGCGGTTCTGGCAGAAACGAAACCATGAGGATTACAACCGGCAGCGGATGCATTCGTCACCAGGTTAGGTTTCGCCGAAAAATGATGAGAAGCGATTAGTTTTACGCGATACGCTATAAAAATAATAAAATTAAATCGAAAGTAATTTATAACGTATCCAACCTATGTAAAATAAGGAGTTTTAGAATGGCGGACGAACGGAAATTACGGATCGGAGTTTTAGGCTGTGGCTCTATTGCCCAGGCCGGGCACTTTGAGGCCTGCCGCAAGGCCCGCAATGTAGAACTCTATGCCATCTGCGACCTGGCCGAGGATCTGGTTTCTCGCATGGCCGCCGTGCATACACCGCGCGTTACCTACACTGACTATGATGCTATGCTTGCCGACCACCAAGTAGAGGCGATTATCATTGCGGTGGCCGATCAATTCCATGTTGCCCTGGCCGAAAAGGCTGTTGCCGCAGGTAAGCACGTCTTGATCGAGAAGCCCATGGGTGTAAATGTCGAAGAGTGCCAAAACCTGGTGGGTAGGGTCGAGGCTGCGGGGGTGGTCGCGCAGATCGGAACAATGAAGCGGTTCGATCCGGGAATCGCATTCGCAAGGCGCTTTATTCAGGAGGAGATGGGCGACATGTTGGCCCTGAAAGCCTGGTACTGCGATTCAACCTACCGCTATCAGGTAACCGATAATGTCCAACCGCTGATTATTACCAGCCACAACGCTAAAAGACCGCTGGGGAATCCCAAGGCCGATAAGCCGCGCTATTATCTGCTGGCTCACGGCAGCCATCTGGTGGATACTGCCCGCTTCCTGGGTGGTGAGATCGTCACCGTTCAGGCGCGAAGGGTTGAAAAATTCGGGGCTTATTGCTGGTTTGTGGCGGCAGAGTTCGCTAATGGCAGCGCCGGGCATCTCGATTTGACGGTGGCTGTGCGGATGGATTGGCACGAGGGCTTTCAGATATACGGCGAATACGGCAGCGTGGTCGGCAAAACCTACAACCCCTGGTATTTTCGCAGCAGCGAAGTCGAATGCTTCTCTACCAGAGATGGGCAATTCCATCGTGTCCTGGGTGCGGATGCCCATTTCTACAGACTTCAGCTTGAGGGTTTCGCCGACACGATTTTGTACGATGCCCCCATGCGGGGCGCAACCCTCTCTGACGGGCTTGCGGCTATTCGCGCACTCGTCGCTATCGCCCGCTCCGTAGAGAGCGGAGAAGTGGTACGTTTAGCCGATGTGACAGGGGGTGTATGATGCCGCTTGAACCTGGTATTTTCGCCAAAACTTTCCCCCGCTCGAGCCTTGCCGCTAACCTTGACGCTGTCATCCAGCATGACCTGCACTGCATTCAATTCAACCTGGCGTGTACTGGACTGCCTTCTATGCCCGACAGTATCGAGCCGCAGGTAGTTGCGAATATCCGCCGGGAGGTGCAAGCCCGCGGCATTACGCTGGCGGCAGTTTCCGGCACCTTCAACATGGCCCATCCTGATCCACAGGTTCGGGAAGCAGGACTTTACCGGCTAGCTGTTCTGGCAGAAATCTGCAACGATATCGGCACGAATATCATTACCCTTTGCACCGGCACTCGCGACTTAGCCGATATGTGGCGCTGGCACGCCGAAAATAGCTCGCCTGAAGCGTGGCAGGATATGCTGGAGACGGATGCTGCTAATCCAGTCTAGCGAGGGAGAGGAAGGGGCCGCAGTGCAGATTCAGAGAGAGGACTCGATAGCTTAGAGCCTTTCTTACTGTTTTGAAGTAAGCGCCAACAATTTGCTCTTTAGCGCGGGGTACTGGTTGATATAAACCTAGATCAGGTCGTTTTCGCGGGCGAATAAGGCCGCATCGGTACGATGGCGCAACCCTAAACGGACCAGGATGTTCGAAATGTGGTTCTTGACGGTACCTTCCGCCAGGAATAACTGCTCGGCGATCTCCCGGTTGGTCGCTCCACCGGCTAGCAACTTTAAGATTTCCAGTTCCCGTTCGGTCAGATCAAATTTGCGCCGGGCCGGGGTGCTACCCTGGACTACCGGAACGGGGTTTGAGGGGACTACAGGTGGTACATTTTCTCGGACTTTGTTTAAGCTTACCATGAGTTTCGTAGCGACATTCGAATCCAACTGGTAAAGCCCTTCCTGGACCGAGCGGATGGCCTGGGCCAGTTGCTTGCCGGGAATATCCTTTAACAGATAGCCGCTGGCGCCTGCTTGCAAAGCTTCGGTGATATATTCTTCGTCGTCAAAGGTGGTTAGCATCAGAATTTTGCTGGATGTATGTTGCTGGCATAGCCGGGCTGTCGCCTCTACCCCGTTCATCACCGGCATCCTCACGTCCATCAAGACCACGTCCGGTTTGAGTTGCAGTGTTAAATCGATCGCTTCCTGGCCGTTGGTGGCTTTGCCCACCACTTCCAGGCCCGGCTGGTAGCTTAAAATGGTCGAAATACCCTCCCGGATAATCTGTTGATCGTCTACCACCAGCACCCGAATTATCGAATGTTCCTGAGTCATACTAACTTTCCTGAGACTGTAATAACAGCGTTGTTAAGGTGTGGCTTTGAAAAGGGTCTTTAGGTGCGGTCACTCGCAGTGTTGTTCCACTACCCGGACTACTTTCCAGTTTGAAGTTGCCGCCAACCAGTTCCAGCCTTTCCCGGATACCCTGCAAACCATAACCGCCCAGCCGTACCTGGCCTGGTTTTAACAGTTTTGTCACATCAAAGCCGGCCCCATCATCTTGAATCAATAAATGCGCTTCCGTTTTCGCCAGTTCAAGCCGCACCAGCACCTGCCTGGGCCTGGCGTATTTCTGGATGTTGGTCAGACCTTCCTGGGCTACCCGGTAGAGCGTTTGTAAGATCCGGTTGGAAAAATTCTCCTCGCTGCCTTCAATAACCAGCTTTATTTCAAAATGGTTATTATTCCGGACATCATCCACCAGCGTATTTAACTTCTCCACAATTGAAAAAGCCGGCTGGGCCTGTTCCCGCAGAGTCGCGACCGAGCGACGCACATCCTGCAAAGCCTCGCTGGCGAGTCGTTTGGTATCGCTGATCGTCTGCATGGCCTCTTCTGGCCTGTCGTCGTGTTGAAGCATGGCTTTTTCCAGTTGAATGTTGATTGCGGTCAGGTAATGCCCCAGTGAGTCGTGAATCTCGCGAGCCAGGCGGTTACGTTCTTCGATGGTCGCTAATTCTTCAATCTGTTCGGCATAAGCTTTTAACTGGCGGTGGGAGATTTCCAGTTCCGCCAGCAATTGT
>DATAKM010000002.1:0-53969 GCA_036261665.1 Chloroflexia bacterium
CCGGCGCTAAAGATGCAACCTCCCGGCTATCGCAGAGTCCAGCTCTCCGGCCTGGCAGGCCGGAGAGCCTTCTTAAAACCTGTCTACTATTGTGGTGTCCAGCTTATCCTGGCAGTGGCAGTTTCTCCGTTAGAAGTAACGGTCACATCCACGTTGATAGTGAAACCCTTTGGCTGTTTACCAATATCCCAGACGAATTTAGAGAAGCCGGATGTACCCGTATCCGGTACTGTAAAATTCTGGTCTTTATCCTTATAGTGGACCACAAAGCTTATCTTGGCACCCACTACCGGCTGGCCGTTTTTGTTCACGGCCACACACAGCGTTTGAACCCCTTCACTCGCATTCAAATAAATCAGGGAGGCATCAATACTCAGATTGGCGGTTACCGGAGGCTGGCTGGTTGAACAGGAGGCCGAGCTGTTAGTAGCAGGAGTCGGCGCTGGAGAAGGGGCCGGAGTGACTACCCCGCCGCCCGGCGCGCCGTTCGGATATTTAGCCCTGAATTGCTCCACACCCACTAAGCCGGGCAGCACATCGTAAAGCACGGTGTTCTCATCGTGCAACTCCAAACGAGCGCGCTGGAAGTACTGCACGATGTGCTTTTGGCCGTCGCCCGCCGGAGGGGGAGGGTTCTGCTCCAGGAAGGAATCGCTAATCGGGAAACCCTGCTGCGCCAGACCTCCGTGCGCATTCCAATATTCCTGGAAACTGCCACACAGCGCGAAACCCGTTTCGACAAAGAACCGGCAACTACCACCAGCAAAGTGTACAGGCACCTGCGCTGTAGTTTTGCCGTACTTCGCCAGGTAATTTTCGCTTCCCAGAAGGCCTGAGAGCACCTCATAGGGCGGCTGGTTTTCGGGGTGTTCCTCAAAGCGGGCCCGCTGGAAATACTGCACCCTGTGAACTTTGCCATCGCCCGCCGGAGGGGGAGGGTTCTGCTCGTCGAAGACCGGGCTGATCGGAAATCCCTGCCGGGCCAATCCTCCGTGATTCTGCCAGTAGGCCAGGAAATTGCCGCAGACGGTGAAGCCGGTTTCCTTGAAGGTCTGG
Organism: Chloroflexia bacterium; assembly: GCA_036261665.1. Lineage (GTDB taxonomy): Bacteria > Chloroflexota > Chloroflexia > Chloroheliales > Chloroheliaceae > 54-19. The sequence continues at coordinate 1,057 of DATAKM010000002.1, forward strand.
CAATCCTCGGCCCGGGCCGGGCTGCCTGGCGGCAGTGAAATCGCCAGAGAGGAGAGTGCCAGGATCAGAGCAATCGCTACGAGGGTAATACTACGCTTAAGAGACGGGTGTTTTCTTTGCATGGCTGTTTCGCTCCACAGTTATGTTTCTGTTGTCATAGCAAGGAAGAAGCTCTTAGCTATATTATACACCCCCTATAATTAAGCCACTGAAATAACATATTCCAATCAACTGAAAAGTAAGATCGCACCTGACTTCCTGATAGCCCTGGAATCAGACAGGCCAGTAATTTTGGGAAGATTTGAAGTACCATAATCAAGCGGTAGAAGCCGCCCCCCTTCGAGGTAGGGGTGTAGTTACTCCCCCTGTATTACCGAAAGAAAGTTACCGGCAGGGTCTTTGAACCAGGCAATGTCGGGGCCTCGATTCACGGAAAGGCCGCGCATTATGCCCTTTTCGTCTGTCATGTCCCGGTACTGCTCGAAGGTGACCCCTTTGCCGGTCAGTTCATCCACCGCCTGATCGATATTGCTGACCGGAAAATTAAGAACGGTGAAGGTGGCCGGAACATGGTCCGGTTTGGGATAGACGAAAACGCTACCCCCGCCCGCCAGCAAAAGCCGGAAGCCTACGCCATCGTCTTCTAGATTTAGTCCCAGGGTCTGGCTGTAAAATTCCCTGGCCTTTGCCAGGTCATCTACCGAAAAACCACTGAACGCTCTGCTATCTCTGAGCATCTTTAAGCCTCCTGATATCAGCGTAACTTCCGTTACGGATAATAATTTACCGGAACCCGGCGCTCCACCGGGCTCTTCATCGGGTTTTTTATAAGAAAGTCCGGATTCGCAGCACTGCTCCAGTTTAGCACATATTTTCGGATTTTAAAGCGGTATTTCGGAAGTGCGTCAGAATGGCACGCGGATATGAGTGTCTTGCCTTGCGGCCTACCCGCAAGTAAACTGCGGGCTACCAGCTAAAGCCCACTGAAGGGGCTAGTTTAGGTTTTATCAATCGCTTTTTAGTGCCTTCAGAGCACTTGAACCGATAGCCCCTACTTTAGTAGTGGCTATACCTCAGAGGCTGACGATTGACATTAATTCAGGGAAGCTAACGGCAAAATTTCCCGGCCAGACCGCCTGCCGGGCGCATCCACACAGGTAGCCTGGGGTATAATCAGGTGGATGGTGGAAAGGGCCGGGTAAAGCGGCCCGGCGAGGAAGCCGGCGCGTTAAATTCCCGACAGGTAGGGCGAGCTAAGCTATAGAGCCGCTCCTACCCTTTTTGTGGAAGATGACTTCGTAAATAGATAGGTTGAGACTGCCCAGATGAGACCTGAAGAAATGCATAATTTTCAAAATCCCCCGGCGGAGTTTAGAATAACCCCTTTCTGGTTCTGGAACGGCGCGATGGAACCGCAGGCAGTGGCGCGGCAAGTGCGGGAAATGGCCGAAAAGGGGGTGGGCGGCTTTTTCATCTGCGCCCGGCAGGGCTTAGAAATTCCTTACCTCTCTGAGAAGTGGTTTGAGCGGGTGAAAGTGGCGGTGGAAGCCGCCGAGCAGAACGGGCTGGAAGTGTGGCTCTACGATGAATATCCGTACCCCAGCGGCATGAGCGGCGGCGAGGTAATTTTGCGGCACCCCGAAGCCAAACAGTATAACCTTTTGCACTATAATTTCAGGGCCAGCGGCGGGCAGGCTTTAGAAGAGGAATTAGCCTGGGCCAGGGTTTTGTGGGCAAAGGCCGTGCCGTACAACCCGCAAAGCGGGGGGCTAAACTGGACCGCAGCAATTGACCTGGCGAATAACATCGGTAACTTCCAGGCCCAGACCGTTTTTCAAAAGACCGGGCTGACCGCTTATAACGACAAGCGCTACTTTACCTACGAACCCCGCAAGCAACTGGCCTGGCAAGCGCCGGAGGGAGACTGGCAGGTGATAGTCTTCCTGGAAAAAGAGATTGAAGATTTCAAATATTATGGCACTTACCTTGACCCCTGCAACCGGGAAGCGGTGCGCAGCTTTATTGATACCACCTACGAGCGCTACGCCGAGGTGCTGGGAGGAAAACTGGGGAAAGCGGTCAAAGGCATGTTCAGCGATGAGGTGGGCATTTATGGCAACCCTCCCTGGTCGCCCCAGTTAATCGCCGCTTTTGAAAAACGCACCGGCTATTCCCTGCAAGACGAATTGATGGCCCTGCGCTATTCTGCCGGGGAAAATACGGCGCGGGTACGTTACGACTACTTTCAGACCCTCCACCTGGCGATGCGCGAGGCTTACCACCGGCAGATCAGCGAGTGGTGCGACGCACACCGCATTAAATATATCACCGAAGTGCCTTCGGTCAGAATGACCACCCAGCTTTACAGCCACATTACAGGCGGCGACAGCGCTCATGAGAAACTGGGCCGTTCCCTGGAATGGATAGTTGACCTGAACGCCCTGAATTTCAGGGCCAATCCTAAAATGGTCAGTTCGCTGGCTCGCCAGTTGGGGATTGAACGAGCCTTTATCGAATGTTTCCACAGCGTGGGCTGGTCCATGACCCTCCAGGATGCGAAGTGGATGATTGACCGCCTGGCGGCGCTGGGCATCAACTTTTTCAATTTTCACGCTTTCTTCTACACCCTGGACGGCCTGCGCAAGCACGACGCGCCACCTTCCCAGTTCTTACAGAATCCCTACTGGCCCTACTTCAAAAAGCTGACCGACTACGCCGGGCGGCTGAGTTACGCCCTTAGCCGGGGCAAGGCGGCTGTCTCAATCGCGGTTATAGATCCTACCACCTCTTTCTGGACGCACCTGGGCAACCCTTTCCACGCCTTCAACTACTGCGGCGACGACCCACAGGAAGAAGCGCGCCTGAACCGGCTGAAAGAGGACTGGGCCTACCTGTGTAAAAGTTTACTCCTGAACCAGCTTGATTACGATCACCTCGACCCGGAAATCCTGGCGCAGAGCAGGGTTGAGCAGAACGGGACGCTTACCAGCGGTCTGGCGACCTATTCGGTGCTGGTGATGCCTCCCCTGGCTAACCTGGAAGCGGCAGCCTGGGAGAAAATCAAAGCTTTCCTGGAGGCGGGCGGCACGGTCATCAGCCTGGGTTTACTGCCCTTTGAGCGTATCGACCACAATCGCAAGATCGAAGAGGAAGCCCTGAGCACTTTCGGGCTTAGCCTCGACACCGCGCCGCGCCAGGCTTACTGGCAAACCGCAGCGGGGCCAGGCGAGCAGGCCTGGGTCAAAGGCCAGGCGGGGGCCTACTTTCTTCCGGCCAGCGGAGGGCTCGCCCGGTCGGAGGCGGGGCCAGCGCTGGTAAAGCTTTTAAGAGAACTGGTGGCGGAACCGGTCGGGCTGGAAGTGGCCGAAGTTTCGCGAAAAAGCCTGCTGGTACAGCAGCGAGACTGGCCGGACGGCTCGAAGGTGGTCTTTATCTCGAACCAGGAAGGCCAGGAGCTAGAGCTCATGCTAACGGTTAACCGGCAGGCTTTCGCGGCAGGCGCGGTAGAAGAACTGGACCTGGAGGCGGGCGAGAGCAGGCCACTGCGAGCGGAAGCGCGCGAAGAGGCTTTGCAAATTCCCCTGCGCCTGGCGCCCTATCAGGCTCGCCTGCTCAAAATCAATCAAGGGAGCGCCTCAGAAGCTACTGCGCAGGAGCAGATGCAGCACCCGGCGACTATCAGCATCGAGGCCCGCCGGCAGTGGCAGGTCCGGGCGTTCCAGCCAAATATCGCCCGCTTTGGCACATTCCATTTTGCCCTGGACCGGCATGAGCAGGGCGCGGCGGAAAACTGGACCGGCGGGCAGGCAGGCCGGAACTGGCCAGAGGTGGAAGTTAAAACCGTGATTGACCAGTGCGCCGACTTAGCCAGGGTTGAAACCCAGGAACTGCCGCTGCATTTCAGCCAGATCTTCGGTACGCCGGTCAGACTGAGTTTAGCTCATCCCCTGACCTGCTGGTACCAGACCGCTTTCGAGGTGGAGGTTCTACCGCCCGCATGCAGGCTGATGATGGACCGCAGCGCTATTGCCGGGGACTATTCTTTCTACCTGAACGGAACGGAGTTGAACGCTCAGGCTTTCCAGCTGGTTGAGGGATATGACAACCGGAGCGTGGCCTGTGAGGTGCGGGACCTGCTGGTGGAGGGCGAGAATAGCCTGGTGGTAAAAGTCAGGACCGCCCACGACTGGGACGGGCTGACTGACCCGCTCTACCTGAGCGGACCGTTCGGGGTCTACAGCGGCGCGGATGGCCGGCTTATCTTGAGGGAGTTACCCGGTACGGCCGAACTAAGGGGCGGGGTGCAGGCGGGCTTTCCCTTCTATGCCGGGACTCTTTCGCTGGATAGCAATTTCGAGCTTTCGGCCCTGCCCGAAGAACCCCAGTTTGAAATCAAGTTTGAGGGCTGGGACCCTGACCTGCACGACTGTGTTGAGGTACTGGTCAACGGACATTCCCTGGGAGTGCGAGCATGGTCGCCTTATGCCTGGCAGGCAAGCAGCCACTATATGCAGGCGGGCGAAAACAGGCTGGAAGTGCGTGTAACCAACACTCTCAGCGGGATGCTGGAAGGCCGGTACTTTGACTATCCTGCGCACCGCCTGCTAAGCTGCCTTTAGCTGCATAAAGTAAGAAAAAGCCCGGCTCACCACCGGGCTTTTCGATTCTGATAAAGTTATTGTCTGGGTACGACCGTAATAGTAAGCGGGCCGGTACTAACCGTGTAGAACTGATTAGTTACCAGATCCCTGAACTGAAGAGTAAAAGTCAGAGTAACGGTACCTGTCTTTAGCGCTGTCAGGTTTAGCTGGTAGTTGTAATTCTGGCCGGGGATGAAGGTGCGACTGGTTCTACAGCCCGTACCGTCAAAAAACTGGCCTGCCATTGTAATAAAATCAGGAGAAAGTATGCTGGTGTTACCACTGGAGGCTACAGAACAGATGCCAAGCTGAAGAGTATGCTGGCTACGGTTCCCGAACTCGAATACGATCTGCGTCTGTTGCCCCACCTGGGGACGAGGTTGAGTAACCGTACCTCTAATAAAAGCGGCATCCGTGGCCGCTTCCGCTGTGCCGGGCGCGGATACGGTAAAGCACAAAGTAGCCATAAACAGTCCCACTGCCAGGATCGAGAAACCTCGGATTAACCTTCTCATCGTGGTCTCCTTATCATAAGCTACAATATTTTTGAGTTATCAAATGCGGGGCCTGTTAAAATAGTAAAAGCAGCAAGGATTAAAGTCAATATTCACCCGATAACAGTTATTTCATTTACGAAACGACTTTTTTCTTAAGCTCTATACTACAATAGATAGTGTTACAAATAATACGGCTTCAACCCTTGCAAGCGAGTGGTCATGGCCGGACCTGGGGATGCTGCCACAACCACTCCCCGCTGGTAGGCTCTCCTTGCGGCCGAGATTTTTCGGCTGCGGCCTCACACCCGCAAGGGGCGTGACATGGCGAAGAAGTGGCCCTAAAGTTTTTTGACCCGGCATATCATCGACCGGCCTGAATACCCGCAATAGCATCGCCTGGCGCTCTTGCCGCGCCCCACCCGTAGGTTATGCACCTCGCTTTCACCCTGTTACTGTAAAGGTGTCGAGGGGGCAGGGGCAGTGACCGTCAGGGTAGCCAGGCCTGAAATCATGCTGCGGTTGCCGTACAGCACTAGCTGGTAGGTGCCCGGTTCGAGCGCGGCGGTATCGACTTCCAGGCTGTAGCTGCCGTCATTGGCGGCGTGTCCCTGGCTCAGCGAGATGCTGTTGCCATCGCCGGTGGTGTACCAGGCGTTTACCAGTTCCTGCGGAATAAAGAGGCTTCCGCTTAGCGTGACCTTCTCACCCTTGCTGGCTTTTAGCGTATCAGGGATAAGTAGCATGGTCCGGCCTTCCGACACGTCCCGGCTGGTAGCGGCAAAGGTGAAGGTTACGCCGTTGCTCTTGCGGTTGACCTGCCCGGTAGCGTCGTCATAGCGCAGGGCGTAGACGGCACTGACCCGCGTGCCCACCTCCGGTACGGGATTCAAGCGAGGCCGGAAGATCAGGTTGCCGGTAGCCTCCTGTTCGTTTTCCAGGGCAGGCAGCGTGACGGTCAGCTCGGTCTCGCTCAGGCCGCTGACCCAGACATCGGGGTCATCGAACTCGCTGTAGCCAACGCGCAGAGCGGGGTCAATCGGGAAGCTTAGCCGGATATGCTCGGCCCTGCCAATGCCCCAGTTCTTGACTCGGAACGAAAAGGTAATGCTAGAGCTATCCTGGTTGGAGGCTTCCCGGTCGGGTGTGACCCGTAGTTGCCCCACCAGGTCGGCGGCATCCAGGGTGGTACAATCGCCGTAATAGTAAGTTCCGCTGTAGCAGGGGCGGCTGTTGTACTGGCTCTGGCTGCTGACGGTCGCACCGGCCGTAAAGATCGAAAAAGCCAGTACTCCGGCTATAGCCACTACGGTAAGCAACTCAAGCGCAATAAAGATTCGCTCCCCGGTTGTGCGCGGCGCTCTGCTAAAAAGCGTCCGTTTCAGGTCTTTTTTTTGGTCTTTCTTGTCTGACATAACTTTGACCCCTTCATCTGTTGAAATTAATCGGGCCTTTGAAAGCGAAGCCAGCCAGGCGGGTAGTAGCGGTAGACCCAGAGGCGGTTACTACCTGTCAGATCGGTCAGAGAATCCATCAAAGAGGTTTGATTAAGCTCGGTGGCGAGTATCCAATCCCCGGCCGTTTCGCTCAAAGCCGCCGGGGAGGAGAGCGCAGTGTAAACGGTGAAGCCCTCCGCTGTTAAAGCTTGCAGGCGCGTGTCAAAATCCGCTTCGGTGGTCCAGACCTGCCTGGTGGCGGGCGCTCTTTCCGCCACGAAGTAAGCCAGGAAATCCACCGGAGAGGTCCGCTTTTCCAGCATCAGGAGCGCAGTGCGGGAGGGTTCCGGCTGCGCGTTCAGGTAAGCGGCCAGGCGCTCACCGGGCGGTGGGCTGGCGCGATATTCGAGGGCCAGCGGCAGGCTGACTGGCACTAAAACCAGCAGCAGGCCGAGCAGGGCGGGCAGGTAGAAGCGCGTGAGGCTGCCCAGGGCCAGGCCCAGCACGATACTGAGCCCGGCCACCAGGGGCAGGCAGTAACGCGCAATGTTCAGGTCGTGACTGACCAGCACCCAGAGGAGATAGGGCAGCAGCCAGAGCAGCAGCAATTTGCAGCCGGTAGTTTTGATACTTTTGATAAGCCGGTAGAGCCCGATTCCGGTTAGGGCGGTCAGAAGCAGGGAAAGGGGCAGCCGGGAGAGCGGCAGGCCCTCTTGCGGCCACCAGCCTCCCAGCCCGTAAACCGCCAGCAGGTAAAAGAGGCGGAAGGGCCGGGTAAGCGGGTCAGGGTCGGTCAGGAGGCTGCCGCCCCAGCTTTGATAGTGCCCTGCAAGGTGGCGCTCCCCCGCCTCCAGGAAGCGCGTCCCCTCCATCAGCCATTGCCAGCCCAACCAGAGCCCGCTCGCCAGGAACGCGCCCGGCAAGATCAGCCATGCCGGTAATCTGCCGGAACGCCAGCCGCGCCGGGCCCACAGCACGTGAAGCACCGGGCCAAGCAGGGCCACGTAGGAGAGACGGATGCCCGGCAGCAGGCCACTCAGCAGGGCCAGGCTGGCCAGCCAGAAGCCCGTGCGGCCTTCCGCCCGGAGGGCCTGACGGCAGCACCACAGCAGCAGCAACGCTACCGGCAGAGCCAGAGCATCGCTGTTAATCTGCGCCCCGGCCTGCCAGGAGAGCGGCAAGAGGGCCCAGGCCAGCCCTGCGCTCAGCCCGGCCAGGTAAGCCTGCTTCTCAGGCCGGCCGGCCTCGCGACAGATGGACTCGGTGAATAGCGCCAGCGGCCAGATCGAGAGGCTGGTAGCCAGGGCCGCCAGGAGATGCAGGGCCAGCACCGGGTCAGGGGCCAGCAAGTGGAAAAGCTGCCCGGCCCAGATATAGACCGGGTAGCCAGGCCAGTGCGGGCTTAGCTCGTAGGTGGCATAGTGGCGCACCCCGCGCACGAAGAAAACGCCGTCCCCGGAATCGATAAAGCCGGGCAGCAGCAAGAGGCGCAGCAGCAGAGTCAGCAGCAGCAACAGGCGCAGCCAGTGACGCGCCGCCGTTTTGTCCAGCGTTAGCGCCCGGCTGACCGGCCGTAATTTCGCTTTATCGAGGGCTGTGGCAAGGTTAACCGGAAACATCGTTTTCAACCGCCTCTTTCTCCCAGAATCAGGGTGCTTTGCTGCGCAGTCGGTAGATTACCAGTTGGTACTGCTGGCCGGGCCTTTCGATGGTCCGGACAGGCTGAAATTCAAGCTGCGGGTAGACCCAGCGGTAGCTTTGCAGGGCGCTGGCGTCCTTAGGGTTATCAATCACCAGGAAAGTCGGGCCTCTGGCCAGGCCGTTCTTAAGGTGGGGCTCCAAAGCGGTGGGAGCCACGCCCGCCCCGGACAGCAGGTTCATGGCAGGCCGCTCCAGCAGGTAAACCTTGAGGGCCTGCGCCGAGATGTAATCAAGATCCAGCACGGTAACGGTTCCGCCCGCCTGTTGCTGCTCGCTCAGGAAGGCTGCCAGTTGCTCGACCTGACCCCCGGCGGGCCAGCCCTCGATGTACTGGAAGCGATCTACCGGGGGTAGAGGCGCTTTCTCCGGCGCGACCACCATCTGAAAATCGAGCCACAGGGCCGGGAGTACGAGCAGGGCCAGCCCGCACGAAGCCAGCCTCAAACGGCGGGTAGCAGCCAGCCCTTGCAGGAAGGTGGCAAGCCCGCCCGCCGCAAGGACGACCAGGGGCGGCAGGCAAAAGAGGAAGTAGCGCGGGTAAATTACCCGGCTGGTGGCGCAAAAGAGCAGCAAGGGCAGCAGGGCCGCCGCCAGCAGGAAGAGGCTGGCCCGCCGCTTTTGCCAGAGGGCGTAGCCGCTGGCCGCCAGCAAGGTCAGGAGCAAAGGCGGAGTGCAGTAGGCGTAAAGCCACTGCGCCACCTGCCCTGAATTGTTGAAAAAGAGAGCCGGGCCGGGAGCCTGTAGTTTATCGGCCTGCTGCCCGCCGTTCCAGAGGCCATTGTAGAGGCCGATCACCGGGGCCGCCGCCAGCCACAGGCCCAGGTAAACCGCTCCGCAGCGCCGTCCCAGGCGCGGCCACTCGCCCCTCGGGTAGAGCAGGAGCAGCGCCAGCAGGGGCATTCCCAGCAGGGCCAGGGCGGTAATTTTAGTCAGGAGCGCGGCAGCCAGGGCGATCCCGGCCAGCAGGCCATAGCCTGCCCAGGCTTTGCGGTTGGTGGCTTCGAGCAGGCGCACGCTGAAGTAGAGGGCTGTCGTGGCGCAGGTGGTCAGGAGCGGGTCAACCAGGGCCAGCCTTTCGTGCCAGGTGGCATAGGGCAGCAGCGCCCAGAGGGCCGCCGCCAGCAGCCCGGCCCGGCGCGAAGCAAAGAGGCGGAGGGCCAGGCCATAACAGGCCAGCGCGGTAAGCAGGCCGCAGAGGGCCGAAAAGAGCCGGGTTACCCACAGGAGTTGCGCGGTCCCGGCCACCTGAAAGATAGCCGCCAGCAGCCAGCCGTGTAAAATCTTGCTATCAATCGCCAGCGAGAATAGGCCGGTAGTATCGTGGCTGCCGTTCTGAGCGGCCAGCCCTGCCCCGATATGAAAAGACTCGTCTACAAAGATGGAAAGGGAGAGCAGGTTGGCGCTGCGCAGCAGCAGGGCCGCCAGCCCGACTCCGGCCAGTCCCCAACCTGCCCCGTTCAGCAGGCTATTTAGCGCCGGTCTATGTGTAGCTGAAACAGGTACGGTTGGTGAAATCAGGGGGTATGTCGCCCCTTCGGTTGGGGCAAAACAAGCAGAGCTGGCTTTCAAGAGGGCTGGCGCAAACAGGAAAAGTCCTACCAGCCCGGCCCCCACTATCAGCATAAAGCCGGGCAGGGCTAAATCGGGCCGGTCTGCCGGTTTTAGCTCGATATCCGTCACCATTACGCCCAGCAGGCGCTTCTCCGCCGGAGAGGCGGGGACCATGGCCGGGGCGTTAAAGGCCAGGTTCAACCTGCCCTCCCTGATCGTTTCCGCTGCCAGCGCTAACCGGACGGTCTGCCACTGGCCGGTGGGGGTAAAGGTAGTGAGGGTGCGCCCGCTGAGCTTATCGACCACCCTGACGGGCTGCGGGTCAGGCCGGAGCGTACCCAGGTAGAGGGTGTAAGGCTGCGGGGCTAACCCGGCGAGGTCCAGTTCCCAGGTGGGCTTCGACCAGCGATAGCTAAAAACCTCATTCCTCTCCGGATTATAAAAGCCTTGCAGGGCGGGGCTGAGCGCATCCCGGCTTAAATCGAGCCGGAGGTCGGGCTGAGACCGGTCATAGAGCAGCAGGCCGAAACCCAGCGCCAGGGCCAGGCTCAAGCCAAGCAAGAGGCGGCCTCTCGCCAGGCGGTGGCGCTGTATTGCAGGTTTTGCCGTGGCCTGCGCCCGGTTCAGTGCTCTATACAAGTCAAAAGCTCCTTCCGGCTGGTTTCAGGTGTGCTTGCGCCATTGGTACGCTCGCCTTGCAGCCGAGATCCTTCGGCTGCGGCCTCACACCCACTAGGGGCGTGACAGGCTACAAACGGGATGTTATGGGCGAGTGTAGTGCCGCCCGTTCAACCGCCCGGGAATGAATCCCCGGTCTAGTGCAACAAAGCCCTATAAATCGGGCTGATAACATGGCAGGCGCTCGAAGGGGGCTCAATGCATCAAGCGGGTTCAGCCGCTTTCGTTGAGCTAGCCCGGTTCCTTCAGGTCCGGGCGGTCGTACGGTTGCCTCGTCCGTGTCCTTTACGCCCCGATTTTTTGGCATGTCATTCTGAGGGCCGGTACTATCACCCAACGTTGAACTACCCCGCTCGAAGGTTCGAAGAATCTCCTGGCCCGGTTGGTACGCTCGCCTTGCGGCCGAGATCCTTCGCTCTGCTCAGGATGACATAAGTATGAATGTTGCCTGGCAGAGCGAGATCCTTCACTGCGTTCAGGATGACAGGGGCATGAACCTTGCCTTCAGATCGAGATCCTTCGGCTGCGGCCTCAGGATGACATGTACGGGGTAATACTGCGCCCCTTGTGACCAAACACTCACAGGGGCTACACCAACTCACTCGGTCAGAGTGACGAGGGTATAGACCTGCACCTCGCTCCGGTTGCCCTGGCCTACAAAGGAGTAGACTCCCGGTTTCAGGCCTGTCGTGTCGAAGATTGTTTCCATTTTGCCGTTGTCGTCCGCCCAGGCGTAGGGCAGGCTGACATTCGCACCATCGGGTGCGGTGTACCACAGCGAGACGCGCTCGCCCGGCAGGAAATGGTCGGACCAGATTACTTTTTTATCGCCCACTTTGGCTTTGCGCGGCGGGAGTTGCCTGACCTTGCCGCCGGTGGCGTCGCGGCTGCTCTCGCCAAAGCTGAGCGTGACCTTGTTGCTGGTGCGCGACTGCACCCCTGCCTGATCGGCGTAGCTCACCTTGAAGCGGAAGCTTATCTCTGTGCCGTTCTGAGGCGGGTTGGCCGGGTTGGGCCGGAAGACAAGGCTGCCCGTGGCGCTATCCCCGCTCGGCAGAGTCTCCAGGCCGATCTTAATAGTCGTGCCGTCAACCTGCGATACCCACAGGCCGGGGTAATCCATCACAGCATGGCCGAGGGTCAGGCGGGGATCGAACGGGATTTCCAGGGCCAGGAAACCGGCCTTGCCCGGCCCCAGGTTCTTGAGCTTGAGGTTCAGGGTAATAACGGTATCGGGGCTGGGGCTGGCTGTGCGGTCCGGCGTGAGCGTGAGAGTCGGGATCAGGTCGGCGGTCAGGATTTCGGGGATCAGCTTCTCCCCGACATAGATCTTGCCAATCCTTTGAATGCCGCCTTCGGTAAACCAGACATAACCGTCAGGGCCAGCAGCAATGCCACCAGGCCAGGTGTTCAAATTTGGAAGAGGAAACTCGGTGATAGTGCCGTCAGTTGTTATCATGCCGAGCTTGTTTCCGCCCGATTCTGTAAACCAGATATTACCATCCGGTCCCGAAGTAATTCCGCTTGGATCGTAGCCTAGAGTCAAACTGTACATCGTCACCGTACCGGAGACTGTTATCTTGCCTATCTTGTTGCCGTTTGGCACAGTAAACCAGAGATTGCCGTCCGGTCCGGCCGTAATATTTTCCGGCAAGGTATTTTGAGGCAAAACATATTCAGTAATAATCCCATCGGTGGTTATTTTGCCAATTTTTCCGATCCAACTGGACTCTGTGAACCAGAGGTTACCGTCCGGTCCTTTAGTAATGTCAAAGGGCCAGTAGCTATTAGCAGGAAGAGGGTATTCGGTTATGACACCAGCGTGAGTTATCTTGCCGATTTTTGAACTGGGTCCCTCAGTGAACCAGACATTACCATCCGGTCCAGTAGTGATGCCGTAAGGATAACCGTATTGGGTAGGAACAGGGTATTCGGTAAGATAGCCGTCGGTGGTTAACTTACCGATCTTATTATTGCCACTCTCAGTGAACCAGAGGCTGCGACCTGGCCCGGCTGTGATGTCAATGGGGTAAGACCAGCTATTAGGGAGTTTAAATACGTTGAGCTGGCCGGTAGAAGACATAATGCCGATCATACCTCCATATCTAAGAGTGAACCACATTTTGCCGTCCTGCCCGGCGGTAATATTTTCAGGAGAAAAATGGTCCAGCCAACCGTATTCGGTGATGGTATAGAGCTTTTCGTTCTCGGCGCGGGCCGTCCCTGAAAAACAGGCCAGGAAAGAAGTTAGCAGCAAGAGCAGCGCGATACTGGCTGCCAGTCTGCGGCCTCTCGACCTCAAAATATAACCTGGCATGGCTACCGTTCCTTTCTGCCTGTCCCGGTCGTTACACGCTTGCGCCGGGCAGGCGGCCTATTTGTTTTATATGCTTTTTTCAGCTCAGCTAACTTTAAAGCGGCGCTCCCCTGGAGATATTGAATGCTCCGATTCCAGATTACCGCTATAAGGTTAAAATCAAGGTTGAAAAAAGTAGAATTTCTATTTTAATAATCGAAAAGGGGCTGGTAGAGGCGGTTGGGCTGGTCCACCCGCTCAGGAGGAACCGGTAAAGTTCCTGTTACACAACAATCCGCTCCGATGAGACGCCGGGGCGGACTTATTTTGCCTTTGACAGGCTCCACTTTTTGAGCCTGCGCAACCTCTTAAGCTCGAAAGCCGGAGCGGGCAGAGGCTTTTCACTTGTCTTTACAATAACTCAGCTCAAACTGTAGCAGTTTGCCTGTGGGGAGCGGGAAACAAACCTAACTGCACCCACATACCCAGAAAGTCACTTACTCCCCATTCTTCTACCACCTTACCATCCCGGATGCGCAACATCTCAAAGGCAGGGAATTTTGCTGACTTACCGGTGGCCGGGAAGTTAACATTATCCCCGGTGTTGGTTCCCGTAAAGGTGAGCCTGAACACCACCACATCATCTTCTGCTACCATGTATTCAACGGTGAAATGTACATCGGGGAAAGACCTGTGGGTACTTAGCAAGAACTGTTTGTAGCCTTCCCGGTCAGGTCCGAAAGACGGTGCCGGGGTATGATTGACGTAATCCGGGGCCAGCAGCGCGTCTACCAGCTCCACTTTCCCCTGGTTCCAGATTTCTTCAACCACACGGCGTACAAGCGCCTTGTTCTCTTCTACCGACATAAATGTACCTCCCTTTGCATTCCTACAACATCTACCTACCGCGAACCTGTTTCACCCGGTCCGCACCAACTGTAGTGGATTATGCTGTTATATCAGGGAACAATATTTGAATTAAGAAGACAATCCTGGAAGTTTGGAGTACATGCTACAAAACTAAACTCTAAGTGTTTATTTAATGGTAACTCTCCGGTTGAGTTTAATCAATGAATTAAAGGTATACGTTTATTTACCGGGGCTAAAAAACCTGTCTATCCTATAACTTTTCGATAACTTTTCCTTTATAAAAACCTTGTCCGGCCCTGGCGCTTTCCGGTATAACAAAACCAGAAAGTAGCAGGCAGAACTTACCCTAACAGGGTAGACCCCTCCGCCACCTGCTTTCAGCAGCCCTCACTTGAATTTATAAACCTGATAAGCCCGAAGGGAAAGTCAGAAAATGCGCCAGATGAAAGCCTCTAACCCTCTTGCTGAACAGCCCGGAACAGCAAAGACCCCACCGGAAAAACCGGCCGGGCAAGTTAACCCGGACGAGGAACTCGATGATGCCGCGCTTGCCCGGGTGGCGGGAGGAACCGGCGCTTCGGCGCAGACTCTTTCAGCCGACGAGGCGGATGCCCTCTTCGGCAAACGCAACCGCGCATCTTAAAAGACCCTGGCAAACTTACCGGGGATAAAATTCTAAATAAAAAAGATTAAGGAGAATAAAAATGTTCAAGCTGAATAAAAAAGATCAGAATAGGCCCGTCGAAGCACGTAAAGAAGAATACTTGAAAGAAAGTTTGAAGGAAGAAAATTTGCCGGTTTCGGAAGATGCCGAACTGGACGATGAGAGCCTGGAGAAAGTAGCGGGCGGCCTCAATCCCCAGCCTATACCACCGGGCCGCAGTTCCTACTTTGCCGGCCCCTCCGGAACGGGCAAGACCGGCCAGTGGTAATGGCCGGACGAATAATAGTTAGCTGCCGAATGCGGCCTTAACAAAACTGATCGCTTCCTGAAGGTCCATCCGCTGGCCTCCCTCCCGGTAATCCTGCCACAGCCGAGGGTCCAGGCGGTCCTGGGCCTTCGCTATTTCCTGTTCGTAGCTGGCGCGGTAGCTTTCGCTCAGCGGTGCGCTTATCTCCTGCCTGAGTTTGCCTGCCGCCCCATCCAGGCGAGCCACAATTTCAAGGCGCTCCTGCTTGCTCGCCAGGATAGCCAGTTGCTCCAGGGTTTCGGCCATATGGAACTTGTCCCCTAACCTGGACAGCAGTTCCAGGCTCTCGGTCAGCAGCAGGGCCGAACGGCCATAATCACCCTGTTCGCCGCAGGCCACTCCCAGGTTCAAGAGCACCCCGGCAGTGTTCTGGCTGTCGCCCGCCGCTCTTAGCAGGGCCAGACCTTCCTCGAATAACTCTATCGCCCGGTTTAGCTCGCCGGTTTCCCTGGCGACCTCTCCCAGGTTGTTCAGCGATAAGCCGATGCTGCGCTTATCGCCCAGGCGATACTTGAGGGCCAGGCTCTCCTCGTAATAATGTTGGGCCAGTTTCAGGTCGCCCATATGGTAGGCCACCACGCCCAGGTTATTAAGGGTCTGGGCTATTTCGCGAGGCTGGCCCAGCCTGCGGCGCAGCGCCAGGCTTTCTTTCAGCAGATTGACCGCCTCGGCGCTGTCGTCCTGCTTGCGAGCCAGGTTTCCGGCAGCGTTGAGGGCTTTAGCGCGCAGTTCGAGCAGGGGCTCGCCCGGTTCTGGACTCATATCTTCAGAGGCGGGCTGGTGGCAGAGATGCAGGGCCTGCTTTAACCAGTTCCGACCCTCGCTCAGGTGGCCGTGCGCGTCCCAGAACCAGGCCAGGCGGCTGACCAATCCGAGGGCCAGTGCGGAGTTGCCCGTTTTCAAGGCCCAGCCCAGGGCGGCCCGGAAATTATCATGTTCCGTTTCCAGGCGGTCCAGCCAGTCTTTTTGCTGGCGGCTGGCCAGGGCTACTTCGGCCTGCACCGTCAGGGAGAGGAAATAGGCAGCGTGGCGGTCACGTACCGCTTTATCGGTCCCGCCGGCCTGCAACTTTTCGAGGGCATATTCGCGCAAAATGGCCAGCATTTTGAAACGGAGGGGAGCATCCGGCTCACTTTCAGCCATTTGGAGCATACTTTTATCGACCAGCCCGGCCAGCTTATCCAGCATAGTGCTTTGCCCGGTGGCGTTTTCAGGCAGGCAAATCGCCTCCGCCGCTTCCAGGTCGCACCCGCCCACAAAGACCGCAAGCTGGACCATGAGGGCTTTTTCGCCGGGTTCCAGCAGGTCAAAGCTCCAGTCAATCAGGGCTCGCAGGGTTTGCTGGCGGGCCGGCAAATCGAGGGGTCCCTGGCCGAGCAGGTCCAGGCTGTGTTCCAGGCGGATCAGGATTTGCTCCGGCGACATCATTCTGACGCGGGCCGCGGCCAGTTCGAGGGCCAGGGGCAGTCCATCCAGGCGGCGGCAAATTTCTACTACAGTCCCGGCGTTCTGCGGGGTCAATTTGAAACCGGGCCGGGCTGCCCGGGCCCGGGCTACAAAAAGGGCAATCGCCTCGAAGGCGGCCAGTTGCTCCACCTCCAGCGCTGGGGTGCGCAGGAAAGCCGGGTCGGGTAGAGCCAGGGGCGGCACGCAGTATTCGTATTCGCCGTAAAGTTGCAAACGCGCCCGGCTGGTTACCAGCATTTTCAGGCCGGGTAGTTCCTCCAGTAAGCCCTTTAACAGCCCGGCGGCAAGTAGGATTTGCTCAAAGTTGTCCAGTACCAGCAGGGCTCGCCGCTGGCGCAGGAAAATCTTGATCATTTCGAGCAGGCCCTGGCTGCCCGCTTCCCGGATGGACAGGGCCCCGGCGATGGCCGAAAGCACCAGGGCCGAGTCGCTGACCGTGGCCAGCGGTACAAAAAAGACCTCCCCGGCGAATTTTTTCGGAATTTCGGTGGCTACCTGCATGGCCAGGCGAGTTTTACCTACGCCGCCCGGCCCGGTGAGGGTCAATAAGCGTACCTCCGCCCGGCTCAGCAGGCCGATAACTTCGGCGGTCTGCCGCTCTCGCCCGATCAATGGGGTGAGTAAAACGGGCAGGTTATGGAGCGGTTCAGTGCTAAAGCCGTTGCTGGCCTCTTCAGGAGGACTGGCGGGGGCGGGAGGATTAACAACCCCGGTTTTATGGCCGCTTTCTGTTGCTGCGCGAGGTGCGGGAGGCGGTTTGAGGGCAGGCGGAGCGGCTTCCAGTTTGTTCAGGGGTGGTCTGTTCCATTCCACGGGGGTAAAGCTGTTCTCTTTGAGGTTAACCAGTTCCAGCAATTCGACCGCCTCGGCCCGGGTGCTGAGCGCTTCCCAGTCTGCCAGGATCTTGATAATCTGTTTGGCTTCGGTATGCTTCAGGCTGGTTTCCCCGGTTCCGTTCAGCTTGTTACTGAGCGCGGTGGGTTGCAGGCCAAGTTCGTGAGCCAGCATTTTCTGGGAATAGCCGGTAGGGCGGCAATACTCGCGTATCCGCCTGCGAAAAACTTCAAGATTCATAAGGTCTACCCTGATTTAACCTGCTGCCAGGTCCGCCACAAAGCCTAAAAATCTATAGCTAAATTTAGCTTAACCCGCTATAACCATGCCTGTGACCGTTAAGGCCACTCTTAACTTTTCGATAATTTTTCTTGTACAAACTTATTGTGCCACACTAACGGAATTTGTTATATCCAGTATAGATCAAAAATCAATAGATGATCCAATTCTAGCAGATTAAATCGTTTGTGGATATATTTAAGGCACCGGCAGCGGAGGTAATAATAAGCATGTTAAAGCATAAAGTAACTCTGGTATTATTTCTTTGTATTATACTGGCGGCTCTTTTGGCGGCCTGCGGAAGCGATAATACTTCTCTGGATGTGAGCGCGACTATCCCGGCGGTGGTCCCGGCGACTGCTGCGGTTCAGGCTACCGGCGGCAGCGCGGGCCAGGCGGAGAGCCAGCCTGCGATAACCAGCCACGACATTATCAGCGGCACAGCCAGCGCGGCTGGTTCGGTCCAAAAACCGGCCTCCACCGGCGCGGCTAACCCTGCCCAACCCTCGCCCGCCCCTGCCGGCAAGGCGGCTTCCCTGAAGAGTGCCAACCCCTGCACTCTCTTCACCAAAGACGATTTTGCGGCCGTTTTTGGCAAAGCGGCTGCCGACCCGGATCACTACGGGACAAACACTTCCGAAAAGTGTAATTACGGCTTTGCCGAGCAGGTGGGGCCTGATCCCGACCTGGCCTATGGCCTCGAAATAGACCTTTCCAAACAGGTTCTCAGCAAGCAGCAGTTGGACATACGGTTCCAGCAGTACCGGCGCGGCGGTTTTCAGGATGTATCCGGGGCGGGGGATGCGGCTTTATTCCACCTTTCCTCCCAGCCGGACGAAAGCTCGGTGCTGCTGGTAGTCAAGGGCGAGCGCTTATTTACCCTGACGCTGATCCAGCCGCAATCGGTGAGCGGCGACCAGATCAAAGAGCAACTGGTTAACGCGGCGCAGAAAATCGCCTCGCGCTTATAGCTTTAGCGGAATTTTTACCGGGTGTCATTTCCAGGGCACCCGGTTTTTTAGTGTTTCTGTCGAGCGGCATATTATTACTGTCACCGTTAAGCAGTGGCTATTTAACATGGCACGCTCCCTGTGGGTATAAGGGCCGACTCTAGATGCTTAATCCCGTTCGGAGGCTCGAAGAATTCTTCGCCCTGCCCGTGCCTGGCCTTGCGGCCGAGATCCTTCGGCTGCGGCCTCAGGATGACATTCTTATAAATGTTGCCTTGCGGCCGAGATCCTTCGGCTGCGGCCTCAGTAGTGCGACACATAAAGATTGTCACCGGAAGGCCCGGCTCTTTGACATGTCACGCCCTTTACGGGTGTGAGGGCCTCGCTATCCCTCAACCTTGCCTTACCTCGTTGGGAGGCCCGAAGAATCTCGCTTCTAGCCCCAATCTTGAGAGCAGGCCGAGGATCGAGATCCTTCGACGGCGGCCTCAGGATCACAGGTAAACAAGCCGGGAGGTTACAGCGAATATGGGCAAGCGGGCGGCCCTTAAAGCTTTTCTTCGCGCATAAAGCGGGCGTTAGTGCCGTTGATGCGCCAGAATTCGGCGGCGGCCTGCGGGCCGAGGGGATTCGCCAGGCTTTGCGCCCGCTCCAGGATTTCAGTTTCATCTACCGTCTGCACCCGGCCATTTTCGTAAACGACCTGCCCGTCCACTACCACGGTGGTTACCTCGTCGCCGCGCGCGGAGTAGACCAGGTTCGGCACGATGTTGCGCATCGGCTCGGTGAAGACCGGCAGCATACTCGGGCGCGATAGGTCCACCAGGATGAAGTCGGCCTGCTTGCCCGGTTCGAGCGAGCCAATCCGGTCGCCCAGGCCAATCGCCCGCGCACCTTCAATCGTGGCCATGCGCAGGGTTTTCCAGGCGGGCATTACCTCGGGGTCCTGGTAGCGTATCTTGTTGAAAAGGGCGGTCAGCTTCATTTCGTTGAAAATATTGTGGCAGTTGTTGCCGGGGGCCTGGTCGGAGCCGAGCGCGACAGCACCTCCCGCTTCCTGAAAGGCCCTGGCCGGAGGCACAATCCCGTCTATTATGCCGATAGAGCCGGAGCAGAGGATCATCGAAGCGCCGCGCCGTGCTACCAGGGCCGCTTCTTCCTCGCTGGCATCGGTAAGGTGGACCGCGATCAGGTTATCGTCCAGGTAGCCAAGCCCGTCCAGCCAGGCTACCGGGCGCTGGCCGTAGCGTCCCATGATCTGGGCCGTCTCGCGGTCGCCCTGCTGGGTGTGCATATGAATGCGGGTCTGGCGTGCCAGGGCCAGTTCGCGCACGCGCAGCAACATCGCCTGGCTTACGAAGTCCGGCCCCTGCGGGCCAAAGAGGACCGTAAGGCGCCCGTTAGCGGCGTTGTGCCAGCGCTCGAAAACATCCAGGTTCTCCTGGAGAGTTTGCTGGCCGTAGCCCTGGCTGAACTCGTACAGTTCGCCGGGATGGTAGGCCCGGCGCAGGGCTTCTCGCACCATGACCGTGATGCGCCCTCGCGCACCCACCTTTTCGATGAAGCGGCAGACCTGCTCCATATTATTGCCGAAATCGCCGAAAGTGGTCGTGCCCGCCCGCAAGCCTTCCAGGATGGCAAGCTGGCTGCCCGCTTCTTCCGCCGGGCTGTTCCCTTCTAACGCTCCCGCGAAGGGCCCCAGGCCGTACATCATCCAGTAGTTGGTATCCTGGGCCAGGCCGCGCAAGATACCCATGTGAGTATGCATATGGGCGTCAATCAGGCCGGGTAGCACTACATGGCCGGTGGCATCGAGGGTGCGTTCGGCCCGGTAAGCGGCCAGGATCTCGGGTTGCGGGCCGATGGCGATTATCTTGCCCCGGTCTACCGCCAGGGCTGCCTCGGACAGATAGCCCACGCCCTCGCCTTGCATGGTGTAGAAATGAGGCCCGCTCACCAGCAGGTCAATTTTTTGCATGTTTTTCCACTTTCTATTCCCACTCCGGCCTGCCGCCCGGCTCGGCGGTCCCCGGAGTACCTTCCAACTCTGAATTGTGCGGACAGAAAAAAGCTCTATTTGCGCGGATAGCTGCTGCCAGATGTTAGCATGTCCGGCCGCATCGCGCCATGTTTGGCTGATTGGAAAAACTTCGCTTTTTTTACTGCGGTTAACGCCAGTTTTAACCTTGTTACGCTATTATGGAAGTAGAGAAAGCCCTGTGAACCTGACGATTAAGGGTGGCTTTCTAAAGCTGTTGAGCGGAGGCAACCATTATGTCAAGATTAATTGTGAGCGCGCTTGCAGAAGATACCATCGCTGCGCCGGGCAACCGCCAGCCCAACTACATTACGGTTTCCGTGACCGATCCTGAGGGCGTGCCTGTGAGCGGCCTGGGAGCAGCCAACTTTAAGGTGGACCCCATGATTGTCGGGCCGGGCGGAGCGCTGGTCAATATCACTGGCGTGACCTCCGGTAGACTGCCGGGCTTCTACCTGGTGAACACCGTCCCGATCAGGACCGAAACCTGGAAACCAGGGGTCTATATTTTCGCCGTAGCGGTGGAACACGGCGTGGATAAAGGCCAGGCCCTGACCAGCGTCCTGATGGATTAGACTAGTTATTGTCGCGAGCGACCGCCCGGCCATTTAGCGCCGAGCGGCCTCTTTTTGTCC
The DNA here is from genome assembly GCA_036261665.1 of Chloroflexia bacterium. GTDB lineage: Bacteria > Chloroflexota > Chloroflexia > Chloroheliales > Chloroheliaceae > 54-19. The sequence goes on from DATAKM010000002.1 coordinate 21,897, forward strand.
GGGCCTTTTGCCGTTCCAGACCCTTGCTTGCCCCGCTCTATCAATAATGCCCCGCCTGTGCCTTGCCTTGTGGCCGAGATCCTTCACTGCGTTCACACCCGTCCGGTTCTCTCAAACGGGGCAACCAGCGGCATCTATTTTTAAAAAGGCGATCAATTTTGCCGTCCTGAACATTAAATAACTGTCATGTTTACGATATTGATTTTAACAGGAAAATTTTTAACATATTAGCTGGTGCCTGACATTCCCACTGACAAAAAAATATAACCCACGAGAAGGAGACCTTATGAGAAGATTAGTGACTCGGTTCTCGTTACTGGCAGTGGCCCTCTTTATGGCGACCTTGTGCTTTACCGTGGCCACCCCTACTGTGGCTGAAGCGGCCACTGACGCCGCTTTTATCAGGGGTACGGTTACTCAACCGCGTCCCCAGGTCGGGCAACAAACTCAGATTGTATTCGAGTTTGGCAACCGCAGCCAGCATACTCTTCAACTTAGTGCTGGATGTTCCGTAAGTTCTTCTGTTTCTTTAGACAAGTACCCCCTTTCTCCAGATTTTTTCACTGTTGGAAACCAATTCTTTAACGGTACCGGCTGTTTTTCCCAACGCACCTTCATCCCCGGCCAGAATTACAACTTCCAGCTAAACCTGACAGCGGTAAAAACAGGTACAGTTACTATGAACTTTGGACTTAATTTCAAAGATACGGTAACCAATCAAATCTACCAGGTTACTACCGGCCCGCTAACCATTACGGTCGTACCCCGACAATAACTCTATCATGCCAGAAAAGCCCGGTGGTAAGCCGGGCTTTTTGCTATCTGTGGCTATGCCAGGAATATCGGGTCTGGTTCCACAACCCCCATGAATGGGGCTGATAGCAATTTAGGCTCTCAAACAGGCATGATGCTGTGAAGCGGGGTCAGCGGCTTTGGTTGAAATAGCCCGGTCCATTGGCTTTATGCCCCCCTTGCGGGCTTGGCCGGACGTTCGCACGCTTACCACCCCTTCAACAATAACGCCCCGCGCTTTACCATGTCATTCTGAGGGCCGTCGCTGCTCCGCTCTTAACATTACCCCGTTCTAAGGCCCGAAGAATCTCTTTGCCTCGCTCTTAAGAACCGGCCCGCAATCGAGATTCTTCGGGTCTTGAATCCGGCCAAGCCATCATTGGTTGCCTATTGTCGACCCTCAGAATGACATGAGACGAGTGGGACCTGATGGGTGAGAGCGGGGCGGGTGGGCCACTGCGCGGGAATATTCAAACAGGCGACATGATATCAAGTGGGGGTCAGCCGCTTTGGTTGAAATAGCCCGGCCCTTCAGGTCGGAGTGGTTGCTAGCAGGCCACCCTGACCCCTTCCCTTAGAAGGAAGGGGTCAGGCGAGTGGCTTTTCAGGAAAGGGCCGGGAGAGTACCCTGGTAGGGCAGGCTCTCAAAGCGCCCGCTGGTATCGGTCACGCTCTTGCCGACCAGCGTTCCTTTTAGCTGGGCATTGCTGAAGGTTACGTCCGCCCTGGCAGCCCACACCAGCCCCTGCAATCCCACCCCGTTGACCGTGAAGGTGGTGGTCGAGCGGATGTTGTAGACCAGTTTGGCCGGGTTCACCCCGTTTAACTGCACGCCCATGTACTGCATGCGGCTGCCATCGCCTGTTACGTTCACGATGACCTCGGAAGAGGTGGGAGCGTTGATCACCAGGCTGTTGGTAGCGGAGAGAGCCGCGCCGCTCACCGTAAAGACATTGCGGGTGACACTCGTACCTGTAAGGATAATCTGGCCCCAGGGTTTGACATCGGTCGTGCCATTGACGGGTAGAGCCTGCCAGGCATCCGAGACCTGCCGCGCATAGGCAGCCAGGGCGGCTACTGGCAGGGCACTGGCTTTCCGGACGAAGCCTCCTCTGACAAAGGTCGCAAAGGTGGAACTGGCCGCGCCGCTGTAGACCACGTTGCCGTTGACCTGGTTACCCCAGTTGTTGAAAGCCACGCTGCCCTGCACCAGCACGGCATCGGCGTTGGTGTTAGCCGTGCCCAGGTTGGTGCCGTTGAAGGCGCTGTTGCCACCTGCGCCAATCTGGCCCTGCACCTCGGTCGAGGTCATTTTCAACCCGCCGAGTGAGAGGACATTGAAAGTGGTGGGGAGCGGGTTGGGCAGAACCTGGCTCGGAGCGACATTAAAAGTGCGCGTGACCGGGGTAGCGGGTAAGTAGCCGGCATTGCCAGCCTGGGAAGCGGTGATGGAGCAGATACCCGGCCCCAGAAGAGTGACGGTGTTGCCACTCACGCTACAGACCGCGGGGCTATTGCTGCTATAGCTGACCGGAAGGCCCGAAGAGGCAGTGGCATTCAAGGCGAAGGGGGCATCGCCAAAGGTTTTGCCGGCGGGTTGAGGGAAAGTAATAGTTTGCGATTGCTGTAACTGGGTCAACACCAGGCTAAAGCCCCACCCGGCAGTGATAGCGATAACGTTATGCAACCCAGCCGGGATGTTCAGTTGTCCCAGGCCACCAGAGCCCCAGCCGACAATGGTGCCATCGCTCTTGAGCGCCAGGCTGTGATAACCCCCGGCGGCTATAGCGATAACGTTGTGCAACCCCGCCGGGATATTGAGTTGTCCAATACTGTTATCACCCCAGGCCACGACAGTGCCGTCGCTCTTGAGCGCCAGGCTGTGTTGAATCCCGGCGGAAATAGCAACCACATTACTCAAGCCTGCCGGGACATTGGTCTGTCCATTGTCACTAGCGCCCCAGGCCACCACCGTCCCGTCGCTCTTGAGCGCCAGGTTGTGGTTGAACTTGGTGGAGATTGCGGTAACGTTGTTCAATCCCGCCGGGATGTTCAGTTGTCCCTGGCTGTTATCACCCCAGGCCACGACAGTGCCGTCGCTCTTGAGCGCCAGGCTATGCAAGCTCCCGGCAGAGATGGCAGTAACGTTACTCAAACCGGCCGGGATGTTGAGTTGCCCAAAGGCGTTTGACCCCCAGACGACCACCGTCCCGTCATTTTTGAGCGCCAGATCGTGCAAGTTCCCGGCAGAGATGGCAACCACGTTATTCAAGCCTGCCGGGACGGGCGTTAATCCAAGCGGGCCAGTCCCCATAAGCACGACTGTGCCATTACTCCTGAGGGCCAGGCTGTGGTAGGACCCGGCGGAGATGGCGATAGCATCATTCAGGCCTGCCGGAACATTGGTTGCTCCATAGGTATTATACCCCCAGCCGAGGATAGCGGTAGAGGTAGCGGCCTGCGTCACCATTACGGGGCTAAAGGCGGCCATTACCAGCCATAAAGCCAGCAGGCCGGCCAGCCACTTTGTACGGCCTCCCCTCCTCGAACGGGGCGGGGTGGGAGCATTAAAGGGCCTGGAGTTTGCGGTTGATCCAGGTAGTTTTGTATTCATGTTTGTCCTTCTTTTTTTGTCTTTACTTATCCAGACCACCAAAGTATGCTGACTTTAGTTGAGTGTGGGCGTCTACAAAAATAGATTACCAGGCAGTGGTTTTAACAGGGTTAAATCCAGAATAAGAAGGCTAAAGCAGGGATACAAAAGGCGCAGCAAAACTATTGCCGGCCGCTTAGAGCCCCGCTAGAGGTGGGAAGGTATGTGGTTAAATGGGTGGTTAGATAAATTCTAGGAATTAAGATCCTACTTACTCTAAAAAGATTTAGACATAATCAGGAAGCCTGTCAATACTATTCACCTGATCCTATTTTAATATCCTAACGCTTCAAAAGCGCTTCTAGAACGCCTTTAAAAGGGGATTTTTATGCAATGTCGCACGTTCTAAGGTCCATCACCGCCTGATGCATTACGATTGTGCCGCTCGTTCAATCACCCGGAAACAAGCTTTCCGGAAAAGAGGCGCATGAAAAGCAGCTTCGGCTGGTATTGTTACGGCGGTAACACCAGAGCTTGTCGCTATTTTAGGAAGTCGCCTGACTTGTTCTTGCTCAATATTTCTGGTATAACCAGAGACAGACAACCATAACAATTATCAACATATTAAAGTCAGGCCATGCCTTTATTTCAAACTAAAAAAAAGCTCAACCGGCAAGAACTCTTGCAACGTCTCAGCAGCGCTCAACTCACTCCCCAGCACCAGGAACGGCTGCTGAGCTTTCTTGAGCAGGCCTCGGACGACGAGCTAAGCCGGATTAACCCCAAAGCCCTGGTGGCAGCCTTTGGCCTCGACCAGCATGAAATCCTGAGTCTGTTTGCCTCGGGCTTCCAGCACGGTTTGTTCCTGTTGAACTGGGAGGTACAGTGCCCGGCCTGCTCCGGTTCCGCCTGCTACTTCAAAGGACCGGGCGATAGCTACCACCGGATTACCTGCGTGGGCTGTAGTAACCAGTTCGAGGCCCATTTTGACGAGCACGTACACATTACATTCAGAGTACACCCTTCGGTGCGCACTTTACCACCCGCTCCGAAGCTAAAAACGGCCCTGCCGAAAGTCGCCGCAACCACTCACCCGCCCTTGACCGCGCACGAACTACTGACCGTGCAGGCCTTCCGCGATTTCTTCAAAAGTGAAACTATCCCCGAAAGCGAAAGTTTTGAGGTGTCGCGCCTGACCCTTTTATTTACCGACCTGACCGGCTCGACCGCTTTTTACGTGCGGCGGGGAGACCCCTTCGCTTACAGTCTGGTGCGAGAACATTTTGCCATTCTGCGGCGGGTGGTGGATAAGGCGGGTGGAGCCATCGTTAAAACTATCGGGGACGCGGTGATGGCCGTTTTTATTACCGAAAAAGCGGGTATCGAGGCGGCCCTGGAGGCCCAGAAGCAGATCGAAGCATTTAACGAAGCCCACGCCCTGCCTCATCAGGATTTATTCATGCTGAAGATAGGAGTACACTGCGGGCCGAGCATTTATGTCAGCCTGGACGAGCGGCTGGATTACTTTGGCACTACCGTTAACACCGCTGCCCGCATTCAGAATGAGGCGAAGGGCGGCGAGATTGTCTTTTCCCGCCAGGTTTTAGATGCGCCCGGCGTCAGAGAGCTTTTAAAGGGCTTTTCCCTGCGCGATGAAGTTTTGAACCTGAAAGGGTTAGACCGGCCCATTGAGTTGTGGCGGGTACAGGTTTCTTAAATTCAAATACCCTTCAAGTGCACGAATAAATCTGTTCAGGCCTGAACTCGGTCAGGCGCTCGAACGCTTACCACCATTGTACGAACAATGCCCTGCTTAAACCCATGTCATGCCCCTTGTTGGTGTGAGGGACGCCACTATCATTCAACCTTACCTTACCCCGCTTGGAGGCCCGAAGAATCTCTTTTCCCCGTCGGTACGCACGCCTTGCGGCCGAGATCCTTCGCTCTGCTCAGGATGACATGCCAAAAGAGCCGGGCGTGGTGGTGAGAGCGTGGTAACATTTCAAGCGCGCGGGAATACCCAAAAGGGGGCTTTCAGCCAATCCCTGCGCTAGTTTACCGAAGCCCCATCAATGGGGCTGATAGCATAGACAGGCGCTCGAACTTGGTCGAAATGCTATCAAGCGGGTTTAGCCGCTTTCGTTGAAATAGCCCGGTCCATTTATGGCCGGGCGGTTGCACGCTTACCACTCATTTTGGGAATAACGCCCGATTTTCCTCATGACTCTCAATGAGATTGAAAATACCAATTAGAACATTTATCCTGTTATGCTCCAAATTGACCTCGCAGGTACTTGCTTTTACACCCTTTTCGTGTAATAATAGAGGTGCTAGCATCGAACGGACGTTCTGAATACAAGCCTATCAGCCCGAAAGCTTCGGTAGTCAGCCTTGCTGTCTGCCCCGCTTTCCTCATCCCTGAAGCGAGGTAACCCTATGTCCTACCAGGCAACACCCTTCCACGGCTACGGCCAGCCCACTTACACCCCTATTCCAGACCTCTTCCTGGACCAGCAGATGCAGGACCTCACCGGGGCCGAGCTGAAAGTGATGCTCTACATCTTTCGCCATACCTACGGCTTCCAGAAGCACCATGACGCCATCTCTTACTCGCAGTTCGTCGAGGGCATCACTACCCGCGAGGGCCGCCGCCTGGATCGCGGCGCGGGTGTCTCTGAGCGCAGCGTGGTGCGTGCCCTTGACTCGCTGGTGCTGCGTGGCCTGATCTTCCGCCACTTCCAGTTGGCCGAGCACGGTGGCTATCGCGCCACCATCTACGAACTCAACCTTGACGGCATGCCCCACTGGCAGGCTCCCCACTATTTTAAGGCTATCCCTCCCGTCAAACTTGCGGAACCTTCCCGCAAATATGACGCCATCCCTCCCGCAACTCTGGCAGAACCCTCCCGTAATTTTGACACTACTCCTCCCGTAGATTTGGCAGAACCTCCTGACAATTATGCCACTACCCCTCCCGTCAAACTTGCGGAACCCTCCCGCAATAATAACGCCACCCCTCCCGTAGATTTGGCAGTACCCCCTTCTGTCAAAACTACGGATACAAAAGACAGTTATAAACAAAATACATCTTTACAACACACATCTAAACAACACACACTGTTGTGTGCTGATGTTGTTGTTGAAAAAATGCTGGATACGGAGGAAAAACCTGAAGAAGAGCGCTTTTACTTTAAGGCCGAGTGGCAGAGGGAAGGCTGGCAAGCCACTCCAGCATATCAGCGGCGACCTCCTGCCAGCGTGGGTCGAGCATCATATCGTGTGCGATGGCTGGATACTCGTGATAGGAGCCCTGGTAAAGCTGGGCAATTTCCGGCCCGCACAGGCGCTCCCGCATCAGGTCGCGAGTGGGGCGCTGCACCAGCATGGGAAGCTTCTTCAGCTTCTGCGGGTCGGGCTGCTCCAGCAGGAGGTAGTCAAAGAAGAAGCCCAGCGCCTCATTTTGCAACCAGCGAGCGTAGCGCCGTACCTGCTCGGTGGGCATTTCCGGCGAGAAGAGCATCTTCTGGAGCATATGCGGGTTTTTAGGGATCGGCATGGGAGCGCCGCGCAGGGCCAGGTTAGCCAGCTTATAGAGCGGCCGGCCATATTTGCGCCAACTGGACGGGACTCCCGCAGGCGACATGGCGGCCAGCAATACCCCGCCCGCCGCCGGGTACTTTTCAAGATATTTCAGGACCAGATAGCCGCCCATGGAATGGCCTACGATCACGGCGGGCTCTCCGATTTCAGCGGCGACCTGGTGAATATCTTCCAGGTACTCTGGCAGGCCTGCTCGACCGGCTTTCCCCTCGCTCTGGCCGTGCCCGCGCAGACTGAGGGCGTAGGCCGGGTAGCCATGCCGGGCGAAGTAGGGCAAGAAATACTCATCCCAGCACCACGCGCCATGCCATGCGCCGTGCACAAAGAGCAACGGCGGCCCTTTTACCGACTCAGGTTGTCGTGAAATAAGTTCCAGTTTCACCCCGGCACCTTAACAATCAAATATGCGTTTGCCAGCCAGACTTTTACTCGCTCAGCTTATTGTCGGCCAGCAAGGCTTGAAAAAATAGAACTCAGGCTACAATCTCAAAGTATATTCCGTGGAATTTAATTACCTGTTAATTATTTCCCGGTAATATTTATGGTATGATTTTTAAGGAAGTTATATAAAGGGTTTTCCAGGATAGCTAATTTTATGCCTGTAGGTAGCAGCCAGGAGGAGGATTGATGGCTAATTCCAGCCCTGACCAGAACAAGACGCCAGACCGCATTAAGTGGCTAACTGACCTGATTCGGCTTGAAATAGTGCTCTGGGATAGGATCGACGCCCGGCTTCGCCAGGAAAATAACCTTTCGCTGGCGTTCTTCGAACTACTTTATCTTCTTTTGCAAGAAAGGGAAAAGAGTTTGAGGGTGGGTGATATTGCCAGGAAACTCCGCGTAACGGTCGGTGGTACCAGTAAACTGGTTGACCGGGTAGAAAGAGCGGGTTATATCCGGCGCGAGATTGATCCTACCAACCGGCGAGCATCTCTAATCGCGCTTACCGCCAGCGGGGAAAAGGCGGTTACTTTAGCCGCTGAAACCTACGAGGCGGAAATGAAGGCTGTCTTAGACGGTGTACTGGAAACCCAGGAGCATCGCCAGATGCATGAGATGGTCGAGCGGCTCTTAAAGGCAAATTCTAAGCCTGAAAAAGAGCCGGCTGAAGGAGAGTCCGGCCCGGTTTAGCCTGTTTCAGGCTGCAACTTATTAGAATTTTGCACAACACCCGGTTTAACCGGAAGGCGGGAAAGTGATTTATGAATGGGACAATGCGTGCAATTGTATTAAAAAGCCCTGGCCCGGTGGGAAATCTCGAAATGCAGCAGCTTCCGCTGCCGGAACCACCGTCCGGTTGGGTCAGAATCGCGGTCAAGGCTTTCGGCCTGAACCGCTCCGAACTGCATACCCGCCTGGGCTTTGCCTCGGAAGTGACCTTTCCGCGCGTCATCGGCATTGAGGCCGCCGGTATCGTAGATGCCGCGCCGGAGAGCGACCTGACCCCGGGCCAGCAGGTCGTGACTATGATGGGCGGGATGGGCCGGACCTTTAACGGCGGCTATGCCGAGTATACGGTTGTACCCCGGGAGCAGGTGATCCCTTTCCACTCCAACCTGCCGTGGGAGATAATCGGGGCTGTGCCAGAAACTTTACAGACCGCCTATGGTTCCATCACTACCGGCCTTGACCTTCGCAAAGGGCAATCCATCTTGATCCGGGGCGGCACATCGGCTTTAGGCTTAGCGGTGGCAGGGCTGGCAAAAGACCTGGGTGCGACGGTCCTGGCCACTACTCGCCGTGCCGAGCGCGCTGAAGCCCTTAGAAAGATTGGCGTTGACCATGTCCTGGTTGATAACGGCCAGGTTAGCGAGGAAGTGCACCGCCTCTACCCTGCCGGGGTGGACGCGGCCCTTGAACTGGTAGGGACGCCAACCCTGCGCGATACTCTGAGGTCTACCCGTGTTCACGGGACGGTTTGTTTCACCGGGATGCTCTCGAACGAATGGCTGGTGAAGGATTTTTATCCGATGGATTACATCCCTAACGGGGTCAGGTTGACCGCCTATGGTGGGGAAAGCTCGGATTTGCCCGGCGAATTTCTTCAGACTTACCTGGATAAAATCGCTAACGGAAGCCTGAAACTCGCTCCACCCAGAGTTTATAACTTCACGCAGGCGGAAGTTCGCCAGGCCCATGACGACATGGAAAATAACCGGGTGGTCGGCAAGCTGGTAGTCAAAATCTAAGAGAGTTTTAGATAGCCGGTATTTCCCCATAATCAGAGTTATGTAAAGTAAGTTATTTATCCTCCGGCTTATCTACAGGTTTAAGATGGATCACAGGCTTACCTGCCGAAGTCGTGGCGGGCTGCCAGCTAAAGCCCTGCGGGTACTTTTTGGCAAAGGCCCGCTGAAGCAGTTCTTCGGTCTGAGGGGTAAAGCCGCTAACTTCCAGCAGTTGGCCGGGCAGCAGTTGCTCGAACATGGTCAGGACGCGCGGCACGGCCTCACTTTCGGGCAGGTGGCGCAGTTCGACCAGGATATCAGGGGCGAAGGAGGGCAGCACACTGGTTGGTTTGTAAACAAAGATCTCCCATTCGTCCTCACCCACCTGGCGCGAGAACCATTGTAACCGCATTTTCTCCCAGATATCGTAGAGCGGTTGCGGTTCCCAGTGGTGGCGAATACCGAGGACTTTGCCGGGGGCTAACTGTTTTACGGCCACGCTGACTACCGGGAAGGGGTCGCCCAGCACCTGATCTATCGGCATCAGGTCTACCCAGTGGATATTTTCAGGATCAGTCTGCTTGAACCACTCGGGCGGTTCTTGAGGCGAGCGGCGCGGCGCGGAGGCCGGGAGTTCCGCTTCAGCCACTTCCACCTTACCATCGCCCAGCGCGGCCAGGTCATGCAGCAGTTTGCTTTCGGGCATCTGGACCATCGCCGCGATACGCCGCAAGCTAATGCGTGGCGACATGTACTTGCGAGCGACCGGGTTACGCAGGCGCTTGAAATCATGGGGATTGAGCGCCACGATGTATTCGAGAGCGCCGGGAATAGCATTCAACACATTACTCAGGCGAGTTTCGCCGTTTAAGACCAGGGTTTTGGGTTCTTCCACATCTTCACACTTTGCGATTAGTTGTTTTACCGGTTATTACCCCCTGACAAGGGTAATATCTTTCTACCAGAGTATAGCACTAAGGGCAGGGTGTGAGGCAACCCCGCTGCGCAGGGCCTTCACCCTTCGCATGTCACGCCCCTTGTGGGTGTGAGGCCGCAGCCGAAGGATCTCGGCCACAAGGCAGGGCACAGGCGAGGGCAAGAGATTCTTCGGGCCTTCAATCCGGCTAAGTTATCGTTGGCTGCTAACAGTCGGCCCTCAGAATGACATGGCTTTGGAATGGGGCATAAGGAAAAGAGCGAGGTAGGCGTGGGACCGCCCGGCCATGAATGGACCGGGCTAGCTCAACGAAAGCGGCTAAACCCGCTTGATACAATTCGGCCCGTTCGTGCACCTCAAGTGCTATCAGCCCCATTCATGGGGGTTCGTTGCACTAGCGCGGGGATTGATTCGCGCGCGGTTGAACGGGCGGCACGCTCTTCCCATCACGCCCCATTCATTACCATGTCATCCTGAACGAAGTGAAGGATCTCGGCCGCCAGGCAGGGCACACGCGGGGAAAAGAGCGCCCGGCGATACCCGCAAGTGAACTGCGGGCTACAGGGCTCAAGCCCGCTAAAGGGGCTGGTAATTCCCACCGTTTTCCAGCGCCTTCAGGGCACTTAAGCCTGATTTTCCTTTTCAAAATGCTGTACCAGGTCGCGGGCAAGCTCACGGATATTTTCATCAGGGTCGTCGAGTAAGGGCCTGACTAATTCCAGGGTCTGCGGCTCGTTCAGTTGCTTAAGGGTCTGGGCGGCAGACCGGCGTATCCCGGTTGTCAGGCTGTCGGGCACTTTCGGGTTGACAACGTGGGAGAAGAAACCGGCGTAAGATTCGGGCATGCGGTAGCTCAAAAAGCGCACCAGGACCGGTATCGCCTCTTTTGACTGTACGATACTCAGCACATCCAGCACCGAGGCCAGCTCTTGCGGGTGGTCTATTTGCTCCAGGGCGGCAAGTACAGCCGGAATAGCTTCTTTCAGTTGTAAGTAACGGACTCCGCGCAGGGCAAAGGTTCGCGCGCCTGAATCAGCACTATTTACGAGAGCGATTAAGCGGGCAACGGCGGGGGCGTAACCCCAGGTGGCGAGCGTATGGGCCGCTTGCGCCTGGGTTTCCAGGTTTTGGTCTTCCAGCAGTGGCAGCACCCGCGGCATTACTTCTTCCCGGTCAAAGCTTTTAAAGCGCCAGCTAAAAGTGCGAAGAGCATCTGCCGCCTGCCTCCGCACCTCCGCATGTTCATCCTGAAGACAGTTTATAACCACTGGCAGTACCTCCTGAAAAGTAGCCTCATCATCCAGACTGTGCAGGCCCATTAAGACGTACGACCGGACATGCCACGACTCATCCCGCAACAGGGGAACGAGCAAGGGCCTTGCTATAGTAGGCAGGCGGTGAGAATAATCCCAGGCGGCCCGGCGGCGCACCTCTTTATCGGGGTCTTTTAACAAAGCCAGGATTTGAGAATCTTCCATAAAAGCTCCTTCCGGCGGTTTTGATTTTTGCGGCGCTGTCTAATCTTTATACAGTTATAGCATAAGTTATAGCAAAAAGTAAGTTAGATATGTGATTATAGTATAAATCGAACAGGCCAGGCAATGAGGTAGCACGGGCGGCACGATCTTAAATAAAGAGAGGCTAAAGAGTAAGAGCGAGGCAGGCGTATGACCGCCCCAACATAAATACCCAAAAAGGGGCATAAAACCAAATTTCTGGTCTATTTCAATAAAATTCCTGTTTGCATGATCAAAAATTGGATTGACTCTAATACATGAATGGAATTTATACACAACAATTTTAATATTAGATATTTTATTGATTTTACTGGCTTTTTTTTCAGTTTTTTTATATAGTATCAGTGACAGTCAAAGTAAAGCTCTACATTCAAGCAAATCAACGAAGCAGGTGTCTTTATGCAACTTCAGGAAATTACTCACTTCTCACAAAACCCCGATGAGATCCGTGAACAGATTTATCAATGTCAACTAGGTATATTACAGAATAAGTCAAGATTAAATATTCTTATTTATATACTAATAATCGCTTTAGTTACCATGGTTTTAACTCTTTTTTTCGCCATAAATGCTAACCCATGGGGTTATTTATACTTTTTAATTTGTGCCGGAGCTTTCGCCCTTTGGGGAATTTTCCTTTATTATGGTGGTTATAAAACTTCTGTTGAATATCAAAAACTCCGTACTCAATTAAAATTCCTAAAAGTACAGCTAAGACAAGCTGAGCAATCTAAATACCAGGATCTTGAATATAGGCAGCAGTACGTTCAGCGTATTCCTGAACTTATTACAACCTATCGTCGAAAAGCGGATGGCTACCGCCGCTGGTATACCTCAACCCAATTACTAACGATTTTCCTGTCAGCGCTTATCACAAGCATTTCAGGAGGCTGGTTAGATCCTTACATACGTCTTCCATGGCTTACGCCTGTTTTGGGTCTTCTAGTGAGCATTCTCACCGGTATTACGCTACATTTTAGATTTCGAGAAAAAGGTTTTAACTTACAACAGACGGCCGATTCTATAGATTTGGAATATAACGCGCATCGTTTAGGGATTCATGATTACAGCAAATTTGATGAACGCCAATCACTGACTCTACTTGCCGAACGTATTGAGAGCTTACGTGACGAGCAACAAAAGCGCCAGCAACAGTTAGAACAATCCTCCCAGGGCGATCAAAATACAGCGAAGCCCACGGCTAAAGCTCAGCGCAAATGATGTTAAACAATGAGATTTGTTTTTTGTCATCCTGAGGCCGCAGCCGAAGGATCTCGGCCGCAAGGCGAGCGTTCTAACGGGGCAAAGAGATCCTTCGGGCCTCCGAACGGGGTAAATATTAAATCGGGGCATAGACGGCCCTCAGAATGACATGTGTTCGAGCGGGGCTAGTAGGGTAAGAGCGGGGCAGGCGTGCGACCGCCCGGCCGTGAACGGACCGGGCTAGTCCAACGAAAGCGGCTAAACCCGCTTGATAGCATAAGACCCTTTTAAGCGCCTCAAATGCTATCAGCCCCATTCATGGGGGTTCGTTGAGCTAGCGCGGGGATTGATTCCCGCGCGGTTGAACGGGCGGCACGGTCTTAAATAAATCGAGGCATTATTGAAGAACGGGGCAGGCGTTCGATCACCGGGAATGCCCCCTTGCGGGCATTCCCGGCCACCGCATCAGGCCACGAAAGATACCCGGTCGCCCTGTTCGTTCGTCCCTTTGCTCTCTTGCAGTAACTTCTCGGCGGTGAAGCGGTCTGTAATCAGCACATTGATTAATTTGCCGGTTAGCGCTCCACGGATGGCATTCAGCTTACGCGAACCACCCGCGATCCCGACAGCCCGTTTTACCTTGCGAAGCTGGTCTAATCCCATGCCGATTACGCGGTCATTCAGGGGAGTAATTACCGGCGTGCCGGAGCGGTCGAAGAAGCGCAGGCAAATATCGCCCACCGCTCCCGCCTCCCGCAGCATACTCAATTCCTCGGTTGAGAAGATATTGCCGCTGCTGGCCAGCAACCCTGACGGTTCGAGCGTGCCAATCCCGACCAGGGCCAGGCTTACCTGGTCAAAGAGCGACATGGCCTGGCGGACATAGCGATCCTCCAGCAAGATCGGCACAGCATCCGGGGAGCCGACTACACCGGGGGCAGGCAGCAGGATAGCCTCGCCGCGCACCCGGTCAGCCAGCCTGCCGATCAAGCGGCTGGCGTAAATCCCGGCATTCGGGCTGCCCAGCCCGCCCAGGATTTGCAATACTTTAATCTGTGAAGGCCGGTTGATCGGCTGCATGGCGTCTACCATGGCCAGCAGCGTGGCGCTCCAGGAAGATATACCGATGATATCGTTGGCGTGTAAGGTGGTTTCCAGGTAGTAAGCGGCGGCGGCCCCCAGGTCGCGCAGAACCTGGTCGTTGTCCTCCACCGTATCCACTACCACGGCTTCTTTCAGCCCGTAGGTCTTCTGAAGATTTTCCTCCAGCTCAGGATAGGTTCCAAAAGGGACGTTGACCGTAATGCGAATGATCTGTTCCTGGATAGCGCGTTTGAGCAGGCGTGAGACGGTAGCCTGAGAGAGATCGAGTTGCGAAGCGATCTCGGGCTGGGTCATATCCTGTTCGTAATAAAGGCGAGCTACTTTGGTCAGCAGGCGAAGTTCATCTAGGCGCGCCATCTTTTACTCCTTCAACCGAACGAAACCCGGATAAAAATAAACGTAAAGAATACGTGTAGAGGAAATGACCTTTTTTCAATTATATCACCGCCTACACTTACAGAATATGGTCCACAGGTTTATATGCGTACCGCGCACAGTCCAATCTAATTTTAGGCTAAAAATTTTGTTTGGACAATACCTATACACACCCAAATTGGATGGAATTTTAGGACTGGATTATTATGCAGGTATCTTACAAAATTATGGCCTGGCGCTCTTGCCTCACCCGTGCCTTGCCATTCAGGCCTGGCATGAAACCATGTCATTCTGAAGGCCTCTGCTACTTCTCAACTTTACCTTACCCCGTTCGTAGGCCCGAAGAATCTCTTTTCCCCGTTGGTACGCTCGCCTTGCGGCCGAGATCCTTCGGCTGCGGCCTCAGGATGACAGGTTGACGAAAGGGGCGTGATGGGAAGAACGAGCCGACCGTTCAATCGCGCGGGAATCAATCCCCGCGCTATTTCAACGAACCCCCATGAATGGGGCTGATAGCATTGGAGGCGCTTGAACGGGCCGAATTGCATTAAGCGGGTTTAGCCGCTTTCGTTGAACTAGCCCGGTCCATTGGCTGAAAGCCCCCCTTGCGGGCTTGGCCGGGCGGTCGGGATGCGACCCGGCTTTACCCTTCAAGCCCCGCTCTCTGACATGTCATTCTGAGGGCCGGTACTAGCATACAATGCTGCTTTACCCCGTTCGGAGGCCCGAAGAATCTCTTTTCCCCGTCGGTACGCTCGCCTTGCGGCCGAGATCCTTCGCTCTACTCAGGATGATATGTCAGGAAGCCGGGCATGAAGCAAAGAGCGAGCCGCCCGTTCAACCTCGCGGGAATGAATCCCCGCGCTATTTCAACGAACCCCCATGAATGGGGCTGCTACGTTTTCCGGCCTTACAACACTCGATTTGCTATCAAGCGGGTTTAGCCGCTTTCGTTGCAATAGCCCGGCCATTTATCACCGGGCGGTCGAACGCTTGCCTCATCCAGGCTTTGCCTGCCCATCCCGCTAGGCCAGGTCGCAGCAAATATAGAGGCGCGGGGCCCCGCCCGGGTCATGGATGGTTTCCGTAGCAGAGGCGCGTACGCCCTGCTGCGTGACCTCGCCGGAACGCGGGTCGATCACCCGGTAGCGCAAGGGTACCTCGTTGCCGTAGAACATCATGGGGCCGCCCTCTTCCAGGTAGCCCACGTACAACTTGCCCGGCACCAGCAAGCCGCGCCGTCCCAGCGTCACCTGCCAGTTTGGCTGCATATCGGTAAAGGGTAAGCCTTCCATGATGCGGGAGACCAGCCCCACATAGCGCGAGCCTTCAAAGTCCAGGGCCTCGCGCCACCCGGCGTTCTCGGCCAGGAAGTAGGGCGCGTGGCCTTTTTCAGCCGGGTGAAGCTTCCACTGCCACAGGCTGCCCGCGCCATAGACCACGCCCATGGTGCCGCCCGCGCAGAGGTTAGACCAGGCCTCGTGGCCCTGCCACCAGCCTGCCGCTCTGCCCGGTTTGCCGGTATTTTCGTAACTCGGCTCCCCGTTTGCCACCGCTTTCAGCGGAGTATTGCGCCACATATCGGCTACCCGCTCCGGGATGTGCTCACCGATATGGCCGGTCTGGCACCACTGGAAATCGAGCCAGGTTGCCTCCTGCCAGGCCCGGTTGTCCGCGTGAGGGCGGTAATGTATCCCGGTGGGCTGGTTGTAAGCATCCCAGCGCTCGATCTCCTCGCCGCCTGCCAAAACCTGCGGTTCGTAGCCCGAACCGTCCGCGCCCACCAAATAAATCGCCGGGCGAGCGCCGTAACGCGCCACCAGGTAACGGCAGTAACGAGCGTATTCCGCCGGAGGGACAACAGTTCCCGCCACGCTCAGGCCCTTCCAGCCAAAGCCCTGAAAGACCGGTTGCAGCACCGGCACAATCTCATGCTCCACCAGGATCGCGAGCAGGCGGTCCAGGTACTGGAAGTAGGCAGGGTTCAACTGGTTGATATGACCGCGCGAAAGGTCTTCAAAGCCGACATCGAAGCCCTCGTCTGCCGTGCGGTCGCGCGGCCCTTCGGCGTGCATATCGGGCTGAACGCTCATCAGGAGAACGGCGTTAAAGCCCTTGGCATGGCGGTCGGCTGCGTAGACCCGGCACTGTTGCTCGGTCGCCCGCCATGGAAGGCCCCAGGCGGTATCGGCCACCAGCAAAGCCGGTGTGCCATCGGCATGGACCAGGTTGCGCCTGCCGGGAGACATGCGCCAGAAGCCGTGCCGGTAGAAACGGTGGTTGGTCTTTGCTTCCGGCTCAACCACAAACCGTCCCTCCTGACCATCCAGTCCGGCATCTTGAACCGAACTGTGGCTGCGCCAGGTCCAGCGCCCCGTCAGGCCGGGCGAGGCAAAGCGGACCTTCCAGGCCCGCCCGCCATCCCAGAAAGCGGGACGCCGCAGGGTAAAACCGGATTCGTGAGTAAAATCGAGCCGGACTTCCACATCTGTATATGAGTTCGGATAGTCATTTTCGGCCAGGAGCGCAATTTCACACTCCCTCCAGGGTTGAACGATCATCATTATTCCTAACCTTTGTTCATCACCTTGATCTGGAAGCCCGGTTTAAGGCCTATTTAGGTCCAAAGACCCCATAATTGTCAGCGTTCTTGGGGGTCACCAGTTCGCAGTCAATCGACTGCTTCTCAGGCTGGCTGGCCTTGCCGTTTTTGATGTACTGGTCGGCCTGGTCTACCGCCATCTTGGCGATGTTCGCGGCAGGCTGTAAGACGGTCGCTTTAATGTTGCCGCCCGCCTTGATTTCAGCGATTACATCCGGGCTGCCGTCAAAGCCAACCACGATCACGTTGGTCTTGCCGGCGGCTTTCAGGGCAGCCGAAGCGCCGAGGGCCATGGTGTCGTTACCGGCGATGACGCCCTGGATGTCAGGGTGAGCCTGCAAAATGGTCTGCATCTTCTGGAAGGCTTCGGTCTGGCTCCAGTTGGCGCTCTGCTGGGCTACCATCTTCAGGTTCGGGTATTTGTCCATAATATCGTGGTAGCCTTTGGAGCGGATACCGGCGTTGGTGTCAGACTCTTTACCGGTCAGTTCAACGTAGTTGCCTTTTTCACCCATCAGGTCAACGAACTGCTGGCCGCCCAGGGTAGCGCCCTGGTAGTTGTTGGAAACGATCTGAGCTACCGCCACGCCATTGGCATTGATTTCGCGGTCAATCAGGAAGCTCGGAATACCGGCGTCTTTGGCTTTCTTTACCGCTGCTACGGTCGCGTCCGCCCCGGCGTTGTCCAGAATAATGGCTGCGGCTTTACGAGCGATAGCCGTATCAATCAGTTGGTTCTGCTTGTTGGCATCGTCATCATGCACCAGGACCAGGGTCTGATAACCGAGCTTCTTGGCCTGAGCATCCGCCGCTTCGGCTTCCGCCTTGAAGAAGGGGTTGTCATGGGAAGGCGTGATGATGGCGATCAGCTTGCCAGATCCGCTTCCACCGGCGCTGGCCGCAGTAGTGGCAGCCGTAGCCGCGGTAGTCCCGGCAGCGGTGGCGGCGGCAGTAGTCGCAGCAGCCGTAGTAGCGGCGGTTGTAGCGGCAGCCGTAGTAGCGGCAGCCGTAGTCGCAGCGGCGGTTGTAGCAGCAGCCGTAGTGGCGGCGGGGGCGCTCGTAGCGGTGTTATCTCCGCAGGCGGCGATCAAAACTGCGAACAGGGCCAGCACCACCAGGGATGCAAAGGCGCGTAGTTTTATTGGTTTCACCGTTAATCTCTCCTTATTCTTGATTTGTTTACTCCAACATCAGTCGTATTCCGGCAAGCTAATTCTTCTCAACAGGTCTAACCCTGAACCTCCTTTCTAGGCGGATTGAAGCACAGCCCGGCGCTGTAAGGTCTGCTGCAACTGGTCAACAATCACGGCCAGCACGATCACCAGCCCTTTGATGACCATTTGCCAGAATTCGGACACACCCAGTAGCACCATGCCATCGTTCAGGACACCGATCACGAAAGCGCCCAGAATAGTGCCGCCGATTGAGCCTCTGCCTCCAGAGAGCGAAGTCCCGCCCAGCACAACCGCGGCGATAGCGTTTAATTCAAAAGATTCGCCGGTAGCAGGGTGAGCGGCGGATAACTGGGAGGCGATAATCAGCCCCACCATCGCCGCGCACATCCCGGAAATCATATAAACCAGCAATTTCACCCGGGTAACCCGCACCCCGGCCAGTTCCGCCGCCCGTTCGTTCCCGCCAATGGCGAAGACCTGGCGGCCAAAGGGCGTTTTGTAGCCGATAAAAATGGCTATCGCCCCGAAGATCACCATCAACCAGATCGGAATCTGGATGCCGAGAAGAGTGCCTGTGCCCAGCACCGGGAAGCCGGTATTGCCCAGTTCCTCGCTGCCGACCAGGTTTGGAAAGGTCGCGCCGTCCGAGAGCAGCAGGGCCGCGCCACGTGCTACATATAGCATACCAAGGGTGGCAATGAAGGGCGCGACATTGAATTTGGTGATGACCCATCCGTTAATAGCGCCTACAAATAGCCCGACCAGGATGGCGATCAGCATGACCAGCCAGACATTGAAGTAGACCACTACGCCGAACATGGGGAGGACCAGCCCTTTGGTTAAAAGGCCGCCCGCCACCATCGCGCCCAGGCCCACAATTGAGCCGACCGACAGGTCAATGCCGCCTGTCAGGATTACGAATGTCATGCCCAGGCCCAGGATGGCGTTCAGCGCTACGTGCGAGGCCAGGATACCCAGGGTGCTGGGGGTCAGAAAGGCCGGAGACAGCAGGCTAAAGACAATGACCAGCAAAATAAGGGCGATATAGGCCCGCAGCTTGAGCACCAGCGAAGCGAGCGATACATTGCGCTTCGGCGTTACCGCTGCCCCCGCGCTTGACTGTGGTGATGTTGGAACCTTACTAACCATTACTTTCTACTCCTGTCTTCACAATCCCGTACCCGGCAGCCGAGGCGGAAACCAGCGCTTCTTCCGAAGCTTGCCCGCGCTTGAACTCGCCGGTAATCTTGCCGTTTGACATGACCAGAATGCGATCTCCCATCGCCAGCACTTCCATCAGGTCGGATGAGACGAACAGCACGCCCAGGCCCTGCGCGGCAAAATTGCTCATCAACTCGAATATTTCAGCCTTCGCGCCCACATCAATTCCCCTGGTAGGCTCGTCCATCAAAAGTACCTTAGGCGAAGTCAATAAACCCTTGCCGATGACCACTTTCTGCTGGTTACCGCCGCTGAGGGCTGTAATCAACTGGTCGGGATTAAAGACCTTGATGGAGAGGTCCGCGATGGTCTTTTTGACCCCGCTCTGTTCTTTTTTCCTTGAAAGAATATAGTTGCGGGTGAAATTACGCAGGCTGGCCAGGGTCATATTGCTGCCTACCGAAAGAGTCTGCACCAGGCCTTCGCGCTGGCGGTCTTCCGGGATCAGCACCATGCCCTGCTGAATGCGCTGCGAGATGCGGCTGCCGCGCATTTCCTTGCCGTTGAGGCGAATACTGCCCGAGGTAGGATGGCGCACCCCTATCAGGGATTCCAGCAATTCGGTGCGGCCCGCGCCCATCAGCCCGTAGATCGCCACTATTTCGCCCGGCTTGAGCGCAAACGAAACGGAGTCGAGCATCAGGCCTTTGCCGCCCGGC
Source organism: Chloroflexia bacterium (assembly GCA_036261665.1). Taxonomy (GTDB): domain Bacteria; phylum Chloroflexota; class Chloroflexia; order Chloroheliales; family Chloroheliaceae; genus 54-19. The sequence continues at coordinate 41,843 of DATAKM010000002.1, forward strand.
TTGGGCAGAGTGAGATTTTCGACACTGAGCAGGGCTTGCTGTTCCTCTACGGTGCGCTCCTGGTTGCGGTAGAGCGCTTTAGTATCGCGGCCCACCATGCGATTGACGATCCAGGGTACGTCAACCTCCCCGGCGGCAGCCTGCGCCACAAGCTGACCATCCCGGAAGACGGTAATATAGTCGCCAATCCGTAAAAGCTCTTCCAGTTTGTGTGAAATGTAGATGATCGAAACGCCCTGCGCCTTGAGGTCGCGGATGACATCAAAGAGGATGGCTACTTCCGCCTGGCTTAAGGCCGAGGTAGGCTCGTCCATAATCAGAATGCGGGCGTTGCGGGCCAGCGCTTTGGCTATTTCTACGATCTGTTGCAAGCCCAGCGGCAAATCCGATACCAGCGTATTGGGGTCAATCGGGTGAGCCAAGCGCGCCAGCAAATCTCTGGCAATCTGCGTCTGAGCCTTGCGGTCAATCATTTTTACGGGCGAGGTAATCTCGCGCGCCGTAAAGATATTCTCGGTCACACTGAGGTTAGGGAAAAGGTTAAGCTCCTGGAAAATCATGCCGATGCCGTGCCGGGCGGCCTCCCGGGAAGACTTAAAACTGACCTCTTTGCCTTCCAGCAGCAATCGCCCGCTGGTCGGCTGTTCCACCCCGGCCAGGATCTTCATCAGAGTAGATTTCCCGGCCCCATTTTCGCCGATCAGGACATTTACCTTACCCTGGTAAACATTAAAATTGACGTTCTTGAGCGCGACTGTGCCCCCGAAGATTTTTGTAATTCCTTCTGCCCGAAGGATCACGTCGTCGGTCTGCCTGGACTCCTTTGACGACGCAGCAACTGTCATTGTTCTACCTCCTCTGAACACCTTTATTACTTCTGGAACTCGCGCTGTTCCGCTTATGCCTATCACGTCCCGCCCGTTCGATCACGCGGGGAAATGCCCCGATTATTTAAGAACGTGCCGCCCGTACAACCGCGCGGGAATGAATCCCAGCGCTAGTTCAACGAACCCCCATGAATGGGGCTGAATACGATTTGTGGCGCTCGCACCGTTCGAGATGCTATCAAGCGGGTTTAGCCGCTTTCGTTGAGCTAGCCCGGTCCGTTCACGGCCGGGCGGTCGAAGGCCTGCCTCGCTCTTTGCCATTCCAAGGCACGCTTGCCCTACTTGGTATCCAGCTTGACCGGGACGATCATAATGGTGGCGCCGGGGTTGTAAGTGAAGGCTCCCTGGAATGCCACCGTTTTGCCCTTGAGGCTGGCCGTATCGAGCTTGCCCACCACGTCTTTCAGCACCCGGTCGTTCATAGCGTTGGAGACATCGGCATATTCGATCTGGTTGGTGAACATGTTGAACTGGATGAACGGCATGGCGTCCCGTAAGGCCGTACCCCTGATCACCGGGCCAATCTGGATCGCCACATCCTGGCTGCTGTCGGCCTGCGGAACGGTCAGCTTGAGCGTCCCGGTACGGGTAGTGGTATCAACCGAGTCTACGGTGGCCTCACCTTTGACCAGGAAGTTATAAGGGCTCTGACCCTGGCGATAGCCGTATTTTTGCTTGGCCGCTTCCGGGTCGGCTTTCAGGGCCGCCAGTACGGTCGGGAGGTCGGCCGCTTTATCCTGCACGGTAGTTAGCACCTGGCTTTGCCAGATCGAGTCAACATAGGCTTTGGCGTTAAAGCCCGGTTTGCCCGGCACGGCGCTTTGAGCCCCGGCGTTGCCTTCGTCATTAATCGGCTTGACCGTCCAGGGAGCGCAGGCCGTCAGGAAGGGGGCAAGCGTCAAAACCAGGAGCGCCGCCAGGATTAAGGGCCGCAGACCGAAATGCACTTTGTTAAAAATGGTTTTCATTGTTCGAGACTCACCGTTGTTTCCTAATCTAGCCTTCAAAAATGCTCGCGCTCCTGGTTGCTATTCTTCAAAAAGTTCAGGCGTCCAGGGTGGCCCGCGCCAAGGCGGTTTTCCAGCCTGAGTACAAAGCGGCCCGTTGCTGCTCGGCCATCTGCGGTTCGTAGCCCTGGCGGGGGCGCGGCAGTTGTTCAATCTCGGCCAGCGAGCCCCATACTCCCGTGGCTAACCCGGCCAGGTAGGCCGCTCCCAGGGCCGAGGCATCGGCCGAGAGATTGCGTAATACCGGGCGCCCGATAAGATCGGCCTGGAACTGCATCAACATCGGGTTGCGACTGGCGCCGCCATCGGCCAGCAGGACCTTCAGGTCGGACCCGGCTTCGGCCTGCATTACATCGAAAACATCGCGCACCTGGTAGGCTATCGCTTCAATGGTGGCCCGCGCCAGGTGAGCGGCGGAAGACCCCCGCGTCAGCCCGCTGATCAGGCCACGCGCCGTGGCGTCCCAGTAGGGCGCTCCCAGGCCCACGAAAGCCGGGACGAGGTAAAGGCCCTCGCTGCTGCCGACCTTCCCGGCCAGTTCTGCTACTTCTGCCGCCGGGTTCTTAAAGCCCAAAAACTCGCCCAGCCATTGCACGGCGGCGCCCGTCACCGAGATATTACCTTCCAGGGCGTATGTGACCCTATCGGCATCGAGGGCCCAGGCAATGGTGGTGGAAAGACCCGCCTTAGAAAGCACAATTTCAGGGGTAGGGGTCATCAGGGAAGAGCCTGTGCCGTAGGTGGCCTTGACCGAACCGGGCTGGAAACCGGCCTGCCCGAAGAGCGCGGCGTGCGAGTCGCCGATCATAGAGGCCACCGGAATCCCGGCGGGCAAGCTGCCCAGGTTGACGCTTTCTCCGAAAAAGCCGCTGGAAGGCTGCACCCGGGGCAGGGCCACCCGCGGCACTCCGAATAGTTTTAGTAACTCCTCGCCCCAGTTGCGCTGGCGAATATCCAGAAGCTGAGTGCGCGAGGCGTTGGTCAGGTCGCAGGCGTGGACTTTCCCCCCGGTCAGATTCCAGAGCACCCAGCTATCCATAGTTCCCAGGCACAGTTCGCCCCGTTCGGCGCGTTGTTGCCCGTCCGGGGTATGGTCCAGCAGCCAGCGCATCTTGCTGGCGGAGAAGAGGGGGTCTACCGCCAGCCCGGTGCGCTCGGCCAGCATTTCCTGTGCTCCACGCTGGCGCAGACCGGCGCAATAATCGGCGGTGCGGCGGCACTGCCATACTATTACCGGCCCCAGCGGTCGCCCGCTCTGCCGATCCCACAGCATTACCGACTCGCGCTGGTTCGAGATGGCGATAGCTGACGGTTGAGGGTTTTCAATAGCGGCAAGGCAGCTATCAATCGCCTCGCGCACGCTCTGCCAGATCGCCTCGGCGCTCTGCTCGACCCAGCCCGGTTGTGGATAGCTCTGGGTGAGCGGGCGAGAGGCCGTGGCGATAATTTCCCCTCTCGGATTAATCAGCAGAACTTTGGTATTGGTAGTGCCCTGGTCAATCGCCAGGATATTGCCGCTATTGTTTACCATAATCTCTACCGCCTCTACGCCTTCGCTTTTGCTTCTACCAGCTCGACCGCCGCTTTGAAGATGCCCTCAGCGTTCAGGCCAAAGTGCTCCAGGAGCCATTCGGCTGACCCGGTAGGGGCGAAAACACCCGGCACGCCCAGGATACGCATCGGGACAGGCTGGGCCGTTACGACCACTTCCGCCACCGAACTGCCCAGGCCGCCATAAATGGTGTGTTCTTCCGCCGTGACAATCGCCCCGGTTTCGGCGGCGGCTTTGAGGACCGCTTCTTTATCGAGGGGTTTGACCGTGGCCATATTCAGCACGCGAGCCTGGATGCCCTGTGCCGCCAGCTTTTCCGCCGCTTGCAGGGCCTGGGCGACCAGCACCCCGTTCGAAATCAGGGTGACATCCCGGCCATCGCGCAGGAGAGCCGCTTTGCCAATCTCGAAGCGGTAATCGGCCGGGTGGACCATCGGCACACCCTGGCGGCTGATGCGTAAAAACATCGGCGCGGTGCTGCGTACGGCTGCTTCCACCGCCTGGGCCGTTTCAATCGGGTCGGCAGGTACAATCACGGTCATGTTGGCGATAGCGCGCAGCCAGGCCATATCCTCGATGGAGTGGTGGGTCGGGCCAAGCTCGCCGTAGGCCAGGCCGCTGCTCATGCCACACAACTTGACGTTGGTGTTGGAATAGGCTACATCGGCCTTGATCTGTTCCAGCGCTCGCCCGGTCAGAAAAGGCGAAGCCCCGCAGACAAAGGGGATCAGGCCGCCGTTTGCCAGGCCCGCGCCCACCCCGACCATGTTCTGTTCGGCAATGCCCACGTTTATCAGGCGGTTGGAAAACTCCTTGCGGAACTGGGTCAGCTTGCTCGAACCAACCGAGTCGTTAACAACCGTGACAATGCGGGAGTCCTTTGCGGCCAGTTCCAGCAACTTTTCGTTAAAAGCGTCCCGGCAATCATAAAGTGGGGTCATATTGCCACCTCTACTTCTTCCAGTTCTTTAATAGCGGCAGCGTATTCGGCATCGTTCGGCACTTTGTGATGCCAGGCCACATTGTCCTGCATAAAGGAAACACCCTGTCCTTTATGGGTATTGGCAATGATGCAGGTCGGTTTACCCGGCTCTAAGGGCAGTCGCGAAAAGGTATCCAGCAGCACGCCGTGGTCGTGGCCGTCTACTTCCTGCACCGACCAGCCAAAAGCGCGCCATTTGTCGCCCAGCGGGTCAAGCTGGCTGGTCTCTTCGGTTCCGGCGCCCTGCTGCAAGCGATTGCGGTCTACAATCACGGTCAGGTTGTCCAGCTTGTAGTGCGCGGCGGACATGGCGGCTTCCCAGTTGCTACCCTCTTGCAGTTCGCCGTCCCCGGTCAGGACAAAGACCCGGTAGCCCAGCCCGGTCAGCCTGGAAGCAATCGCGCTGCCGACCGCTACCGGCAGCCCGTGACCGAGCGGGCCGGTGTTGGTTTCCACGCCCGGCACTTTAGTGCGGTTGGGGTGGCCGTTCAGGCGGGAGAGCGGCTGCACGAAGGTATTCAGTTCTTCTTCGGGAAAGAACCCCGCAAAAGCCAGGGTGGTATAAAGGGCCCCGGCGCAATGGCCTTTGCTCAGGATGAAGCGATCCCGCTCGGGCGCTTCCGGCGCTTTCGGGTCATATTTCAGTATCCCGAAATAGAGGGTGGTCAGGATATCGGCGGCGGAAAGGTCGCCGCCGATATGGCCCAGTTTAGCGTCGTGGATCATTTGCAGGTCCCGCCGCCGGATTGCGTTTGCCAGCTTGCGCAGTTCTTCAACCTTTTGGATATGCGTCTTCATCAAATTCTACTTCCTTACGAGATTCAGTCCCAGCATAGTCTCGAGTACCAGGCGCTGCGCCTGTAAAGCATCCTGGCGGTCCTGGGCGTTCTCCAGGGCTTGCAGGTCCATCCGGTCCAGCAGGCTATCGAGGGCCTGGATGGTTTCAATGCTCAGGCGAGCGGCGTCAACGGAATTTTCGCGGAAGGGGAACTGGTCGAGCAGGATCGGGCCTTGCCAGTTGATCTTGCGCAGGGCGTACATAAATTCCAGGGTCTCGGTAAGGTGAACCGCGCCGACAGTCATATCGTCGTCCCACTCGCGCCAGTTGTCGTTTACTTCGACGCTGACCAGCTTGCCCCGGCGCGCGACTAACTGCACTACTTCGGCCGGAGTTTCCTTGGCGAAGGAAGAGTGGCCCGTATCGAGCACAATCCCGACGTTGTTGACGCCCATATCTTCAATCGCCAGCAGGGTACGGGCGGCGGAGCTAAAGAACATGTGGTTGCGCGGCTCTTTTTCTTTGTATTCGATGGCGAACTGCATGGTCGAGTCGCTCTGGGCTACTTCGCGAATACCCTGGACCGAGTAATCCCACAGTTTCATATAGTCAGCCTGGAAAGGATAGTCAAAGCCGTCCTGGCCGGGCCAGAATTTGACGTATTTGGCGTTCAGGGCGTGAGCCACTTCAATCGCTTTTTTACCTAATTCAATCGTTCTGCGGCGTACCGCCGGGTCAGGATTGGTGAAGCTGCCCTTCTGGTACTCGCGCATATAGATGTGGGGAGTGATGGCCTGAGCCCGGATGCCGGTGCGTTCCAGGGTCTCGCGCACCTGTTCCACGGTCACGCCTTCGCCAGCGAAAGGATAATTGATGTCGAGGCATTTGATATAGCCAACTTCTGCCGCTCGCTCAATGGCTTCAATGGTGCTAACCGGAGGACCGTAAGCATCAGTCGCGTAACGGTCGATAAACTGCTGGAACATCCAGATTCCCGCTCCAAACTCGTAATTAGCCATTTTCAAACTCCTGAATAAATATTCTAAAGATTATAAATATTCTGATTGATAACAGTGTAAATCCGCTTCTCAAGATTGTCAATACCTCTTTTGAAATTTGGTTTAGCAAATTCAAAAGAGGTACTGGCGCTTCTCCGGGTGTAAATTTTCCCTTTTGGGAAGGCCTATTCGGCCTGGCCTGGATGGCAACCGGGGCGGTCGCACGCCTGCCTCGCTCTTACCCTTCAAGCCCCGCTCTCTGACATGTCACGACCTTTACGGGTGTGAGGGCCGGTACTCGGCAACTAACAAAGCTTTACCTCGTTCGGAGGCCCGAAGAATCTCTTTTCCCGGCTGGTACGCTTGCCTTGCGGCCGAGATCCTTCGGCTGCGGCCTCAGGATGACATGCGAACGAACGAGGCGTGATAGGCAAGAGCGAGGTAGCATTTCAATCGCCCGGGAATGAATCCCCGCGCTAGTCTAACGAACCCCCATGAATGGGGCTGATAGCAATCAGGCGCTTGAACGGGGCGAAATGCTATCAAGCGGGTTTAGCCGCTTTCGTTGAGCTAGCCCGGCACCTTTAGGTCCGGGCGGTCGTGACGCGACCCGGCACTTACCCGCAACGGCCGGCACTTACCCGCAACGGCCCGGGGCAGGCTCTCTACCCGATACGGCGTAGAACCAGGGCCTGGTAGGGCTTGCCGGGCAACGGTATGCGGGAGCCCTGCACGACAGGCTCTTCCAGCGCTGTAACCGTCATTTCCCAGGTATCGACCAATTCCGCCCGGTACTGCTCGCCGGCCGGGAGATTCACATCCAGCCAGGCTGGACGGTGTATCCCGAAGTAACTCAAATAGTATTCGTGGGCTTTCCCGACAAAAGGCGGCTTATTTCTGATAATGCCGTCCTGGGGGTCGAGACCGCCCGCCGGTCCTTCTTCCAGGATGCGGCGCAACAAAGCCAGCCGAGGGGCGCTTACCCCGCGCAGCGTGCCGCCCTTCGCCCACCACAAAATATCCTGAGGATCCTGGAAGGTATCGCCGTGCCCGACATAGCCGCCGTGGACCGTCCCCTCCCAGAAGCGCAAGACCATCTCCTCGCCGGTAATATTGCCCCAGAACTGGGTGATATTGCCTTCGTAGCAGCACTCGTCCACCACCACCGGCTTTTTATACTCCTCGCGCCAGCGCCGCACCTGATTGAGGTCCGAATGCTGGACGCTACAGTGCGTGACCCAGGGTTTGGAGTGGTCGTAAAAGCCCCGGCAGTTATGGATCGAGCGGAGGTGCTGGTAGGGGTCGCTCTCCTGCACAATGCGGAAGAAGCGATCCCAGTCGGCCATCGACTTCTGCGGCATCAGATCATACTCGTTCGCCATGGACCACCAGACGTTCCGGTAGGCTGACAGGCGAGCCACGATGTAGCGCAGGTAGCGGTCGTCCTCTTCCGCGCTCATGTGGGCAAAGCCCCAGCGGTCGTAGGGATGCAGCAGGATAATATCGGCCTCGATGCCCAGCTTTTGCAATTCGGCCACCCGCTTTTCAAAATGCTGGAAGAAGGCCGGTTCAAAGCGGCTGAAATCGAACTTCCAGCCTTTGATTTCGCCCTGGTAGCCGCCTTCCCACTTGCTCGAACCTTTCGCCAGGAGCGGGTAAGGGTAGTACTGCGGCTCGTTTTCATTGAAGGCGTAATGCTTGGGAAAGACGCACATCCGCAATTTGTTGAAGGGCGCGGTTTGCAGAGTGGCCAGGGTCTGTTCTTCCAGGGCATCGCCCTGGTGGGTCCAGGCGTAGCAGGTCGTGCCGATCTGCTTGTAGGGCGTGCCGTCGGCATAGGCGAAGTGGTAGCCGTTAGCCACTCGCACCGGGCCGTGATTGCCCGGCCCGGCAGGCCCGCATTCAAAACCGCCTTCTTGACCGTTCAGGGCTTCCAGGTTGCTGGAGGTCCGGTAACTCCACTCGCCAGGAGTGTCCGGCATAAAGCGCACCCGGTAAACCCCCTCGCCGTCATAGAAACCGTCTACCTCGATAGCCCGGTGTTTGTGGCTGAAAGTGGCCGAAAACCGGTTGTCGAGGAAAGGATTGCCCTCGGCGCTTGCTTTTAACTCCAGCTCGAAGATACCCCATTGTTCAACATTCGCTTTGCTGCTGGTATCAGTCATTCAACATGCTCCTTAACTATCAGATTAATTGCGCGATAATCAGTTCTCTCTCACACCAACCTTTTTAGCGTTTCCGGCGCAGGATCAGGGCCTGATAGGGCTTGCCGGGCAGAGCTACCACGCTGCCGCGCTCCACCGGTTCATCCAGGGCGGTAACGGTCATTTCCCAGGTATCAACTATTTCGGCCCGGTAATGCTCGCCGCCCGGCACGTTTACCTTGATCTCCGCCGGCTGGCTGTAGCCGAAATAAGTCAGGTAATATTCGTGAGGCTGCCCGGCCCCGGCAAACCAGCTAATAAGCCTTTCGCCGGCCTGTCCCTCTTCAGCCGGGGTTTCCGTGTCTGGTGGCGGGGCGAACAGATCCTGTATAGTCACTTTATCCATACCGCCCATCATAGCGATGCGGTAGGGGCTGGTATCGCGGAGCGGTTCAAGGCCACTGGCCGGGCCTGCTTCCAGGATGCGCCGCAAGAAAGCCAGGCGGGGAGCGCTTTCGCCTTTCAGGGTGCCACCCCTGGCCCACCAGAGAATGTCATTGGGATCGAGAAAGGTGTCGCCATGCCCGACATAGCCGCCGTTGACCGTACCTTCCCAGAAGCGGTGCAGCATCTCCCGGCCCGAAATATTGCCCCAGCTTTCGGGAATATTGCCCTCGTAGCAGCACTCGTCCACCACCACCGGCTTTTTATACTGCTCGCGCCAGATGATAGTTTTGGCCAGTTCGGAGCGCTGCACGCTGCAATGCGTCACCCAGGGCTTCGAGTGATCGTAAAAGGCGAAGCAGTTGTGGACCGAGCGCAGGTGGTCGTAGGGGTCGTTCTCCTGCACGATCTGGAAGTAGCGATCCCAGTCGGCCAGCGATTTCTGGGGCATCAGGTCGTATTCGTTCGCCATCGACCACCAGACGTTGCGGTAAGCAGAGAACCGGGCCACCACGTAACGCAGGTAACGGTCGTCCTCTTCAGGGCTCATGACCGAAAAGCCCCAGCGGTCGTAGGGGTGCAGCAGAATCAGGTCCGCCTCGATGCCGAGGGCCTGCAAGTCGGCCAGGCGCTGCTCAAAATGGTGGAAGAAAGCCGGGTCGAAACGGCTGAAGTCGAAGGCCCACCCGCTGTTTTTCTTGACGCCGTTAAAGCCGCCTTCCCACTTGCTCGAACCTCGCGAAAGTAGCGGGAAAGGATAGTAGTCGGGTTCGTTCTCGTTGAAGTGATAGTGTTTGGGGAAGACGCACATGCGCAGCTTGTTGAAGGGCGCGTTTTTGAGGGTGGCGAGGGTCTGTTCTTCGAGAGCCTCGCCCTGGTGGGCCCAGGCGTAACAGGTCGTGCCGATTTGCTTGTAAGGCGTGCCGTCGGCGTAGGCGAAGTGGTAGGTATTGGCTACCCGCACCGGACCGTGATTGCCCGGCCCGGCGGGACCGCACTCAAAAGAGCCTGTTTTACCGTCCAGGGCGGCCTGGTTACTGGAGGTGCGGTACTGCCAGGCGCCAACCGTATCGGGCATGAAGCGCACCCGGTAAAGCCCCTCCCCGTCATAGAAGCCGTTCACTCTGACGGAGAGGTCCTCGAAACTAAATTCGGCGGTAAGTTCTACCTCCAGGAAAGGATTCCCTGCGGCGCTGCCTTCTAAAGTCAGCTCGAATATACCCCATTGTTCAACATTCGCACTGCTGGGTTTCTGTTCTGGCATTATTCTGTTTCCTGTTTGCTGTTTTGAATTGAAAGAGAAAGCGAACTCCTTACCGTGACTTTCTCTTTTTGATGTTAATTACAATTGATGTTTGTTACTAAGAGCCTTTCATGAGCAAAATTTTCATGGGCTGAGCAGCCCTCTTTTAACCTTCGCGCTCCTCTTTTTGCATGTCACGCCCCTTGTGGGTGTGAGGGCCGCTGCTACCACTCCACGTTACCTTACCCCGTTCGGATGCCCGAAGAATCTCTTTGCCGCGTGGGTAGGCTTGCCTTGCGGCCGAGATCCTTCGGCTGCGGCCTCAGGATGACATGGCAACAAATGGGGCGTGAGTGGCAAGAACGCGGCAGCATTTCGGCCGCGCGGGAATGAATCCCCGCGCTAGTGTAACGAAGCCCCATGAATGGGGCTAAACAGGTATTTCCAAGCGGGTTTAGCCGCTTTCGTTGAGCTAGCCCGGTCCATTGGCTTTATGCCCCCCTTGCGGGCTTGGCCGGGCGGTCGAGATACTGCCTCGATCTTACCCTTCAGGCCTGGTTCACGATTTCAGAAGCAAGGGCGGACTTGCGCTCCCATTTACGCTTGGTAGTCGGGATTGAGTCCAGCAACAGTTGCGTGTAAGCATGCTGCGGATTCGACAGAATCTTCCTGGCGTCGCCGAACTCCACCAGCGAGCCCTTATTCATTACGGCGATGTAGTCACTGATGTAATAAGCGGTCGCGAGGTCGTGCGTAATATAAAGGAAGCTGCGCTTCTGCTCCTCTTTCAACTTCATGAACAGGTTGATAATAATCATGCGGCGCGAGGCGTCAATCATACTGACGGGTTCATCGGCCACGATCAGGTGAGGCTGCGGAATGAGCGCCCGCGCAATCGAGACGCGCTGCAACTCGCCGCCGGAGAACTGGTTGGGATACTTCCCGCGCACGTCCTTATATTCCAGCCCGACCGCAGCCAGGGCTTCCTCAACCGCGTCATAAGCGGGCTTTTTATCATACTGGGCGACCCGGGTGGCCGTCTCGTATAGGTACGCGTCCACCGGGCGGTAGCGGCTGAAAGCCTCGAAAGGATTTTGAAAGATCGGCTGGACCGACCGCAAGAACTCCGTCTTGGGCTTGGCCCCTTCGCCCGCTACCACCTTGTCGTAAATAATAGCCCGGCCCGAGGTGGGCTGGATCAGGCGCAGGAGGGTCTTGGCCAGGGTGGTCTTGCCGCTGCCGGACTCTCCCACCACGCTGATAATGACCGGCGCATCACTTTCAATGGTGAAACTGACGTTATTCAAGGCCTGGATCTGCTTGCTGCGGGTGAGGCTACCCAGCCGGTAAACTTTGTTCAAGTTTTCGGTTTTAAGTACTGTTGCCATCAGGCCACCTCGTCTAATTTCGCCACACTCTCGGCGTAGTGACAGGCCGCAAAGTGGCCCGGGCGGTATTCGATAAATTCAGGTTCTTCGGTACGGCAGAGTTCCGTAGCCAGCGGGCAGCGGTCGGCAAAGCGGCAGCCCTGTAACTTATTCCAGAGGCTCGGCGGGCGGCCCGGGATGCCTTCGCGCGCCCGGTCATCGCCAATGGTCGGCAGCGAGTTAATCAACATGCGGCTATAGGGATGCAGCGGGCGGTTAAAAATATCTTCCGAGTCGCCGTACTCGACCGCTTTGGCCGCGTACATAATCAACATCTTATGAGTTAGCTGGTAATGCACGCCCATATCGTGCGAAACAAAGACGATGGTGCTCTGCATCTGCTCCTGGATGTCCATCAGCAGCATCAAAATACTCTTCTGCACCACCACGTCCAGGGCGGTAGTCGGCTCGTCCGCCAAAATTACTTCCGGCTTGAAGAAAGTAGCCATCGCGATCATGATGCGCTGGCGCATACCGCCGGAAAGCTGGTGCGGGTAGGAGTCCACCGACTCTACCGGAAGCCCCAGCTTTTGCACATAGCTGTAGACATCCTGCAAAGTCTCCGCTTTGCTTTTGTTAGAACTTTCAAAGTCCAGGAACTGCTTTTTAATCCGCACCACCGGGTTCAAAGAGTTCATGGAGCTTTGCGGAATATAAGAGATGCG
>DATAKM010000052.1:0-22085 GCA_036261665.1 Chloroflexia bacterium
GTTCGGAAATATTAGTGGCCGCATTTGTAGTGTAGAAAGTCCGGCCACTCGGATAGCGAATGCCGACTATCCAGCGATTGCCGCGCTGGGTGTAAGTGACCAGGGTGGTAGGCGGAAGGGCCAGGTTACTCTGCTGCGCGCCGTCCTTGAGGTCTTTCAGTAAATCCAGCACCGAAGGCGGCACCACTTTGCCGGTGGTAGTATCCACCAGCACGCTGCGCTTGCCGTTATCGCCGTCCGGGATATCCTTCAGCTTGAAAGCGTCCAGCGGAGCGTTAATATCGACTTTTTCGTAGTGGAAGGCTACCAGCGAGTTACGGTCGGCGCTAACCAGGTCACCCAGGCTGAGCACCGGGTTATAACCGGGAACCAGCGAAGTGACGTTCAGTTTGCTGGTGCCGCGGCCTTTGTCGGTCGGACTCGGCAAGGACTGGTTTGCCGCCAGGGAAAGCCGCCGGAAAACCGTTTCGTCGTTTTGCTGGGTTTCGCCCGGTAACTGGTAGGTGTTTACCCAGCCCTTCCCATCGTAGAAGTCCATCGTCTTGGCCTGCAAGTAGATGGGAGGGATATTGCTACCTTCGGTTACGCGGATTACCGGGTCATTGCTCAGGCGCAGCGGCCCGCCGATGGTAAAAGAGTCGTCCAGGCTGTTGTAGTTGTTTTTGGAGCGAGCGGCTACTTTACCGCCCCCATCGGTTCCGCCGCTGCCCACGCTATCCCAGATGCCTTTCACGCCGTTAAAGGGCTGGCTGACATTGTTCAAAACCTGCCCCCAGCTATCAATCTGGGAAGAACTGGGCGTAGCAAAGGCCACCGCCACTACCACCAGGGCCAGGCAGCCGCCCACCATCATGGCGTTGCGCCACAAACCGGGCTGGAAGTAGAGCCGCAGCGAACGCCAGCGTTGCTCATCCATATAGGCGCTGAAACGCACCACCAGCAGCAGTGAAACCAGCAGGAAGAAGGTGAAGCTGAAAATGGCGTTAGGCGGGTTGAAAGAGAGATTGACCATCAGGGTCGCGCCGAGCAGCAGCAGGGTCAACCATACCCGGTGAGAGCGGAAGAGCATCCAGGCAGCGGTATAACCCAGAATCCAGAGGCCAAAGCCCAGCAGCGCCAGGCAGACCAGGTTGTCGTCATGGGCATTGCCGCCAATCGCGCCTTCGATCCAGCGCACCACCCGCAGCACCGTGCTACCCAGCTTCTGAGTCCATTCGGTATAGCGCGGGTCGCCGTAGGGAGCAACCATGAAACCGACATAGACCATGCCGACACTGAGCATAAAGGAGTGCGCCAGCAGGGTAGGTACGAAACGAACCTTCGCCAGCCCAAAACCGACAAAGAGACCGACCAGGGCGATGCGAGGGAAAATAGCCGAGCCGTCCGCCCAGTTAGCCCCCTGGATGGACCACACTACCGTCATGAAGGCCAGCAGCAGGGCGAAGAAGCTAAACCAGCCTTCTTCGAGCCGCAGCTTTTCCAGCATGTCGTTATCAATACGTCGTCTTATATTCATAAATAAATGCTTTATAATTTCTCAGATTATTCTGTTACTGAACCTGAGCCGCCAGACGCGCCAACTCGCTATCCAGGGCATGCGTCAGGTCATCGCCGCGTTTAATCAGGTAAACCGGCACATTCATAGTGCTAAGAGAACCAACTACCAGTAGCGGCGAAGCAGCCGGGCCGCCAAATGTGCTTGGTTCTATCATGACTACGGCTACTTTCACCCCTTTGCGCAAAAGCAGGGGCAAAACAGCCGTCCAGCTATCTTCGGTCGAAGAAGTAACTAAAATAACAGTATCGGTGCTGCCCAACCGGGACATCTCGGAAGCGATTAGCTGCCCGAAATCGGTAGAGCCCTGCGCCCGGATGACCGCCAGGGCTTCCAGCATCTTGTTCAACTGGCGTTCGCCCCGGTCAGGCGAAATCAATTCGTGATGCTGCCCCCAGCTAATAAAACCCACGCTGCGGCCTATATTAAGGAAGTGCCGCGCCAGGGTCGCCGTAGCAGCCACGGCGTACTCTTCGGTAGAGTCGTTGGAGCGCACCCCGCTGGAAGCCGGTAAAGCCGTTAAGACTCCGGTGCGGCTGGCGTGATTTAAAACCCAGTGGTTAGCCGCGTTCATGTCCAAAAAGATCTGGACATCAATCGTAGGGTCGAAATCAAACTCTTTAACGATCAGCTTGCGCATGCGGGCCGTGGTAGGCCAGTGAATGCGGTTCAGGCTATCGCCGGGCCGGTACTCGCGCAACCCGGTAATATTGGGGGTAGTGTGAGGAGTAGGCCGGTTGGCGGTATTCCCGCCGGGCAGGATTCCCGAAAGAGCTTCAAAATTGTTAATTTCAAAAGTCGGCGGATAGACCGTGATGTAGTGCCGGATAGGCAGGTCGCGCTTGAAGCGGAAGACCCCAAAAGGATCTCCGGCGGTGATGCTGACCGGGCCAAGCCGGAAGCGACCGCGCATTGAGCAGTAGGTCCGGGCCTTCCATTGAACCTCGCCGTAAGGCCGCAGGCTCTGCACGCAATTCAGGCGATGCCCCGGCAGTTCGGAAACATCCCTGACTTCCAGCCATAACTTGGGCAGGAAGCTGCGGTTCTTCAGGGTCAGGACTTCCTCGTAATAGTCGCCCACTTCCGCCCTGTCCCCGTTGCCGCGCCGGGTAATATCCACATAGCGCAGGCTTAGCCAGGTCCAGCAAAAGGCAAAAACCAGCAGGGCTATCAGCACGTAATCCAGCACAAAGAGCAGCCGGATATGCGCAAGCTGGGCTATTACGGCTATGATAATAACAGTCAGGATAAAGCGATAGATCTTCATTAAACCTCAAGTAACCACGAACAGGTTCGGCACTGATAGAAAGCTAAAATATAAAGTTGTAGCTGAGCCTGGGTTGAGCGGGAGGCGAATAGCCTCGCCTCCACAAGAACGGAAATACCAGTATTAGCGCTGCGCGGTTTTAGCTCCCGGTACCGGAGTCTGGCGCAATAAATCTTCTACTACCGTTGTGCTGTTAATACCTTTCATACGGGCGCTGGGACTCATAATAAGACGGTGCGGTAAAGTGAGAGGAGCGAGGGTTTTTACATCATCGGGTATTACATAGTTACGGCCTTGCATCAGGGCGTGAGCCTGCGAGGCCCGGTAGAGCGCCAGGGAACCGCGTGGGCTTGCCCCCAGGTAGACATCATCGTGTTCGCGGGTAGCGGCTACCAGATTAACGATATACTCCTTAATCAGCCCATCCACGTAAATTTCTTTAACCGCCTCCTGGGCTTCCACTACCTCTTCCAGGCTGGCTACCTGCCCCAGGTTTTCCAGGGGGTGCAGGCGCTGCTGGCGGTCCAGAATTTCGACCTCACTCTGGCGGCTGGGATAACCGAGCGATAGCCGCAGCAGGAAGCGGTCAAGCTGAGCTTCCGGCAGCGGGAAGGTGCCTTCAAATTCAATCGGGTTCTGGGTAGCCAGCACGATGAATGGGTCGGGCAGCATGTGAGTGTCGCCGTCCACCGAGATCTGGTGTTCTTCCATGGCTTCCAGCAGAGCGGATTGAGTCTTGGGAGTAGCGCGGTTAATTTCGTCGGCCAGCACAATATTAGCCATAATCGGGCCGGGCCGGAATTCGAACTGTTCGTTTTTCTGATTATATATAGAAACGCCTGTCGCGTCGCTGGGCAACAGGTCAGGCGTGAATTGAATGCGTTTGAAGTTTAGCCCCAGGGAACGGGCTACGGCTTTGGCCAGGGCAGTCTTGCCAACGCCGGGAACATCTTCAATTAAAATGTGGCCTTTGCAAAGGAGGGCCAGCAGGGTCATTTCGACTTCGTGGTGTTTGCCAATGATTACCTTCTCAACATTTTGGACTACACGGGAAGCCACTTGCCAGGCAACTGACATTAACTACTACTCCTTTAGTTGCTGAAATCTACTTTTATAGAGAGGATCAAAGAGCCTCTGGATTCGAACAATTATACCACGAGAGACGGCTCTCCCGGTGTTTCCCAGTTAATAGCTAGATTAAAAGTACCGGCATATTTAAAGTCGGGTGGCTTAAATCTAAAGATCAACAATATAAACGTAACCCGGTCAGTAAAAGTTACGCTTTTAGAAGCGATAAGGCTTTCACTTTACCCTACTATAGTATCTACGAGTTCTATCAAAGGTTGGAAAAATCGCTCCAGAGTGGGCGCGTCTTTGACCTGCTCGCGCGCGTACATACTAAAAAATTCCAGGACGTTCCAGACCTTCGCAAGAGCAATCGCGTAGGCGAAGGTAGCAGGCTCTGGCGTTTTCTCACGGCTTAAGTGCAGAACCTGCGTTGCATAAACCCGTGCCACCTGCCGGAAGATTTGAGGGCTTCCCAGGCCCGGAACCGTTATCGCCAGGTCCAGGGCGGGCGTGCCATAGCTGAGGCGCTCCCAGTCAAAGAGGGCCAGCGAGCCATCCTGGCGCAAACCCCAGTTAGCAGGGTTAGGGTCGCCCGAAATCAGGCAGCGCGGCTCAAACAGGAATTGAGCCTGTTCTTGCAGTTGGCGGACAGGCAGCTTGAGCCTTGCCCTGTCCTCGGGCGGTAAGAGCGAAAGAGCCTCCGCCGTAAGCTTATCGTCCCAGCAGGGCCGGTACATCTCGGGAAGCTCAAAGGGCAACTGAGCGGGGTGAGCATGTAGCCGCGCCAGGGCGGCCATCACAGCGGGGTCGGCCACCCAGCGCGAGCGGGGAAAGGCTTCTGAAAGATCTTCCAGCCCTATCCAGAAGTAAGCAGGCTGCTGGAAAGACCAGAGCAAAGCGGGCATGGGTACACCGCTCAAGCGCAGGGCCGGAGCGATCCGTTCGTAAAAGAGGGCTTCGTTAGCACGCGGGCTGCCCTTGATAATAAAAGTACCCTCGGCGCTATGGGCGCGGTAAACCTGGCCCTGGCTCATCCCGCCCAGCTTCTCCAATCGCAGGGGGTAGCACCCGGTTTCGAGCAGGTACTGTTGAAGCGCTGGAGGTAAAGACTCAGGCCCAGAGTTGTTCGGTATTGCAGCCATAACTTTTCAGGACATCCGCCGCGAAAGATTGCGTGCCCAGAAACAACAGAGTAGCGGGCTGGTTATAGCGCGCCAGGATGCTTTGCGCTTCGCTAAAGCTGGCGCTTTCCTCGACCGGGCAGGCCGGTGAAAAGTGAGCGCGAGCATAGGCTGCCGCCTCTGCCGGAAAGCGCAGGCGCTGGTTGGCGGCCTTCGACAGCACCAGCAAATCGCAGTAAGGAGCGATTTCATCCAGCACGCCCCGCCAGTCACGGTCTTCAGGCACGCCTACCACGGCATAGACCGGCTTTTGCAGGCGAGTACCGAGGCTCTCCAAAACGGCGCGGGCCGATTGCCCCGTTACCGCGCAATCGAGCAGGGTAAAGGGGTTTTCGGCAAGGATTTGCATGCGCCCCGGCCAGCTAAAGTCAAGCAGAGCGGCCCGCAGTTCTTCTTTACGCACGGTTCGCAAGACCTGTTCATCGGCCACGATTTCGACCGCGCCTAAGGCTACCGCCAGGTTTTCGGCTTCATAGAGGGCCGGGATGGGCAGGGCTAAATCCTCAAATTCGTTCGCCCGCAACTGCACTCCCAGGTGCAAATAAGCCTCTTCGATCCGCGGTGCGACTACCTGCAAGTCGCGTCCGACAAAAAGCAGGCCCGACCAGTTTTGGGCGGCATAGGTCTGCATAATCAGTTGCACTTCCGGTTCCTGGGGCACACTGACGCCCACGCCGCCGCGCTTTAAGAGCGCCACTTTCTGAGAAGCAATATCGGCCAGGGTGGGGCCAAGCTGCACGGTATGTTCGAGCATCATGGGGCCAAACAGGGCGACCGGGTTATCCAGCACCACGCAGTCATCAAAGCGGCCCCCTCGCCCGGCCTCGATCACGGCAAATTCTACCTCATTATCGGCGAAATAGAGGGAGGACACCGCCAGGATCAGGCCGGTCGGGCTGAGGTAGCGCTCCCCGGTCAATTCGGCCATGATCTCGCTGGCCGGTTGCTCCAGGCGGTTCACATACTCTACCAGCTCCGCTTCAGAGATAGCCCGGCCATTGATGCGTATTCTTTCCCGGAAATCAAGGATGTGGGGACTGGTTACCAGGCCTACTTTATGACCAAGCGCCTGCAATAGGCGAGCAGTCAGGGCCGAGATCGAACCTTTGCCCTTGCTGCCGGTGACCAGGATTGAGGCGAAGCCATGATCTGGCTGGCCCAGGTTATCCAGCAAGCGGCGAGTCAGGGCGGGGGTGCGCGTCAGGGCGTCCGGCCCGCTCAGGTGATCTTGCACCCGCATATAGGAACTGAAGATAAAGTTTTCCGCCTGGTGAGCTGTTTCAAATGGCACAAATGGCCTCCTTCCGTTTTGCAAGATTATAGCATTTTCAACTCCTGCGGTAACACTGTCAGGCGAACAGAACGGAATTTACTTCTTTTAAAGAAAGTGAGAACCCTTCATAATCAAGAACGGGGCAAACTAGCGACCGCCCGGCCATGAATGGACCGGGCTAGCTCAACGAAAGCGGCTGAACCCGCTTAATACAAATTGACCCATTAGAGCGCCTAAAGTGCTATCAGCCCCATGATGCTTTTTAACTTTTAAATCCGTAAATGACCCAAAACACCGCGCGCCTGACCCGTAACTACCCACAAGGGGGGCATGCAGCCAAGTACGGGCTATCAACTAAAGTCGGCTAAAGCGACTATTTAAGGCTTACTAATCATTTTTAGTACCTTTAGAGTACTTAAGCTGATAGCCCGCAGTTTACTTGCGGGACGGGATGGCTGCCCATGATCATTATTTACGGTTTATTTCATTAAAGAGCATCATGGGGGTTCGTTAAACTAGCGCGGGGATTGGCTGAAGGCCCCCCTTGCGGGTATTCCCGCGCGGTCGTGCGCTGAGTACAAACGAAGCATTGAGCGGTGGCAGGTGCTCGACCATCCTGATCTTTATTATGAAAGCCTCTCATAAAGTAAGTGAAGCCCAATCCTGTAGTCCAGATAACCGGGCCGCATATGAGCCGGACTTATAATGACTCTACGATTACTGCCTGCTTTAGAGGCTCTATTTTTGGTTGCTTTCCCTGGACTAGAAAGGACTTATTCACATGAATTTCTGGTTGGACGTTGTACCTCCCGTGATAGCCGCCGTTCTTATCTGGTGGGGAGCTACCGGCACTATTATTTACCTCTGCGGGCGCAAAGCATGGCGGCCCTGGGTCTTCCTGGTCGTGACTGCCCTGCAACCCCTCGCTTTCTGGCGGCTGTGGATCGAGAAAAACAGCGCCGAGGTAGGAGGGGTCTTTGCCGCTTTCTTCTGGGCCATTATCATCTGGAGCTGGATTGAAACCAGCTACTATACCGGCTTTGTGGTAGGGCGCAAAGTGCCGGAACTCGACCCCGACGCGCCCACCGGTTTGCGCTTCCGGCGGGCCATTGCGGCTAACCTTTATCACGAACTGGCTATCCTGGGCCTCAGCCTGGCCGTGATTATAGTGGGCTGGGGCGGGGCGAATGACACCGGGCTGTGGGCTTTTATGATCCTGCACTGGACTCACCAGTCGGCCAAAATCAATATATTCCTGGGCATCAGCAACCTGACCACCGAGTACCTGCCCGACAACCTCAAATATATGGCCCAGTATTTCAGCCAGAAGCCCCTGAACGCTTTCTTCCCCTTTTCAGCCACCATTACGACTGCCCTCTCTACCTGGCTCTTTAGCTCCATTCTTTCCGCCCGGACTGCCGGAGAACAGACCGGGCAGGCCCTGCTCTTCGTCATGATGACTGCCGCCGTACTGGAGCACTGGTGGTTGGTCACTCCGGTTCCAACCCGCATCTGGAAATGGGCTCTTAAATCGCGCCGCAACGAAAAGGCCGAACCGGCAAAGAGTATCGAAGAGGCTCAGACCAGCGAGAAAGAACCCGAGCTTGCCCCTGGCAGGACTTCGCGCAAAGACCTGCCCGAAATCTATGTGATTTGCGGCTACCTGGGCAGTGGCAAGACCACTCTCATTCGCCAGCTTTTACCGCAACTGGACGGGCGCGTCGCGGTAGTGGTGAACGATTTTGGCACGGTCGGGGTAGACGCCGAGCTTATTCGCGCCGAAGGGCACGCCGGGGCAGTGCTGGAACTGCCGGGCGGCTGTGTCTGCTGCACTCTTCAAAAGAACCTGAGCGGGCAACTGCTCAAGTTGCTGGAGGATTACCGCCCGGAACGTATTCTGATCGAGCCGAGCGGGGTCGCCGGAATAGAGGAAATCGTGCGAACACTGGCCAGTCCTCGCCTGGCCGGGCGCTTTGGCAAGCTGGAAGTAATCACGGTGGTAGAAATGCCTCGCCTGATGGGCCCGGAAGGTTTGCAGAAGTTTACGCTCACCCAGATCAAAGCGGCGGCGGCGATAGTAATAAGCAAGACCGACCTGGTGCAACCGCGCGAAGTAGTGGGCGCCCTGAATTTAATCACCACCCTGAACCCGCGCGCACGTCTCTTTCCGGCGGTAGCGGGGCAGGTTTCAGCCGGACAGCTTCTCAATATGGCGGTTCAAGGCGCTGAAGAGGAGGCAGTCCCCGAGCAGGCAGCCGAATCAGTTCACTCCCACGAGCATCACGACGCCGAGAGCGGTTTAATATCCTTCGCTAAAACCTACGAAGGCCTCTTCGACTCGGCGCGCCTGAAACACTTATTCGACGAACTGGCCGGCGGTTATTATGGCCCGGTAGAAAGGGCTAAAGGCCTCTTTTATATCTCCCCCGAAGTGCGCCAGAACTGGGACCTGGCGAACGGCAGAGTTTACTGCCGCACCCTCTCCACCGCTTCCGGCACTATCCTGGAAGGTCCGGTAGAGGCACGTTTTATGCTGGTAGCAAGAGACTTAGCGGCGGACAGGTTGTGCAAGCGACTTCAAAGCTGTATAATCCAGATGGTGCCAGGTGCGGAAAATAATTTTAATAGACTGGACCAAACATTTTAGGGATTTTCAGCTCAGTGCCACTATCAGCCGATCTTTCTGAAAGTAGTAATCCCTGGCTTTTAATGTTAGTTTAATCAAAAAAGGTTCAGTAGAAACCTGTTCCAGCCATTTATCAGGAAATTTGATGCCTACCAAGAAAATGCGAATACTGCCGTCGGGTATACCTAATCTTGATATGATTTTAGGTGGAGGCATTCCCGCCGGTAGCCTTATAATGCTAGTCGGGGCACCCGGCACGGGTAAGACTATGCTCATTCAGCAACTCTGCTTTGGATGGGCTAACAGCCAGCGTGAAGCAGCTCAGTTAAAATCGAGCCAGGAGGCGCAGCAGGAACCGGTTACCACCGGACAGAAGAAGAATTCTCGCAAAGGCTCCGACTCTGGAATCCTAAATAATACGATTAATAAGGCTATCTATTTCAGCACTCTCTCAGAACCGCACGATAAGTTGCTGGAACATATTAGCCAGTGCGACTACTTTAATGAAGAGCTATTCGTAGACTATATACGGTTTCTTTCTCTGACCAGTGTCATGGACGAAGGGCTGGAAAAAGTCGCTGACCTGATTGTGGATACGGTCCGCCGTGAGAATGCCGGGCTGATCTGCATTGACGGCTTTCGAGCCCTGGAAGCTATCGCTGATAACAGCGATGCGATCAGACGCTTTCTTTACCGGCTATCGGCCCAGCTTAATCTGCTGGGGGCTACCACCGTCATTTCGCTGGAGCGAAGCTTGCAGGGGTCGGCCTCCGAAGGAGACCTGACTATCGCGGATGGGATTCTGGGCATGTATAGCCGGATGGTGGGCGCTCGCGAGCTAAACCGGGTGGAAGTACGCAAGCTGCGCGGCATGAATCGCCTAAAAGGTTTGCATACTTACACTATCACTAACGCGGGTATTACTATCTATCCACGCCTCGAAGCTACCGTCCCGGCAGAACTGAACTATAGAAATCCCGAAACTGACAACCGGGCTCAATTTGGGATACCCGAGCTCGATGAATTAATCAGGGGAGGGCTGCCCAGAAACAGTTCGACCCTTTTAGCGGGCGCTCCCGGCATGGGTAAAACGCTTCTAAGCCTGCACTTTCTGGCCGACGGTATTCAAAAGGACGAAAAAGTCATGTACCTGGGTTTTTATTCCAGCTACCAGCAGATCCTAGCCAAAGCCCGCACTTTTGGTATCGACCTGGATACGCCCTACCAGAATGGGCAATTACAAATGCTTAATTTCACACCGGTCGAACTGGAAACGGATATTGTGGTGCAGTATATCAAGCGTGAAATCGAGCAGCGCGGTATAGACCGCCTGGTACTGGATAATGTCTCCGAACTTGAACGAGCCAGCAAGCTAGAGAACCGCAGCCATGATTTCCTGGCGGCCCTCAATACCTATCTTAAAGAGAATAACATTACTACTTTAAGCACCTACGTTATCAGCAAACTGGTAGGATTGAACTTTGATCTTGAAGGTAATTCTCTTTCATTGCTGGCAGAAAACTTGCTATTACTACATCAAGAAGAGCGCAGAGGAGAATTTCATCGTTACGTCACTATCCTGCATATGCGCGATAGTAACCACGAGCGAAAAACAAGAGAATTTGTGATTAACCAGGGGGTAGGTTTTACTCTTCTCGATAATCAAGAGGCTAGCAGCAGTTCGGTTGGAACGGACCTGGCGCTGAGTTAACTTTGATCTGGTATCAGGCAAACGATAGGGACAAATTAAAATCACAATAATATCTAGTACTGATAAGTTTTAAAGCTATGAGTTGGTGTGGAAACGAACAGCAGAAAAAAAAATGAATTGGCAAAAGTAACAGAAGTGGCAAAAGTTTTAATTGTGGACGATGAACAGAGCCTGTTGTTGCTCTTACAACAAATAGTTGAAGAACAGGGACATCAAGTTTTGATGGCCGACAACGGCTACCAGGCTCTGCAAATAATAGAAAACCAGCAGCCGGTGCTGGTAATTTCGGATGTAATGATGCCAATTCTGGATGGCTACCAGCTTGTAGAAAAGATTAAAAGCAAGCCGGAATGGAGTTGGATCAAAATCGTGTTGATCAGTGCGGCCCCTATCAACAAAACTAAAGCCGCTCGTGCAGACGACTTTCTGGCTAAACCTTATGACCTCGATACCATTGATGAAGTCCTGGAGCGTTTTATTCCATCGTAATTCCCTCCCCGTTATGAAATTAGATATCCGCCCCTACTCCTGTTTGGATTTAATAAGCCTGGCAAGCCATTCATTCACATCCGGATTATCGGTAGGAGCAAGGGCTTGCAGATAGGCAAGCTTTGTTGTTTTTTCCAGGCCTTCAACATCAGCATCAAGACCGCCTAAATATGTTATATTCCACCACTCGTCGAACACCGAAACGCTGTAAGGCGGCTCTTTTAAAAGAAAGTGTGCCAGTTCCCCATCCTCTTGATAATCTCCAACTCCCTTTTCTAGAACTGTCTGTAGTTGAGTTAAAAATAAAAGTTTAAGCATAATAATTACTTCATCAATAATACCGGGTAGAGCATGACTGCTCTCTGTTTTTGTCCACATAACAGGATCGCCAAAGAACTCTTTCACACCACTACTATGGTGTTCCAGTAGTTCGAGCAGCTTCTGATTTGCTGTTATCAAAAAGTAGATGGTTCGCTTCATAATTCCTCCTTGATGCCCGGTAGATTAAAATTCTCTAGAGAGCTTCTCATAATAAGGGTTAGGGTGGCTGAAAACCCCACCGCAAAGACCCGTAAGGGGCTTGACATGGCGTAGAACGGGGCGGAAGGGCAAGAACAGTGCAAGCCTTCGACCGCGCGGGAATACCCGCAAGGGGGGCTGTTAGCCAATCCCCGCGCTAGTCTAACGAACCCCCATGAATGGGGCTGAAACTACCCCAGTTTTTTGATGCTATCAAGCGGGTTCAGCCGCTTTTGTTGAAATAGCCCGGCAACTTCAGGTCCAGGCGGTCGCACTCCTGCCCCTCGTTCTTGCGCATCAGGCCTGCTCTTTCTTACGCCATTCTGAGTAGTACGACACATAAAGCTTGTCACCGGAAAGCCAGGCTCTTTGACATGTCACGCCCTTTACGGATGTGAGGGCCTCGCTATCACCCAACCTTGCCTTACCTCGTTTTGAGGCCCGAAGAATCTCGATTTTAGCCCCAATCTAGAGTGCAGGCCGAGGATCGAGATTCTTCGGCTGCGGCCTCAGAATGACAGTATTTACGTGATAATGTACTGAGGGCCGTTATTGCTCAAGCTTTAACGTTACCACGCTCTGATACCCGAAGAATCTCCTTGCCACGTTGGTACGCTTGCCTTGCGGCCGAGATCCTTCGCTCTGCTCAGGATGACAGAGCATAAAACGGGGCAAAAAGGGCAAGAATGGGGCAAGCGTGCGACCGCGCGGGAATACCCACGAGGGGCATTCCGGGGCGCTCTTTGCCTCGCCCCGTTCTTAATTATGAAAGGCTCTCATTCTCTAAAGATGAAATGTTATCATATAATGTGGCTTTACGGCCTAAAAACGCGATGGTTATCATTTCTAGGGCCAATGACCCTGATTATTTAATTAAGGCTTACAGCCTGTTTCTATCTCTTTTTTGCTGATTGCGCAATCGGGCAAAAGGCTCTTATAATAAATAAAGTAAAAAGTGAGTTATTTTGCTCACTGGATAAACAACTCTTATGATTTCCCGGTAGGAGACCCGACCATTATGTTTAGATTGGCCGTGAAGCGCCAAATCAGTTATATCGGCTTACTTATTTGTACTCTACTCACCGCCCTCTTGTTCAGCGCTTGCGGCGAAGAAGCCACTCCGGTGGCCAGGCCAACGCCCAATCCGGCGGGCTATCCCGTTCCGGTCAATCCGAAGATTGCCAGCCTGCCTGCCACCACCCTGAAGGTCTGGTTCGCCGACGACTACTACAGCAAAGCGCCGATTGTGGACCTGATGAACCAGTTCAAGCAGGCCTATCCTAATATCTCTTTTGAGGTGGACCATTACGAATGGAGCCGCATGCGGCGCAAGATCAAGGAAGCGGTGGATGCCGGGACCCCTCCCGATATCGCCCACCAGCATGCTTTTACCTTCGCAGCCCAGAACTATGCCGAACCCCTGGACGACCTGTGGCAACAATGGGGCGAGCTGAATAAGTTTATGCCGGGCGCGCTGGAAGATGTCACCTGGAACAATGTCAAATACGGCGTACCGCTGGATATAAATACCGTTTTCCTGATTTATAACAGGCAAATGTTCAAGGATGCCGGGCTGGCCGTGCCGGATGCCAGCTATAACTACACCCGTTTGATGGAAGATGCCGCTAAACTATCCGCGCAGGACGGCTCGCGCATGGGTTTCGCGGTTAAGCCTTTCGCCTGGGATACTTACGGGCTGATCCGCTCCAATGGCGGCGAGTTAATCCAGGAGCAGAACGGCAAGGTCACGGCTACCCTCAATAATCCCGCCAATGCCGCTATTCTGCAACTCATTTCAGACTCGTTTAACGTCCAGAAATTCTCGCCCGTTCCCAGTTTTACAAACCCGAAACAGGACCCGGTAGAGTTGTTCAAGCAGGGCAAAATCGCCATGTTTTTCAGCGGCCCCTGGGATTTAAAAGAAATCGAGGATAACGGCCCGAAAGGATTGTACGAGCAGGTCGGTACGGCTCCCATGCCGAAAGGCGTTGACGGCAAAACCAACGGCAGCGTCCAGGGCGGCGGCAGCCTTTTTGTGCCGAAAGGCTCCAAAAACCGCGAGGCGGCTTTTGAATTTATGAAGTGGGCTTCCAGCCCGGCCTACCAGATGCGCCTGGCGCGCGAGATGGGGCGTTACCCGGTTTTGAGCGCGTTATATTCGGACACCTATTTTACCAGCCAGCCGTTATTGCAGCCTTTCCTGGAACAACTGAAAACTGCCCGGCCTTATCGCCTTGAGGCCTATGCCCTGGCCGATATAACCTGGGAACAGACTATCGCCGCAATCTACGATGGCAATAACGCTAAAACTACCCTGGAAGATGCCAACAGGGCCGTCCAGATAGCGATCAATACCAACAAGACCTAGAAGATAAAGGTTAACTCAGAATTATGTCAAGTATCTCCCAGAACGGAATACCTGAACTATTGCGCAACCTGCCGAGCGTGGACCGGCTTTTACGAGAAGAACGCTTGCTGGAATTTGTCCGTTCCGAAGAACTACCTCACGAACTGGTGCTTGAATTTGCCCGCCAGACCCTCGATGACGCTCGCAAACAAATCCGCCGAGGGGAAAGCGAGCCGGAAAGCTTTAAGCTAGAGAGCCTGGCCGAAAAAGTAGTCGAGAAAGCCTCGCGCACCCTGGAAAGCAGTCTGCGCGAGGTCATAAACACTACGGGCGTGGTTTTACATACCAACCTGGGGCGGGCCCTACTCAGTCACGAGGCTACCGAGGCCGTGGCTAGGGTCAGCCAGGCCTATAACAACCTTGAATACGACCTTGAAAGCGGTGAGCGCGGCAGCCGCATGTCGCATGTCAGCGACCTGATCGCCCGTCTGAGCGGGGCGGAAGCCGGAATGGTCATTAACAATAACGCGGCAGCCGTCTTCATGGTGCTGTCGGCCTTCGCCCAGGGTAAAGAGGTGATTCTAAGCCGGGGGCAGGCGGTGGAAATTGGCGGCTCTTTCCGCATCCCGGACGTAATGGCCCAGAGCGGAGCGCGTCTGGTAGAGGTAGGCACCACCAATAAAACCTATGCCCTCGACTACGAAGCGGCGGTTACGCCCGAAACAGCCATGCTGATGCGGGTGCACAGCAGCAATTTTAAAGTGATTGGCTTTACGCATAGCGCCAGCCTGGAAGAGATGAGCGCCATTACCCGCAAGCATGGTCTGGTCCTGGTGGACGACCTGGGCAGCGGTACTTTCATGGATACGGCTAAATACGGCCTATCGCATGAGCCGACGGTCCAGGAGAGTATCGCCGCCGGGGCGGATTTAGTAACTTTTAGCGGCGATAAACTGCTGGGTGGCCCCCAGGCCGGACTGATCGCCGGAAAAAAAGCCCTGATAGATCGCTTGAAAAAGCATCCTTTAGCGCGGGCTTTGCGCGTGGATAAAATGACTATCGCCGCTCTACAGGTGACGCTCTTGCATTATCTGAAGGGTGAGGCCGAGCGCAAAATTCCAATCTGGCAGATGATGTCCCGCAGCGGGGATGAGCTAAAAGCCCAGGCTGAAAGCTGGCAGCAGCGGCTAAGAGCGGTCTGGCCGGAAGCAAAGATCGTGGAAGGACTTTCTACGGTAGGCGGGGGTTCTTTGCCGGGCGAGACTATCCCGACCTGGCTGCTGGCTCTGCCTGTCAATCCCGCCGAGCAGCACTCGGCCAGTGACTATATGACCTTCCTGCGCCAGCACCGTCCGCCGGTGGTAGGCCGGGTGGAGCGAGAGACTTTGCTTTTCGACCCGCGCACGGTTCCGCCCGAACAGGAAGAAACCCTGTTGCGGGCGCTTGAAACCCTGGCGACTAGCAGAGTCTCCGGCCTGAAGGCCTGAGTCTTTTGATACAGGAATATTTTCACCGCTTCTCAGAGGGAACTTTCACGTCAGATAGAGTACTTCTTGAGCTTGATGCCCAGCATGAAAGCATGTCCTGCTGAGTAGTGCGACACATAAAGTCTGTCACCGGAGGCCAGGCTCTTTGACATGTCACGCCCCTTGTGGGTGTGAGGGCCTCACTATCCCTCAACTTGCCTTACCCCGTTTTGAGGCCCGAAGAATCTCGATTCCAGCCCCAATCTTGAGAGCCGGCCGAGGATCGAGATTCTTCGGCTGCGGCCTCAGAATGACATGACTACAAACCGGGTGCAAAAGTGACATAATTAATGTGTTAAAGAGCTGGGAATTGAGCTGTTTCAACAATACTGCCCGGCCTTGTCTGGTGAGCCAGTTCAAGCTTAGAAAGTACAATTACAGCAATATCCTGCGGTCCTAGTACCAATGGATATTTTTTTATGCCGGTCAGCTTCTTGAAACTAAAAAAAAATAATGTATAATTCTTTTAACATAAGGTAATCTAAACCTTCCAAAAAACTTGGTAAATTAGGAAAACCTACCCGCTGGATCTTATCTCTTTAATCTTTTTTACAGGAATGAGATAACGCTTAACTAGAGTATATTAAGAGAATTTAATATCGGTAGTAAGTAGACAAGCTAGCAGGAGAGAAAAGGATTGATCAACGAAGCTCAATCCCCGGTTCTCCTGAATAAACGGTACCATTAAATCCTTTTGATTTGAGCTCTCAGGTCAGGCCTGACAGAGTTAATCACTACCCTGGGGAATTCTCTTGATACTGTGAGGAGCACGACAAACCGATGAAAGAAAGCGAATCCTTCGACAAAGATCCTAACGCTAGCTTTCTATGTCGAGGGAAACTCTTTAGTGAGGAACTTTATCCAAAATTGTTCCTCAATACTCAAAAAGTGCCGGAAATAGTAGCTAATAACCGGTATAGTAATGTAAAACAACTCTTCACGCGCCTTTCCTTCGATAGCCGGGAACGGGCTGAACATTTGCAGTCAACTTACAGAGAGGTTGGAAGTTATCATGCTGAAAAACCCTCACCCTACCTGCTGCTCTACTCGGTGGAAGGCACCGCTGCGGAGGTAGATTTGCAGTTACGACCGATTAACGGCACGGCTTATTACAGCCTGATGGGCCGCATGATCGGTACCGATAAACCGGCCCAGAAAGCGGTTCTATGGTCCTCGGATGGTTCAAAAGGCTGGGAAATGGGCTGCGACCCCAAAGCGGGCTTCCGCTTTCAGGGGTTGCGCAGCGGCGAGTACTACCTGACCATTTACAATGACGAGGCTATTATAGAGCTTGGCCCGGTTTCTTTCTAAGGACTTCACCTAGCACTTATTGGGTATTTTTGCCCACCGGCGTGGTCGCAATGGCGCGACTGCGCCTTTTATTTTGGCTTTTTCCGGCTTATTTGAGTTGCTCCTTCTAAAATGTTATGCTTTAATAAACTCTATCCTGGACCACTTAGACCACTTGTAGAATCAGATTAATTGCTAAAAGGAGGACTTGCGACGTGGCAAGTATAAAGCGAGAAGCGGCCCCAAACGATCCTGTAATAGTAGCGGCGGTAAGAACCCCTATCGGCAAGTACGCCGGGACCTTGAAAAGCGTGCGACCGGACGACCTGGGCGCGATTGTGTTGCAGGAAGCCGCCCGGCGAGCCAATCTGGACCCGGCTGAAATCGAAGATGTTTTTATGGGCTGCGCCAATCAGGCCGGAGAAGATAACCGCAACGTAGCGCGTATGTCCTCATTACTGGCTGGTTTTCCGGTCAGCGTACCGGGCGCGACCGTCAACCGTTTATGCGGCAGCGGCTTGCAGGCGGTCAATAGCGCCGCGCACGCTATCTGGTCGGGGCAGGGCGAAGTCTTTTTAGCCGGTGGCCTGGAGAGCATGACGCGAGCGCCCTTTGTGGTTGCCAAGGCCGAGAGCGCCTACTCACGCGGTCCTTTTAAGATGGAAGATACCACCCTGGGCTGGCGCTTTATCAACAGCAAGCTTTCTGCCCTGTACCACCCTTACAGCATGGGCGAAACCGCCGAGAATGTGGCGGAGAAATGGAAAATCAGCCGGGAGGCCCAGGACCAGTTTGCCCTGGAAAGCCAGCAGCGGGCCGGAGCAGCCATCGCGGCGGGGCGCTTCAAGGATGAAATCGTGGGCGTAACCGTACCCGGCGAGCGCAAAGGCGAAACCGCCCTTTTTGAGGTCGATGAATTTCCGCGCCCTGATACCAGTATAGAGGCGCTGGCCAAACTCAAACCGGCCTTCAAGCAGGGGGGCAGCGTCACTGCCGGTAACTCCTCCGGTATCAATGACGGCGCGGCGGCCCTGGTAGTAATGAGCTACCGCCGGGCGCAGGAACTCGGGCAAAAACCGCTGGCCCGGGTCATTTCGACCGCTACCGCCGGGGTAGACCCGGCTTACATGGGCGTGGGACCCATTCCGGCCAGCCGCAAAGCCCTCGACAGGGCGGGGTTAAGCGTAAACGATCTGGTCCTGGTGGAACTTAACGAAGCTTTTGCCGCCCAGAGCCTGGCCTGCGTGCAAGACCTCGAACTGGACCGGGCTAAAGTTAACGTCAATGGCGGGGCTATCGCGCTGGGCCACCCGCTGGGGGCCTCCGGGGCGCGCCTGCTGACCACCCTGGTTTACGAGTTGCAGCGCCGGGGCGGAGGCTACGGCCTGGCCACTATGTGTATCGGCGTGGGCCAGGGGATTGCAACCGTAGTAGAAACATTGTAACTAAAATGTAACTGAAGTTTTCTGACAATTGGGCAACTTAGCGCTGGAGAGGATAAACCGATCATGTCGAGCAAAAAGGGCCTGGCGCTGGCAATGCTGCTGTTATTTAGTTTGTTACTGGCGGCCTGTGGCGAGGAAGCCCCTGCTGAAAATCCGGGGACACTCCCGGCGACCCCTTTAAGTATGCAAGAGTGTTCCAGCGCGGCGGCGGCGATTACGGCCAAAGCCGGGGCTGTTACACCCACGCCCAACCCGACTGCCGGGGTACGGGTAGATCTGGCTCCGGAGACGCGCCTTTTTGTCTCCAATACTTTCCCCTACGCCCTGGCCGTGCCGGAAAGCTGGGAAGTCAAAGACGGCCAAAGCCAGGGTAATCTCAAGGCCGACCTCTTTGTGATCAGAAAGGGCAACACCAGCGGCACGCATATGACGGTGATCTCTGAGAAATTGAACGGGACGATGGATACGCAAGCCTATTTCGATACGAAAATCAAAGAGGCTACCGCCAGCGGCAAGTTCGAATTCCAGCAGCAACCGGACACCAGGATTGGCGACAGCCAGGCCCGGGTGATCAGCTTTAACACCCCGGCAGGCCAGACCTTCAATTACCCGGCGCAAATCATCCAGTTAATTTTTACCGGGCAGGGTCGCGGTTGGGTGGTGAGCTTTACGTCCAGCCCGAACAACGCCGGGCAGTACTGTCCTTATTTCGCCCGGGCGCTTGCCAGTTGGACCTTCACTAATTTACAGAAATAGCATGCTTCGTTGGATAAAGTGGGCGCAGCGGGATCGCCGCCTGGCCCTGGTGATCGTGATAGATACAGTCCTGGTGCTGGGGTTAATAGTCTGGGTGACAGTGACCTTCTGGCCGAAACCCGAACAGGCCAGCTCAGAAAAACCTGCCCCGGCGGTGCAGCGCCAGGCCGAACCTCCACCAGCGCAAAGCACTCCGCCCATCAAGGCGACCTCGACCCAGGCAGGCGGCCCCACCGCGACACCCACTTTACCCAACCAGGGCCTGACCGATGCGCCTACCCTGCCACCCGGTATGATTTCAGGCTCGCCGCAGGCCTCTCCCGGTGCGGTCAGGGCCTCGCCGGGCGTATCTCCCTAATTTTACCGCTCCGAAAATCAGCCCGAAGCAAGCCTTTAGGCTTTTACATTTTAGTTATTAAATTATTTCGAGAATAATATGCCGATTCCAAAAAGGGTATTTTTAGTAAGCATAATGTGCGTTATAGTATGCCTGGCATTAAGTGTTTCAGCTTGCGGCAATCAGTCGCCCTCCGCGGAGCAGGTGAAAAGTAGTGAGGCGGCAGGTGCTATCCCTACCGTTACTAGAAATCTAACCACCGCTATCCCTGCCGCTACAAAATTGCCCGGTATACCCTCTACCGCTACAGCTTCATTAAGTGTTGGTAGCAGTCTAACAATTACGCCAGGTGTAGAAACCGGAACCCAGGAGCGCTGGCTTAATGCTGTACCCTGTCGTGCCCCTTGCTGGGAAAATATTACGCCGGGCAAAAATACGCCGGAGCAAGCATTAGAGTTGCTAAAACAAGTTCCCGGCATTACAGGTATAGAAAAAAGCCCAGAGCATCCTATTGCTACTAAACCTGTGGCTATTTACTGGAACCGCGTTGGTATATTAAACACTTCCGGTGTGGTCTCCTACCATCATGATCCAGCCTCACCTTTTGTAGAATATATTAAAATGCCGGAAGGGGCCTATAAACTCAGAGATATAAGTAAATTATACGGTGAGCCAAGCCATATTATGGCTATGCTGGAGTTTGATGAACTGGGGCGGACAGTTATAGGTTATGACTTGTATTTGGTTTATCTGGATCAAGGGCTGATGCTTGCTAATAAATTTAGTAAGCTACCGGCTATAGCCAGTGATACGGATTTCCCTGAAATATATTTTTTCGCACCGGGCGTACCCGGACTCAGCAAAATTTATGGACCGAGGCCTGAATTGATGGTTGAGTGGCAGGGTTTCAAAGGGTTCAATTATTATTGCCGCCGCTCTACCGAAGCAGGAACAGGTAACTGTGATAGTGTTCTAAATTCATGAGATGAGGAAATCAGGGGTTACACTCACCGGAAGGCCGGGCTCTCAGCCATGTCACGCCCCTTGTGGGTGTGAGGGCCGCTGCTACTACCTAAAAGGTGCTTTAGCCCGTTCGGAGGCCCGAAGAATCTCCTGGCCCCGCTTGTACTTTGCGTCCAGCAGCACGAGATCCTTCGGCTGCGGCCTCAGGATGACAGAGCAGAAAGCCGAGTGTGATAGGTAGAGCGGGGCAAGCGTTTATCCGCGCGGGAATGAATCCCCGCGCTAGTCTAACGAAGCCCTATAAATCGGGCTGATACCAATCCGGTGTTCAAATGGGTCAAAATGCTATCAAGCGGGTTTAGCCGCTTTCGTTGAACCAGCCCGGTCCATTGGCTGAAAGCCCCCCTTGCGGGCTTGGCCGGGCGGTCGAGATGCTACCCCACTCTTACCCATAGCACCACTACTAAAGCCATGTCATTCTGAGGGCTGAGAGTTAGCAACCAACGCTGAGTAGGCCGGATTGAAAGCCCGAAGAATCTCGATTCCGGGCCTGACAGAGCGGGGCAAAGAGATTCTTCGGGCGTCTGAACCGGGTAAAGCAAAATTGGGTGGTAGTACCGGCCCTCACACCTACATGGGGCGTGACATGCCAGAGAGCCGGGCTTAAACCTAAAGGAATACTCTATTTGACGTGAAAGTTCCGTCTGAGAAGCAGTGACATTAATAGCGTGTCAAAGTTCTAACAATGAACTGGCTCCAGGTGGGGCATGATAGCGGCAATGTTAGCATGTTGAAGTACTTAATTTAACCAGCCGTATTCGGCTTTATGCCCCTTACCCCGTTCTGGTGCGCCTGCTAGAAGCCGAATTTGGCCAGCACGTTGCGGCTGTTTTCTACGTCGCGACCAAGCTGGGCCTTGATTTCTTCGATGCCTGAGAATTTACGCTCGTCCCGTAGCTTTTCGATAAATTCCACCCTGATTGTCTGGTCGTACAGGTCGCCTGACCAATCCAGCACGAAAGTCTCCACGCTGCGAGCGCCGTTATCAAAGGTGGGGCGCACTCCAATATTGGTCACCGAGGGACGCGGCGGGCCATCCGGTTCGGTGTCGAGAAAAGTGGTCATGGTAGCGTAGACGCCATTACTGGGCACGGCAAAACGCGCTTCGGTAGTCATGTTGGCGGTAGGAAAGCCCAGCAAGCGCCCGCGCTCGTTACCGTGAATGACCACGCCTTTGAGTGAATAGGGACGGCCTAATAAGCGTCCGGCCCGGTCTACCGCGCCTTCTTGCAGCAATTGCCGGATGCGGCTACTGCTCACGATTTCATCGTCTACCTCCAGGGGCGCGAGGGACTTGACCTTAAAGCCCTTCTGGTGGCCCCACTCTCGCAGACGGGCGACATTGCCTTGAGCCTTGAAGCCGAAAGCAAAATCCTCCCCTACGTGTATCTCCTGGATATCGGCCAGTTGCAGCAGGCTATTCACAAAATCTTCGGCGGGAATACGGGCAAATTCTGGCGTGAAGGGCTGGATAATTAATATGTCGGCGCCAATTTCCTTAATCAGGGCCGCTTTATCATCCAGGTCGGTCAGATAGATCATGGGCCGGTCTGGCCTGACCACAGAGTCGGGGTGAGGATCGAAACTGAGGACCGCGGCAGGAACGCCGTGTTCGCGGGCGGCCATTACCGCGCCGCTGATGAGCGCCCGGTGGGCTACATGTACGCCATCG
>DATAKM010000055.1:0-26502 GCA_036261665.1 Chloroflexia bacterium
TCCACCTATACCAAATTCTTCGACTCCACCACCAACCAGGCTTCCTGCGCCTACGACGAGAGCGGCCAGTTCTACGCCGCCTGGCGCAGTGACCGGGCCTCCTACGGCTCCTTTAATGTGATCTTTGCCCGCCTCCTCCCCGGCTCCAATAACCCTGGTACTGCGAGAAACCTGACCGAGGAACTTTCAGGCAGCCGCGCTCCCAACCAGCAGTATCCCCTCCTGGGCTACTCCCGCCAGCAGCACAAACTCTTCCTGGCCTACCTGGACACCGCTTCAAACGGCCTGTACTTCACAGAGAGCGCCAACCAGGGCGGCACCTGGAGCCAACCTATCAGGCTGGGAGAGGAGAGCGGCTACACCCCGGCCGAACCGGCCTTTATCGTGGACAGCGAGGGACTACCTCACCTCTTCTACGGCCAGTTCTCAGAGGGGGCAGGAGGAGCCGGTGGCAGCGGCAAGATCCTCCACCGGATGCAAAGAACGGACGGCAGCTGGACCGCGCCAGAAATAGCCGGGGAGGGCAACCGGCCGGTCTACACCCAGGTGAAGCTGGCTCCCGACGGCGACCTCTTCCTCAGCTGGCACGACAATGCCCCGGTAGGCCTCTCCCGCTGGAATAAAGCAGGCGGAGGCTGGTCCAGCCTCACGGCGAAGGTGAGCGACCCGGTGGTGGTGGAAAGCACCTTTACCCGGCTTCCTACCCTGGGCATTACTCCCACCACCGGCCGGCTCTGGGCTTTCTGGGTAAAGTCTTCAGCTTACGGAGGCAGCCAGGACGAGATGATAATGGCCCGCACTTCGAGCGACAACGGCGAGAGCTGGAGCCTGCCCCAGGCCGTGCTTATCACGAAAGAAGCGCGCCTGGGCCGGATCGTGGGGATCAACGCTCTGGCCAGTCCCGGAAAACTCAACCTCCTTTACAGCCTGGACCAGCTCGACCCGGTAGCGATCCAGGCCCCCTCGCTCTATCTCTCCCGTCTGGCCGAGGGTGTCATCACCCCGACCACTCCTACTCCCGGCACTCCCTTGCCAAGCACACCTCTGCCCACGGTCTCGCTCACCGCTAATGGGCAGGGGTCCGTAACTCCTTCTGCTTCTGCTTCGCCTGGGTCTACGGCTTCTCCCGGGGCGGGCGGCGGCTCAGCCACCCCGGCCATCACTGCCACGCCTGCCCCGGCCCCTACCACCCTGCCGGAAACTACCCTTACCGTTACACCATCCGCCACTCTTACGCCCTCGCCTTCACCCACTACCGGCCCCCAGAGCGACAGCTTCGAGCCGGACAACACTCTCGACCAGGCGGTCCAGCACAACCGCTTCCTTACACCCGGCAAGAGCGAGTTTCACACCCTCTTCGATCCCACCAACCCGGACGGCCAGCGCGACACCGACTTCGTCCTCTTACAGCTGGAGGCCGGCTGGACCTACACCCTCGACGCCGCGGCCAGCGGCTTCAACCCGCTGGTGAAGGTCTACGACTACGCCAGCGGCAACCAGGTAGGGATTGCCACGGGCTGCGGCAGCGAGACCGGCCGGGTCTGTTACAGCTTCGTCCCGGAGAGTAGCGGGGTCTACTGGGCCGAACTGAGCGATGCCCGGAATGACCCGGGCAGTCCTTCAAAGTCCTACCTCCTGAGCGTCACGGCCAGCAGCCCTGCTACGCCTACCGCCAGCCCGAGTGTTGTTCCCACCGTTACAGCTACTGCTAACGCAACAACATTGCCGCCCACGAATACTCCCACCCTGCCCCCGCCCACCGCCACACCCATGCCGCCCATCCCGACCAGTCCACCCCTGCCACCTGCCCCGCCTCAGCCTCAGCCGTCCGCCAGTCAGGTGGCAATCCCATTCCAGGCTCAGGCAACGCCGATGGTAAGCCCGGTCAAAGCCAGCCCCAACCCGCTTCCGGCAGAAATACTCACTGCCACGGCTTACTCCCAGGCTCAGGACCGGGCCGCCCTCTCTCCCGGCAGCCTGGTCGTGCCGCTGATGCCTCCCGGCAAGGGCGGGCAGGGGCCTGTCATAGTGCTGCCTACGGCCACTCCACCTCCCACCGCGACTATCAGGCCTACCACTCTTCCCACCGCCCGCCCTACTGTGGCTGCCATGCTTTCCGCTACGCCTCAGGTCCGGCCTGCGATTACTCCAGGCCCCGGCACCCAACCTTCAAAGCCGCAGGTTAACGGAGGAAGCGGAGGCGGCTCTCCGGCCCTCTGGCTCTTACCGGTCGGCGTGGCCCTGGCGGCCAAAGGCTTGCTCAACCTCCTGGCCGCTAGAGCCGCCCTGGCCTCCGTGCGTTCGTAGCTGGGTGGGAGGAGTGCAGGGTAAGGTTTTAAGGTGATGAGGAGTGGACTTGACCAAAAGAGGTAGAACGAGGCCCGGCCATGGTGATGAGAAGCAGGTTAAGGTCATTGCAAAGGTTAAGCCTGGTAGAAGAGCCTTTAGACCGCAGCGGGCAGGAGCGCCAGGCGGCCCTCCGCACCGGCCAGGACATACGCTGCCTGCTGGATAACCAGGTGATTTACCGGGGCTTCGTCTACAAGTGCTCGGTCTGCGGCGCCGTCCTCACCCGGCCCGAACGCCCTGAGAGCCCCTGGTTCAAGTGCTGGTGGTGCAGGCACCTCGAAAGGGCAACAAGGGTCCGTCAGGAAAAGCTTGAGCAGGAGCATTCACAAAAGTCCCAGGAGGGGAAGTAGCATGAGAAGTAGAAGCGGCCACGGCTTTATCCACAAGCGTAAAGGGTTTTCTCCACATCTTGTGCACAATGTCTCGCTGCCCGGCTCCTCTTTTGAGGCTGCCCAAGACTTTACCGTGTGGTCAGAGGTTAAAAGGCTCTTCGGCAGTCCCTGGCGCGCCCTGGTATCCCTCCTCCTCATTCTTTTACCCTTGCTCCTGGCCCTATCGGGCGGTCTTGACCTCCTGGCCAGCCAGCTCTACCTGTGGGCTTCCAGGCAGCCGGCCGATAAAAGAGTGATGGTCAGCTTAACGGACTGCCTCCTGACCGGGGGAGGCGGGAAGGACAGCCACAAAGCAGTTTCAGGCCTGCAAGGCCTCTGCCAGGGCCTGACTCCCTTCAGCCTGAAAGGCGACCACCGCCTGGTGCTCTATCCCTTCCATACGGTTAAACCGCTGGCCCAGTTTGAGCCCTGGCTCTTCCCGGCTTTTCTCCTGCTCGCCTGGTTTATCTTCACGGCCAACGGCAGCCCCCGCCTTTCCATGCTCGGCACTACTCTTGGGCAAGCGCTGGGGCTGAGAAACGCGGGGATGTTGAGACAGGCACCGGGCCAGAAAATAATTGAAGCACTGGGAATGGTCATCCTGGTCGGAAGGGAAAAGGGACAAACCAATACTAGGGCAGCCGGTAGCGAGTTAGTGCCACAGGCTTTTGTAGATAGAGGAGCTCCTCATGCTACCTGGCAGTCCCACCTCCTTCTCGGATGCGCGAGAGAGCGCCTCTGGCAGCCAGACCCGGGCTTCTTTTATCTTTCATCCCTACCTCCTTTTCTTCAAGAAGGCCCCGGCCACAGGGCCAAAACCTCTCCTTTTACCAGTACCAGCGCGAAACAGGGTAGTGGTATGCCGCTGAGCGGAGTACCCTACTGGCTCTCAGTGGAACACCTCAGGACCAACCTCCTGGTGGTAGCCCCTCCCGGCAGCGGCAAGACCTGCTCGGTCTTCCAGCCTCTGGCTCGCTTTATTAGAAAAGCGGGAGGAGCGGCCCTCTTCTGGGACAGCAAAGGCACCGACTTCGACCCGGCTCTCTTCGACTACAACTTCGACCTCCTCCATCCAGAGAGGAGTATCCGCCTCAATCTCTTCGCCGGGACCACTCCCGACCAGGCCGGGGAGCGCCTGGGAGAAGCCCTCATTCCCCAGCTCTCCGACGACAAAGCCTACTTCTCGAACGTGGCCAAAGACGCCATGGCCACCCTGGTCTCGGCCCACCACGCCGCCTTCGGGGAGTACCCTTCCCTCCTCCAGCTTCTCCTCTACCTGGAGGAAATAGAGCTTACCGAAGCTTTACGCCACAAAGTGCTCGTGAAACTGGCCAAAGGGAAGCGCCGGGAAGAGGCTCTAAGGCTGAGCGCCGGGCTCCGGCGCCTCCAGAACCTGGCCGCCCTCACAAAAGGCGATGCCCTGGGCCAGCTCTCTACCGCCCTGGCTCCTCTCTGCACCGGGCCGGCCAGCCGGCTGCTGGTGACGAACGACAACGACCCCAATACCCCGGCTTACACCGTCCAGGAACTTCTCTCCCGGCCCGGGCTGGTACGGCTGGCTCTGCCTGTGGCCGAACTGCCCAGGGTCGCTCCCATCATCGGCCGGCTGGTCCTGGCCCAGTTTAACTTCGCTGTGCTTTCTCCCACCTGCAACCGCCAGATCTTCAAGCTGGCGGCGGTGGACGAAGCCCACAACTTCATCACCGGCACCATCGCCCGTGGCATGGCCCAGGCTCGCGCCACCAACGCCGGTTTTGCCCTGGCTCTCCAGACCCTCTCCCAAGTGGGGGAGAAGAGCCTTTTGGACACCATCTTCGCCGCCTCGGGCATCAAGATCGTGATGCGGGGAGTGAGCGACGAGGACGCCGAGCGCTTCAGCCGCACCTTCGGCGAAGAGGAACTGCCCTACGTCTCCCACTCCACCAGCAGCTCCAAGAGCACCAGCCGCAACACGGCCAGCAGCACCAGCCGGGGAAGCGAATTCGAATTCTTCAGTAACGGGAAAAGCGGGACGGAGAGCCGTTCGAGTGTGGGCAGGAGCCGGGGCAGCGCCAGGGGAACTACAGCCGGGCAGGCGGACACGAGTATGCTAAGAGTGAGAAGGCGGTTTCTCCCGGCTGAGGTGAGGGAACTGGGGCAGTACCAGGCCATCATCGAAGCGAGCGATGCCGAGGGCCGGCGCTGGTTTGCCCGGGTGGTAGAGCTTGACCGGAGGCTGGTTAAAAAACTGGAAGAGGAAGTACAGGAATGCCTCGACCGGCTGAGTGCCAGAGAGCCAAAAGGAAAAGTGGCGGGAGGTAATTTTAAAGGAAGCGAGAATTTCCAACCTGAAAGGCCTAAAGGAGGTTTTACAGGGAGCGGTCCTAATCTTCTCTTCAGTCCAGCTTCTCCGTCATCGCGAGATGCCCTATTTACAAGCAACTCGCCAGTGCAGGTACGTCCAGGCTTAAAAGAAGGAGCGCAGGACACTACGGGTGAAAGTAGCACCGGGCGTGCTACTACCATCTCGAGCAAGGGCAACAGCCGCTTTTCGGTTGGCGTTACTTCAAGCCATAGCGAAAAGCTTAGGCCAGCGGCGTCGGGAGCCGAGGGAGTGGGAAATTTGCCTGAAAAGTCCCAGATCCAGGAGCTGTCGGACAGCACTGCTAACCAAATCCTGGAATTCGAGCCTCTTACAGGGCTACCGACAGGTACAGGACCGCATGCCGCCGTCTGGGTGATGAAAAAGGCTCCTTCCGGCAGCACCGGCGAGAAAAGAGCTGATATTACTGAAAATAACGAGAGCCAGGAGCCAGGAGAGATTATTCCTGTTAAAACGATGCCTGCTGATAAGCAAAGCTTAACAGGCGGAGAAAAAATTGCCAATTCCAACACCGGTAGCAACCGGGACGGTGAAATCCGGCAACTGCTCCAAGCAGCCGGTCTGACAGAGGACCTGGTTGAAGAAGCCCTAACGCTTATGCGCCATTACAACAGAAGCCGGGCTGATCTCGTCCGCCTGTTGGCGTTTGTCTCCAGCCGCCACGAGGTCAAAGACAAAGCGGCTTACCTGCTCTTTATGCTCAGGAAGAATAGCTTCCCGGTGGGAAGATCTACAACAACCGGGAAAAAGGGGCAAGCCCGGCCGTAGGAGAGGAGAAGAGTGCGAAGATGCCGGTACGTGATACCACTGCCACCACCAATCAGACTACTGCCGAAGCTGGATTGGGTGAGAGTACCAGGCTGACCGGGCGGGACCTGGAGGTCTTGCGGCTGGCCGGCATGGACGGCCTTGCCACGCTTGAGGCCCTCCACCATAAATTCTGGGCAGGGGCTTCTGAAAGAACCTGCCGGGACCGCCTCAGAAAGCTTGAGAAGGCAGGGTGGTTGAGCAGCCGTTATATCGACACTCCTGAACGGAGGGGCGTCCTCGTATTTACCCTCACTCCCCTGGCCGTGCGAGAATTCGCCATCCTGACCGGCCACGAGCCTCTTTATAGAGAAATGCCCGACCGGCGTGAAATCCACCAGCAGCTCCTGGCTCAGGAGGCCCGT
Source organism: Chloroflexia bacterium (assembly GCA_036261665.1). Lineage (GTDB taxonomy): Bacteria > Chloroflexota > Chloroflexia > Chloroheliales > Chloroheliaceae > 54-19. The sequence goes on from DATAKM010000055.1 coordinate 6,255, forward strand.
TTACAACTCGAAAAAACGCTCAGAGCCAGGGGCCTAACCCTTGTCGAGTGGGCCGGAGAGCGCCAGCTTAGAAGCGAATTCTACCGCAACCAGAGCACTCACCTCGGCCTTAGAACGGGTTACCGGGCCGCTACGGCCAGCCCAACCTCTAGAGATTTCCTTGAGCTGGTGGATGCCCGCGCAATCATCACGAACACCGCTACCGGGAAAAGCTGGGCTGTCCTGGTCGAAATAGATGGTGATTACTGGGGCCAGAGGCTCAGGCAAAAGCTAACCGCCCTGGCCCAGGCCGCCCAGCCGGTAGTCTGGATAACTCCGCCCAGACGGGCCGGGAGGGTCCGGGCTGAAATTACAAAGGTGCGCGCCCACAACATCGAGCTTATAGTGCTGCAAAGTTAAGTCCGGCCTAGTGCGCTACACTTCTCAAAACAATTTAACGCAGGCCAGCTTAAAGGTATCTAATGGTAAGGAGGAGCCAGATTGAGTGCAACCGGTTACCGGGAAACTGAAAGTAGCGTTACCGCCGCATACAAAGTGGAAATTTTGAGTATCCTGGCGCGCTATCGCTTTCTCACTTCTCGCCAGATCTGGGAGAAAAGCGGCCTCCTCGCGGGTAAAAGCTACAGCCAGACCAGGGTGGAACTGGCCAGGCTCAAGAAAATGAGGCTGGTCAGGAGCCTCACTGTCGAAAATGAAAAAGGTCGGGCCTCCCCTCACCAGTGGGTCTTAAGCCCGGCCGGGGCGAAACTGGCCGGGCTTCCCACCTGCCCCAACTATGGAGGTAGCAGGCACCCAAGCCGCTTGAGGATCAGGCAGCAGGCCATGCTTCTGGAACTGGAAGAACAGGTGACCCTGGCTGGAGCAGGCTGGCGGCTGGTACTCCCGGCCACCGGCCGCTTAAAGCCTGATCCGGCCGAACAATACCACCGGCTGGTGGCTGCCCTTAATTTCAGGGAATACCGCGAAACAGGCAAGTGGCCTGCCAACCCTTACGGCCCCCATACCCTGGGTATTCCCCTGCGTTCGAGCGACTACCTGGCTTACAGCCAGCCAGGAGGCGAATTTGCCGTGGTTCTGATCCTCTGCCCGCAAGGATCAGGGCGCAAATTTGTGGGAAGCCGGATAGAGAAATACCGGGCTATCACGGGTAGGGTGCCGGTAGTAATGCTCTTTAGTGAGGAAAGGCTGAGCCGCCTGCACCGTTCCCTGCTCGTAAAACATGGTCTCCTGGCCCTGGAGATAAAGCTGCTGGCCGATTTCCTGGTTTCAATTTTTTAGAGGCCGCCACCCGGTTACCCTGGTAAGGTTTTCAAGAGCTTTCTTCACGCCTCAAGGAGAAAAGGTCTTTTTGTCCGGCTTTTAGCATTGAATGTTAGCGGGAGGCCCGGTTAGAAGTTAGCAGGAGCTGTTAGCACCCCTTCCGAAGACGGGCTAACGGGCCTGCTAACGCTTGAACCACCTTTTAAGGCTCTCGGGTCGCTTATATTTCAGGGGAGGTGAGCACTTTTCGCATCAGAGCGTCTTATACCCACAGGTATTTATAACCGGCGCACTGGCGCTACCAATTGAAGAAAATCAAAGAAAAAGTAGAGAAAAAGGAGGAACCCTCCTATGCTTTCAAAGTTAAAAGGACACCTTGCACCAAAGACCGTCATCAACCTTGTGGCGGTTATTGCGGCTGTTCTGCTGGTGGGGCTGGCCCTCTTCGTAACGATCTCGGGTAGCGGTAACACTACCGGGGAAGCTAACAATTCTCAAGAAAAGGTCCTCACCGGAAGTGGACAGGCCGGTTCCGGGGCAGCCGCTATTACCGAAGCCTACTTCGCCACTCTTTCCGCCCGGCAGGTAGCCGAACTCTACCTGAAAGCCTACCGGGAGGAGGATTACGCCACCTGCAAAATGCTCTTTGCCCCTTCGGTGGTATGGTCCTCTCCTGACGCCTTCGATCTGAAGGCCCATTCCTACCGGAAGGAGCGCGGGCCGATCCAGAGCTTTGAAATAGTAAAGGAAACCGACCTCGGCTCGGTCTTCGATTTCTACTCCTCGGTAGTCTATGCCGGCTCTGGCCCTGATGCTAAAGGCAACGACACCACTGCTCCTGCTGTTCCGGTTACGGAAAAGCCCAGGCAGGCGAACTGGCTCAAGCTGGAGGTGAGCCGGGTTAAAGAGGCCTGGAAACTCACTTACGCCGACTATTTCTAACTCTTTTGAACTGCCTGGAGCTTTGGAAAGAGTAAAAAAGCACCTGGCCTATTGAGAGCCAGGTGCGAGTATTAGAAACAAATTATTGGCTGAGATAACCCTCGCTAGCCATAAACTGTGCAGGATTATCTCCTACAACAACCCCTCCGGATCGGGGAGGACTTGCTGTGATATATTTAGAGGCACATCCACCTCCTCTGAATTGAGCATAGCACTCCCTTCCCCTGCCGTCAAGGTTTTTCCGGAGAGGTTAGCTGGAAAGGCGGTATGACAATGGCTAGTTACGCAATTAACCATCTTCCATCAAAAGACAGGCAGAGCAGCCACAAGGAAAGCCTTTATGGACCTGGGCAGATAATGCATGGTTACGACCGGCTGCCGCGGGCTTTCGTACGCTTCCAGATGCAGGATCTCTCGGAAGCCGAGCTCAAGGTGATGCTCTACATCTTCGACCATACCTGGGGCTACCTGGACGAGCAGGGCTGCCCCAAGACGGCTGACGCCATCAGCCGCAGCCAGTTCCTTTACGGTATCAGGCGAGCGGACGGCACTGTTGTAGACCGGGGTGCCGGGGTGAGCGAGCGCAGCCTTGACCGGGCCCTGAAGAGCCTGGTAGCTCTCGGCTTTATCCTCCGTCACCGGCATTTAGACGCTGGCGTTCCTACTCCTGCCAACATCTACGAACTTAATCTTGCCGGTCAGGCCGGCTGGTACCTGGACTGTCATAATTCGCAGCCTCTTTCTACTCAAGAGGCCGGGCAAGCGGAAGTTAAAACCTCTGCTGAGCCACTTCAGCCGCCCAACATGCCAGTTTGCACGTGTAGAGAACCCGGCTACACCGAGGAGAAGCGTAAACTTAGCGGTCGGGAAGAGTCTTCCAGGCCAGGAGAGGGAGAAGCAAAGCCTGCTAACCCCGGCATTTTGCCGCTAGCAAAAGGGAGCGTCTCCCACAAAATGTGGCCCACCTCCCCGGCAGGTTTACCGCCCTGCCCTCCCGTAAATTTGCCGGAGACAATAACTAACCGACAAAAGAGAATCTACAATAACCCACAAACACACTACCCAGGGAAGGGGTGTGGGTGGGTGCTGCCGCCAGAAAATTCAACCGGTCTTAATACAACCCACCGGGCATCTTCAACCCAGCAAGAGCATGGTTCGGGCATAAAACCGGAAGTAAAAGAGAGCCCACCAGAGTACAAAGCTTTTCTTGAGAAGGAGGAGCTGGAGAAACTCTCACAGGAACTACTGGAGGCTCACATAGCGAGGTCTGAAGCGGTGAAGCTGGCAGGAGTGGCCCTCACCAACGGACATCGCCCAGGTTACGTCACTCAGGCCCTGGCCTACATTGACCAACAGGAGAGTGTCAGAAGCCGGGAAGGCTTTCTCATCCACCTGGTCCGGTCTAACTGGCTGCCGCACCCGGCGGTTGCTAACGAGAGTCGTGATAATCGGACAGGCAGCTGGCTAGGAACAGGTTCAAAAGTGGCCGCTGCAACCACACAGCAGGATTACTTGCCTGACAGCACCATCCCCCTGCCTTCCCTGGCTAATACGAGTCCAGCCCTTCTGCCGAAACTGATCGAGATGGAGGAGGATAACCTCCTTCATGCTTACTCCGAGCGTGACCGGTTGGTGTCCACTCTCAGGCTGGAACGCTTCAGGCAGATGAAGGCGCAGCTGGAAGAAGCCTCACTCGCCTCCAGTGCATCCGGCAGCTTTTCTAGAGATGTAAGCGGCAAAAGCAGTACAGCAAGCTGTGGTGGTGTTCAGCACCAATCTGACGTTGGAAGGTAGTGAGCCCAGGAAAACGGAGAGTGGATTGGAACTGGAAAGGAAGTTTCTCAAGCCATGCCCTATTCTTACCCTGAAAACCGGGATATAGTTAACTACCCTCCCAGAACCGGACAGCGGCAAGCCGAACCGAAGACAGCCGGTATGGCAGGTAAAACCACTGGACCTTACTCCGGGCCTGACGGGCCTTCTGGAGAAGAGTTGCCGGTACCGCATAGCGCTGAGGCCGAGGAAGCGGTCCTGGGCAGCCTCCTGATTGACCGGGATACCATCTCAACAGTGGCGCCTATCCTGAAGCCTGAACACTTTTTCAGCCGGGAAAGAGCTAGTCTCTACCGGGCTCTCCTGGAGCTGTACACCACCGGTACCCCGGCAGACCTGGTGACGGTAAGAACTGAACTGAAAGCCCTGGGGGTGCTGGGAGAAGGGGAGGGCCAGGTCAGGCCGGCTTATCTCCTGGCTCTGATGCGGAAGACCCCCAGCCCGGTCCATGCCTGCCATTACGCCGGGATTGTCTTCAAACACTACCTGGCCCGCGAGCTCATCCGGGAGTGCAGCCGGACCATCAACCAGGCCTGCCAGAAAGAAGGCATGATTGCGCCGCTCGAACTGCTAGCCGCGCACAGCCGCCGTCTCCAGGCTCTGGAAGCAAAAGCGGCCAACCTGCACCCGGCCTATTTTCTTTCCCACGAGGAAAGCCTGGACTTCCCACTCAGGCTGGAAAAGACACCCTCAGAGCTCTCACTTTCAGGCAGGGATGAGTCCACAAGCAGTGAAGTAGATCCCTGGGACCGGGTTAGTTCAAGCGGCAGTGCTATTCAAAACGATACCCCTACCGGCGCTCAGAAACGGCCGGGACTGCGCTTCGGCTGGGCCGCTTTTGACGGTGTGGACTGGACCGAACCTCCCCGGCTGGCTTTACTGCCCGCCACCCTCACCACCATCCTGGCCCGTACCGGGGGAGGCAAGACTATCGCCGCCATGCAGATTGCCGATACTAACGCCGAGGTTGGACTGAATGTGCTCTACTTCCATGTCGAACTCAACCGCGAGCAGATGCTGGCCCGGCGCTACTGCCGCCTTACGGGAGTGCCGGTCCTCTACCAGCTCCTCGGGCGTTTGAGCGATGAGCAGAGAGCCGCCCTCCTCAAAGCCTCGGACGAGGTGATGCGGTGGACAGGGAGGGTAGATTTCGTGCACTGCCCCAACTGGAAGATCGAGCGGGTGGTAAGCGAACTGAGAGCACGCCATTTCGCCCTGGTGGCAACCCGGGGCCAGGGCTACGACCTGGTGGTGCTGGACTATCTCCAGCGGCTGGGGAGGCCTGAGGGCCACTATGCCGAGCACGAGGCCCTGGCCGCGAATGTCAGGGGTTTCTCAGACGCGGCGAACGAACTGAATATCGCCGCTCTGATGGCCAGCCAGGTCTCCAGAACCACCAGAGAACTCTCGGATGCTGAGCCACCTTCGCTGGATGAAGGACTCGGCACCGGGGATATCGAGCGCTGCTCCAACCAGTTAGTGGCCCTGGCTATCAACGGAGCTAAAACAGCCGCCAGGTATGCCGTGCGCAAGCACACCTTCGGAGAAGGTGGCTATTCCGGGGAACTACCCTACAACCCGCACCGGCTCGCTTTCCTGTAATACCAGGTCTGTCTTTCCTCTACCTGCTACTAGCCAGTTCAGCCTGCAACTCCAGGCTTCTTAAGCCTGTAAGCGCTCTCATACCAAAAGTCTTTAGAACTTTCCCCAAACTGGCACAATACCCAAAATACTAAACCGGTAGTACTGTACCTCTACACCGTCAACAAATTCAGAAATTATACTCCCCGCACCAGCAGAACCACCAGGGAGAAAAAACCAAATCCCAGGCAGTAATAGGCAAAAGGAGATAGACGGCGGGTTTCAAAGTACTTCATCAGGAAGCGAACACTCAGGTAAGCCACAACCCCGGCTACCACAGCCGAGGGAATCGTCAGGTTCAGGACGGCCCGGGCTTCCGGTTTGAAGAGTTCGGGTATCTTCAAAAGCGCGGCCAGGCCAATTACAGGCGTAGCCAGCATAAAGCCGAAGCGCGCCGCCTCTTCATGAGACAGCCTGGCCCATAAACCTGCCACCATCGTGGCTCCGCTCCGAGAAAAGCCCGGTAAAAGGGCTAAAATCTGGCTGGCTCCTATCGCCGCCCCCTGTACAAAAGTTAGCTCTTGAGCCTGCTTAATTACCGGTGAAGATTTAGCGCTTTTCACAGCAGGTTGTGTATACATCCCGGATAAGGTTGCCACAGTTCCATCACCAACTGCCACTACCGGCTGGCGCTGAAAATCCGAGGGTTCCTCTTCAAGCTCTCTCCGGCCGGACTTTTTGCGCAGGTATTCACCATACAGCATTAAAAGACCGTTAAGTATCAGAAATAAAGCTACCATCCAGAAATAACGGGGGTCTTCAAAAAAGCTGCGCAGCTTCTTCTCGAAGATCACACCCACCAGACCTACCGGGATTGTGCCGGCTACCAGCAGCCAGGCAAATTTACTCTCCGCATCATAGACGAGCTGACGACGTTTGAAACTGCCCAGATAGGCGAGCAGAACGCTGCGCCACTCCCGCCAGAAATAAAGTACCAGGGCCAGGGCGGTAGCCAGGTGCAGAGCTACCACAAAAGAAAGAAAATAGTTCTGCTGTTGGTCAAGATTCCAGCCCAGGATAGCCGGAATCAAAATGGTATGGGCCAGACTGCTTACCGGGAAAAGTTCCGCTACTCCCTGTAAAGCGCCCAGTATCAGGGCCTGCCAGAGTTGCATCAGAGGTTCTCCTTAGAACTGAAGTTGGTTGTTAATCCTTTGGTGACGGTGACGGGTGGTGCTTGAAAGAAGTATATACAAAATAAACTACCAGCCCTGCCAGGGCTATCACTATTAAGTAATCCAGCCAGCCGCTTGAGCTTCGAACCTGGTCGAATTTTGGACCAAGCAGGTAGCCTAACCAGGCCAGACCTAACGACCAGATAAAAGAACCGACGAAGGTTAGAATGGCAAAGGGGATAAAGCGAGAGCGGGAAACTCCCATGGGCAGGCTGACAAAGGTGCGGACCACCGGCAACAACCGCGAGAAGAAGGCGGCATAAGTGCCCCAGCGAGCCACCCACTTTTCACTGGTATCCAGATGCTCGGGTCGGATCAGTACATACTGGCCGTACTTTTCAACCAGAAAGCGTCCTCCTGCCTGGCCAATCCAGTAGGCCAGGCAGGAGCCAATCAGACAACCCAGGGCCCCAGCCAGTCCGGTCAATCCAACTTGTAACCAGATAGGAACGGGGCCGGCAACCTTGCCTACCAGCAGCCACCCGGCGAGGGGCATAATAATCTCGCTGGGTAGCGGTAACATCATACTCTCCAGGGTCATCATCACGATTACTCCAGGCATGCCCACATCACCATAAAAAATCTTCAAAAAATCTATTAAATTATTTTCCAGTCCTTTTAACAACCTGTATAATCCCTTCCGATCGAGAGTGCAGTTCAATGCTACTGAAAAATTTGGCCCTTTCAAGCTTCTTATATACTACTATTCCACAACTTGCTGTTTTTCTTTAATCCAATAGCTTCACTAACAGGTTAGCTGAGTTGGAGCTATTAAAATAATATAAGGTACCGGGCCCTTTTGAAGTTCTAGTTCTTACCGCGTTTCCGGTTAAATAAATAACTGCTCTTAGCCTGACTCGGTAAATTGCCGGAAGCTCTTTCCTCGTTGTTGAGAGAAGAAGCTTCCAGCCTTAATTAATTTAAATCCTGCTAGATGACCTACTAAGCGTTAGTTCCTTCGCCGCTTTCGGTACCGGAATTATCGCTGCCTCCATCTTCCTGCTCACCACTTTGAGAACCACCGGTCCCCTCTTGATCATTACCGGCTTCGGTTTTCAGCACCTTACCGGTAGCGGCGTCAACTTTAACGTCCTCGGTAGTGCCACCATTGGTAGGATTAACGATCACAGAGTAAGCGGCGGTGCCGTTCTCATCTTCCAGGTTTGCACTGGCAACCGTACCAGGAACGGCAGCTAAAGCCGCCTGTTTGGCCTGTTCTACCGTGATTTTAGCCTGGGCCTGCAAGACAGGACTGTTATCCGCCGTTTCGGACCGCTCCTGCGGCTCGGTGCTCGTAGCTTCCTGCCCATTCTGGTCAGGTCCATCGTTAGTTTCCTGGTCAGTATCGGCTTGATTCGGGGCCTGAGTTGTGCTCAAATTTGCGGCGCTTCCACTCTGGTTTGTACTGTTCTGAGCAGGGGTAACGGTATTAGACACAGCAGGGGTCTGAGCAAGGGCGTTGTTCTGTTTCATCGCGACGCCAGCCAGAAAAGCAAAGCTAAACAGTAAGGCCGCCATACCGGCTACTATCAGTTTGAGAAATTTGGTCTTAAACATAGTATGTTCTAGAACCTCCCAGTTCTATAGAGATGTTTTGACAGTGAGTTATTTGAAATAGAGAACATGAAGTAATAACTCGCTGTCAGTGATGTTCCTTATCAGGAATGCCTGCCAGGGCGTGATCGTTTCCTGACGAGCCAAGTTTAACATCCCAATATGAACCCATCCTGAACGGCTTTAAGATCTTTAAATGTTGCCGAAAAGAAGTGAAAACTTATTCCTGGGCAGGAACCTCAAGGGGAAGACAGACCCTGAAGCGGGTAGTGGCTTCGCCCGGTACTGCCGCTTCGCCTTTTTCCGGTCTGAATTCTTCTTTTTTCTCGTGACTGAGACTTTCGCGGCTTTCGACCGTGATGGAGCCACCATGAGCCTGGGCGACCCATTTGGCGATGGCAAGGCCCAATCCACTGCCGCTGGCCTGGGCTCCAACTTCCTCCGGCTGATTACCTCTCGGAATACCGCTACTGTTTTTCTTCATTTGAGGCTGAGGTTGGTCATTATCATTACCAGAGGTCCGGGCACTGTCTACCCGGTAGAACCGGTCAAAGATATGAGGCAGATAGCGGGCTGGAATACCCTGGCCGTTGTCACTGACCTCAATCCAGGCCCACTTTCCACCCTCCTGACCGGTTTTGATCGCCACCCAGGGTTGTTGGGCAGGCCTGGTTGCCCGGTATTTGATCGCATTTTCCACCAGATTGTTAATCATCCGGTTCAGGTAGAGATAATCACCTCTTACCGGCAGCTCTTCCAGTTCTTCCTGAGCCATATGAAGGTTTACACCGTTCCGCCCGGCGTAATTCTGAAATCGCTCCACGACTTCCAGAGCCAGTTCGCTCAAATCCAGTTCTTCGTAATTTAGGGTTACCCCTCCACTATCGGCCCGCGCCAGCGTCAGCAAATCATTAACCAGCCGGCTCATATGCTCACTTTCGGTTTTAATGATCTGCCAGGCTTGCCTGTTTTCATTCAAAGTTCTGGCTACCCGCTCTTCGAGAGCCTGCTCCGCTTCAAGTCTGATAATAGAGAGAGGCGTTCTCAGTTCGTGGCTGGCATCAGCTGTAAACTGTTTCTGGCGATTAAAGGCACTTTCCAGGCGAGCGAGCATCTGGTCGAAAGTGGTAGCCAGTTCGCCCAGTTCATCCTGCCTTCTCAGATTAAAACGCTTACTCAAGTCATTTTGGCCCATTTGCCGGGCGGTGCGGCTAATTAGCCGTACGGGCTGCATTGCCCGGCTGGCGAGCCAATAACCGCCCAGGGCCGAAATCAGCAACGTTATGGGAATGGTAATGAGCAGGACCAGGAGCAGCTTCCGGGCGGTAGTTTGTTGTTCCTCACGTGAGCTACCCAGTATAAGAATGAGACCGGGCTGGTCCTTCCCTTGCAGACGGGTCACATACAGCCGGAAATCGAACTGTTTACCGGTATTTTCCGGCCCTTTAGCGTAGGGTGAAAGTTCGTAATTTGTAAAGTATTGCACGGGGTTCTGGCCTGAACTAGAACTTGAGGCCGAACTAAGAGCCAGCATTATCAGGTTTTTAATATCGAGCGGGCTTAGCGGTCCGATCTTCTGTAATAGAGTTCCCTGTTTGTCAAACAGAAGTAAAATTTCCCCCTCAGAAGGCAGGATAGAGCCTTCTTCGTCTCCAGCGCCTGTCCCTAGACTTACCTGGCCTTCCCCTTGATTGAAGTTAGCTTCAAGTTGACCTGCTCTGGTTTCCAGCAGATTGTCCAGGTTGGAATAGAGGCTGTTTGTGAGAGTCAGGTAGACTGCCAGGCTAAAACCAAGCAAAACCAGGGCTAATACAGCAACATACCAAAGCGTCAACCGAAAACGGATGCTTCTAACAAATATAGTAATTCTATGAAGCCTGTTCTCCAGCCTGACCCTTACCAATTTACTAGATCCTCCCTGCCGTATTTTACTCTTATCCTGCCTGTACTTTGCTTTGTTTCAAATTCTATACACGCCGGTTTCAGGTTACTTTTGTAGTCTTGTATCCTTGCTTGCTCTATCCGTCTAAAAATCAGAACGGTTCTAAGCTTAAAACAACCCCAACAGCAAAAGCTTACTTGTCTAAAGGCGATCTCAGCCGGTAACCGCTGCCCCGGATGGTTTCAAACATCTTAAATTTAAAGGGATTATCCAGCTTACGCCGTAAGCGCCGCATGTAGACCTCAATAATATTGGATACCCCTTCGTAATCATAGTTCCAGACATGATTTTCCAGTCTTTCCCGGCTGATCAACTGATTGGGGTAGCGGGCAAAATATTCCACCAGGGCATATTCCTTGGTAGTCAGCTCAATCCGCTGCCCATCGCGTTCCACGAAGTGGGTGGAGGGGTCTACAATCAAATCGCCTACTACCAGTAGCCCGGATTTATCAGAGGACTCGCGGCGGAGTAAAGCTCTGAGCCGGGCCAGGAGTTCATTCATGGCAAAAGGCTTGACCAGGTAATCATCCGCTCCGCTATCCAGCCCGATTACCCGGTCCTCAACGGTATCTTTGGCCGTCAGGAGCAGGATTGGACTGTTAATGCGTTTTTGGCGCAAGGCCCGGCAGATTGCCAATCCATCTTTATCCGGTAACATAATATCTAAAATTATAGCATCATAACTGGTTAACTCGGCTAATTGCTGGCCCTCTACCCCATTATAACTGAGGTCAACGGCATAGCCTTCCGTAAGCAGCCCGGTCTTGAGAACCTGAGCCAGGCGATGGTTATCTTCAACTATAAGTACTCGCATTGTTTGCTTTACTCCGTTGCTTTTTTCTATTTCTCTCCATAATTATCCGGTATATTATGAGAAGCAAATATGAACTGAAAATGAACAATAGCTGAAAGGTCAGAGCTTCTTCCAGTGATGTAAGGCTGGTGAAAGAACCTAAAAGAGAGGTCCATAACCATGGCCAGCATAATCAGGCAAATCCTACTAATTCATTTCATCCGGTCGTTTCATAAAAATTTAACAAATTCTAATGGTAATTAATATTTGATGGTTGTAAACTAACAACCGCAATCAGCGCAAATTTACCGGGATTATAATTATAATCTGGATAATATAAAGCCAGGTAGTGCTTGTGGCTATAATCTGATAACCTGGCCATTCAAAAGGATTAATATGACAAAAAAAGCTTTTAATACGGTCTCACTCTTGAACCGAGTCGGTTTCTTTACGACTTTTTCTGGAACAGCCGCGACCTCCGGTGAAAAGTTAATCCGGAAGGTGCCGGAAGTTACGGTCCTCTTCTGGGTAATAAAGCTGCTATCTACGGGTATGGGTGAAACCACCTCCGATTTTCTGGTTAAAGAGATTAACCCGATTATTGGGGTGATGCTGGGCGGGGCCGGTTTTGTAGCGGCGCTGGTCTTGCAATTAGCCGTGCGGCGCTATATTCCCTGGGTCTACTGGCTGGCGGTGGTAATGGTCGCAATCTTTGGCACTATGGTAGCCGATGTAATCCACGTAGAGTTAGGAATCCCCTACCTGATCTCGACCGGCGGGTTTCTGGTGGCCCTGGCGGTCATTTTCCTCACCTGGTACCGGACCGAAAAGACTCTTTCGATCCACAGTATCTATACCTTCCGGCGAGAGCTATTTTACTGGGCGACGGTGTGCGCCACTTTTGCCCTCGGCACTGCCGCCGGAGATATGACCGCTACTACCCTGGGATTGGGGTACCTTGATTCGGGTATCCTCTTTGCAGTCATTATTGCAATACCAGCGCTGGGTTACTTCTTCTTCGGCCTGAACGAGATTATCGCTTTCTGGTTCGCTTATATAATCACCCGACCGCTGGGAGCCTCCTTTGCCGACTGGATGGGCCGGGCTACGGACCTGGGCGGACTGGGCTGGGGAACTGGGCAGGTTAGCCTGGTACTGGCGGTCATAATCGCGATGCTGGTCGGCTATTTATCTGTTAGCCAAAAGGATTTTTAGAAATAACCTTAGCCATACAATTATTTGAGTGAGGCTGCTCCGAGAGCCAGTTCTCTTCTATTCGGGTCGGTCGCTTTTGTTTTGCTATTTTCTGGTTTAACGAATTACGAAAAGCAGCGATTATTCCTTTCGCCTAAAGGTTACTGCTTTGAAAATAGAATTGGAAAAGAACAAAGCTATACAATCTGCCTACTTTCATGGTTAAAGGTGGTGCATCGCGCCATTGCGGCTGTTGGCAAATCAGGCTCAAAGTGGTAGTAAAAGTTCAGGAATAGTGCTATAACAAATTAGAGGCCAAATGAAAGTAAAGAGGTTCCAATGTGCCTCAAGCCCCAACCCCTTCAGCCTATTCCAGATGATACTTTTCAGTTAGTTGATAGCCGACTGCCCACTATTAATCTCTATCGCCAGATCGGAGACAAGCTGGCCGATTTTGACAACTATCTGGATTTTGTTGAACTCTATCCAGCGAAAGGACAACCTGCCTTTTCCCCGGCTTTACTGGTACTCGTTACAATCTTGCAAAGGGTGGAGTGCTAAGCGACCACCAGGCTGCAACAATGGTTGTGACCCGGCTGGATTGGAAATATCCGCTTCATTTGCCTTTGTACTACGCTGGTTTCAACTATAGCGAGAGCCTTTCATAATTAAAAAGATCAAGTTCATTTATAGGCCATCCCCTGGCCCTTCCACAGAAAGAGGGGTTGGGAAGTGTAAAGTGTCATCCTTTTGTGGGTTTAGCTCAATTATGAAAGGCTCTCTTATAGCGTCTTAAGTGAATTTAGAGAACGGCTGGTCAGGCCTGTCGGGTTTTCGATAAGTTACTGGGCAAGTTGAAAGCTTTAGGATTGTTAAGTAAACATACCACGCAACGCACTGACTCCTTAGCCGTGATTGGTGCAGTCTATCAGCTTAATCGGCTAGAACTGCTTAGGGAAAGCGTTCGAATAAGCCCTTGAGAAAGCGACAGGATCGAACCAGTTCGACAATCCCCTGATGAATTCTCTGAAAAATAAGAAAACTCTTAAGTTACTATAATTATTCTCTTAAGTTTGTCTTCTAAACTGGATATTATTTGTTATGTTTAACACTACCGGCAATTACTGCTCCAAGCGTAATTGTCAGTATTGAAAGATTTAAAACTGCTACGACCATAAAGGCTACTGATGGCATGCTCCAATCGCTTTACTTCTTTCTATACCGATCAAATTTTTTGAACCTGAGCTTTTGAACCAGTAAAGGGTTAGCAAGCATGAAGAAATTCGATGTTATCTAATAAATTTAAACTTAATTCTGCTTATCGAGCCAGGAAACCAGAGCAAAAGATCAGTCCTGTTAAAAGGATCAGGAAGTTGGTGGGAAAACGGGGTAGGCTTTTCCTGGACACTACTCGCTCCTTACGTTTCCGGCTGATGGGTTGGTATGTGATGTTACTGCTGATAACCCTTGTGCTCTTTAGCGTCTACATTTTCTTCCAGTTCCGAAATCTTGAGCAAAATCAGCAAGATACTACCCTTCAGGCTACAACTTCCCGCATCCTTTCTTTGGTTGAACCAGGGCTGCATAGTAGCGCTGCTTCACAACTCCACTTTCACGTTTTTTCCGGTACCGATGATGAGAAGTCTATCGAAGATTTGAACCGGGAGAATATTCAAGTACGACTAATTGGAGTAGACGGTAGCCAGTTAGACAGTCTGGGTTCTTTCGTCTCGGAAATGCCTTTGATCTCAAGCCCTGATGTTGAACCCACCCTTAGCACTCTGGCCACTTCAAATGGTGCCCAGTGGCGTGTTCTAACTACAGGTATTGCCATGAACGGAAGATTGATAGGTTGGATCGAGCTTGGTCAATCCGTTTACGTGCTGGACACCGGTTGGAGCAGGTTAATCACCCCGATCATTCCTGGTACAATTGTAGCTTTGTTACTTGCAATCCTGGGTGGCTTTTTCCTGGCCAGTAAGGCTCTTAACTCCATTGACCGGTTTACCCGTACGGCACAAGCCATAACCACCCGCGACCCAGGCCACCGGATCAATTATAGTGGTCCCCAGGACGAGATAGGACGGCTGGCCTCCACCCTTGATCACATGTTAGAGCGATTAGAGAAAGGCTTTGAGCAGGAGAGGCGTTTTACTTCGAACGCCTCTCACGAACTGCGCACGCCCCTGTCCGCTCTCAAGGGCCGGATTGAGGTAACACTCAGCAGAAAACGAACCCCGGAAGAATATCGGAAAACCCTGGTGAATTTGAATGAGGGAGTAGACAGGCTTATCCGGTTAAGCAATTCACTGTTGTACCTCTCAAGACTGGATCAGTCCGAGCAAAACTGGGAGGAAAAGGCCGAAAGCATCAACTTAACTGATTTGCTGGAGTCAATGGCGGAATCAATGCAGATCGTAGCTGAAATGAAGGAAGTTGACCTTTCCTATAACATCCCGACCGGTTTTGTGGCACAGGGTCATCTGGATCAACTTACCCGGCTGTTTTTGAACTTGACCGATAATGCTATCAAGCACACCCCGGCGTGTGGAAAGGTTAAAATTGCCGCGCTAGAAAGGGCCGGGCAGGTTCAGGTGACAATAAGTGATACAGGACCGGGAATTGCTCAAGAGCATCTTCCGCATCTCTTCGAGCGGTTTTACCGTGTAGAAAGTGACCGGGCCACCAGTAGCGGTGGGGCCGGACTAGGTCTGGCAATTGCCAGCGAGATAGCCCGTCAGCACAAAGGCAAACTTCATGTTGAAAGTCACCTGGGACAAGGTACGATTATGATAGTGGAGCTTCCGCTAAGGACTTTTCAGGAAGCGGGTGCGGACCTCAAAGCCGCTAACCACAACAGTTAGCCAGGACCCTCCCAGAATATAACCGCCCAGCACATCGGTTGGATAGTGAACGCCCAGGTAAATCCGGCACAAGCCGACCATTGCTGTGAAAAAAGCCATGAGCAACAGGATCAGCCACTTCAGCCATAACTTGATATTTGACATAAAGGTCAGCCAGGCAATAAATGCGAAAAAAGACATTGATCCGGTCGCATGACCGCTCGGAAAACCGTAACTTGTCAGGTGTGGTCCGGTTAAGTTCCAGAGATCCGGTCGTGTTCGCTGGAAGATTTGCTTCAAGCCCACATCTAGCAAAAGTCCTCCCCCCACTACCAGTACCAGCAACACAATATATTGAATGTCTCTTGCTTTCAGTAGAAACAAAAAGGTGATTCCCGACAAAATAAGGATACCGCCCGGTCCACCGACCAGGCTAAAAAAGTAAAAGACTTTATCGTCAAAAGGATTAGCGAAGCTATGGACCCATAGCGCCAGATTACTTTCTACCGTAAGAAACTCTTTATCGAAAACTTCTTCCGCCAGATAGACGAAAGCCAGTAATAACACAATTGCCCCGATTATAGCTGCCAGCAACCTCCAGCCCAAAGCTGTAATTACTTTGCTATACCAGGTGCTTTGCATGTCAGGCTTGTTATCCGTGTTGCGAAAGTTACCAGATGGGTTATGATCTAAAAACGACATCTCTTCCTTTTAGTCTTTGAGTAGCTGAGTACTCAGTCCAATTAATCTTGTCAAGAAAAGAATAAGCTGGTAAGCTTATTACAAAAGCTGTGCTTTCACTACACCCCTTTACATGGGAGCTGGCTAAATATGGCTGAAATCGAAATCAGCATTTTACAACGTCAGGCCTTACAACGGCGGATTGGTAGTGAGGAGGAGTTAGTAGAAAAGGTCTATGCCGTCGAGCAAGAGCGCAATAGCTGCCAAGCCCAGATCAACTGGCAGTTTGATTGTGAGACAGCCAGAACCAAGCTTCGGCACCTTTATCCTAGGCTGGCCGCTCTTTGACATCTCTTTTTGGACTGAGTACTGAGTAGTACGACACAAAAGAAATGTCAAGTAAGCAGGGGGTAAAAGCGCTTCAACTTAGCCCTGGCTTTAGGATTAGTAAACTGCCACTGGATGCTCGCTTTGGCCGCATTGCGCCGCTCCTGCCAGACCGCTACCTCTTCTGCCACCTTTTGCATACTTTCAAAGCGCCCACTCAATAACTGCTTCTCCAAAACCGCCAGTTCGATCTCCACCATATTTAGCCAACTGGCGTGGGTCGGGGTGTAATGAAATTCCAACTTACGTGCTATCCGCCGAGCTTCCTCTGGCGGATAAAGGGTGTAGAGGCTGCTGGCATTGTGGATGTTGAGATTATCACACACTAACCGGATTACTTCGGCCTGGGGGTAGAGCTCATCTACTAAAGCTTTGAAGACTGGTGCAATATCTTCCGCCTGGCGCCTGGCGCTTACCCACACCTGACGATAACCGCTCTGGACCTGGTAGGCCACAAAGAGGTTGCAACTGCCCTGGCGCTTGTACTCATAATCCACTCGTTTAGCCTCTCCGGGCGCCATAGCCAACTCCCCACGCGGAGTTTGACGCAGTTCCTTACCTTTCTCGTCCAGACAGACTACCGGGCGCCGCGGGTCAACTGGCTCCTCGTATAACTCCAAAACCTCTTCCATGCGGGCAATAAACAAAGGATTGACCGCACTTAAGCACCACTGCCTTTGCTGGTGAGGTTTGAGTTCGTTTTTTTTAAGGTGCGGCGGACGGTCTCGCGGCTGATCCCCTCCACCCCTAACTCAATCACCCGCTCGGTCAACAACTGGAGGGTCCAATGTTCGGCTCCCTGAGGAGCGGGAGTACAAGCGGTAGCAATGATCAGGGCCTGATCCGCTCCAGCATATTCGACTGGTCGGCCACTCCGTACTTTATCGAAGACGGCCGCTTCTAGCCCTTCTTCCAAAAAGCGGCGACGGACGCGTTTGACCGTGCGCGTGGAAACACTGAAGGTCTCAGCCAGCCTGGCATCAGTCCAGCCAGCGGCCATTTTTAAGAGAAGGTGGGCGTGTTGGATTTCGCGGGCTTTGTGCTCACCTTTGCGCACGATTTGGTTAAGCTGCTCGTGCTGGGCAGTTTCTAAATTGATTTGATCTTGTTTTCTCATCAAGTTAGTTTAACACGCCACTGCCTCTTCGACAAGACTTTTGTGTTTATCTACTGAGAGTGACAGTAAAAACTTGACCGTCTCAATATCCCTTTCAATATAAGTTATCCCCATAAGTATTATTAGTTGGTAGAATATTGCACAAAGGGTGCCTCTGGTATATCCTTGTTGTGTACCTCGTGTAAAGAATAACTGTTCAGGAGTTAAACTAATGGAGTGGTCTTCGGCTGTTTCAGCCTTTTTAGCCTCGCTAGTAGAGTTTGTGGAAGCCCTGACCATTGTGCTGGTGGTGGGCGTGACGATTAACTGGAAATCTGCTCTTTCAGGCACAGCGGCAGCGGTTGCCACTCTGGCAGGCTTAATCGCGGTTTTCGGTACGGCTCTGGTAGCTTTTATCCCGATTGATGCCTTGCGCCTGGTGGTCGGTGTCATTCTGGTTCTGTTTGGTCTCAAATGGCTTAAGAAAGCGGTCTTACGGTACAGCGGCCTCAAAGCCCTGCACGATGAGGAAGCGATCTATGAAGAAGAAATGCGAGCCATGAAGGCTCGTGGCGAGTCCCTACCGGGCAAGATCAATGGCTTCGGCTTTGCCACCGCTTTCAAGAGCGTGCTTCTGGAAGGGTTGGAAGTCGCCTTTATTGTGATTACCTTAGGTACCTCGGCTGCCAGAACAAACGAGGAGAAGGTCCCGGCGCTGCTGGCAGCGACGGTAGGCGCACTGCTGGCCGGGGTCCTGGTAGTAGTAGCGGGCGTCCTGGTGCGTGGGCCTTTGACCCGTGTCCCCGAAAATACTCTCAAGTTTATAGTCGGGATCATGTTGACCAGTTTTGGTACCTTCTGGGCTGGCGAAGGTCTGGGGGTTAGCTGGCCTCTGGAAGATGCTTTCCTGGTGGTGCTGGCGCTTACCTATCTACTTTATAGCGGAGTACTGGTTGGCTGGTTGCGCTCAACCAAAAATAGATCAACGGCTGGGGTTGGGGCACCTTCTTTACAGGTAGCTTTTAGTGAGGAACAGTCAGGCGAAAAGCTGGATGCTGGGAGGTAACAACGTGCAGACAATAACAGGTGTTTTGAAAGCGGTTTTTAACTTTTTTGTAGGCGACTGGATTATCCTGAGTGGGGTAGCCCTGACTCTGCTGGTGGTCGCAGTTATCGAAAGCGGTAATGCCGGAAGCGGAATAACGGGAGCAGGGGGCTATCTTTTCGTTATCGGTGTTGCTTTAACCTTGCTGGTTACGCTGTTTCGCGAAACCAGCGCTTGATTAGTATTCGAAACATTCTTAAAAGCCATGTAAGTTCCTCCGCTGTTAGAACCATAACTATACTGAAAGTTAGCCGCCCTGTGTATCTATCCCTTACTAATAGCGGAAGGAAAAAGCCATGTTAAGTGATGCCCTGCAATGTCAGGCTGATCGTGATAATTTGCGTAAACTACATTTCGAACATCCCCCCTGGAGCAAAGTTGGTTTATTTCAGAACGTGGTTCCGTAAACATTCTATGCTCGCCCTCCCTATCATCCAAACTATCTTTTTCGTGGAGTAAAACCGTGAAAATGTACGCGAACCGTCCAGGTGGGCAAAGCCCACCCGGTCCCGATTGTATGACAATGCTTAAAACTTAAAACGTCGCTCTTTTACCTGTTATACTTAGCTGATCTAGCCAATCTGAGTAACTGTAATAGGGCATGCCGGGCTTTTCCGGCCTTGCTGCTGTCCATGACTTCAAGAAGACCAAATAGCTGCTGGGTTTCATCCGGGTAGGGCCCTACCCGGCAGATGGCACAGTGACCCGGTTGGTGTCCCAGCAATTCAGCCGTAGCCTGTTTCAGCCCGGCCTGATATGCTTGTCGGGTAACTCTAACCGGTTCATTCTTCATGGCTGCCGCTGAGTGGCCGGGAGCCCAGGCCCGGGCGGCCATCCGTAACATTGGCAAATCCGCCTCCGTATCCCCAACTGCAAAGGCAACTGGCGATTGCTCTCCGGTCCGAGCCTCCGGCTCAAATGCGGCCAGCATTTCTCGCAATCCGGTCCCCTTGTCAACGCCTACCACCATAAAGTCGGTTTGATTATAGCCGGGTATCGAGCGAATCAGGCCGGCGGTCCCGGACTTATCAAGTGCAGCTTTCACCTCTTCCGACGATAAACCGTGCCGTCTGCCGGAAGGGCGCAAATGGTAAGCCCTGACCGCGACCCGATAGTCGGAGTCCAGGCAGACGCCTTCCATAGTACCTAGCACATGGCGCAATTCCTGCAAGCTCGCTCTTTCGCTCTCATTCAAAAGTTCGTGTGTTTCACCAGTCCGGTGGTTATAAATAACACCGCCATACTCTGCCACCCCGCCGCTTAACCTGTAGTTGTAACAGCGTTCCCGCACCTCGGCCAGGCTGCGCCCGGTAACCAGTACCGGACGGTAGCCGTGCCGAATTAGTGACCGAAGCGCTGAAGCGCTGGCCGGGGAAAGTGCCGGAAAACCGAATTTACCTGTTTCCAGTACTCCATCAACGTCAAGCGCACATAGAGTCCCATTTACAGTGGGTTCCAGGTCCGCGAAATAGACGCTGGCGTAGTAAGCCTGAAAAGAACGCGCCAGGCCCCGGGTCATTTCAGAGCTTTGTTTCTCCTGAGCCGGGTTATGATTTCTGGCAAGATAAGAAACCCAGCTATAAAGCAACCAGCGCTCCTCACTCACCGCTTCCCCGGTAAGAGTCTCATACTCTTTTTTTAGCTGCCGAGCCGCCGGGTTGGCCGGGAGGTTGGCTTTGATGCTGGCCAGTTCCAGCTCGGTGGCCAACCCTGCCAGGTCATAGACCGGATCGTAGCAGTAGAAGTCCAGGTTTGAGAAGGCCCGGTAATCGAAATTGGACTTTTTAAGGGAGCCTTCCGGT
>DATAKM010000056.1:0-4796 GCA_036261665.1 Chloroflexia bacterium
ACCGGAAGGCGACTGGGGAGAAGCTCAGGACATCGCGGGAGCGGCGCTCTACCTGGCCAGTGCTCTTTCAGATTATGTCCACGGTCATATTCTAACCGTGGACGGAGGTTGGATGGCTCGTTAGCGCCAGTTACTCCGGACTATCGAGAGGAGGCGAGACTTAAGATGAGTGCGAAGTGGGCTAGCTTTGAGCCGGGGAAGGTCAAACTTGAAGCAGGACTATTTCAACAAAGATCGGAACTGAACCGAGCCTATCTCTTAAGCCTGAAGCCGGATAACTTGCTTCAGAACCACTACCTGGAGGCCGGTATCGGTAATTTCAGGCAAATCCGCAACACCTCAATGGGTGATACGAGTAACGGCGACGACCGCCACTGGGGCTGGGAGTCTCCTACCTGCCAGTTGCGCGGCCATTTCCTCGGTCACTGGTTGTCGGCGGTTTCACGGGCTTACGCTTCGACCGGAGACCTGCAACTCAAGCTCAGGGCAGATGAAATCGTGCAGGAACTGGCACGCTGCCAGTCAGAGAACGGCGGAGAATGGGTCTTTTCTATTCCGGAAAAGTACCTGGAGCGAATAGCCGCCGGAAAACAACCTGGGCCCCTCACTACACCATTCACAAAACCCTGATGGGCCTGGTGGATGCCTGTAGGTACGCCGGCAACGAAGAAGCCTTGGCCATTTTGAAGCAAGCCGCGAACTGGTTCTACCGCTGGACCGGGCAATTCAACCGGGAACAGATGGACGATATCCTGGACTTTGAAACCGGCGGTATGCTGGAAGTCTGGGCCGATCTTTACGGCTTTACCGGCGAGGCTTCTCATCTCGAATTACTCCAACGCTACACCCTCCATCGTCTGTTCGAACAACTCCTTGCCGGAAAGGATGTCCTCACCAACATGCACGCCAATACCAGTATCCCTAAGGTTCTGGGCGCGGCTCGCGCTTATGAAGTAACCGGAGACGAGCGGTGGTTAAATATTGTGGAAGCTTACTGGAAGTGGGCGGTGGACGAGAGGGGCTATTTCTGTACGGGCGGCCAAACCTCAGGTGCAATCTGGACACCTCCTTTCGAGTTCGCGGCGCGGCGTGGCGACAAAAACCAGGAACACTGCACGGTTTACAACATGATAAGGCTGGCCGATTTCCTATTCCGCCAGACAGGAGACCCCAAATACACCGACTACAGCGAAAGAAACCTTTACAACGGCATCCTGGCCCAGCAAAATGGCCGCACCGGCATGATTACCTACTTTTTACCCCTGGAAGCTGGCGGGCGAAAACGCTGGGGTTCGCCCACCAACGACTTCTGGTGCTGCCACGGCTCGCTTGTACAGGCGCATACCCTGCACAACGCTTACATTTTTTATAGAGGCGACCGGGCCGTAACAGTGGCCCAGTATATTCCTTCACAACTGGAAACAGAGCTGAATAGCGTTCCGGTCAGTCTGGAACTGGAGCGCGAGAGTAACGGTTCTATCGCCGCGGCTGATGACAATGCGAGCAGTGCCGGCAGCCCGCATCGCCCCAAATGCTGGACTGTCAGGCTGAAAATAAGTTGCGAGCAACCCCATGAATTTAGCTTGCAACTGAGGCTGCCCTGGTGGATGCAGGGCCAGGCTATTTTAACCTTGAACAGAGAGGCGCAGCAGGTAGAGGGGACAGCGCCCGGTTTCTGCAAGATCACGCACACCTGGCACAACGATACGCTAACGCTGGTGCTGCCTAAAGGCCTGGCGGTAAGCCCAATCCCGGATGAACCAGAAACGGTCGCTTTCCTGGATGGCCCCGTGGTGCTGGCTGGCCTCTGTGATAAAGAAGTCAGGCTCTCAGGCGATAAAAACAAGCCGGAGAATATTCTGGTAGCTGACAACGAGCGACAATGGCGGGACTGGTTACCGGGCTACCGTACCGTAGGGCAACCCTACTCCATTCGATTCAAACCGCTGTACGAAGTGGAGGATGAAATCTACAGCGTCTATTTCCCCCTCACATCTGATGATCTGGCATAAGGGCACGTAAATTTGAGTTAAGAAGGATATACCTGTGCCAATTAGCGCCAGGGCTGAAGGACAACCGCTCACGCACTTCTGGAATATTGTGTGGGAGCCGGTAGAGCAAACGAAGGGTTGAGAGCAAACTGGCTGGAACAATTTCAACTGGCTGTCAAAGAATGTGTTAAAAGACGAGAGTAGGTCTGACAATCATAAATTGGCTTACACCAACAATTAAACAGTTTGTTGTTAGGGCTGACTCTCTAACAACTTGTCCAGTCGCTTCTGATCAGCCAGGTGCTTGCTATCCCTAAAGGTTTGTAAGGGAGTCTTGCTATAACAGTCGTTCTGGCTACCAGTGCCATTCGCTTCAAAAAGCTTTAACACAGTAGTATAGATTGATACGCTAGTAATTTATTCGATTTCGCCTGTCGGTTAAAAAGGTATAGATTATAATAAGGTAGGCAAAGTGTTTACCTTGTAAGGAGGAGAACTGACTAAAATCCTATCTCAGGCCGAACAATATTACAATTGCCAGGATAACTGACACCTGTAATTAGAAAGTTCTCTCTCGATATTAAAAGGAATTAATGCCAAAAGCGAAAACGAAAACCACTGATTTTCAAAATTGGTGGGTGGAAAAAGGAGGATTTTTAGCCAAACTTGAGCGTGGAATAGACCAAATATAAGCCGCGGAAGACCAGTTACTTTAATCAGTGGGTCCCGGGTTCGAGTCCCGGCGCGGTCACCTTTCGTTTCTACAAAGCCTTAAACGCGCCCTGTGCAACGTGGCCCCTCTCAAAAAAGGGGGTGCCAATGGAAAAAAAAATAACCACTGATACTCGAAAAATACCCTCTAAGGACAATGCCGTTGCCCCGGTCTTTAGCTACAGTCGAGGGGTAATTTAGTTGTTGTTCCTCAAATCTTTGAAGAAACGGATCCTTTTCGTAAGTTAATACGCGAGTGGCTAGATTACTGCCGTGCTAACGGCTACAGTAAGAAAATTCTGACTGACTACCAGGATAAAGCCTTTAAGTTTTGGTGGTGGACACAACATACACGCTACGCTGAAAGTCTTGGTATCCATCCAGAGAACGTCACCACGAAAGAAGCAAGAGCTTTTGCTGCATACTTAAGATAGCCTGTAGCCTTCCGATGGGGTATAACCAAGCCAACTAATAACAAACATCGTCCCGAGCTCTCACCAGCCTCCGTAGCGTCTTATGGACGTACAATAAAAGCTTTCTTCAATTGGCTAGAACGTGAAGAGTATATCGAAAAAAGCCCATTTAACAAAAGTGTTAAATTTACCTGCCGGCGTGACCAGAATAAAGTTCCCAAGAGGCTGGAGAATGAAGATCTGGAACGCATTTTTACAGCCCTTACAGACCCGGAGTACTCCTCGACTTTTGTAGGCAGCCGAAATTTAGCAATGATGTTGATGTTACTAGATACTGGTATACGACGGGGTGAATTTTTCCCCTTACGTTAAAAGATGTTGACTTAGAGCGGAGCAGATGCACAGTTAAAGGAAAGACTGGCCAACGTTACGCTCATCTTACCCGTGTCACTCGAGAAGCTCTGAGTATATATTTGCAACATCCCACTTTTGTAGCGGTTACTCAAAACAATCAAAATCTTCAAGACATGCCGATCTGGTTAAATGCAGATGGAGATGAGCTAACATATCTCGGATTTGGATCGGTTATTAGAGATATCAAGGTTAAAAGTGGCGTAAATTTTCATGCACACCGTCTTCGCCATACTTTTGCTTCAATTATGGCTGGTCAAGTAGGGGTGTTTGACCTTAAAGAGTTAATGGGACATTCTTCTATTACCACGACTCAAATCTACGTTCAGCAAAATGTTGAAAGATTGGCAGAGATTCACAGGTTAAATTCACCTCTTAATGTCTTGCCACTCGGTCAAAAACTGAAGCGTAGACGAGGTCGGCCAAGAAAACAAGAAAACTGATCAAAAGTAGTTATTAACCAGCTTCTGGAAGTTATTTAATTCATTACAAACCTAATAAGGTTACACCCTATCACACTATAAGGGTGTAACCCTTTTGACGTTAAACTCTTATAGTGTGACAGGGTTATACTCTTTCAAATTTAAATTTAGAAAATATGTAGCAAAAGAGGTGATAGATTTATACCATTGTAATCAAAAAAGTTATGTAAGGTTATTTGTAATCTTAGATGTTTATAATATAATCGTCTAATAAGAAATTATTAACAAACTGTTTTTCTATTTTTCAATAGTTCTCGAACTGTCATAATGTATTATATTAACTACTCATAGTAATTATGGTTGGAATTTTCAGAACAACTTAAAAGAATCATTTCTCTATACGATCTGTTACAGGAGCCCTAGCCGGTGCCGAACAAAGAAGTTGGAAACTACCATTTACTCCACAGTTTAGTAAATAGGAAGCAAGGCAATACTTGATTTATTATCAGCAAATTTGATTAAGATTATTAAACGAACTTTCTGAACTGTATAACGTTAAACAAAGCCTTTGTCTTACGATTTCGACTAGATAGGATGCTGTCATGGACGTTTTCAAATTACGTGAGAAAGTTGTAAGTGAATACTCTTCCTACATAACCAGTTTTCTCAAAATTCTTGACCCAGCTATAAATAAATTCGTAAGTGATAAGCTTTCTTCAGGTGTTTTATGGCCTACTCCGCTTGTACAGCTAAGCCCCGCTTACCAACCGGCACAAACAATAGAGGAAATGGTGAATGCCGATCTTCTGCATCCTCTGTGCTTAGAAATATTTAAGAATAATGGTAAA
>DATAKM010000057.1:0-23636 GCA_036261665.1 Chloroflexia bacterium
ACCGGAAGGCGACTGGGGAGAAGCTCAGGACATCGCGGGAGCGGCGCTCTACCTGGCCAGTGCTCTTTCAGATTATGTCCACGGTCATATTCTAACCGTGGACGGAGGTTGGATGGCTCGTTAGCGCCAGTTACTCCGGACAACCGAGAGGAGCCAGGCATTAAGATGAGGATGAATGCCAAGCGGGCTAGCTTTGAGCCGGGAAAGGTCAAATTTGAAGCAGGGCTACTCGCTTCAATCCGCTCTAACAGGTTGAGGATGAAAGCTATAACGTCTATTTCCCACTGAGGCCGGCTAATCCGGATTAGCCGGCCTCAGCTCTCATCTATCGTCAGCTATTATTTTGATGCCGGCCATTCTGATGGCCGCCCGACTTGTGAGCGGAACCCTGCATATGGCCCGTGCTCTGGGCCTGGTCGTGGCGATTTACATCGTCGTCATTTTTATCGCTGGCAAAGACATGCTGCTGCCCACCGCTATCGCTGGCAGCACTGGCATGGCGGTCACTGTGGCCACCGGCTTTTTGGTCTTCATCTACTTCAAAATGATTGCGGCCTTTCGCTCGGTTAAAGTTACGCTGCGCATCATCTTCACGTTCATCTTCACTATAATGGCGGCCATGAGCGTTTCCTTCGTGTTTTGGCATTTTTCTATTCTCCTTCATGTTAATCTACATTCTGAGCTTTTCGCCGGTTGCTTTCTCAATGGGCGAAAGCTCTATGCCTCTTCACTTACTATTTAGTTTTAGGCAAAATATATGCCACTTTTATAGTTTATTCCCCTGAAGTCGAGAATCGTTTTAGAAATTCCAATAAGCAAAAGCAGTTCGAGCGGCAAAAGTGCTATAATAGCTCTCTCCTTACGGCTTTCTAATTAAGTTTATTGGAAGAGATAGTTGGCCAGTTTTTTCAATCCTGAAGCGCTACACGCCTTGCGAGTGCGTGATTTCCGGCTTTACTGGAGTGGTAATACCCTCTCTCGGCTAGGTAGCGAAATGCAAACGGTCGCTCTATCCTGGCAGGTCTATATCCTTACAGGTCAGCCTTTAAGTTTAGGTATTATTGGGCTCGTTCGAGCCGGGCCGGTAATAGTTTTTTCTATTTTTGGTGGAGCCCTGGCCGACTCAATGAGCCGGCGGCGCCTGCTATTGATTACCCAGGTTATCCTGGCGTCTCTTTCCGCCATAATGGCCCTTTTAACCGTAACGGGTGTTGCTACGGTCTGGATGCTCTACTTGCTTACCTTCCTGGCAGCTATCGCGGTAAGCGCGGATGGACCGGCCCATGCAGCCGTTATTCCCTCTTTAGTGCCACGCAACTTGTTGACTAACGCCATAACCGTTAATAATCTCTCATGGAGTGTTGCTGGAATTGCAGGCCCTGCCCTGGGTGGCCTGATTATCGGCTGGTTCGGAGCGAGCGTGGCTTTTGCGATTGATGCCGCTTCCTTCCTGGCGGTAATCTGGGTTTTGCTGGTAGTACAAACGCCGCTATTAGCGCCCGAATTGAGCGCGGAAGAGCGCGGTATTAGTGGCAATCTGCGGCGAATCAAGTTAGGTTTCGTTTTCTTGCGCCGGAAACCAATTATGATTAGCCTCATGCTGCTGGATTTCTTTGCGGTTCTGTTTGGCGCTTCATTGACGCTACTCCCGGTGTTTGCGCGTGATATATTAAAGGTCGGGCCGGAAGGGTTAGGCTTACTGGCGGCTGCTCCGGCAGTAGGTGCCGTCCTGGGCGCGGTCGGTTTGACAGCCCTCAAGCGTCCTCACTGGCCGGGCAGAGTAGTGCTGGGGGCAATTGTAATATACGGGGTTTGTGTAGCAGTCTTTGGTCTTTCGACTATTTTCTGGCTTTCCTGGCTGATGCTGGCAGGTACGGGCATCGCCGATACAGTCAGTATGACCATGCGCCAGAGCATCCGGCAACTGCTCACGCCCGATGAAATGCGGGGGCGCATCGGTGGAGTTAACTATTTATTCGCCGTCTCAGGTACTCAACTGGGTGAGTTTGAGTCCGGATTAGCGGCACAACTAATCGGAGCGCAACCGGCGGTAGCCCTGGGAGGCCTTGCCTGCGTTTTGATGGCCTGGGCCGTAACGTTTATTACGCCTTCTATTCGTAACTTTTTAGAAGACCCTGTTGAGCCAACGGCTGTAAACTGAGTGGACTGCTACACCAAAAACCTTAAGAAACCACTTCATACTGGGCAGGTTCTAAAATTAGAATACCTCTGCCGTTAAAGCCAAAGCGAGCTTTCTTTTCTGGGGAAAGATTCTCATATGCTCGGACGGTCAGAACCCCTTTCCTGGAAATTACTTCACCAGGATAAATTACTTCTCCGATATAGTGAACTTTACCTGCTTCGATTATAGAAACCATAGTACCATCAAGCAGCGGAAAATCATGGGGTTGTTCCGGATAGGGATGAATCTTAAACGTCATTTAATTAGTACTTCCTTTCAGTAGCGCACCGGATAAATGTTAATCTTCAACTCACTCAAGTAGAACGTAGACAGCTTAGAATCAGATTATTTTTGCTTTAATTATCTATCAAAAATTACAGAAGTTGCAATAGATAAAATTTTAATTAAAACACCCTCAGGCCATGAGGTTATAGATTTCTACAACTTGTGTCATCCACTGATAGTTTTTCTACTAAACCCTGGGCAGGCTGAAGGAGAAAGTGGAACCCTGGCCGGAACCAGCGGAAGTTGCCTGGATGGTGCCGCCCATCCCCTCCACCAGCGCTTTCGCTATGGTCAGGCCGATTCCTGACCCTCCCAGCGCCCGGCTGCGCGATTTGTCCACCCGGTAGAAACGCTCAAAAAGGTGCGGCAAATGCTCTGAGCTGATGCCCATACCCGTGTCGGTTACGCTAAATTGAACCATATTATCCACTGCGACCACTTCAAGTTTAACCGTTCCGGGCGCCGGGGTGTAACGGAGAGCATTGGTGAGCAGGTTGGTAAGCACCTGGATAGCCCGGTCGCGGTCGGCCTGCACGAGCGGGAGGCTTTCAGGCAGGGCTGCGCTCAGCGCCAGGCCCTTCTCTTTGAACTGGCCTTCCAGCCTCTCAAGCGCGGCCCTCGCTATCTCAAGCGGATTAACCGGGGCCAGCCTTAAAGGAATTTGCTTTGCTTCCGCCCGGGATAGCTCCTGTAAGTCGTCAATTAAACGCCGCAATCGCCCGGCCTCCTCGTGCAGGCTCAGCCAGATCTCTTCGGAAGGCTGGACCACTCCATCCAGCAGCCCTTCCATATAGCCTTCCAGGGTGGCTACCGGAGTGCGCAATTCATGAGCCACGTCTCCGATCAGTTCTAAGCGGCGGCGTTCGGTAGCTTCCAGGGCCTCGGCCATCTCATTAAAAGTGGCGGCCATCTCTCCAATCTCGTCCTGGCTCATCGCCGGTACACGCTCGGCATAATGCCCGGCGGCGATACTTTTGCTGGCGAGAGCCACTCTCCTTACGGGCGTAACAATCAGGCGGGTTACGAAAAAACTGATGATAACGGCCACCCCTACTCCGATTAAACCTGCCACCAACATGGCTTCTCCCAGAGCTGATTTGAAAGCCTGATCCAAGCTGGCACTTGTAGTACCGGAAGCTGTATTACCCATCATGCCGCCCATTCCGCCGTTCTGCATCATCTGCATATGGGAGTTAAAAGCGTTAGGGGCTACCAGGTCAACCATAGTTAAGATTACCAGAGTGCCTGTAGCTATTATCAGGAGGTAGGAAACAAAGAGCTTGACACCCAGGCTGTTCCACTTCAGACCGGCATAATTCGTGAGTTTCATTTGGCGTACCTTTTATCGAGGCGGTAACCCAGTCCGCGCACGGTTTCTACATACGCGGCATGGTTGGCGTCCTCGCCCAGTTTCTTGCGCAGATTGGCGACATGCACCTCAACCACATGCTCATCATAGTAATCCGCGCCCCAGACCTGTTCTAAAAGTTGAGAGCGGGTAAAGACTCTGCCGGGATGTCTGGCCAGGAGCGCCAGGAGGGCAAACTCCCGCGTGGTCAGTGACAAAACCTCGCCATTTTTGGTCACTTCGTGTTGAGCTTCATCTATCACTAACTCTCCTACCTGGCGAGGTGGAATGAACTCCTGTTCAGAGGCAACCAGCACCCCGCTTCGGGGACGGCGCAGCATGGCCTTAATCCGGGCAACCAGTTCGCGCGGGCTAAACGGTTTGGTGAGATAATCATCCGC
Source organism: Chloroflexia bacterium (assembly GCA_036261665.1). GTDB lineage: Bacteria > Chloroflexota > Chloroflexia > Chloroheliales > Chloroheliaceae > 54-19. The sequence goes on from DATAKM010000057.1 coordinate 4,217, forward strand.
CCCTACTGATAGACCTACAATCTTATCCAGCTCTTCTGCCCGTGCCGTCAGCATTATGACGTAAGCGTCCGAGAACTGGCGTAACTGGCGGCAGACTTCCACTCCATCCAGGCCAGGCAGCATCAGGTCAAGCACTACCAGTTCCGGGCCGGCAGTGCGGGCTATTTCCAGGGCGGAAGGGCCATCCAGGGCGGTAAGAACGGTATAACCCTCCTTCTCCAGGTAACTTTTCAGCAGGTTTACCAGTTTCTTTTCATCATCCACTACCAGTACTTTTATCACTGTCAGCTCTCCGTTCCTTTCTTCGCCTCGTCTTACCTGTGTAAATTATATCAAAGCAGGCAGATCAAAGTTGGGGTCTGCTCCAGGCTTGTACCGGTCAAACTATCAGGGAGGAAAAAACTGGCGATCAAACTAAAAAAGGGGTAGCGGCCCGCAACATGATACTTTCAGCCAGGCCGCCAGGAAACAACTTATAACGTAACCACTTTGGTCGTTGCTCAACCGGAGCGTTCCCCTGTCCGAACAGGACAAAAGTTTACGTGCCGGTTGAGGTAACTTATTTCACGCTTTTAATTAAAAGACCAGGGTAGCGACAGCATGGGGAGGCATTTCAACCAGCCAGCTATTCCCATCCCGGTGTATTTCAAGGGCGGCAGGTTGGACACGCTCTGGCTCATCCAGACTATTTTGAGCATCAGGCCGCTCGGCGGTCAGAATTTGTCCTTGCCCTCCCGCGAAATCTTCCAGACCTGTTAGCCGTACGCTACCGACCTGACTGAGATGCTTGTTTATGACGGTGACTGCAACCGACCCATTTTCCCTGCGAGAAGCCGTGGCACTTATCGCACTGTTCCCATCTGCAAGATTGTCGCCCTGTACTACCTCTACTTCTAAGGCCGTTGCCCCAATATGGCTGGCATGCAGGCGCAGGACGTGGTAAGTTGGGGTTACCCACATCCGCACTCCTTGCGTCATAACCGGAGCATGTAGGACATTGACAACCTGGGCCAGGTTTGCCAGGCTTAACACCCGGCACTGGCGATGAAAACCTTCAAGAGCAATGGCCGCCGCGATAGCATCGCGAAGGGTTCCGGCCTGTTCGTAAGTAGTAGGCGTGCGCGGGTTACTTTTATCGCCCCAGTTACGGGCTTCCGGGTGCCAGACGCCCCATTCGTCCAGGGCCACCCCTATACGCTGTTTTCCTCCCGTAGCCTCTTCTATAATTTGGGCGGTGCGTTGGATAAAATCTTCGGTGGTAGCGGCTTCGGCCAGCAGAGTGTAATATTCATCTTCATTAAAGCCGGTTTCCGGCCCGCCTTTTATCCAGTATTGATGAATTGAAAGATGGTCAACCAGATCAATTTTGTTGCCGAGAGTTTGAAGTAATTCCCGGTTCCAACTGTCGTCATAACCGCAGGCCACCAGTTCAGCCATAGGGTCGGTGTGGCGAATCATAGTGGCGAAACGGCGATATTCGTGGGCGTAAGTTACTGAGTCAAAATTGCCGCCACAGCCCCAATTTTCGTTGCCAATACCCCATAATTTCACTCCGAAAGGCTTCGAGGCGCCATTAGCCTGGCGTTCTTGAACCAGGGTAGTCGGGGTAGTGGAGTTACAGTATTCAATCCAATCGCACAACTCCTGAGGTGAGCCGTTGCCAAGATTGCCTGCCAGGTATGGCTCGGCTCCCAGCAACTCGCACAGGCGCATAAATTCGTGAGTGCCCAGGGAGTTATCATCTACTACTTGCAGACCACAGGACATGCCAAGTCGTCTTGGGCGCTCACCGGTAGGGCCAATACCATCCCGCCAGTGGTAATGTTCGGCATAGCAACCGCCTGGCCAGCGCAGAAGTGGTACGGGTAGCGCCTGGAGGGCTGTCAGAACTTCTTTATGAAAACCTTCCCTGACAAATTCGGCTGCCTGGGGATTATTTCCTAACCATAATCCGTCATAACAGCACCGGCCCAGGTGTTCGGCAAAATGGCCGTAGATACGAGGAGAAATTTTCCCAATCGAACTCTCAGTATTTATTCTTAAGGTTGTACCTGTCATTATAAGCAGTTCCCTTTCTACTCTGTTATGAATTCTCTTATAAAAGAAAGCAATAACAGTCTTCTGTTATTCTGTTACCCTTTTAATTATTATGTCAACAACAGGCCAGCAGGTATGTTCCCTCTTAAGGGGATACTGTGGCTACTTCAGGCATTCGTTTAATTCAGTTATGGCTGAAGAAAGTCGCCAGGAAAGGATGAGGCCCTTATGAAGAAGACGCCCTGGCAGGTGGTATCCCTCCTGTTTGAAGCGCCCTGTACCGCGTAATCACGCTGAGAATCTAAGCTTACTGTGGGGGCTGAAAGTCAGGGAGGATCTACCGGGCAGGCATGCCGTGGTGATAGAGGGTGCGCCCGGCCGAATTGCTTTCGAGACTCACATTGAAAAGTTCCCGGTAAATCACCTTGTGGGCGGGCAACCTGTCCATATGAACAAATTGCCCACCCTTGAGAGTGCCAGTGCTACTCGAATAAAAGCGGCTCAAGACTCTGCTGTATTTGCGCTTAGATACCTTTAGCCAGGTGATAGTAAAGGTCGTTCCAGCGAATTTCTTTCTTGAATTCGGCCAGCCTGGTGTCCTTATCTATCAGCAGAAATTCTACTCCGGCCATTCCCGCAAAATCTTCCATGTTCTCCGGCGTGAGATCCAGGCTGAAAGAAGTGTGGTGAGCGCCACCGGCCTGAATCCAGGCAGTAGCGGCGGTTTTGGCGTCCGGCAACGCTTCCCAGAGCGCCCGGGCTACCGGTAGTTTTGGCAGCGGTTGGTCCAGCGGTACGGATTCTACGGCGTTCACCACCATGCGGAACCGGCTACCCACGTCCACAATGCAGGCCGCCACTGCCGGGCCGGTCTTTGCGTCGAAAACCAGACGCACCGGGTCGGCTTTTCCGCCAATCGAAAGGGGATGAATTTCAAGCTTTGGCCTGGCATCCGCAATACTGGGGCAGACTTCCAGCATGTGAGCGCCCAATATCTTTAGCCCGGCGCTGGTAAAGTGATAGGTGTAGTCTTCCATAAAGGAAGTACCTTTGGTCAGGCCGGTTGACATCACCTTCATAGCCCGTACCATAGCGGCGCTTTTCCAGTCGCCCTCCGCGCCGTAGCCGTAACCGTCCGCCATCAAGCGCTGGGCGGCGAGGCCCGGCAACTGGTGCAGACCGTGCAAATCTTCAAAGGTAGTGGTAAAGCCAGTAAAGCCTCCGTTATCCAGGAAATGTCTGATACCGGCTTCCTGGCGCGCCCCTTCCCTTAAAAACTGGAACCGTTCTCCGCCGGGACGCAGTTCAGGAACCACCTGGTAGAGGTCGAGATATTCATTAATGAGCTGGTCAATTTCACGCTCAGATACTTCGTTGATAAAGGCGGCGACATCCCCGACCCCGTAAGCGTTAACCGAGAACCCCAGGCGGCGCTGCGCCTCTACCTTGTCACCCTCGGTGACGGCTACTTCGCGCATATTCTCGCCAAAGCGAGCGATCTTCATCACCTGCCAGTCGGCCCAAGCGCTGGCGGATCTTGACCAGTTTCCGACACTGGCCTGCACGTCAGCATCCTGCCAGTGACCTACGACGACCTTGCGGTTTAATCGCAAGCGGCTGGCAATAAAGCCGAACTCCCGGTCACCGTGGGCCGACTGATTGAGGTTCATAAAATCCATATCAATTTCCGCCCATGGCAATTCCCGGTTGTACTGGGTATGCAGGTGCAGGAAAGGTTTTTGCAGGGCGTTCAACCCGGCAATCCACATCTTGGCCGGTGAGAAAGTGTGCATCCAGGTAATAAGACCAATACAGGCGGGGTTCGAATTCGCTTCCAGGCATAAAGCCCTGATTTCTTCCGGGCTCGTTAAAATAGGTTTGAATACTATGTTGACGGGTATGGCCGCCGACTCCGATAGAGCGCCCGCCATTTCCCTGGAATGGGCTGCTACCTGTTCCAGCGTTTCAGGGCCATAGAGGTTCTGGCTGCCCGTGACGAACCAGACCTCAAAGCGTTTTAAATCATTCATTAACTATCTCCATCTATCATTGATGATAATAGCCAAAAAGCGTAGTTTAAATAAGCAGAAGCTTATTGGCCGTAGACATTCGTGTAGCGGTAGTGCAGTTTGGCTACATCTTCTACCGGAATAACATCGGGGGTGCCTATGGAAAAGGCCAACCAGACCGTCCGGGCAACATCTTCTACCATTACTGCGGCTTTAACGGCCGCTTCAGCCGTTTTTCCTACGGTAAAGACCCCGTGATTTTTCAATAAGACCGCCGGAGAACCACCGATATTTTCCACTACCTGCCGGCCAATAGATTCGTCTCCGATTAAAGAAAAGCCCGCGCAGGGAATCTCACCGCCAAATTCGTCCGCTATGGCAGTCAGCACGACCGGGATCGAACGGCCGTTGGCGGCAAAAGCGGTGGCATACGGCGAGTGGGTATGTACCACTCCGCACAGATCCGGCCGCTGGCGGTAAATGTAAAGGTGGCTGGCCGTATCGGAGGAAGGTTTCAACTTGCCCTCCACCTGCCGCCCGTCCAGGTCCATTACTACCATATCTTCGGGCTTCAAAGCCTCATAACGGACGCCGGAGGGCTTGATTACCACCAGTCCGCTCTCAGGGTCGCGGGCGCTGACATTGCCGCCGGTCCAGACCACCAGGTTATGCCTGGGTAATTCGAGGTGGAGCCGGTAAAGTTCTTCTTTTAACTGTTCGAGCATTGATATCCTGACCTCTTATTTGATTAACCAGCTTCGTTTGCAGCTACAAGCTGGGTCTGTTCATCGGCGGGTGAGTTTGTCCTGGTTTCTCGTTTGATACGGCGCAAGCGCTTCATGACGTTGTTTTCGCCCCGCCCGAAATAGTCGTAAAGCCGCTTGTACTCCTGGTAAAGCTCGTCATAAACCTGGACACTGGCCGGGTCTGGCCGGTAGACCTGGTCGCGCAGGCCGCCCATCTTTCTGGCAGCGGTGGTAATGTCGCGATAGCCTCCCAGTTCTTCCCCGGCGGCAACTGCCGCGTGCATGGCGGCCCCAAGGGCGGGAGCCTGGCTGCTGCGGATTAAACTGATTTCGCGCCCTGTAACATCGGCGTAAATCTGCATCAAGAGTGGGTTACGTTCCGGCAAACCACCTGCAGCTACTAACGCTTTAACCGGTACTCCGTTATTTGCGAAGGCTTCGATAATCTCACGGGTACCGAAAGCGGTGGCCTCAATCAAGGCCCGGTAGATTTCGGGAGCTTTAGTAGCCAGCGTCATTCCCAGGATTAAACCGCCAAGTTCCGCATCCACCAGGGTTGAACGGTTGCCGTTCCACCAGTCGAGGGCCAGCAGACCACTTTCACCCGGTTTTAAGCGAGCGGCGTGGCGTTCCAGGACGGTATGTACACTAACGCCATCCGTCTGGGCTTCCTGGTGATATTCTGGCGGCACGCCATTTTCGACAAACCAGGCGAAAATATCTCCCACACCACTCTGGCCCGCTTCGTAGCCGAACATGCCGGGAACAATGCCGTCCTCAACCACGCCGCACATGCCGGGAACTTCCGCCAGCTTTTCGCCGACCAGGACGTGGCAGGTGCTCGTGCCCATAATCATTACCAGCGTGCCAGGCTCGGTGCTGCCGGTAACAGGCAGGGTGACATGGGCGTCAACATTGGCCACTGCTACGGTCGTTCCCGGTAGAAGCCCGGTCCAGGCAGCCGCTTCGGCGGTTAATTCACCGGCCTTGCTGCCGAGGGGCAGAACGGCGGCGTTCATTTTGGTTTCAACTATATCCGCCATGCCGGGGTGTAAGGCGCTGAAGAAATCCGGGCTGGGGAAACCTTCTCCTTTTTGCCAGATGGCTTTATAACCGGCCGTGCCAATGTTGCGGGTTTCTTTCCCCGTCAACTGCCAGATTACCCAGTCGGCGGCTTCGATAAAGCGGCCGGTAGCCCCGTAAATGTCCGGGGCTTCGTTCAGGATTTGCAGGGCTTTAGAGTAAAACCATTCGGACGAGATTTTGCCACCATAGAGCGGTTGCCAGCTTTCTCCGCGCTCTGCCGCCACCTCGTTAATCCGGTCCGCTTCGGGTTGCGCCGCGTGATGCTTCCAGAGCTTTACCCAGGCGTGCGGGTTGTCGCGGTACTCCGGCAGGAAGCAAAGGGGCGTGCCATCCTCTTTAGCAGGCAGCATGGTGCAGGCGGTAAAGTCTATGCCTACCCCTATTACGTCGCGGGGCGAAACGCCACTCTCGGCCAGCACAGCCGGTATAGTCCGCTTGAATACCTCCAGGTAGTCGTTAGGGTCTTGCAAGGCCCAATCCGGCTCCAGGGCAATGTTTGTACCGGGCAGCCGTTCATCTATCACACCATTAGCATAAGGGTGTATACTGGTCGCGAGTTCGCGGCCATCCGTCACGTCTGCAATCACCGCCCGGCCTGACTCGCTGCCGAAGTCTACGCCGATCACATATTTGCGCGACGCGGATTGATTTATGGACACGTCAGGGAACCTCCATCCTCGATTTGCAACATTCTTCTAAGAGATAGCGTGCCGGATTAGACCGGCACGCCAGCTTTGTCCTCTTCAATTGCCGGGGCTTCCAGGCGCTGTGTGCTATCGCGGATCACTAACTCAGTCTGCAAGGTCAGAATGCCTTCCGGCTCTGCTTCCGGCCCTTCTTCAATCAGTTTCAGCAGGGTTTTCACCGCATACATGCCCAGTTCACGCAAGGGGTGCTTGATAGTAGTTAGAGCAGGCGTGAAATAAGCTGATTCGGGCAAATCGTCGAAGCCTACCACAGCAAGGTCATCCGGTACCCGAATTCCGTGGGTTGAAGCGTAATGCAATAAGCCCAGGGCCATTTGATCATTGCTGACGAAAACAGCATCCATCTCGGGATACTTCTGAATTAACTCGGCAAAAGCTTCCTCGCCACTCTGGGCATACCAGTTGCCCATTGACCAGTGCCGGTCCAAAACGGTTTCCCCGGCGCTCTTAAGTGTGTCGGCCCAACCCTGCCAACGCTGGCGAGCCTCCAGCCATTCCATTGGCCCGCTGATATGCCCGATATTCCTTCTCCCAATCTTGAGCAGGTGCTCGGTAGCCTGGCGCGCCCCGTTATAGTTGTCCACAACTATAGTCATATGCTGCTTGCTCGGTTGGCTCTTGAGAAAGACAATCGGCGGGCATATTACCGGAAGTTGCGACTGAACTGTCTGCACATTGTTTCCAATCTCCGGGGCAGCGAAGATAATGCCTTCCACATGATTCGCAATCAGCGACTTTATAATTGGAACAATATCCGTTACATCCGGGCTGGCAAGTTCTTTGAGAAGCAGTGAATAATTGAAAGCTTCACAGTTCTCGGTGATGCCGTTCAGGGTCAGGGAAACTCCGCTATACTTGAGTCCTGTGGTGATAACCCCCAGGGTATAGCTGCGCTGTTGCACCAGGCTACGAGCGAGGGCGCTCGGCTCATAACCGAGTTCGGCAATAGCCTTCTCGACTGCTGACCGGGTTCCCGGCGCTACGTCCGCACGGTTGTTCAACACGCGCGAGACCGTTTGCGTCGAGACCTGGCACATCCTGGCAATATCTTTAATCGTAACTTTTTGTAACCGTTGTGCTGCCATTTTTCACTCCACTGGCAGGTTGCATTCCCCTGCCCGGTATAGGCTACCTGCCCGTAAAGTAATCATCAGTAGCGGCCCTGCACTTCAAAGCGAACCCTTACTAACCCTTGTTCTTGTTCAGTACGTCAAAGAAGACCGCAAAGAGGAGCACCAGTCCTTTGATGGCCTGCTGCCAGTCAATCCCGATACCGATAATCGACATGCCGTTGTTCATCACGCCCATTACGAACGCGCCGATTACCGCGCCAATGACCGTACCAACACCGCCGGAGGCCGAAGCGCCACCGATGAATGCCGCCGCGATCACATCAAGCTCAAAGCCGTTTCCAGCCTTGGGTGTCGCTGAGTTGAGGCGAGCGGCAAAGATCAAGCCGGCCAGGGCTGCCAGGACTCCCATGTTTACAAAGGTATAGAAGGTAAGCCTCTCAGTGTTCACGCCCGATAACTTGGCTGCGCGCACGTTGCCGCCGAGGGCATAAATGCGCCTGCCAATAACCGACCGCTTTGTGACAAAAGTATAGAGAGCGATCAACACAAAGAGGGCTATCAGCACGTTCGGTATACCATTGTACGAGGCCAGCAGGTAGCACAGGCCCATAAGAGCAGCCACGATCAGAATATTCCTGGCGATAAAAATCGGTACCGGTGTTACCGCCACTTTAAACTTGCGCTGGTTGCTCCTATCGCGCACATCCAGGTAGACCAGGAACGCCGCTAATATAGCGCCAATAACCAGGGTGGTAATATGCAAATTACCTTCGCCTCCGAAATCGGGAATGAAACCGGAACTTAGCCGCTGGAACTCGACGGGGAAAGGCCCAATCGACTGCCCTTGCAGCAGTACCAGGGTAAGACCGCGGAACACCAGCATACCTGCCAGGGTCACGATGAAGGCAGGCATCTTCATATAGGCTACCCAGAAACCCTGTATCGCCCCAATTATAGCGCCTATAAGCAGGCAGGCAATCACTGCAAGGATGGGGGATATCTGGTTCTGCACCATCATAACAGCAGCCACCGCGCCTGTGAAGGCTGCAACGGAACCGACAGAAAGGTCGATGTGGCCAGCCACAATTACCAGCAACATGCCGAGAGCCATTACCACGATGTAGCTGTTCTGGAGAATCAGGTTCGTGATGTTCAACGGTTGCAGGAGCGTACCGTTGGTCATAATCTGGAAAAATACGGTAATCACGACCAGTGCAATGAGCATACCCTGTTCTCGAATATGCTCCTTAAAGAACCGGCTTACGGCCGAGGTCCAGGAGAAACCTGTGACACGCGCCTCACCCTCATAGATACTCATGCTGACTGAGCCTCCTTTTCCTCCTGTTGCTGTTGTTGCCGCTGCTGTTGCATAATACTGGTCATAATGGCCTCTTGCGAGGCTTCGGCTGCCGTCATTTCAGCAACAATTTTGCCCTCGCTCATTACGTAAATCCTGTCGCACAGCCCCAGAATTTCGGGTAGCTCCGAAGAAACCACCACTATACCCCTGCCCTCGCTCGCCAGGCGGTTGATAATGGTGTAAATCTCGTACTTTGCACCGACATCTATACCGCGGGTAGGTTCATCGAGAAGCAGAATCTCCGGGTTGGCAAAGAGCCATTTGCTGAGAACAACTTTTTGCTGGTTGCCACCTGATAAGTTCAAGGTTCTTTGCAGCACGCTTGAGCATCTGATATTGAGATTATCCCGGAACTCGTTGGCGACCACCAGTTCTTTAGGCTGGTTGATAACGGCTTTGCTGGCAACGGCTTTGAGATTGGCTAGCGTGGTGTTATTCTTGACGTCCTCAATCAGCACCAGGCCGAAGTTTTTGCGATCTTCGGTAGCATAGGCAATTCCGTTATTGATGGCCTTGGTGATGTTGCTCACGTCCACTACTTTGCCGTGCTTGTAGACTGTGCCGCTGATGCGAGTGCCGTAGGCCCGGCCAAAGATACTCATGGCAAGCTCGGTACGGCCTGAACCCATCAGCCCCGCTATACCGACGATCTCACCCTTGCGTACGTGGAAATTCACACCATCGACAACTTTGCGATCAGAGTTTAGAGGGTGGTGCACAGTCCAATCCCGAACTTCAAATATCGTTTCGCCTATATTCGGTGTGCGTGGTGGGAAACGATGGGTGATGTCACGTCCTACCATACCACGAATAATGCGCTCTTCAGTGACACGGTCGGTGTGACAATCCAGGGTTTCAATCGTGGCACCGTCGCGCAAGACCGTAATGGAGTCCGCGACTTTGGCTATCTCGTTTAGTTTATGCGAGATAAGAATGGATGAAATACCCTGCGCCTTGAACTGCAAGAGCAGGTTCAAGAGCGCATCGCTATCGCTCTCGTTGAGGCTGGCGGTTGGCTCGTCAAGAATGAGCAGTTTGACGCGCTTTGCCAGTGCCTTGGCGATCTCGACCAGTTGCTGCTTGCCTACGCCGATATTACCAACGAGGGTGCTGGGAGCTTCGTGGAGCCCAACCTTTTTCAGGAGGTCCAGGGACATAGCCATGGCTTCGTTCCAGTTGATCACGCCGCGCGCAGCGCGTTCGTGGCCCAGGAACAAATTCTCGGCTATGGAAAGAGTGGGGATCAGGGCCAGTTCCTGGTGAATGATGACGATACCGAGCTTCTCGCTGTCAGTAATATTATGAAAGCGGCACTCCTGGCCTTGAAAGATGATTTCACCTGAGTAGGAACCGTGAGGGTAAACACCGCTCAATACTTTCATGAGGGTTGATTTGCCCGCCCCGTTCTCGCCTACCAGGGCATGAATTTCACCTTCTTGTACTTCGAAGTTAACGTTGTCCAGCGCTTTTACACCGGGGAACGTCTTTGTGATACTGCGCATTTCCAGGATGACGCCAGACATGCGCTTCACCTCCTTGTGAAAATAGGTGGATTAGACGGGACATGTGTGGTAGTTGTTCGCTGCCACACATGTCCTGGTAAATTCACTGAGCAGTTTACTACTTGAGACCAATCTGTTCTTTGGTGTAATAGCCGGTATCCACCAGGGCCTGCTGGATGTTCGCCTTTTCGACGTTTACCGGATTCAACAGGTAGGAAGGTACAACCTTGACACCGTTGTTATAGGTCTTGGTATCGTTGACCGGAACGGTCTTGCCACTCAGGGCGGCGTCAACCATATCCACGGTGGCCTTGGCCAGGTCACGAGTATCTTTGAACACGGTCTGAGACTGTTCGCCAGCGAGGATCGACTTGACGGAGGGGACTTCAGCATCCTGGCCGGTTACAAAGGGCATAGTTTTGTTGGCAGAGCCGTAACCAACGCCCTTCAGAGCCGAAAGGATACCGATGCTGATTCCATCATAAGGAGAGAGAACGGCGTCAATGCGTTTGTTGCCGTAGTAGGCGCTGAGCAGGTTATCCATGCGAGACTGGGCAGTCGCGCCGTCCCAGCGTAGGGTAGAAACTTTGTCCATGCCCATCTGGCCGCTCTGCACTACCAGCTTGCCACTGTCAATGTAGGGCTTGAGGACTGACATAGCGCCGTCATAGAAGAAGTAAGCGTTGTTATCGTCGGGGGAGCCGCCGAATAGTTCAATATTGAAAGGTCCTTTGCCGTCCTTCAGCCCAAGCGCTTTCTCGATGTAGGAGCCTTGCAGCACGCCCACTTTGAAGTTGTCGAATGTCGCGTAGTAATCGACGTTTGGTGTGTCACGGATCAGGCGGTCATAAGCGATAACCAGGATATTTTTGTTTTTAGCAGTTTGAAGAACCTGGGATAGGGACTTGTTATCAATGGCGGCGATGACGAGAACATTTACGCCTTTAGTAATCATGTTCTCAATCTGTGCGACCTGGTTAGGGATGTCGTCTTCAGCGTACTGCAGGTCGGTTTTGTAACCCTTCTCGTTGAAAATCTTGACCATGTTGTTGCCGTCGGCAATCCAGCGAGCTGAGGACTTGGTAGGCATGGAGATGCCGACATACTTGCCACTGGCAGTGGTGCTTGCTGCGGTAGTAGCTGCGGCATTAGCGGCGGTAGTAGCTGCTGCGGTGGTGCTTGCGGCGTTTGCTGCGGTAGTAGCTGCTGCGGTTGTAGCTGCTGCGGTTGTAGCTGCTGCGGTAGTGTTACTGGTTGTCCCTGAGCCGCTGCTGGCGGCAGGTGTTGCTGTTGCGTCTCCACAGGCGCTCACTAACAACGCCAGGATAGTAAGGGCTACTATCACTAGTGCGGAACGACGGATTCTCTCCATTGATGCTTCCTCCATTGGCATTGGTTTTAACTTGTTTCTGAAATCGCTGAGTGAGAATTGTTATCGATCCCGTTAACGTTAACGGGATCGATAACAGTAATATATCTCACTTTTTTGGGGCTGTCAATAGCTATTTTTTGAGTAGAGTTAATGTAAGAACCGCAACACAAAAAGGCCGGATTACGGCCTTTTCTATTGTGGATAATTGCTTTTTAATTGAGAGGGAAAGCTGCTTTGAGAAGAGGTCGGGTTCTTATACTTCAGCTATTCTTTTGCCAGAATCCCTCCGGCGCGAAGAGTTCGGCTGCACACTCTTCTAATTGCCCGGTTTCATAGGCCAGTTCAAGTACCGTATAGCGGCTGCGAATCTGGCGGGCTTTGAAATAGCTCTGGTGTAAGCGTCTTAAGTCAACTCCAATTTCCGAAGGCCGGGCCGGGCAACCGGCCTGCCGCAAAAGTTCCTGGACCTCTTCAGGTGTCAGCAGTTGGGCCGCCAGCTTTTCCCGCAGCTCAGGCCAACGCTCGACCAGCAGAGTTAATCTTTGCCGTAACTGGTCAGCCGTAATGTACTTCGCCAGGCTTTCCGCCACGGCATTTTCAACTACCCGGGGAATATCGTGCGCATTCCTTACTTGCTGTTCCACTTCCTGCCGGGAAGGCCAGCTCTCGCAGAGGTTATCAATATCCAGCCTGGTCAGGTCGCGGGCCAGTAATTGGCGGTAAAAAGCGGTGGCAGCAATTGTGCCAATTCCAACCTTATACCCGTGCGGGTATTCCGTTTTACCGTACCCAAGCGCCTCCATTTCCCACAAATGACTGAAATGATGCTCGGTACCGGAAGCAGGTCGTGATGATTTTATGCTCTGCATGGCCAGCCCGCTCATTACCAGGCCTTCAAAAAGATTTGAGATGGCCTGGCTTTCTCCGGCCCGTAGTTTTGCCGGTTGGCCGGTCCACTCCCTCAGCGAATCCTGAACCAGCGACCAGCTAAACGGTTCCAGGGCTTCAACCTCAAGCGCGTCCGCCAGTAGCCAGTCGGCGCCCGCCGTGATTTTACCCAGGAGATCCCCGTAGCCCCTGGCATTCATATGGTCAGGAGCGGCAGATAGAACCTCAAGATCGGCCAAAATGGCGCGAGGCGCGGGACAGGCCATAGTTTGCTTGAAGCCGTTACTGGTGATAGCCGCGCCAAAAGCGGCATAGCCGTCCATTGAGGCCGCCGTAGCCACGACCATATAAGGCCGCCTCAGGCGGTGAGAAGCCAGTTTGGTCAGGTCATTGATAGTGCCGGAACCCACCGCCACAGGAATAGCGTCCAGCTCTTTCAAACGGTTTTCAAGCTCCAGCACGTTCTCGAATTCAGCGTAAAGAACCGGTTGCCCCGGAAAGATAACCGGCGGCGCAGCTTCTCTTTCGGCCAGGCGTGCCTGGACTGCCCGGCCTGCCACCTCAAAAGTAATGGTATCAGCTACCACTACGGCCTTTTTATCCCCAAAAGCTTCCTTGAATACGGTACCAACCTGACCCAGGGCGCCACTCTCAATTATTAAACTTCTCGTATCGCTGGCTTTCTCCAGAGCCCTCCTGATCCGGTCAAAAGACATCTATTCCTCCTTGAAGTGTAAGTAGTATGAATGGAAATATTATAGCCAGATGAAAAGCCATCTCCTGTGCCATTTTAACACTCCTGCCCTTTTAATTTGCGGAACGGATTGCCTCTTTACTAGACCTTTTTCCTCTGATAAAGTAAGTTCAAAGCACTTCACTAATTGGTTATAATTCGCTTTGTACAATCTGGGTACTTTTACCTGAAGAAAAAAAAATTAATAAGGGTTAGAGCAGGCGCACCAGGAAAAAACCGCACGAACGGTTGAAGTAAAAGTATTTCTGCGTGTGCCTCCGCCAATGCTGAGGAGGACTGCAAATGGGAGTCAAAGGTGACAGGTCCATCTGGGAGGCTGAAACTGAAGGTGTCGAACTAGTAGAGTTGACTATCGGCGATTTACTGGATATTCAAGCTGAAAAGAACCCTGAAAAAGAAGCGCTGGTATATAACTATCCTGAGATTGGGCTTAATTTACGCTACAACTACCGCCAGTACCGCGACGAGGTGAACCGTGTAGCCAAAGGATTGCTGGCTCTAGGAGTGGAAAAGGGCGATCATGTGGCGGTCTGGGCTCCCAACCTGCCCGAGTGGGTCATGCTGCACCAGGCCCTGGCCCGGGTAGGCGCGGTCATGGTGACGGTCAATACGTTATACAAGGCCGCCGAGATTGAATACATCTTACGCCAGGGTGATATTTCGTTGCTCTTTATGGTCGAAGAAGTACGCGGTAACTCTTACCTCGAATCGCTCTATTCAGTTGCGCCGGAACTCAAGAATCTTTCTGACCCGGGCAAGGAGTTGTTAAATAGCGCCAATCTACCTCGTCTGAAACGGACCGTGTTGATAGGCCAGACTCCCCGGCCCGGTTTTCTACTGTATAAACAAATGCTCGAAATGGGCGAAAGCATTTCTGATGAGCAACTGCGCGAACGCCAGGCTTCGATAAACCCTCACGATGTCGCCATAATAATGTATACCAGCGGCACTACCGGCTTCCCTAAAGGAGCTATGAGCACTCACTACAATATTGTAAACACGGTTGTAGCGGGTATCGCCCTGAACATGGATGACACCGAACGCCATGTTACGCCCATGCCGCTTTTTCACGTGGCAGGAGCTAATTTCATTCCCGGTATGATTTATACCGAAGGTACGCTTGTGCCCTTGATCGGTTTCGACCCGACCAAATGGCTGGAACTGATCGATAAAGAGCGTGGCACCAGTTCCTTCTGCGTGCCGGCCATGATCGCCGCCATCCTCAACCACCCACGCTTCCTGGCCGGGGAATTCGATCTCTCGGCTTTTACCCGCATGTATAGCGGCGGCGCTCCCGTCCCGGTTGCCCTGATGGAGCAGGTCAAAGATAAACTGGGGGCAGACTGCCGAATTTACTTCGGCATGACAGAGTCCGCCGGGGCCTCAACCCGTACCCTTGATACCGACAGTTTCGAATTGAAGTCGGCTACGGTGGGCAAGCCCTACCCACACCTGGAAATAAAAATTGTAAATCCGGCCAGCGGTGAGCCAGTCCCGCTGGGGGAGCGCGGAGAATTGTTAGCCCGAGGTTTTATGGTCATGAAGGGCTATTACAATATGCCCGAAAAAACCGCCGACACTATAGATGAGGAAGGCTGGCTGCACACGGGCGATCTTGCTACTATGAACCAGGATGGCTATATCAATATCGTGGGGCGCATCAAAGATATGGTTATCAGGGGAGGCGAAAATATCTACCCGGCAGAGATTGAAGCTTTCCTCATGAAACATCCTAAAATTGCCGAGGCCCAGGTGTTAGGGGTGCCGGACAGCGTTATGGGCGAAGAACTGGTGGCTCTGATCAGGCTCCGCCAGGGTGAAAGCCTGACCGAGGAGGAAGTGCGCGACTACTGCAAGGCTAACATCAGCCGCTACAAAGTGCCAAAATATATCCGCTTTGTCACAGAGTACCCCATGACCGCCAGCGGCAAAATCAAGAAGTTTGAGCTTAGAGAAAGCATGATTAAAGAACTGGGGCTGGAAAACGCATCGAAGGTAAAAACGGCCTGATCACGCTATCGATTTATTACTTTAAAAACGAAAGCCGGAAAAGATATCTTTTCCGGCTCTTTTTATAAGCAGTCGAATTCTTATTTCCTGAGCTTGAGCTTATCCAGCCGTATCCGGTAAAGCACCATACTGACCACTACCAGCAGGCCACCCGCAATCTGCCAGGGCACAATCGTTTCGCCCAGGATTAAAAAGGCGGCAAAGACCCCGACAAAGGGTTGCAGGTAAGCATAAAAAGCGGTGCGAGGAGCTCCCAGTTCTTTTACCCCGGTAAACCAGAGCAGGTTGGTTATCACTACGGCGCCCAGGCCCGAATAGGTTAAAGCCAGCCAGATATTACCCGGCACCGTGGCAATGCGCGCCCAGTCGAACTGGCCTGCTCCAAAAGGCAGAAGCATAATCGCGCCGATCAAGAGGACATAGGCGCTTACCCTGGCGGCGGAATAGTGCTTGAGCAAGGGCCGGATCATAACGGTATAAGCGCCCCAGCTTGCCGCCGTAAAAACAGCCAGGATGTCGCCAAAAAGACCACCGCCAATTTGCGCGCCGGGCGTAGTCAGGATAATCAGGCCAACCCCGGCGATAGCCACCGGAAGGCTTAGCCAGTAGTTCAGGCGAATTTTCTCCTGACCGAAAAGCCACGCCAGCAGGGTAGCGAAGGTAGGAGCGCCCGCCATCAACAGGGATACTTCAGAAGAGGTAGTATTTTTGAGGGCATAGACGAAGAAGACCTGGTTGAAGAAGATTCCCATCAGGGCCGCGCCCGCCATCAACGGTATGTGACGCTTCTCAACCGCCAGGGAACCCTCTCTCAAACGCACAAAAACCACAAAGAGAAGTCCGCCAACTAGAAAGCGAATGACTGAAATTTCGAGCGGTTCAAAGTATTGCAGGCAAGCTTTAACCAGCGGTACATTGAAAGCCCATATACAGACACACAGAAACACCAGGGCATCTGCCCGGCGGAACCCGCTCTGAACCGCCTGAGAACGGGCCGGTTCTAACGCCGCCAGGCTATCAGTTGAGGTATTGAGGGAAATCTCAGTTAAAGGTGAAAAATTAACTGACCTGTCGCTATCCTCCGAGCCGTAAGTCATCACTTCATCTATAGTGCGCAACCTGATAAAACTCCTCTTGCGAGCATATAAAATAAAAAAAGCCGCTATCCCTGAATTATAGCGACTTTCAAAAGGCTACAAATCCGCCAAATAGCCTAAGTAAAACATTTTACTTTATGTTTTTACGTGGCTTAATGGCTGTGCCTTTTCGATAGAATTAGCAATCCTGTTACCACAAACAGAATTAATCCGGTAAAAGACCAGACTATTTGTATTTGAGGGTCCAGGTTAAAAAGTCTCGAAGAAAATAAACCTGTTAGCAAGACAACAAAGAAAATGACGCTAAATTTTTGGTCTAAAGCTGAAGATCGCTTGGAAAAGGTTAAGATTAAAACTACAACAGATAAAACTGCACAAATCCCCAGTACAAGCTCCATCATAACGTAACAGCTTTCTTTACGGGTGCAGAATCAGATATCACTCATACTCGGGGGCCGCGCCGGTTTGCAGTACCCATTCAAGAGTGGTAATAACCCCGCTAATATTGGAAATTTCTTCGGCCAGTTCTTCCATCAACTGCTCGTCTTTTTCTTTCTTGGCCTTCTGCTCATCTTTCCAAAGCTGTCGCCGCGCTTCGACCGCTTCTCGAAGCCGTGTTTGCAATTCCGCTTCGCTACGCATTTCGCCACCTCTGGTAGTGTAATTGGATTTATTCCTGCCGAAATATTTCTACTGCCATGCAAGGGTAGCATACTTTAAAAGTGGGTGCAACCCGCTGAAATCCTTACCGCTAAGATAGTACAAAAGATAACAATATCGTGAAATTTCTCTACCAAAAATGCGACAATTCTTAAATACTGGTGTATAATAGTATTAAAATTCTTTCAGCTTTTCTTTTAGCAGGAAAGCCCGGTAATAGTAACAGCACTTTTATAATCGCCCTGTCCTCCCTGATGGGATTTGCACGCATCGTCCAGGCCTACCGCCGGTAGTTACCCCATTCCACGCGGTCCGGCTACAATCCACAAGCATTTGCAAGGAGTTTTACCTTATGAGCGAAAATCTTACTACAAAATCCCGGCCCTCTGCCAGAAGGTATGATTTAGTTGTGGTCGGAGGAGGCATTGTCGGACTGGCCAGCGCCCGAGAAATGCTTATTCGCCATCCTGGCCTGAACCTGATTGTGCTGGAAAAAGAGAGTTCCCTGGCAGGGCACCAGTCCGGCCATAATAGCGGAGTGATCCATACGGGCATTTACTATGCGCCCGGTTCACTCAAAGCCAGAGCCTGTGTGGCCGGTCATGACGAAGTAATCAATTATGCTAAAGAAAAAGGCATCCCCTTCGAGCTGTGCGGCAAACTGATCGTAGCCCTGGATGAGAGTGAGTTGCCTCGCCTGGAAGAACTTTACCGCAGAGGAGTTACCAACGGGGTACAGGGGCTTGAAATGGTCGGGCCGGAACGCCTGCGGGAAATTGAACCTTTCGCGGCGGGCATCAAGGCTATTCATTCGCCAAATACCGGCATCATTGACTATAAAAAAGTTGCCCTGTCCTACGCCCAGGATGTGCTCGATATGGGCGGTGAGATCGTGACCGGGTGCATGGTCAAGGACTTCATTACGCGCGGCAAACAAACTGCCGTGCAGATGGAGTATGAGGGAGGAGTCCAGGGTGAACTGGAAGCCGGTTTCGTCCTGACCTGCGGCGGTCTTTACTCCGATAAACTGGCCGAAATGAGCGGCAAAAAGAGCGAGGTTAAAATTGTGCCTTTCCGAGGCGATTACTACGTCTTGCGGCCCGAGAAACGCTATATGGTAAAGTCGCTAATCTACCCTGTGCCAGACCCGGAATTCCCCTTCCTGGGTGTGCATTTCACCAAACGGATTGATGGAGAAGTCTGGGCAGGACCGAACGCAGTGCTGGCTTTTGCCAGGGAAGGCTATACTCGCTGGAAAATTAAGCCCGGTGAACTGCTGGAAGCCTTGAGTTATAGCGGTTTTCTCAGGCTGGCTCGCAAATACTGGAAAACCGGTATGGGCGAGATGTACCGGGACTACTACAAGGGAGGTTATGTCAAGTCCTTGCAGCGCTATATGCCTGAGTTGAAAGCCAGCGACCTCTTGCCAGGGCCAAGCGGCGTCCGCGCCCAGGCACTCGATGCAGAGGGTCGCCTGGTTGACGACTTCCTGATCAAACACGGCGAACATGTAGCGCACGTTCAGAATGCCCCTTCACCGGCGGCTACTTCTTCTCTGGTTATCGCCCGTATGATCGTGGATGAGGCCGAGAAGAGCTTCGATTTTGCGCCACAACAGACGATCCCAAGCGGTAAGTAAAGACTCAGTCCCATCCTTTAGCCCGGCTATTCGCAGCAAAATGCGTGATAGCCGGGCCTTTTGTAACGCTCGCTTGCCACTCCTCCCTCTTGTGAAAAATCCAAATCTTCGCCAGCCTCTCATAACTGATCTTTTTCGTGGTTGTTACCTGTTATTACCTTCGCGTTTACCTTTAAGTGCTAGACTTTTAAAGAAGAGTGAAGCCTGTCAAGTTTTACTACCCACTCAACCCATCTTCTATTTCCCTCTCTCGACAAAAATTGATCGGTTTATACAGGTTGGAGGTGAGATTAATATGACTGTTCTAGATCAGAAGAGTTCGGCGCCTCTCAGCGAAAGCCCTAAAAATACCGGCAGAATTGCCATTAAAACTGAGAAAATTACTAAAAATTACGGGCGCAGCCGGGGTATTATCGAACTGGACTTAGAGATCTACTCGAATGAGATATTCGGCTTTCTGGGCCCTAACGGCGCAGGCAA
>DATAKM010000059.1:0-23544 GCA_036261665.1 Chloroflexia bacterium
ATGACCGAAAATGGCCGGGCTTTGAGCAATTCTGATGACCCTAAAACCTGGCCGCGCCCGATTGACTGGCTGCGCAACAATCCTGACTTCAAGCTGGTGGATAAAGTGGTGGTGCAGGGTCAGCGTGACCGCGATAACAAGGCAACCCGTGAAATCCAGTTATGGCAGAGAGTCGGGCCAAACGTACCGCCTTACAAGAAGTAGTAGATAAGCAAGTAGTAGAACATAAACAAAAATCCCTCTGAGCACTCAGAGGGATTTTTAGTTAACCTGTTTAGTTAAAAGCGTGAAGGCTAGGCAGCGTTTTCGCCCGTATCAATCAGGAAGTCAACCAAAGTGCGAATGATCTGGCCGGAGGAACCTTTGGCGATATAAGGCTTTTCGCTTTCAGGGTGAGCCGTCCCGGCAATATCCAGGTGAATCCAGGGTACGCCACCGGTAAACTCTTTAAGGAAGGCTGCCGCCGTGCTGGCGCCGCCCCAGCGTCCGCCGGTATTGAGCAGGTCACCGGTGGTGCCTCTAATCTGCTCGGTATATTCCGGGAAGAGTGGTAACTGCCAGGCACGCTCGCCGTCCTCGCGGGCAATCTGGAGGAATTTGTCCGTCCAGGCCTGGTCGGAGGTGAAGACAGCCGTAGCCACGTGTCCGACCGCCACCACTGCCGCACCGGTTAGAGTCGCCATATCAATCAGGCGAGTGGCGCCCAGTTTGCGAGCGTAGGCCAGACCGTCCGCCAGCACAATGCGGCCTTCGGCATCGGTGTTCAGCACCTCGATGGTTTTACCTTCAAGGCTGCCCACCACGTCGCCCGGTCGGTAAGCGCTGCCGCTCGGCAAGTTTTCAGCCGCCGCAACCACCCCGATCACGTTGATTTTCGGTTTAAGCTGGGCCAGGATGCGCATAGTGCCGATGGTCCAGGCGCCGCCGCTCATGTCGAATTTCATCTGATCCATACTTTCGGCCGGTTTGATGCTGATACCGCCGCTATCGAAGGTAATACCCTTACCGACTACGCCGATGTAAGGAGCATCGCCCGCGCCGTTGTATTTCATCACAATCATGCGGGGCGGGTGAATGCTGCCCTGCCCGACTGCCAGGATAGCTTTAAAGCCGCCTTCTTCCAGTTGCTTTTCATCCAGTACGTGGAAATCCAGACCGACTTCTTTAGACATTTTTTCGGCCTCTTCCGCCAGGCGGGCCGGGTACATATTATTGGGCGGCTCGTTTGCCAGGGTACGGGCAAAGTTCTGGCCTTCGGCTACTACCACGCCGCGCTCTACCCGATCTTTAAGGGTGGCATCGCTACTGGCGGACAGAAAAACCACATCTTCAAGCACTTTAGTATCTTTGTTTTCTCCGGTATGGTAAAAACCGGGTTCAAAAGTGCTGAGTACCACGCCTTCAGCATAAGCCTGGAAGTAGTCCGGGCCTTTCTCTCCTGCCGGGAAGACAAAGCCCAATTTCTGAGCGCCTTTTTTGCGCAGGCTGCGGGCAGCAGTACCAGCCAGTTGGCGGGCCTTCATTACGTCAAAATCTTCCTGCTTGCCGGCGCCCATTACTACCAGGCGTTTAGCCGTAGTGCTATCTGTTAAAAGGATATTTTCTGTTTCAAGAAACTTTTCTGCGCCGCCGATTTCTTTTACTTTGCCGAGCAGCCCGGTCACAGCCTGGTCTAATCCTGCCGGAACTTCTTCGCTACCGCTGAAGCGCGCTACTACCACGGCATCCAGTCCCTCCGGTAGTTTGCTTTCAACTCGAATACGCACGTAATTCCTCCTTAAATTAAAATGATTCCGCAGCTTTTATCCTGGGAATCCTTCTAGCTGTTCGCTATACCGCGATATTATCAGTTAGTCCTGATAGACTATCTTTATATTAGTAAGGCCTGATAATTTTACACCATTGGTATTAGCGGCGCAATTTTATTAGAAATATGCAGGCTATCCGGCCACAGGCGTTCCCCAGCGGTTTTCGCCCAGCACTTCGCCAATGCGTAAGGCCAGGTGCAGGGCCAGACCTGTTTCAGCATCTTCGAGATCTAAACCGGTAATATCCTCAATGCGCCGGAGGCGGTAAAGTAAGGTATTGCGGTGAAGCGTCATGCCACGCGCCATTTCGCTGGGACTACCATGATAACGAAAGTAAGCTTCGAGGGTTTTGAGTAACTCGCCGCCATTGTGCGCATCATGCTCGATCAGGCGGCCCAGCACTTCGTTGTAAAAATCGCGCAGTTCTTTGGTAGCGCCGATTGAGAGCAACAGGCGATATACGCCCAGGTCGCCAAAGTAAGTCAATTGACCTGGCCCAAAAAGGCGCAGGCCCATCGTGACCGCTTTTTCGGCCTCGATACTTTCTTTAGAAAGTCCTTCTACGCCTTCATCAAAGCGCCGTCCAAGTCCGCCCGAGACGCTGATATCCCCGAAGTGTGCGGCAATCCGTTCTTGAAAAATACGGGCAATCTTTTTGGCATCCACTGGTCCGGGAAAGTCCTTGCCGTTAGAATTAGCAAACAGCACCACAAAGCGGTCGTCGCGCACCCGCGTGATGGTAGTGATCTGGCGGCGCGTCGACTCCTGTTCCACCAGCCTTTGCATCTCCCGGCCCATACTCTCGCTAACCGGCATATCTAATTCCAGTTCACGACCATCTAGCACAATCGTCAGGGGTTTTTTGTGCAGATTGCGTTCTTGCTGGCGCAAGGCAAAAGCCACTATCCAATAAGGCAATTGCAAGTTATATCCAAGCCTTTTAGCCCGGTCTATCACTGCTTCAGGATTGCTGTAGGTTCCGTCCAGTAGTTCATCCAGTACGTTCGCTTGAAAGCGGTCTTCGACCTGGCTTACGGCAATTTCGCGGGCACGTTCGATGGCGAGGGCACTGGCGGCGCGGGCAAGCGCCACCCGTTGCTTGCGGTCAAAATCTGACCCGATTAAAGAGACATATCCTGATATGGTGCTTTGAGCTATAATCGGCGCCACAAGCTGGCTCAAATGGCCGTCCGCCTCAAAAACATGCAGGGGCGGGTCACTGGCTCTAAGCTCTTTGTTATGCAACCACTCTCGGAGTAGATTCGAATTTTCTCGTAAAACGGAATTAAGCCCATCGTGACCGGGCGGGGTCTGTACCGCGATGAAATTTC
The DNA here is from genome assembly GCA_036261665.1 of Chloroflexia bacterium. Lineage (GTDB taxonomy): Bacteria > Chloroflexota > Chloroflexia > Chloroheliales > Chloroheliaceae > 54-19. Next base: position 3,140 of record DATAKM010000059.1, read on the forward strand.
CCGGTATGCCGCTGGTCAGTAACACCCGTCCGCGCGAACTTGCTAGCGTTACCGGGCTGGCTTGCGCTTCGGTGGACTCTGGCAGGTAGCGCACGCGCAGACGGAAATTGGCGTCTTCTACAATCACGGCTCTGGCGGTTAATCTGCACAATAACTCAGCAATAGAAGCCAGGCCTTTACCTTCAATTGCCAGTTCCGTGAACTGGCGGTAGACATCCTGGTTCCATTGCTGAATCTGCTGGTTATTATCGGCAATGTACTTGGTGATAGTGCGCTCAAGTTCCGGCAGACTGATGCCTTCCGGTAAAACGAAGAGCGGCAGGTCAAGTTCATCGGCGGTCTCAACGCCGATGTCATTTACTTCTCCCAGAACGGCAGCCGCTGAAACGCTCATTTCCGAAAGATAACTGAACAGGCGAGAGAGCGGAAATTCCTCGTCTAACGCCCTTAAGGCCCGCATGGAGATCAGGACCAGCTCGTTGCCCTTTAAGTTTTCAAAAATAGGTGGGCGACTACGGCTGACCACCACCCAGCTAACCTCGCGGTGAAGGCCATTTTTTCCTGCCACAAAGCGAGTTCCGGCAGGCATAATATGCTGTTGTAGTTCCTGTACAGTTATCATGTGTGAACTTCTAATACAGTGAATTTTATAGGTGAATAAATTTCCGGCGTTACAAGCCTGATGCTAACTGTTATCCAGGTAGCGTTCTACTTCCCAGGGGCTGACGTGACGGCGATATTCGCTCCATTCTTCTAGCTTCGCTTCAACAAAATTTTCGTAAATTACGTCGCCAAGCGCTTCCTGTATAACGTCGTCTTTGTTCAATTCATCAATAGCTTCTCGCATGGTGGAAGGCAAAGTTTCGATTGAGCGGCGCCGCAACTCCGTTGCATCAAACTGGAAAATACTTTCTTCGATTGGTTCTGGCAGCGGCAATTTTCGTTTGATCCCGTCCAGGCCCGCTTTTAACATTACCGCGAAAGCCAGGTACGGATTACAGGAAGGGTCGGGGCAGCGTAGCTCCAGGCGCGCGGCGTAACGCTGGTTGGTGCCGGGTCCGCTATGCGGAACACGAATTAAAGCGCCCCGGTTTACTCTCGCCCAGCTTATGTAGACGGGCGCTTCATACCCTGCTACCAATCGTTTATAAGAATTGATTATGGGAGCCAGGATAATAGTCATGGCTTTGGCGTGATACAACTGCCCTGCAATAAAGTGACGGGCCATCGCCGAAAGGTTGTACTGGTCACTCATACTGGTAAAAGCGTTTTCGCCCGGCGCGGAAGTACTTGGTACCATTTTTTCCTGGCCGTTACGGATGCCGCTTTTACTGTCTCCGGAAAAGGTCAGGCTCTGGTGAGTGTGCATGCCCGAACCCGGCACTCCGAAAAGGGGTTTGGGCATAAAGGTGGCCTTCATGCCGTTTTGCTTGGCAATAGCTCTCAGCACATACTTGGCAGTCATTACGTTATCGGCAGTAAGTAAAGCCGGCCCCACTTCCAGATCTATTTCATGCTGTCCTGGCGCAACTTCATGATGAAAACTCTCAAATTCGACCCCCATGCTTTCCAGGGCACGAGCGGCCTGTCTTTTAATCATAGTAGCGCTGTCAGAGGAGTGATCGAAATAACTGGAGCGATCATCTTCAGCCAAGGCGAGAGCCGATAGGGGATGGTTGTTATTAAAAAGGAAAAATTCAAGTTCGGGCCCGGCATTATACTGGTAACCTAATCCGGCGGCTTCTTTTAGCACCCGGTCAAGGGCATAGCGGGGATCTCCGGTGAAGCGCTCACCGCGAGGCGTATAAACCCAGCAAATCACGCGAGCGGTTTTATCTTCTCCTTCGGTCCAGGGTACCACGGTAAAAGTGGAGGGGTCCGGTACCAGATACATATCATTCTCGGCTACCCGAGCGAAACCTTCAATGGCTGATCCATCGAACCAGACACCGTTTTCCATGGCTGAAGGTAGCTGTTTAGCCGGTATCGTAACACTTTTTATGCCTCCAAAGATATCGGTGAACTGTAAATCTATAAAGCGGACGCTTTCCTCTTCCACTCGTGCTATTAAATCAGGCACTCTTTTGCTGGTGGGGTTCTTTTCTTTTGCTTCAGTGGAGGAATTACTGGCGTTGGAGTTACGCTCATTTTCCAACTCACTCTTGCCCATACTTTTCCTTTTGTATTATAGTTTCGAACAGTGGTCGCTTTAGCTTGTGCAAACTGCACGTACATATTGCTGCACGCAAGTATAGCACTGCGCTGAAAGCGGGCGCAATAGACCAACGGCACAACTAAGCAAGCATAAAATTAGACACTTTGCACAAACAAAAACTTTTAAATGTTTTTAACTATTGGTACAGCTTTTGCTTTATTAACTTCAAAAAAAGAGAGAGTAACAGCAGAACCGGTAAAATTTTGAACTTTGAACTGGAAAGGGGCCGGCCTTGTGATGAAGAAGCCTAAGCTTATAATGGTTATAAACGATACTCAGGAAATATTGCAGTTATTTGAAGAGATCTTAAGTACTGAGGGGTACGCGGTGTCTTTGCATTCCTACACTACCCGCGAATTAGAACTTGTAAGGAAGGTTAAGCCTGATTTAATTATTAGCGACCACCCCCCTACCGCCGAAAAACAGGCCTGGCAATTTTTGCAAAAAATGAAAATGTCCAGCGACCTGGCCAATATACCTCTCATTCTTTGTACAACCAGCGTAAAGACCGCAATGGAAATGGAGGGGCATCTGGCTTCAAAGGGAGTATTGATAGTACCGAAACCATTTGAAATTGACGAGCTACTGGAAGCGGTTAACCATCAAATAGGTGGGCCTCATGAGTTTGAAGAAGTAGCAGACGAAGAACTGGCAGAAAACTCTGAGTCCCAGACCAAATAAAAAGAAGCCGGTCAAAACCGGCTCTTTTTATGCTTTTAGTTTATTTGCTGGTCCATCTCCAGTACAGATAGACCGGTACCAGCGCCAGTATCGCAGCAATCAGCGCTCCAACGCTGGATACAGTCCTCAAAATGTAGAGCAGCGTCCACATGTTCTGGTCGGCTGTCAGGTTGGGGTAGACGATGGCGCGGGTGAAATAGTGCGGCAGAGAGAAGGTTAAGATGAGTAACCAGCCTGCTACGCGCACCATGTTTTCCAGCGGGGGCTTCTGAATGATTTCCAGTAGCTCACCCAGGATGCGGGCGAACCAGAAAAGCGCCAGGGCCAGCAGCACAAAGCCGATGTCCAGGAACAGCGCTGGAGAATTAGTTAACGGACTGAAATAGTAATCTCCAATTACCATAGTTTTATTTGCTCCTAACCATTACCCTTATTCGGCTTCCAGGATATTCTTGGCAATTAACCGGAAGATGTTGACCACGTAGACGCAGGCTACACCGGAAATGAACAGGGCCAGGAAGGCGGGCCAACTCCAGGCATCGGTCAATCTGCCGAAGATAATGAAGTTGGCGACCTGAATGATGATATAGATCAAAATACCGGCAGGGGCAACCATCAGATACTGCCAGTAGGTTTTCTGCTCAGCCAGAGTTTCGAAGCGTTTGGCAATCAGCGCTATCATGATGAAGGCCAGCCATAGCAACACGCCTCCCAGCGTAGCTATAAAGTCGGTAACGTTGGTAAAGACCAGATTTTTGGAAGCCGCCGTCCTGGGTGTACTATTAAGGCCGGGTGTGGGAGTATTGTGCAGCGTAAATTCGCCCGGGTTTATAGCCCCCGGATCAGTCGGATCTCTCTGACCTGAGAAAGCGGTGCGACCCAGCGATTTGGTATCGGTATCAGGCGCTGGTAGATGAGTATTAATATCCGAAGTGACCCCCATACTCTTGATGGCGTTCTGATCCAGGTTACCCCAACCCGCCTGGTCTATAACCGCTCCGGTTGGGCCATGCAGCACAATTATATCTTTGCCGGGATCGAGCTTACCAAGAACTTTATTTTCTTCAAGCGGCATGGGAGGGCGCTTCAGGCTATCTTTTTCCTCTTTGGTAACCGCTGTATCAGAGATTAACTTGAACAGGTTGTCGTTTATGATCTGAGGATAGTTGGAAACTACCAGCAAGGCTCCTTTTTTAAGAAGACCTTTATAAGAAGAATTAGCGCTGATATCGCCCAGGTCAATATCTCCCTGCATAGTAGAGATTTTATAGCCGCTAAGTTGCAGGTCATTGTTGGTATTGTTCAATACCTCGATCCACTGCACCTCACTGGGATTGGTGCTTGAGCCGGTGAAGACCTCATTAATGAGGAGTTGTTCAGTTTGACCGTTAGGGGTAAGCTCACCACAGGCGGCTAGGAGTAGCCCAAGCAGCAAGAAACTCACTACAATAAGTAAGCGAGAGGGCCTGGGTTTATTAAGGATTTTGACTTGTTGCATCGAATTAAGACTCATTCTTCAGGACTCCTTGGTTGCCTGAACGGTAACTTTTGAAAAGATACTGAAAATGATAGCTGCTGGTTCTTGCACGATAAATAAGCGATTTTAGCCCTGGCAGCTAAGCTGCCGAGTTCCGGCGTTTGACCGCTCTACTGACGCTGGTAGATTGTTCGCACGCGCTCTCGCATTTGTTCTGCCAGCTTTTCCGAGCGCCCGGGGCCAACCAGTAACGCGGCCAGTTTACGAAAGTTATTTACCACATCCAGAGCTTGCTCAAAACTGATATCATCTTCCACCATTAACCCCAGGCGCTGGTAAGATTGATCCAGCAAGGCTTTGGCAGGTTGCCCAAGCTGACTGATCGCAATCTGGTCGAGTTCGGCGTAAAGCACGTACTTCAGGTTACGGGCTTTTTTCTCAATCAGGCCGGATTTAAGCAAGTTCGCTACGGTTAACTTGGTGCGAAAATCACCCAGGCCGGTTTTACGCGCAAGCATAGCTACATCATCCTGCCCGCTAATCAAGGTTAAAAGCCGCCAGTCATCCGCTTTAAGATTTACTCCCGCTCCCAGGCCTTGCGGATTCTCTACCAGTACCGGCACATCATTCGACTGCACCAGCGATTTAATCTCTTTCCACTGATCGGTGCGATTAATCCCCTGCATAATAAGCATTTCATTGGAGATGCGCAGGTCTTCTCGCTCGGGCATAACACCCTGTAAGAATCTAAAATAACCTTCTTCCATAACAAAGAAGGTTAAGGCTGCCTCTAATGGTGGTAAATCGAGCAGGATAGCGTGGCAAACATTGCCACCTCTAAAAAACAAACGACCACTGGCAGGTTGACCGTTAATGGGGCCTTCAATTTCAGCCGCACCAGACTGTTTTCCCAGGCTTACCAGTGAAATTATATCGTTTATTGAAAACTCCTGAAGAGGGCCTTCCAGAGCCATAAAGCGTTCCCGAATCTCTACCGGGCGCTACCGTTAGCGGTGCGCCGGCATAAGCTTTTTGTTGTTAGTTGATTTCTACTTGAGGTAGCGGTAAATGTTGTGCTACTTGAGCAGAAAAGATTACTTGATCGAATAGTTGGACTAGAGTTTGCTGATAACAAGCTTACTGATAGCTTTGAGTGTATCAAAAACACCGTCGCCTTTACTGGCGATAGCCGGGAAACGCGGCACTTTAAGCTGGGAGTTCAGGTAATAATCCATTTGTTCAACCGGTATCGCGTTGGGTACATCACGTTTGTTGTACTGAAGCACCAGCGGGAACTCGACAAATTTCTTACCTTGCGCTTGAATATTGCGAGCCAGTTCTTGCAAGCTTTGCACGTCCTCGCGAAGCTTGTTGGGCTGACTATCAGCGACAAAGACTACGCCATCGGCTCCATTTAATACGGCTACACGGGTGCGTTCGTACAGCACCTGACCAGGTACAGTATAGAGGTGGAAGCGAGTCTGAAAGCCGTGGACCTGTCCGAGGTCGAGCGGCAAAAAGTCGAAAAAGAGCGTACGTTCCGTTTCGGTGGCAATCGAAAGTAAGTCGCCTTTAGCATGGCCCGGCACCGCGTGGTGAATATACTTTAAGTTAGTTGTTTTACCACAGAGGCCCGGTCCATAGTAGACGATCTTACAATGGATTTCACGAGCTGCAACGTTAATAAGAGCCATCTTGTCACCACCAATTCTTAAGCTTCATCAGGAATATATGTTAGCCTAAGTTAGTTTAGTTAATATTTCAGCGTACCACGAATTTAACCAGGTTAAGTAAGGTGAGCTAGTTTAATCCTTGAAGAGCAGGTCAATTGTATCTTCCACGCTGGTACGGAAAGAAGTGCTGATGACCTGATCTTTGGCCCGGCTCTCTAATTTTACTCGCTCCAGAATCGAAGAAAGTTCATCGGTAGCTCTTTTGCTTAAGACTTTAACCAGTCCAATATGAGTGCGTTTGTCGAACATTACCACAAGCATCCACTGCTCGGTGATTAACTCGGTAAAGATGTTCTCGCGAACACCCTGCTGGAAAAGCACCCGGAAATCTTTTTCTTTCAACAGGCGCGCTACTTCCCGAGAGCTGGCGAAGGTACCTGCCAGTAATGCTCCCAGCGCAGTAATATCCTGCCGGTCAGTATCCCCGGACCAGGCAATTACCTGACCGCTTTTATCCAGCAGCATCGAGTAATTGGCCCCGGTTTCGGCGACCAGGCGATCCAGGGTTTCTTCAATGTTCGACGTTTCGGAGGCAGAAACAACCAGACTGGTCAATTGAGGGTCCATAAAACCTTTTCCTCCTGTCCCGCTTTTTTCAACGAAATAGACTAGATGCACGGGACGTGTTGCGCTAGTGCTAGTTTATATTTAGCAAAAAATGATTACGAAAAAGATTACTTTGGCTAAGTAAATTGTAACTGCAACAAAATTAGCTGCTAGAGAAGCAACATACCTTACCACTACGCAGCAGGCCCTATCTCGGCTGGCTGCCCCAATTATCCCTACCTGCTCTGAATGCAAGCCGGTTATATCATAGAACTAACCGAAGAATGGTTTGAGGGCCTTGTTTACAGGCACAAACAAGAATTTGCCCGTAAAGTGCAAACTAATTATACACCATAACTATTGAATAACCAATAGTCAAGAAGTCCGCAACTGAGAATAGTACGTCTTATCCTAAGCTCCGTTTAGCGCGGACAGGATTTCCTGGCGGTAACGTTTGCTGAGGTAACGAATCTTTCCGATGCTGTTTGGATCGGTTGAAACGACTACCATCATGGCATCTTCGGTCAGTGGTTCAAGGACGATGGCCCCTCCGGCATATTCCATTACCGCCTGACGAGTTTCACCCCGGGCAGTAGCGCCGCCCAGGGCATCGCTTAGCTGTAACCCGGTGCTGGCTACCGCGCAAACTTCATCTACATCGAGATTGCCACGGCTGAAACTCTCTATTTGCATGCCGTCGCTATTGACAATCACTGCTATGTCAACACTGTTAACTGCCCGGAACTTGTTTAGCACGTCCTTGATGGCCGCCATTGCGCCGCCTCCTGGTTCTTTCTAAGTTGCTTGCAGGTCTAACCGGAATCGTTACTGCTCTATCTCTTGTTACCATAACATGAGTTTAGCATATTATAATCTATTCCAGATTAGAATGCTAGTAGTTCGTTTTCAAAAGAGTTGATTTAAATTCCTATTGACTTTGTCAGTCATAATGACTTATAATGTTTACAGCTTTTTGATTATTCTAATGCTTCACTTCCTAACTATAACCAAAGTATCGCTGGCAGCAATGCCAGTAGGGTTTATTCCAATTCCTATTAAAACTGAATCAAGATCTTAATCTACGTCCTAGCTGCAATCTATAGCTATAGCAACGATTGTTTTCAGTTACTTTCTTGTTTACTGAAGCTCTTAATAGCCGGTTCTACTAAGATAGAAGAACGCGAGCTGGAAAAGAGTTGTGGCGAGAGTTGTATAACTGTTTCTTTAACTATCGAGCGATTGTTTGCCATGCTAGCTTCTGGGTTTTCTAGCAAGGTTGCTATTTACCTGATGTTCAATGAGGAGGAGCCAAGAAATGATTGATGGCGAGATGAACGACCGAAAAAAAATTAGCCGCCGTAATTTCCTGATTGGGGCGGCGGGTTTAGCCGGTTCCGCTTTCCTGGTAGCCTGCGGCGATAATACCGCTACATCTGCCCCCGCTGCGACTACCGCTGCTGCCACCACCGCCGCCGCCACTACAGCGGCAGCTACTACGGCGGCAGCCACCACTGCCGCTGCAACTACGGCTGCGGCTACCACTGCCGCCGCTACTACAGCGGCAGCTACTACCGCTTCTGCTACCACTGCCGCGAGTGGTTCCACCGGCGGAAAGATGACGATTGCCCTGGTCCAGGGCGTCAAAGGTGATCCTTTCTATGTCACAATGGAAAAAGGCGCCCGGGCTAAAGCGCAGGAACTGGGAGTGGACCTGATTGTGGATGGACCGGCTCAGTTCGATGCTGTACTACAGACCCCGATTGTCGATGCCCTGATTGCGCGCGGCATCAATGCTCTGATTATTGCCGCTTGCGACAAGCAGGCCATGATTGCCCCTCTTAAACGTGCCAACGATGCCGGTATTAAAGTTATTTCGGTTGATACTTTCATCGGTGATGGCGACTACGAAAAAGGCCCCGTTACTTTCCCTCTTTCCTACATCGGCTCCGATAACGTCCAGGGCGGCAAGATTGCCGGTGACGCTTTGATCAAAGCGATTGGCGGTAAGGGCAAGCTCTATATTCAGAACGTCAAACCGGGTATCAGCACCACTGACCAGCGTGAGCAGGGCTGTAAAGATGCTATCAACGCTTCCGGTGGCGCAGTAACCCTGGCGGGTGTTGACTACAACGGTGATAGCGCGGCTAAAGCAGCTGAACAAACCGCTGCCGTCTTACAGCGCACGCCGGACCTGGCCGGTATCTTTGGCTGCAACCTCTTTAGCGCGGAAGGCGCCGCCCAGGCGGTCAAGAACGTCAATAAGACTGGCGCTATCAAGATTGCTAACTTTGACGCGCCGGAGCAGGCCATCAAAGACTTGCGCGATGGTGTGGTTGACCTCGTTATCGCCCAGAAACCGTCTGAAATGGGCAGCACCGCCGTTGATTACGCTGTAAAAGCGCTCAAAGGCGACACCAGCAGCCTTAAGAAGAGAGTACCTACCGGTTATGTCGTTATTGATAAGACTAATGTAGATACTCCCGAAGCGCAGAACGCCATTTACAAGAGCAGCTAAAAAATCATATTAAGACAGGCAGGGTGAGAGCGCAGGCTTAACCCTGCCTGCTCATTTTCAGGGCAATCATGAAAGTAGACGAAGTAAATATTGCGAAAAGGCCCGCTCGTCAGGCGCTCCGCCCGCTTGAAGTAATCGGCCAGTTATGGGCCTGGCTCTTTTTGCTGGTCTTAATTGTCATATTCTCCATCTTCGGTCAGGGCTTTTTTAGCCTGCTTAATTTCCAGAATATCGGCGCTAATATGGCCATCGTTTTGATAATGGCGCTGGGTCAAACTTTCGTCATTATCTCCGGTGGAATTGATCTTTCTACCGGCTACGTAATGGGCCTCGCCACGGTCGTGGCGGCTCTGGTAATGACCAACTATGGGGAGGGTTTGCCGCTGGCGGTAGTGGCATTAATGGGGGTAGTTTCGGGTTCGATAGCCGGTCTGATTGCCGGTTTTATTAACGGGATCATTATTGCCCGGCTGAAAGTGCCGCCCTTTATTGTTACGCTGGGCATGTATGGGATTGCCCGTGGCGTAGGTTTTATTCTGTCCGGCGGTCAACCGGTCAGCGTTCAGATTAAAGATATGGGCCAGATTGGTAACGGTTACCTGGTTTACTACCATCCAAACACCGGTATCAACTTCTGGAGTTTACCTACCGGGTTACAGGGTACCCAACTGCGAGAGGTAACCAGTATTCTGCCCCATCCGCTCACTATTATGCTCGTGCTGGTGCTGATTTGCCACTGGGTTCTGAGCCAGACCAAGTTTGGACAGCATACTTACGCTGTAGGCGGAAATTACGAAGCTTCTTTACGGGCCGGTATTCCGGTGGTACGCCATACCGTCTATGTTTATATGCTTTCCGCTCTGCTGGCGGCTTTAGCCGGAGTACTCTATACCTTCCGCTTCACCAACGGGGCGGCCAATGCCGGTGACTCGCTACTCCTCGACTCAATCGCGGCGGTCGTGATCGGCGGAGCCAGTCTTTTTGGCGGCGAGGGAACGATTATAGGTACTCTGATCGGCGCTTTGATTATCGCCATAATTCAGAACGGCCTGGTTATCCTGGGTATCAACCCGTTCTGGCAGTTTGTAGCCATCGGCGTGGTAATTATCCTGGCCGTACTGGTAGATCAGGCCCGCGCCCGGGTGATGAGCAACAGGGAATAGAGGAAGAGTCATGACTAGCGCGAATGAGCCGATTTTAGTTTTGCGAGATGTTTCCAAACACTTTGGCGGCCTGACGGCTGTCGATCAGGTAAGCCTGCAAATCAGTCCCGGTGAAGTGGTTGGCTTGCTCGGTGACAACGGGGCCGGGAAGTCAACCCTGATAAAGATGATTTCAGGTGTCTACAAACCGGATAACGGCCAGATGCTTTTCCAGGGTAAAGAGGTTAACTTTTCATCTCCCATGGAAGCGCGCCACCAGGGTATTGAGACGATTTACCAGGATTTGGCCCTTTGTGAAAATCTTGATGCTACTGCTAATATCTTCCTGGGAAGAGAACCGATTAAACGCCAGCTTGGTATCCTTAACCGGGTGGATCGCAATTACATGCTGAAAGAGTCCCAGCAGATTCTTGATCAACTTGACATAATCATACCAAACCTACGACGTCCTATCCGGCAGATGTCCGGCGGGCAACGCCAGGCCGTTTCTATTGCCCGGGCGGTCTACTGGAATGCTCGTTTGATGATAATGGACGAACCAACCGCTGCTCTTGGCGTGCCGGAACAGCGCAAGGTACTGGAACTGGTTCGTACCTTGCGTGATCGTGGCGTCCCTGTCATTATTATCAGCCATAACATGCAGGATGTCTTTGCGGTAGCCGACCGGATTGTGGTAATGCGCCGGGGACGTAAGGTAGGTGAGCGAGTCACCTCGGAAACCCACGTCAATGAAATTGTTGGTTTAATGGTTGGTGCGGAGCAAGCAGTATGAAGTCTAATGATGCATCCTTTTCCGGTAGTTGTTTCGCCGAAGAAGTGATGCTTCCTCGTTCAAACCGGGCTATTCGCCTGGAAAATGAATTTCTGAGCGCGACAGTACTGGTTGACAAAGGGGCTGATATCTACCAGTTGATCTACAAACCTCAGAATATGGACGTTCTATGGAAAAGCCCTTGGGGTTTAAGACCGGCCGTTAACAACTATCCGTCTACTTTTCGTTCCGAACATGCCTGGCTGGAAGTCTATGAAGGCGGATGGCAGGAAATTTTTCCCAATGGGGGTGATGCCTGTGACTACAGGGGAGTGGAACTTAATTTTCATGGTGAAGCCTCCCTGTCGGTCTGGGATTACTGGATAGTGCAGAGTCGTGGCGCTAAAGCGGAAATCTACCTTTCTACTCGCCTTCGCCGCAGCCCTTTCCGGCTTGAACGTCGAATGAGCGTTGAGGCCGGAAAGCCCACCCTGAGTATTCAAGAAAAGATAACCAATGAAGGTGGTGAGTCGCTCGAATTTATGTGGGGACACCATCCGGCTTTTGGCGCGCCGTTTCTCGGACCGGATTGCCGGGTAGATACAGGCGCTAGTACCCTGGTTGCGGATGACCGCTTTGACGGCCCGGCCAATCCTCTTCAGCCCGGCCAGTCCTATGCCTGGCCGCAAGCGACCCGGGAAGGCCAGTCTGCCGACCTGTCGTTAGTTCCGGGCAAAGACTCACCCCGTCACACGCTGGCCTATCTTTCCGGTTTTGATGCTGACGGCTGGTACGGTATCACCAATACTCGCCTGGGTTTTGGAGTCGGCCTGGTATGGCCTACCAGCATTTTCCCCCACGCCTGGTTCTGGCAGGAAATGCATGCTTCGAGCGGATTTCCCTGGTACAAAAGCGCTTATGTAATGGCCCTGGAACCTTTTAGCAGTTTCCCGAGCCAGGGTCTCCAGAATGTAAAGGCTAAAACCGGTACTCAACGCGAATTGCAACCGGGAGAGGTGCTTGAAGCTGAAATCCAGGCAGTCTTTTATGAGTCGCGTACGGGTGTCAGTCATATTGATGCCGCCGGTAATGTTCAGTTACGGAACCGGTAAGCAGCATGACACATCCTGACCTTTTCCTGGTAATAGTCTCCGGTCCGCCCGCCAGTGGTAAGACTTTTCTGGGAAAGCGTATTGCCCAAAAATTTCAGGTTCCTTTTCTGAATAAAGATGGCATCAAGGAAATCTTATTTGATGATCTGAGTTGGAGCGATGCGGCCTGGTCGCGCAAACTCAACACTGCCAGTATTGATCTGCTTTATCATTTCACAGAAGCCTTGCTTATAGCAGGCCGGTCCTTCGTGGTTGAAAGTAATTTTAAGCCGGAAGTAGATACGGATCGCTTTAGCAAGGTAAAGCAAAAATATCCTTTCTATCCTATCCAGGTTCAGTGTGTGGCCGATGGCAACGTTTTGCTGGAGCGGTTTAAAACCCGCCAGAGGCATCCTGGCCACGCGGATCAGGAAATTCAAGACTATTTAACACCGGTCTTGCTCAAAGGCAGGCATGATAGGCTGGAGATCGGCGGCGATTTGATAGAAGTAGATACGACTAAATTTGAGGATATAGATTTCCCCAAACTGTTCCAGACTCTCGGCGAAATTATAGGAAATATTTCCCCTGAAATCCGAGAGCAACAAGATAAAACAGAGTTTTAAAAGACAGATTAACATTAACGGTAAATCGGAGGCCGTGATGCAGAGCGGAACCAACTTACCGCGCGTTCGGGATTATAACCAGGGAGTAATACTGGAAGCAATCAGGGTTGAAGATGGCATCAGCCGGGCAGAGATTGCTGAAAAAACCGGCCTGACCAAGCAGACTGTTTCCGTGATAGTCAAAAGGCTGCTCGAAGAACAACTGGTTCGCGAAGCCGGCACCATGCTTTCTACCGGCGGTAAACGGGCAGTTAAACTTAAAATTGAGCCGGACGCCCGATATGCTATCGGGGTACAAATTGATATTGACGAAACTACTTTTGTAATGATGGCTCTGGATGGCCGGGTTATTGTGGAGAGGCAACATCTAAACGGCCAGGGCTATGCTCCTGAGCAGCTTGTAAAGGAAATTACTGCTTGCATAGAGCAGTTAGTACAGGACGCCGGGGTTGCCTCCCATAAAATTCTGGGCCTGGGCGTCGGTTGCCCCGGACCGCTCAATCACTTTCAGGGAATTGTTTATGACCCACCCAAGCTGCTAGGCTGGCATAATGTACCTCTCAAAAAAATATTGGAAAAAAGGACCGGCTTTCCGGTAGTAGTAGACAATGATGCGACTGCCGCTGCTATCGGGGAGCGCTGGATAGGCGGAGCGCAGGGGGTTCCTAACTTTGCCTTTATTTACATGGGGGTAGGTATTGGAGGGGGCCTTTTTATCAATAACCAGATATACCGGGGCAGCACCACTATGGCCGGAGAGTTCGGACATATCACGCTTGATCCGAATGGTCCGGCCTGTTTTTGTGGCAGTCGTGGCTGCGTAGAGATCTTATGCGCCCCCTCAGTTATTGATCAAGCAGTGCAAGCCCGCTTAGCGCAGCAAGAACCGAGTATTTTGCAGAATACTTTTCAAGAGGATAAGGATAAGGTAGATTATACTTTGATTTGCCAGGCCGCTCTGGCGGGAGATAATCTCGCCTTAAGTGAAATCGATCTGGCTGGTTGGCGGATAGGCTGCGCGGCGGTGAGTATGGTAAATTTATTAGATGTAGAATTGATTGTGCTGGGGGGAAAAGCTTTTCGAGGAGTCGGTGAACTTTACCGGCACAAGATCCAGCAGGTGCTGGACGAGTGGTTGATGGCCCGTGATCGGCGTGAAATTAAAGTTGAGCTTTCGGCTGCCGGGGAAAAAGCGGTAGCAGTAGGGGCTGCCTCTCTGGTTCTTCATGAGCTTTTCTCTCCCCGGTTAAGCAGTCTTACCCCTGTTGAGTATACCGCCTGATTGCAGAGATTTGTTGCAGGCCTGGTTTTGATAATAAAATGAAGTATACTTTTACTAAACCGCTTTAAACGCTGCAAACGGCAAATAAATTCGGCCTCTTCTCAACCTGTTGAGGCCATGTATCAGGTCGAAAGGAGCGAATATGAGTTATCCGGATCTAAAGGGGAAGGTCGCGGTGATTACCGGCGCCGGAACGGGTATAGGCCGCGCCGCTGCTCTGGCGCTGGCGCGCGAAGGTGTTTCAATCGCCGTTGTAGACTGGCATGAAGAAGCAGGCTGGGCGACTGTAGGTGAAATTGAGCGCCTGGCCAGCCAGAGTTTAAGCGGCGAAGAAATTACACCGGGTAAGGCAATATTTATCCAGGCCGATGTTTCTCGCCTGGTTGACGCCAGACGGATAGCGGAAAAAACCATTCAAGCTTTTGGACAAATTGATATTCTGCATAATAACGCCGGCATCCAGACTTACGGTACAGTAGTTGACATGGATGAGGAAACCTGGGATAAAACACTGAATGTTAATTTGAAAAGTATCTTCCTGGTTTCCAAGTTTGTGATACCACATATTATTACCGCGGGCGGTGGTTCGGTAATAAATACCGCCTCGATTCAGTCCCATGCCTGCCTGCCAAACGCAGCCGCCTATGTCGCCAGCAAGGGTGGCGTACTGGCCCTGACCCGGGAAATGGCTCTTGATTTTGGTAAAGATCATGTGCGCGTTAATGCCATTCTGCCCGGCTCGATCAATACCCCCATGCTGCAATTTGCGGCCAGCCAGGAGCAGGAACCGGATAAGGCCTTTGAGGAATGGGGTAAAGTTTACCCGCTTGGCCGCATCGGCACGCCTGAAGAAGTAGCCGCGCTGGTAGTTTTCCTGGCCAGTAACATTTCCAGCTTTGTGACCGGCTCACCTTTCTTTGTAGATGGTGGCATAGCCGCCCAGTTGTTTAAATAGTTATGACTAAAGCGGAAATTATCTGCCTGGGCGAAGCTCTGATTGACATAACTCCGCGCCTTCCCGGCAACAATATCGTTGATAGCGGCGAAATGCTCATGACTGCCAGCGGCGCACCGGCTATTGTGGCGGCGGCGCTGGCTAAATTGGGTTCTGCCGCCGGGTTTATAGGGCGAGTCGGAGACGACTTTTTTGGCCACCACTTGAAGCAAACCCTTGATAGTTTGGGGGTTGATACAACCGCATTACATTTTGAGCGGCAGTATAATACCGGGCTGGCTTTTGTTAACTGGAATGAACAGGGCAACGCCGTCTACCTTTTCTATCGCAACCCTTCGGCTGATATGCTTTTGCAACCGGCTGATATAGACTCTGCCTATTTATCAAATGCCAGGGTTTTACAGTTTGGCTCGCTCTTGCTGGCAACCGAGCCTTCCGGCGAAGCCACTCGCCGCGCTATCCATGTTGCGCGGGAGGCCGGTTTGATCCTCTCTTACGATCTCAATTTGAGACTCGGTGGGTGGGCGGATCAAGCGGCGGCGCTGGCGGGAGTCTCTTTCCCTCTGGAGTTTGCTTCTATTGTCAAAGTAAACCGGGTGGAACTGGATTTTCTAACCGGAGACGCTGACCCGGAGTCGGGCACTGAAAAGCTCTGGCGCGATAATTTTAAGTTGATGGTAGTTACGCTGGATAAATATGGCTGCTACTTTCGCACTGCTACTGCCAGCGGGTATGTGCCGGGCTTTGAAGTCCTGCCTGTTGATACGGTAGGAGCGGGTGACGCTTTTATGGCCGGATTACTGGATGGCCTGAGAAGAGGGAACTATAACTTCAATGATGCCGAACTGGTCAGGCAGGCCTGTCGCCAGGGTAATGCCGCAGGTGCGCTGATGGTAACAAGGCAGGGGGCTATTCCAGCCTTACCTTCTCGTGAAGAGGTGGATCGACTTCTTTCAGGTGAAAAGTAGCTCTAGATCTAAAGTTGAGATGGGGTGAGAAAGCCAATACCGGCTTTCTCACTTTTTTAGTTTCCCGTAACCCTTCCGCAGCACCGGGAATATAAACTCTCCCGGCACTGACCTGTTGCGAAATTATTGTGCGCGCTCCTGCATATTACGCACGATACGAGTCGTAAGCTTGCGCGGAGAAAAGCGGGGCGCCTGGGCCATAATGGCGTTGACTGTACCGGGAATTACCACCGTTTTGCCTTTTTGCATGGCTTCGTATCCGATCCGCGCTACCGTGGCTCCGTCCATAATTTTGATTTGCCGGTTGTTTAACAGCCGGGATTCTTCCAAAGAGGCGCGTTCCTGAAAGCCTGTGCGGGTTGGTCCGGGGCATAGCGCTGTGACTGTGACACCTGTTCCCTGAACTTCGTTAGCGATAGCTTCCGAGAAGGAAAGCACATAAGCTTTGCTGGCGTAGTAGACTGCCATTAAAGGCCCAGGCTGAAAGGAAGCGGTCGAACCCAGGTTCATTATTTTACCGCTATGCCGCTCAAGCATGCCTGGCAGGAAAAGGCGAGTCAGGTGGGTCAGGGCATTTACGTTGACCTGGAGCATATCCATTTCGCCCTTTGTGTTCAATTCGGCAAACTTGCCGTAAGTGGCATACCCCGCGTTGTTAATCAGCACCTCTAGCTTAACTCCCGCGCTTTCCAGTTCGTCAAAGATTTCCTCTGGCGCTTTTGGATCGGTTAAATCTTTAACTATCACGCGAGCTTCTATGCCATACCTGCTCCTGTATTCGGCGGCCTGTTCTTGCAGCGCTTTTTCGTTTCGCGCTACCAGAACCAGGTTATAACCATCTTTTGCCAGCAGGCGAGCCAGTTCAAGACCAATCCCGCCTGATGCCCCCGTCACAAGGGCAGTTTTCCCGGGATTGGCGCTATCCTTTCCGGTCATCAGTGATACCTCTTCATTTCTTTATTTCAAGAGACAGTTCTGGCTAATATCTCTTTGTTTTTACTGTAATTTGGCCTGGCGTTCCAAACCGTGCAAAAGAGTTTCAATGGCTGCGGCAAATTCTGATTTGAAATCTACCCGCATCAGTTCCATACCCGGCTGTTCTAGGACCTGTGCCACTACCGGAGAAGGCTGAGCGATCTCCTGTAAACCCAGCAGTAGTGCATAAATTCGTAACAGGGTTTGTAAACCTTGCCCGGGCAAGAGAAAGGGAAAATTATCTTCCAGCATGTTTCCTACCTGTTGCATTCTGCGCGCTAGCATCTGCTTAAACCGCAAGGCCGTCTCAAAGTCTATGTTTTGTTCCAGGATGCTATGCATGATTGCCAGCAGACGGGTGAAAGAGGTGCGTTCTTCCAGTGACTGGCAAAGCAACCGGGCTAACTGTTCAATACTTAGCCTGCCACGCTCCTCAGTGAGGCTATACTCGATTTCATCGAACCAACTTTCCAGTTGCTGTTCCTGTATGGTTAAAAACAGTTCCTCTTTCGTCTTGAAATAGAGGTAAACCGTACCCTTGGCTAAACCGGCCTGCTCTGCCACTCCGGCCATTGTAATAGTCTGGTAAGGTATTTTTTGGAAAATCTGCCAGGCGGTATCGAGTATAGACTGGCGGCGTTGTTGCTTCTGGTTATCTTTTACGGCTCGCTGGCCGGGATTTAAGTCTACTTTTTGCGCCATTAGTTTAAGCCCTCTTATTAACTGACCACGGGTCAATTATAAATGACCGCCAGTCAGTTGTCAAGAGGTTAGGATCTTTTTGTTCGTCCGGAAAGTATTTTTTTTTAGAAAGTAATAGTGAAAATAATAAACGGTGTTTATTGCAAAAAATTTATTTTTCTGGCATTTTGTATCAGGCGAAAGAGCCATTTCCAGCTAAACATTTTCAGGAGGATAAATATGCGACCAGATATGGTGCCAGGAGCGCAGTTTCCGGATTATGAACTGGTTGATCACACTAAAACCCGCCGAAAGTTGAGCGAGTTGCAGGGCCTCGACCCCATGATTTTATTGCTCTCGCGCGGCCATTACTGTCCAAAGGATCACCAGCAACACCTCGACCTGGCAGCTTTCTACCCTAAGATCAATGTCGCTTACACTCAGATAGTTACTATTGCTACCGATAATATCCTGGAATTAAACGAATTCCGAGCGGCGGTGGGAGCGCAATGGACTTTTCTTTCCGATCCGCGACGGGTGGTGCAAAAAGACCTCGATATCCAGGAGTATACTGACCCTACCCATGACCCTATGATACCTCATACTATCCTGTTAGAACCCGGTCTCAAAATCTATAAAATCTATAACGGCTACTGGTTCTGGGGACGCCCATCGACGAATGATTTGTGGCAGGATTTACGCGAGATTTTTATTAAAGTCCGTCCCGATTGGGATATTTCCAGGCCGGAACTGAAGCAGGACTGGGAGGGGGAGCGCAAGCTGCACTATCCGTACAAACCCCGAAAAGCCTGATAGGGTTATTTTGAGATTTATTGGGTCAAGAATGCACTCATCTGGCAGCAAGCTACTTGAACTTGTTTGACGGTTTCCGTCATTCCAGTCGCTTGATCTGATAATTTGGGGGAATTTTTAACCATAAGGCGCGGGTACGTTCAGACCAGCCAGAGGTAAAGCAAGGCCGCCATGGCCGCGCCAAAACCGGAGCTGATAAAATTAACGGCATCGTTATCCATAAAAGAGAGGCCGCGCAAGAAAGTATTTTTCTGTCCGTGACGGTTAACTTTCTTCTCGGTCTCTTTTCCGGCCTGCTCATTGTAATACATGGCCTGGACCGTTGCCCCCATGAAACTATCGGATAGCGAGCCTGCCAGGCCGCTTACCAGCCCGACCGGTAACAACCACCAGAACCCTCCCCAGTTGATGGTATTATTCAAAACTGTGCGCCCACCTACCAGGCCAAAGACGGTCAGGCCGATTATCAGGCCGCCCAGGGCCGTGGCGGAAGTACCCAGCAGGGTAATTCCACCGCTGGTTCCGGGCACTACCTTTTTGCCCGAGGTTATCAGGCGGGGAGTGTGGGGACTCAAGACGCCCAGTTCGGTCGCCCAGGTATCCGCATTCACGGTAGCCATCGCGCCGATATAAGCCGCGAAAAGCCAGCCTGAGGCCGGGTAGAGAAAATAGAGTACGGCCAGAACCGCACCCAGGCCGCCGTTTGCCAGGGCCTGACCCATATCGCGGCGGCTGCCTTTCTCAAATTTATCGGCGGCCACCACATTTTTCTGGCGTTCTTTGTACTTGGAAAGCACCGTACCGTAGACGAAGAAGGCGATCAGGGTCAGGCCCATGACCCATCCACCCAGGCCAAAAATCAGGGTCCCGGTAATAATCGCGCCCATCACCCCGCTCAAAGTCAGCGACTGGCGGCGGTAAGCCAGCAGGCCGATCAAGGCGCTCAGTGCCAGGCCCGCGACCAGGCGCCCCAGAGGAGCATTCCAGCTAATCAGGGCGAAAAGGGCCATAGTCGTACCGATTGGCACGAAAACATTATCCAGCCCGTAGAGCGAAATTGCCTCCAGGAAGGTGGCCAGAGCCGCCATCAACAGGGCCAGCGCCAGGCTTTCCAGGTAGAAAGGCAGACCCCGGTAGCTCTGGTCGGCAAAGCGCAGGCCAATAATCGAGGCGGCGATAGCCACGAAGCTGAAGCCAAACATGGCCGTGCTGCCTTCCAGGCTGCGGCGGTGCTTGCCGATGTAAAAAAAGTGCCTGCCGAACTTTCGCCCGATAACCGAGGCGAAGGCATCTCCCCATGTCATAGCCATAATCCCGGCGGCGGCAATCCAGAACTGGTTGCGCGGCCAGAAACAGGTCAGCAGCAGCGTGATCGAAACCACAAAATAGACCGTGCCGGGCGTCTCGTTTCCCTGGTCCATGGCCTTTACCAGGGTGAAGCGGTAGGAGATAAAATTAAAGATGATGAAAGTGGCGATTGGGAAAACACCCCAGTACCAGGTATCAAAGAGGGCAAACAGGCCGAAAATCCACATCCCGGCGCCCACGTGCACAATTTTACGGGTGAAGTCCGGCGAGTAGCCGCGCCACTTTTGAACGGCGGTAGCCAGCCCTAATAAGCTGAAAGCATAAATATAAGAAGCAATCAGGCCAGTAATATCATGCTCAGTCATGGCTCATCATCCTTTTATCATCCGGCAGCCGCTATCGTACTCACTCACAAGCGTCTTTATTTTACCTGAAAGGGTCATGGAATAAAAGGGAAATCTAATGCATCATACCCTGCCACAGTCGTCAAGTCGGTAGGCTGGTATACAATTCAGGATAGCTTATCTCGATAAATCGGCATGAAAAAGCTTACTGCACAAAAATTTCGGCGAGGAATTGCCTTTGTGCGGGGAGTCAATTAAAAAGAGGCGGCCCGATGGATGCG
>DATAKM010000063.1:0-104580 GCA_036261665.1 Chloroflexia bacterium
GAAGTTCTGGAGGCCGATCCAGGGGCTACCTTCGACGCCGAGGATGGGTTTGAAATCCTTGAAGGCGATCTGGGCGTAGTAGAGGGGGCCATATTTGAAGACGGCAAAGTAGATCAGGCCCGGCAACAGTAACAGGTAGACTACCCGGTAGCGCCAGATCTGTTTTGTAAGCTGGCGGAAAAACTCATTAATTCTGTTAGTTTTATGAGTAGTGATCTCAAGAGATTTGGTAGTCATACTCCTCCTTGAGTTAATTGCTAAAAGCTCAACGAACACCAAAAGGGCCAGGTTCACCAGTTATTTACAGGTAGTCTCAAGTAGTTTCAAAAAGTAGACGGCGACGCTTCACTACTTTTCCTTGAGTAAATAGCGAGAGCCAGTGTGGAAGTATAAGTCCGTAACATAGTAAACATTTTCTATAAGGTAGCAACTTTTTTTAGAGTTGTCAAGTATCAAAAAGCGCCATTTTTAATAATTTTGTTTTTTAACTGGTCTTTCTGCTTTTAAGCTCATAACTATGGTCATAGAATAGAGTTAATGCTTAAAAAACAAAGCAGATTTTGTTTTACAACCCTGTTTTTAGGAGGTCTTTTGTGGCTTTTAACTGCCCGAAACGCTAAAAAAGTTCCAATAATTGCTATCTATTGACAAGAAGTTTTACCCCTGCTAGAATGGAAAAAGAATACGTTTACTAAATAGAGATGGTAATGACTATGATGAATACTGTTTCTATCCTGGATGTCGCGGCCAGTGCAGGGGTATCCGTAGCTACTGCCAGCCGGGTTTTAAGCAAATCGAGCTACCCGGTCAGTGATGGTACCCGTCAGAAAGTCCTGGAAGCGGCCACCAGGCTGAATTACACCCCCAATGCTTTAGCTCGCAGTATGAAAACACGCCGTAGCAATCTCATCGCCATCCTGGTAGGGGATAACGCTGATGCTTATTTTGCCGAAATAATGAATGGCGTGGAAGAGGTAGCTTCCAGTCACGGCTTTCTGACGATAGTCTGCAATACCAATCGTGACCCTGAGAAAGAAATCAATTACTTGCATACTTTGCGTGATTACCGGGCAGACGGAATTATCTTCGCCAGTAGTGGTTTGAGCGTACCGGGTTATGCCGAGCGGCTGGAAGTCCTTGCACGCACTTTAAAAGAACAGGGTACGGCGCTGGTTACGCTTTCTCAACACACCCTCCAGCTTCCCTCGGTGCATGCCGACAACTTTGGAGGCGCTTTTGCCATGACTAGCCGCCTGATAGAAATGGGACACCGCAAAATAGCCTTCGTAACCGGCCCGGCTAACCTCGCGGTAGCGAATGTACGCCTGCACGGGTATATGGCGGCTTTATCTAAAGCTGGAATAGTGGTTAACCCCAATTTTCTCTTAACCGGAGATTTCAGCATGGCTGGTGGTCAACAGGCTGTACAGGGCCTGCTTAACCTTCCTGCCAGGGAACGTCCGACCGCTATTTTTGGGGCAAATGATGAAACGGCTATAGGTATCCTGGGTGGTTTACGGAGGTTGGGTTTGCAGATTCCGGAAGATATTTCAGTATGTGGCTTTGGAGACCTGCCCGTAGCTCAGCTCGTCTTTCCATCTCTTACCACAGTGCGGATCGACTTGCGCGAGCTTGGTCGAAAGGGTGTCTTTAATTTACTGGGTCAGCTTGAACAGGAGGAAGAGCCCGGTCTGGAAGTATTGCCAACTACTATCATTGAACGTGATTCCACGACAGTTCCTAAACATAACTAAAGCAGTTTCGCAACATCAGTAAACATTTAGAAATAAATAATGGATCTCCAGGGTTAGAGGGATAACCTGAAGTATTAGTAAGAGGAAAGGAATAGCAATATGGGCACTCGAACTGTCGGAGTCATAATGAACGGTGTAACCGGACGCATGGGTACTAATCAGCACCTGATTCGTTCTATTGTGGCCATTCGCCAGCAGGGAGGTATTCAGTTACCCGATGGTGATACCTTAATGCCAGATCCAATACTGGTAGGCCGGAACGAGAACAAGCTGAGAGCGCTCGCTCAGGCCAATGGTATAGAGCGCTGGAGCACCAATTTGCAGGAATGCCTGGCTAATCCTGACGACACAATTTATTTTGACGCCCAGACTACTACTCAGCGCGCTGCGAGTATCAGGGAAGCTATTCAGGCCGGGAAGCATATTTACTGCGAGAAACCAATCGCTACTAACCTGCAAACTGCCCTTGAACTGGTGCATCTTGCCAGGCAAGCCGGAGTTAAGACCGGAGTAGTCCAGGATAAGCTTTTTTTGCCCGGCCTACTCAAGCTAAAAAGAGTTATTGAAAGCGGAGCATTAGGCCGTATCCTGTCGATACGGGGAGAATTCGGCTACTGGGTTTTTGAAGGTGACTGGCAGCCTGCCCAGCGCCCATCCTGGAACTACCGTAAAGAGGAGGGTGGGGGAATTATCCTGGATATGCTGCCGCACTGGGAATATGTGCTCTCTAACCTGTTCGGTGAAGTTAAGGCCCTTTCCTGCCTGGGAACGACCCATGTTCCACAGAGAGTTGATGAGAAAGGAGCAACTTACGCCGCTACCGCTGATGATGCCGCCTATGCTACTTTTGAGCTTGAAGATGGTGTGATTGCTCATTTCAATTCGTCATGGTGCGTGCGCGTTTACCGGGATGAACTTCTTACCATGCAGGTGGACGGCACTCACGGTAGCGCAGTAGCGGGTTTGCGCGAATGCAAAGTACAGAGCCGTGTTAATACTCCAAAGGCCGTCTGGAATCCAGACATCCCTAACCCAATTAATTTCCGCGAAAACTGGATGGATGTGCCTGATAACGCAATATTTGAAAACGGCTTCAAGGTTCAGTGGGAGCTTTTCCTCAAGCATGTTGCCTGTGACACACCTTTCCCCTGGGATTTAATGGCAGGCGCTAAAGGAGTACAGCTTGCCGAACTGGCAATGCAGTCCTGGAAGGAACGCCGCTGGCTGGCTATACCTGATCTTGAGACAGAAATGGAGTAAGCTTATGGCTAATGAGATTCTTCTGCCGCGCAGGGATGGTACCTTTTTGCATTATCTTCCAGGCCCGGCCAGTCCATATCCATCTTCGGCCCGGCCTGCTCGTAGCCGGGTAGCCTACGCCGCGGCCCATGTAGTTTGCGATCCTCTGGCCGAAAACGGGCCAGGTATGCCGCCGCAGCTCGATTGGGACGCCACCCTGGCTTACCGCCGCCACCTTTGGTCGCTGGGCTTTTCGATAGCTGAAGCGATGGATACCGCCCAGCGCGGGATGGGCCTTGACTGGACGGTATCAAAAGAGCTTATCAGCCGTTCGGTAGCGGAGGCCAGGGCGCTTGGAGCAGGTATCGCCTGTGGCGCAGGCACGGACCACCTGCTGCCTTCCCCGCAAGTTACACTGGCTGATGTTCAGGCGGCTTACGAAGAACAGTGCGAATTCGTTGAGAGCCAGGGTGGTCGCATTATCCTCATGGCCAGCCGGGCTCTTGCTGCTTGCGCGAAATCACCCCAGGATTACCTGAAGGTTTACGATAGCATTCTCAGCCAGGTAAAAGAACCGGTTATTTTGCACTGGCTGGGCGATATGTTTGACCCGGCCCTGGCAGGCTACTGGGGATACCAGAACCTCAACCAGGCCATGGAAGTTTGTCTGAGCCTGATAGAGCGCCATACGGCTAAAATAGATGGTATCAAAATATCCTTGCTGGATGCCAGCAAGGAAGTAGCAATGCGCCGTCGTTTGCCCCAGGGCGTTCGGATGTACACGGGTGACGACTTTAATTACCCTGAATTGATCGCAGGTGACGAAAAAGGCTATAGCCATGCGCTGCTCGGTATTTTTGACGCGATTGCCCCGGCGGCAGCGGCAGCCTTGCATGCGCTCGATGCCGGAGATACCGCAAAATACAACGCTATTTTTGAACCGACTGTACCTCTGTCCCGGCATATCTTCCAGGCTCCCACTTATTTCTACAAAACAGGGGTGGTATTCCTGGCCTATCTTAACGGTCACCAATCTCACTTCCAGATGGTAGGCGGGATGCAAAGCGCCCGCTCGGTCGTACATCTTGCCGAGCTTTATATCCTTGCCGACAAGGCCGGGTTAATCAAAGACCCGGAACTGGCAATAGAACGAATGCGTCGTATGCTGGCACTGGCCGGGGTAGTCTAGGAGGTAGGCATGGAAGAATTTACTGATATTAGCCGGCTCAGCCTGAACCAGATTACTACCCAGCGCTGGAACGTACGTGAAGCCGTCGAAGGCTGCGTACGAGGCGGGGTGCCTTACATTGCCCTGTGGCGCGATAAGGTGGCCGAAAACGGGCTGAGTGAGAGCGCCCGACTGGTACAAGAGGCCGGGTTGGGTGTCTCCAGCCTTTGCCGGGGCGGCTGGTTTCCGGCAGGCAACGCTCAGGAGCTTAAGGCCCATATCGAAGATAATCGCAGAGCCATCGAAGAGGCCGCTACCCTGGGCGCCGAGGTTCTGGTGCTGGTCTGTGGCCCGTCAGCCGACCGTGATATCCAGGGGGCCCGTTCTCAGGTGGAAGAAGCCATCAGTGAGATACTGCCTTACGCGGCGGAACACGGCGTAAAATTGGGGATTGAGCCGCTTCATCCCATGTTTGCCGCCGAACGTTCCGTAATTGTCACCCTGGCGGAAGCGAACCGGCTTGTGCAGAAGTTCAACCACGACAATCTGGGTGTGGTAGTGGACGTTTATCATGTCTGGTGGGATGCTGAGGTTTACAAACAGATCGAACTGGCAACAGGCAAGATTCTGGGCTTCCACGTCTCCGATTGGCTGGTGCCTTTGCCGGATATGCTGTTAGGGCGCGGCATGATGGGTGATGGGGTGATCGAGTTACGCAAGCTGCGCCGCGCGGTAGAGCAGGCGGGTTACCAGGGACCGATTGAGGTTGAGATTTTCAACCAGGCTATCTGGGATACACCGGGCGATGAGGTAATTAAACTCATGAGTGCTCGCTACCTGGAACACGTCTAAACCTTAAAATATCCTCTCCTCCTTAATAAAAGACTGTTAGCTATGCGTGGCTAACAGTCTTTTATTTCTAAACTGAATTTTAAATTCTCTTATCGCACTTTTCTAACAGCTTCCAAATCAGAAGCAACCTGAGATTTTAGTCCTCGACCAGTTCCTTGTAAAGCTTCATCAGTTCTTTCTTTTCCTCCAGGCCCACTCCCGGCGCTTCGGGTAGACGCACATACCCGTTCTCGACCGGGACATTATCGGCAAAACCGCCGAATGGTTGAAAAATGCCGGGATAGCTTTCGTTGCCGCCTAATCCCAGGCCTGCCGCAATGTTGAGGGCCATCTGGTGCCCGCCGTGAGGAATGCAACTGCGGGGGGACCAGCCATGCTCCTTGAGCATTTCAAGGGTGCGGAGATATTCCACCAGGCCATAGCTAAGAGAACAATCCATCTGTAGAATATCCCGGTCTGGCCGCATCCCGGCATAACGCACCAGATTGCGGGCATCTTGCATAGAAAAGAGATTCTCTCCGGTTGCCATCGGGCCTTGATAGACCTTGCTTAATTCCGCCTGAAGCGCGTAGTCGAGCGGGTCGCCCGGTTCTTCATACCAGCGAAGCTTATAGGGAGCGAGCGCTCGACCGTATTCAATCGCGGTAGGTAGATCAAATCTGCCATTTGCGTCTACTGCCAGGGCCTGCCCATCTGGAACTACCGCCAGCGCCGCTTCTACTCGCCGTAAATCTTCAGCCAGAGATGCGCCGCCAATTTTCATCTTTACCTGGCTGTAACCCATATCGAGATAAGAGCGCAGTTCTTCTTGCAATCCCTGCAAATCTTTCCCCGGCCTGTAATAACCGCCCGCAGCGTAAACGAAGACATTTTCATCTACCTGGTCGTTGCAGTAACGCTCACCCAGTAACCGGAAAAGCGGTTTGTTTTCTATTTTTGCTACAGCATCCCAGATTGCCATATCGAGCGTGCCTACTGCCACGGAGCGCTCTCCATGCCCGCCCGGTTTCTCTCCCGTCATCATCACCTGCCAGATTTTGTGAGGGTCGAAATTATCGCCTGCCTCGTTAAGCAGAATTTCGGGTGGTGCTTGCATTATGCGTGGAATAAAGCGCTCGTGGAGCAGCCCGCTGGGAGCGTAGCGCCCATTGGAATTGAAACCATAGCCGATTACCTTTTTACCATCGCGCACTACATCGGTAACGATGGCTACGATAGAGGTAGTCATCTGGCTGAAATTGATATAAGCGTTACTGATGTTATCCTTCAAAGGAGCCGCTTTTTCGTAAATTTTCAGAATTCTCATTTTTGTTTCTTCCCGGATAAAATGTTATAACCTTTGCTTTTTAGATTCAGTAATGATTTTTGGCTCGACCACTTTGCTGGTTTTGGTGGCGCTTATTTTCATTAACTGGAAAGCGTCCAGTAACAAAACCAGGCCTGTTACTAAAAAGACTGCCCTGGTATTAAACATAAAGGCAATGGAAGCTCCCACCAGCGGCCCAAGCGACATTCCCAGCGCTCCTATGCTGCTGACCAGTCCAAAAGCGGCCCCCTTGCGCCCCTCCGGTATAAGGTCAGCGATGATGGCATTGGCGGAAGGGATGATTCCCCCGATAAAAAGACCCATCAGACCGCGTAGCACCAGTAGTTGCCAGACGTTTTCTACCAGGGCCTGTGGAAAGTAGAGCAGGGCTGCCCCCAGTGAGCTAATGAGTAAAACCCGGTGATGACCGTAGCGGTCGCTTAAACGCCCTGCTCCCACGGCAGAGAAAGCGCTGGCAATGCCTGTAATTCCCAGTTCGAGGCCGGCCAGGCTCGACGCGCCTTTGGAAGTACCGTTTAGCATCTGAATAAAGAGGGCCAGGACCGGAGAAATCACGCTGGTGGCGAACTGTACCAGGGCCAGCACCGCCACCATTGCCAGAAATTCTTTCTGATTAAAAAAGGCATGAATCTTTTCTCCCAATGTTAGCTTCACAACCTGAGGCGCAGTAGCAGGCCGTTCTATTGGAGCTTCATGCACGAAGAAAAACACTATCAAGGAGGATAGGACTAAGACAACCGAAGTACTCAAAAAGCACAGGCGATAATCAGTCAGGTCGGCCAGAGTACCTCCCAGGAGCGGCCCGATGCTGGCCCCCGTAAATACCGCTGTCTGAATCACTCCTAGGGCGTATCCCACGCGCTCTTTTGGAGTTGCCGAAGCCACCAGGGCCACGTTAGCCGTGACCGTACCGGTAAGCGCACCTTGCAGGATGCGTAAACCCAGCATTATTTCTACGTTTGGGCAAACCGACATTAAAGCTGTCAGAACACAACCTGCCATCATCGCACGCAATACCATACTTTTGCGGCCGTAGCGGTCGGCCAGTATACCCCAGATTGGAGAGAAAGCGGCCATCGCCAGGCAACTGGCGGCAGTCATTCCACCTGCCCATAAGCCTGCCTGAGCCTGGCTGTTAACGTGCAAGTCTTTAATGATGAACAGGGGAATAAATGGGATGGAAGCATTGAAGGCGACAATGCTTAATAACTGGGCAATAAAAGAGGCGTAGAGCGTAATTTGCCATGCTTCCGGTTTACTGCGAGGTTTACTTTTGCTTTTTATCATGAAATTAAATTTTGCCTGTCATGCTCCTGCGAGCTCAAACGTGTCCAGGGTTTGCTGCTGGAGTGCAGTCGAATCCATAGGCCCGGCCTGGAATTCCAGCGAGCTATTCTCTCGGTTTAATTGTGGAAAAACTGTTTTTCAAAGCTTAAGGGAAAGTAAGCGCCAGCAGGCTTTCCCAACTTTTATAATGACTGCTACCGGCCAGGTTCTGCCTGACCGGTAGCAGCAAGGAGGATAGACTGATAGATGTTCGACTGAGCTTTGTTACTTGTTGCTACTTATTTGCGCTTGCCTGCTCTGGCTGTTCCATCGCGAAAGGCTCCAGGTGGCGCAGGAAGTGCGCTTTGAGATTTTCGGCGTAAGCTTCAGGATGAGAACGCAGTAACGCCATGAAACGGTCATAGAACAACCATCCGCCCTGCTCCGTGCGCGTGGTCAGTACAGAACCGAAAGTTACGTGGAAAATCTCTCTGGCATCGAACTGATTAAGCAGTTCCGGTAAATCGGCGTCGGCGACATCCTCCGGCAAGGGAGCGCGCTCTAACTGGGCCGAGACGTGATAGCTGGCCCGGTCGGTTTCGTAGCGCTCCCTGCCGAACTGGTAGATTTCGCGGAACAGGGCAGTATCGAGCGCCGCAATAGTATGAAGCGCTTCCAGGTAACTTGTTCCGGCTGTCTTTAGATGAACCAACCCGCGTGTCTCACGCACCGCGATGGGGTAAACGCTGAATTTGTCAGAACCGGAGTGCAGACTGAGCTTGTAAGGTCCGTAGTGGCGCGCAATGGCTGCGTGCACCGCGAAATCTTTTTCAAGCTCGCCTAAATCACCGATGTAATCTACCCCTTTCTCGAAGCGACCGACATAACGCGGGGCCAGGCTGACAAACTTGACCCCCAGCCTTCGCAATTCCGAGACGATATATACATGCTCGGCGTGACTTGTGACCTGCTCGGTTTCATCCACCGACACTTCCAGTTCGGTTGGTCTGCCCCGGCTGACTTCCTGAAGATGGCGATACATGCGGGTAATATGCGCTACGGCCCGTCCATATTTAACAGCGGCACGCATGGCAGAACGCTCGTCAAAGCTGATGACATGCCCTTCTATTTGCTGGGATAAATTGCCATAGCAGCGCAGAGCTTCCTCCGGGCTATCTTCCAGGTCTTGCCAGGGCAGGGCTTCGAAAGCTTTGCGCAGGGTGGTGTCATCGGCATTCTCAGCGCTATCATCGACGTACTGGCCCGGATCAATCGTAAAGAAAGTGAAGCCAGCGGCGATACAGGTATCAATATCGGCAGGCGTCTTAAGGTGGTCGGCGTCCGCCCCAAAAGGTTCGCGCCAGCCCTCGGCAAAAATACCCCACATCGCTTCG
Source organism: Chloroflexia bacterium (assembly GCA_036261665.1). Classification (GTDB taxonomy): domain Bacteria; phylum Chloroflexota; class Chloroflexia; order Chloroheliales; family Chloroheliaceae; genus 54-19. Next base: position 9,001 of record DATAKM010000063.1, read on the forward strand.
TCCATAACCTGTTGAGCAGTGCGCCCGGTTCGCTGCATCTCACGCATGGACTGCTGCGGAAAGATCGGAGCGATATCGCCGCCTGCTGCCTGTACAGCCCGTACATGGCCGGGCGTGGCCAGTCCCAGGCGGTCACCCAACCCCGCCGAGGTTCGCAGGCCCAACGTTTGAGGCTTCAACCAGGGCAGCCTCTCACGTAGCGCCGCCGCATTCTGGGTGTTACAGGGGCCAACCAGCAGCACCAGCCCGTTGTAGTTTGATGTCTCGCCCTCGAAGCCCTTTAGGTTCGAGGCATCCGGCGCCAGGATTGCCAGTTGCTCAGTATCATTTATACGCCCTAAGCCGTATTCGACACCATTTTCCTTCACAATTGAGCTTGGTATGATCTTTAATCGCTCAATTTTCGCCAGCCCTTCTTCAACCTTAGTTGTTTGGCTCATAGCTCCTCCTCTTAAATACCCGTTAAGCTATTGCTGGAAATAAAATATCCAGTCTTTATTTATTTTACAGGCAGCTCAAAATTTATCAGGCGCCTAAAACATCCGGCAGAATGAAGGATTTGACATTGGAATGCAGTCTAACCCAGAGGCCAGGATTTTGATCTAACTGCGTGGCCCGCTCGGTCAGGTCAGGCGAGAATTTGGTCTCCAGCGCCTTAGGGAATGTAACCTTTTTCGCCGGAGCGGTGCTGGCATCCACTACTGATTGCACTAACTTCCTGGAGCCTAAAATGGCCGCCGGGCCTAGAGTCATAATGTGGGTGGCAGCACGCGTCTCGGCTTCATCCTTTTCGCTTACCGGCATTCCACCTGCTTTGAACTTGGTAATATGATGTTCCAGCACCAGCGGGGAAATCGGTATCAGCCCGGTCACGCTGTTCACTTTAGCTCCACTGCCCGAGCGAATATAGGCCAGGTGCGAATTATCGCCCGGTTCGGGGCCGTGGCCCAGGAAGAAGATATCCAGCCCTCCCAGTTCCTCAAACTCCCGCGTGAACTCTTTGAGAGCCGCCAGTAGGTCCGGGTTATCGGTGTGCATGGGCACAAAGCGGTGTACTCGCTCGAAAAAAGCCGAGCCGAGTAAACGCTCAAAATCGCGCACAAAGGAAAGGGTGCTACCCATTTCCATGGGTGCCAGGGCATCCTGGGTAAAGACATTCAGGCGGGCAATCAAGCCGCCCGGATCGCCCTGTTTGGCTCTTTCTCCCAGCAAACGGTGTAAAGCCTGCCCGCCGCGTCCACCCAGCAGCGCGATATTTATATAGCCTTCTTTCTCACTGGCTGTTTTTTCCAGTTCTTCTAGCATGGCCTGCCCTACCGCTTCTTCAGTCGGTAAGACGGTTGGATGCAGTTCACGTGGCTGGTAATCCTCTAGCCTGAATTGCTGAGTTGATTCAAGCCAGATATTTTCCTGATTATTCCCTGTCATAACTTTCTCTCCATATCTGGGACCAGGCAGGAAGATAAATCCTACCCGGTCCCGCCTTTTGCTTACAATGGATTATAACTGTTTATACAGCGGCAGGGATTTTAACCAGGTTAGTTACTTTAACCGGCTCGCCTGTCTTGAAAGCCTGGTTGGCCGCAATGCCGGTCAAAATGGACATGGCGCCGTCGATGTGGCCGGCAGCGCGGTGCAGGGGATCATTATCGGCGCCCACGAAAATGTCCCTTAACAGGCGAACATCGCCACCACCGTGCCCGCCCTCGGCTTTAGGCGGATCAATTTCAATCGGTTTGGACCACAGGGGCCGCAACAAAATCTGGGGCTGCCTGGTACTCTCTTTAGCTGCTTCTATTTTGCTGTTGCCCTCTTTCTCGCGGTAGGAATTTTCTTCCAGGCGTACTTCCAGGCGGCCTTTGGTGCCGTTGAAGCCGATACTGTAACCTTCCCATGGAGAGTAGGCGGTCAGGTGATAGGTCATAGTTACGTTATTCTGGTAACGCACTACCAATCCCATATCATCTTCTATATTGATTCCTTCGCCAAAAACGTTTTGATCGCGATAGTAGCCATCCTCGTGTTCGGCCTCCAGATAGAGCCCTTTGAGGCGTTCATTTTTAGTCATGTCAATGGCATAGGGGTCGTTCTGGGCTTCTTCGCTGCCGTAAGCCCGCACATAACTGGTAGCCTCGCCGCGTTTCAGGGCATTTTCGCGACCATAGAAGGCCAGTTTACCAAAGCCGAAAACTGTTTCGGGGCTGCTATCAAGCCACCAGTTGACCAGGTCAAAGTGGTGGGTGGCCTTGTGCACCATCAGACCGCCGGAATTTTCTTTATTGCGGTGCCAGCGCCGGAAATAATCCGCGCCATGGCGAGTATCCAGTAGCCACTCGAAGTGGACCGAAATTACCTCTCCGATTGCCCCGGACTGCAAAATTTCTTTGATTTTAGAATTGAGGGGAGCGTAGCGGTAATTAAAGGTAACGGTTAATTTCCGGCCGGTTTTCTGCTGGGCATCGAGAATTGCCTGGGCCTTTTTTTCATCGATGGTCATCGGTTTCTCGGTAATCACATCGCAACCCAGTTCCATAGCGCGAATAATGTAATCGTGGTGGGTGCGATCAATTGAGGTAACGATGACGCTATCTACCGACTGTTCCCGGATCATTCGCTCAAAATCTTCAGCTTTGTAGGTAGGAACAGGCGTAGCATTATAGCGCTGCTGGTAAAGGCGGTTGTAGTAGTTCATGCGCGACTGGTTCGTATCGCAATATCCTACTAATTTTCCATAATCCTTGAACTGAGTATAGAGAGCATCGGTGTACATCTCTGAGCGATGTCCTAAACCCACGACGGCATATCTTTTAGTCTCTGGCATATATCCTCACCTTTGTTTCCGCTAAGCCGGCAGACATAGCCGGGTATTAGCTCTTAACTCTACTTCAGTTACTACCTTACCTTGCAGGCAATAAATTCTTCTCTGGTAAATCCTTATTTGATAAGTAAAAAACAAATCCTGCGGCAAGATTTTCTTAAAACAATGTTTTATGTTTGGTTGATTCCATTGTTTTAGGCGTAGTGTAGCTTGTTTTCACTAACTACCGAACTCACAAAATGAATTTTGAACAAAGGGCTTGACAAGCTAACCTTCCCTGCTATAATAAAACAATAAAACAAACTTGTCAATAACCTTTTTATCAAATTTTGTTTTATCCAATTTGGAGAGAGCATGAAGAAAGACGTTTCACTGGAAATGGTAGCGAGGCGCGCCGGGGTGGCTAAAAGTACTGTCTCGTTTGTTTTGAACAATAAAGACAATGTTGCGCCGCAAACCAGAGAAAAAGTTCTGGCTGCTCTCCGAGAACTTGGGTACATGAAAGAAACCCAATTTGTACCTGCCGCCGTACCGGGCGTTTCGAGCCAGGAGAAGAAAAATATACTGGTCTATGTAAATCCCGTGGTGCGGGAAAATGAAGTTGTAAATAATTACATGGCCGGCCTGCGAGACTATGCTAACGAAAAAGGGAGTCTGACTTTTTCTTTTGCCATGAGTTCGACGGAGGTTGAAAGTAGCGCTCAACTTGATTTCCTGGAACAGGCTACCCAGCCCCAGGCAATTTTGATGATCAGTATCAATTCAGACCATCCCTTTATGCGGCAGGCGCTAAAAAACAGGAAACCCTGCCTGGTTATTAACCGGGTAAATGAACACCCCAATCTAAGCTACGTCTCAATCAACCATAAAGAGGCAGGGCATGATGCCGCTCGTTATCTGTTGTCATATGGTCATCACCACTTCTTGATAGTAGTAGAGCGTTACTACAACGAAACGGAAATTACTCGCCTGGAGGGTTTTCTGGAAGAACTGGCTGCCAGCCAGCCGAGAGCGCGAGTGGCCCTGGTCAGGCGCTTCAAAGCGCCGGAACAACCTGACGACTACCAGGCTGCTACCCTCACGCAAATGTTGAAGGATGGCAAAATTGCTTTCAATTCCGAGGTAGAGCTTAGATGCCCGGAGAGCCTGGAGGTAATTAACACCGATGGGCAGCTAGATGAAAACTTCATGCCTACCTGCCTGGTAGCCGCCAATGACCGCACAACAGTAACAGTCCAGACTGCCATTCAGGCTGCCGGTTTAAGCGTACCTCACGATGTATCGGTAATGAGCTTAAACAGCAGTTCCCTGTCATTAAGTGCCAGCCCTCAGATTACCGCAATTGATGAATTGTGGCAGGAACAGGGTTATCTGGCCGGGCAGGTTCTGGAAGACCTGATAGACCATAAATTGATCCGTTGTCAAAAGATTCAAATTCAGCATCGTCTTATCGAACGCGGTTCCACTGCTCGCCCACGTCATTCTTGACACAAAGAAATTGTAAATAGCATAAAAGGTTTGGTGGACCAAGCCTCTTAAACCTGGGACAAAAAGCATACTTTAATTTCGGCTTAACTCGCCAATTTGAGGGTTAGAGTGGACTTTGTGTTCCTTTAAAACCACCGGCATATTGACAGGCTAGCAGCACCTTAATGGTGGTTGCTTTAGTAGTTAGAGGAGGTATGAAGACAATGACGTTTGGAAAGCGGCCATGGTTTGGCCTACTGGCTCTCAGTTTACTGATCAGCCTGATGCTGGCGGCCTGTGGTGATAACACCCCTGCTCCCAGTTCCACCCAGTCCAGCGCGGGCGGGCAAGCCACCGCGGCCAGTGGCGCAAGCGGCGGCGTGACGGATCTCAATATTTTGATATACCCTGCTTCCACCGAAAGCGGTATGCCTCCGGCGGATTGGGCAGGCTACAAAGTCATACGCGACAAGCTGGGAATTAACCTCAAATTAAATTTGCTGCCGGCCGGTAACGAAGGTGATCTAAAATTAAGTACCCTGGCCGCTTCCAACTCTCTACCTGACTTGATGAATTTTGAAGCTCGCAACCGTGGCCTCTTCTACCAGTTCGTAGACCAGGGTTTAATTGCGCCGGTAGAGTCTTTACTGCCCATGATGCCGCAGCGCACCAAGGACCGCTATTCTGACCCTGATCTTAATAAACTTGTGACAGTCAACGGCAAATTATACGGTCTGCAACCGTCTGCCGACGCTCAACTTTATCGCCGCTACGGCATTGCTATCCGCCAGGATTGGCTGGACAAACTCGGCCTGAAAGCCCCGACAACCCTGGATGAATTCTTGAATGTAGCTAAAGCATTTACCGAAAAAGACCCGGATGGCAATGGTAAGAATGACACTTATGGTTTTGGCGGATATATTAACAGTGACGGCGTAAACCTGGGCGTGTACCTTGACTTCATCTTCGGCGCTTACGGAGAGGCCGGCACCTGGAACCTGTCTGACCTGAGTAAGCCGCACCTGAATGTGCGCGATCCTAACTATCCCAAAGCGCTGGGCTTCTTAAAGCAACTGGTGGATAGCAAGGTGATTGACCCTGACTGGGCCACTCTGAAGGGCGATGATTTCCGCTCTCGCTGGAAGCAGGGCAAGTACGGCATGTTTGTGGAAGACTTCGCGGCGCTCACCGCCGAAGCTAACTACAAGGCTTTCGATACTAACTTCCCCAACGGCGTAATCAAGTATATCGCGCCTCCTAAGGGACCGGATGGCAAGAACGCCATGACCACCTTTGTGAAAGCCGGTAACCAGTTCTATGCTATTTCCAAAAAGGCGGTTGATAGTGGTAAACTTCCGGCTATAGCAAAGCTACTGGAATGGGCTAACAGCGGGGAGGGTTATTACCTGCTCGGTTTCGGTAAAGAAGGTGTCAACTATAAGATAGATGCCCAGGGCAACATTACCAGTGAGGGGATTGATCCCAAGCTGCAATATCTGTCCAAAGACCAGCAGGCTAACTATCAGATGAAGTGGATGGCTTACAAAGGCTCGCAACAGGAACTGAGAGCGCGTTATTCAGCCTATAAAACTAAAGCCGGTCGGGATCAGGATACCCTGGAATTCTACAAAACAGGTTTCAACTATCCTTACCAGGATGCTACACCTACTCAGGTAATTAAGCCACCTTCCAACTCGGCCGATATCTATCGCTACGTTTCGGAAGGACTGGTCCAGTTTGTCCTGGGGCAGAAACCGCTGGATGACCAGGACTGGAAGACTTTTATAAATGGTCTGGATGGTCTGGGTGTGAGCCAGTGGGAAGCTTCTGCGGCTCAAGATATGCAGAAGGCAGGATACGGTAAGTAATTTCTAACCGGCGCAAAGAAGTTGAGGAGCGTGAGTTTCATGCCAACCTCAACTTCTTTGTTACTGCTCAATTTGTGGTTGGTATGCTCTTTCAATTTGAAAGTTAAACAGGTAGAAAACGAAAGGAATTATCATGGAACTTCGTTCGCTAGGACGAACAGGCGTGATGGTATCGCCCATCTGCCTCGGTACAATGAATTTCGGTGGACCTTCTCCCGAAGATGAATCAATTCGTATGATTGACGCCGCGCTTGATGCTGGCATCAATTTTCTCGACACAGCCAACGTCTATGTCAAAGGCGAAAGTGAAAGAATTGTAGGTAAAGCTCTCCGCCAGAATGGCAAGCGCGACCAGGTAGTACTTGCCACTAAAGTTAATGGCGCGATGGGCGATGGCCCGAATGACCGGAGTATTACTCGCTACCATATTATGAAAGCGGTTGAAGACTCGTTGAGAAGGTTACAAACCGATCATATTGATCTTTACCAGCTTCACCGGCCTTCCTTTACCATTCCCCAGGATGAAACCTTGCGCGCTCTGGATGATCTGGTCAGACAGGGCAAAGTACGCTACATCGGTAGTTCCACTTTTCCGGCCTGGAAAATTATGGAAGGGCTGATGCTCAGCGAGAAATATAATCTGGTGCGCTATGTAAGCGAGCAACCTCCTTATAACTTGCTGGACCGGCGCATCGAGAATGAACTGGTACCGCTCTGTCAGAAGTACGACATTGCTATTATCCCCTGGTCGCCTATCGCGGCGGGTATCCTGGCGGGCCGTTATCCTAAAGGAGAGGCCCTACCGGAAAATTCACGGGCGGTACGCTCTCCTAATTTCTCTTCCCGGGTCACTCCGCGTGGCCAGCAGGTCGGGGAAGAGGTGCAGAAGATGGCCAAAGAGCGCAATATGACTCCCGGCCAGTTGGCCCTGTTATGGACTAAAGACCAACCGGGTATTACCGCCCCGATTTATGGGCCGCGCACTTTTGAACAACTACAGGAAGCTCTTGGGGTGCTAGACATGAATTTGAGTGACGAGGATCGCCAGATCTTCGATCAACTCAATCCTCCGGGCTCGGTTATCTCCGATTTCCACGACAGCAGCGGCTGGATGAAAACAAAGATCGCTTCCTGAACCAGGAATAAATTAGCGAAACTAAAATTAGCTCCTGGCAAATTCCGGGTGGATTCAGAACCTGAATTTCACCGGGAGTTTGCCTGCTAATTAGATATAATTTTTTTGTTGAACTTTGGCATTTAAGAAGGTTAATTATGACATCAGGCATTCGACTGGTGGGACTTGGCGATAGCTTAATCAGGGGAGCAGGCGATGCTGGCGAATTAGGCTGGCTCGGACGTTTAACCGAGGCTCTAAAGCCGGACTTTCCAGAATTAGAGATGCTTAACAGAGGGGTAGGCGGAGACACAACCCGGCATATTCTCGCCTGGATAGAGCAAGATTGCCTGGGCCTTGAACCTGACCTGGTAATCCTGGGTGTGGGAGTCAATGACAGTCGCAGACGGGTCTCTCTGCAAAATCAGTGTGAGATACCCCTTGACCTGTTTGAACAGAATCTGAATGAAATTATCTTACGGCTAAAAAGGGCAGGTGCTGGCATAATCGTCAGCGGCATGATACCGGTAGACGACCGGGGAGCCACCTACAAAGAGGATAAACAACATTTCCGAAATGATCAATTCAGGTATGAGGCAATTATTGAAAAAGTTGCGGCCTTAAACAAAGTAACTTACCTGGATCATTTTAACCGCTGTCTGGCCTTTGGCGATGCCCGTATTAGCTCGCTGCTGTTAGATGGAGTTCATCCCAATTCTCAGGGTTATGCCGAAATGGCCCAGGCGAGTATACCTGTTGTGGCAAGCCAGATACGCATGCTCTCGACCAAGTAAAAGACTCTAAAAAAGCCTAAAAAACCTAAAAAAGGAGTCTAAAAATGGGTCTACTGTACGGCGTGCAGCACGTCACCATTACGATTGAGGAAGGATCAGCAGCTTTAGAAACTGCTCGCAAATTTTACGCGGATGTTTTAGGGTTGCAAGTATTGCCCCGGCCTGAAAGTACCGACAACGGAAGACCGGGTTGGTGGCTCAGTCTCGGCCCCAGCGGCCAGCAGGTTCATATCAGTACTGAAAGGGGCGCTAAAGATTACAATGGCCCCAGCAAGCGCCATAGCGCCTTCCTGGTTAAGGACCTGGCAGCGCTGGGCGAACAGTTACAAAAGAATGGTGTTACTGTGGAAGGCACCAATCAATTTGAGGGACAAACACGCTTTTTCTGCCGAGACCCCTTCGGAAACAGGCTTGAATTTGTTCAGTTGACATAACAGAGCAATTCTGGGTTGTTTTCTAGTTTAAAGCACGGTAATTGCAAATAACATATCCCTTGCTACCTGCTCTATTAAGTTGAGACAGCAAGGTGTTTTGAGAAATTAACTACTACGTCATCTCCGCGTGAGTGTGGTTCGCTGCTGGTGATGATATAACCAAGCCGCTGGTAAAAGCTGATGTTACCGGGTAAAGAAGCTCTAGTCGCAAGGTGAATTTCAAGTTTACCCAGCGATAGGGCTACTTGTTCCAAATACTGCATCATTTGCTGCCCGATACCTCGTCCCTGGTAAGGAGGGTCTACTGCCACGCGTCCTACATACAGGTAATTCTTCTCGGCCCTGAACCGGGCGGTTGCAACAGCCTGCCGCTCCGGTTCAGTTTTTAGCCAGGCCAGTATTCCTCCGCTGTCAGGTCTGGCTAACTCTTCTCTGACTGCCTCTAAGGTTTCAGAGGCAGCGCTGGTTGGTACAGTTAAATTTTTATCCAGTTGCGTAAAAGCAGCCCGAGTTAACCGGTGTACCAGTTCTTCTTCTAATCTTTTACCGGGCACAACCCGGCAAATTTCCACATCCATTACTTAACCTGTCTTTTGCTTAAGAAAGTTAAGCCTTACCTGTGCGCCAATTCCTTGCCGACATTTACTTTCTGAAATTGAAGAGTTCCATCGTTTACCCGGCTTAACTTTAGCAACTTCACATCCTGCAAATAATTCTGATAAAGCTTCCAGGGGGCCTTTGAACCTTGATGCGGCAGTGTAGTGATGGCTCGCTGGACATAGCCGGAAGTTAAGTTGAGGATAGGTTCTTCGCTGAGCGCTCCCGGTTCGGTGGGCCGCCGGGGGGCGCATACGTTATAGCCGTGCTCATCCATGTAATTCAGCACCCGGCAGACATACTGGGCAATCAGGTCGGCTTTAAGGGTCCAGGAGGCGTTGGTGTAGCCAAAAACCGAAGCGAGATTGGGGATATCGCTATACATGGTTCCCTTATAGCTCAAGGTAGAAGAGAACTTCACCGGCTGACCATCTACCACAAATTCTACGCCACCACCTACCTTCATTGAAAGCCCGGTAGCCGTCACGATTATATCCGCTTCCAGTTGCTCTCCGGATTTTAATAAGATACCTTTTTCGGTAAAGCTTTCTATCTGGTCAGTGACTACCGAAACCTTCCCCTCTTTGATAGCATTGAAGAGGTCAGCGTCGGGCACCAGGCATAAGCGCTGATCCCAGGGATTGTATAACGGCGAGAAATGGCGCTCAACATTATAGTCCGGGCCAAGAGCCTGCTGCGCCATTTGAATAATACGCTTTTTAGTAGCTTCAGGCCGTTTACGGGCCAGCATATAAAACAGCATGCTAATCAAAATTTGTTTCCAGCGGGTAATTGAATACGCAATCTTTTTCGGTAGATGTTCGCGCAGCCAGTTGGCAATAGCATCGCGTGCTGGCATCGAGACAATGTAGGTTGGAGAGCGCTGGAGCATAGTGACATGAGCTGCCTGGGGTGCCATAGCCGGGGCCAGTGTGACGGCAGTAGCGCCGCTGCCGATTATTACCACCCGTTTGCCGGTGTAATTCAAATCTTCGGGCCAGAACTGGGGGTGTATCACCTGACCGCGATACTTTTCAAAGTCCGGCCATTCTGGCAGGTAGCCCTGGGAATAATCGTAGTAGCCGCTGCACATAAAGAGAAAGTTACAGCTAAGAGAATGGCTGATGCTGGAGGCAGTATCCTCCACTTCCACAGTCCAGCGAGCTTCCTCAGAAGACCAGGCTGCTCGTCTCACCTTATGGTTATAGCGTATCTTTCGGTCAATGCCGTACTCACGGGCAGTTTCTCGGATGTAATTCAAGATGGAGGGACCATCGGCAATCGCTTTAGGATTGGGCCAGGGGTGGAAAGGGTAGCCCAGGGTAAACATATCTGAGTCGGAACGGACGCCTGGATAGCGAAATAAATCCCAGGTTCCGCCGCTGGCAGCGCGGCTCTCCAGGATGGTATAGCTTTTTCCTGGGCACTCGGTTTGCAAGCGATAGGCTGACCCAACGCCGGATAAACCCGCGCCTACAATTATCACATCAAAATGTTCTGTTCGGGTAGTATTGTCGGTAATCGTCATCGTCCAACTCCTGACCGTTTGGGTAAATATAAGCAAAGATATTGTATTATATGATGGGCTTCTGGTAAAAATAATTCGAATACTTTTGGGTAGCCTGAAATGGCTGTCAATCAACACAAGGAGTGAGCGGTTGCATAGCATTAAAATCGGGTTGGTCCAGATGCGTGCTGAAAAGGGAGCGCTTGAAGAAAATTTTACTCGGATCAAACAGTATATCCGGGAAGCCCTCAAGCAAGGCCTTGATTTTTTATGCCTGCCGGAAATGAGTATTACAGGCTATATTAACCCTCTCAAGCAGCCACAGTTTGCCCTCAATCTGACTGACCCTGAAATAGCACGAGTGGTGGAACTAACGAGCGGCACAAATCTCACCTTGATAGCCGGATTTGTAGAGAGGCATCCAGAGGGACAAAAGCCTTACATCACCCAGTTTGTAGCGTACCGTGGCAAACTAATGGGTTACTACCGTAAAATCACGATAGAGGGCGATGAAGCACCCTATTTCTCCGCCGGGAGCGCGATTCGAACTTTCGATTATCTGCCTATCCCTTTTGGCCTGGCAATCTGTGCCGATATCAATAATCCGCAGGTCTTTTCTGGCAGCGCAGAGGCCGGAGCTAAAATCATCTTTCATGCCGCTGCGCCCGGGTTGTACGGCGAACAGGCTACACGTAACTGGTCAAGCGGTTACCGCTGGTGGCAGGAGGAATGCTCTACCAAAATAGGGCGTTATGCCAGGGAAAACGGGGTTTATATCGGGATAGCAACCCAGGCCGGTCGCACTATAGACGAGGACTTTCCCGGTGGAGGTTATCTTTTTGCCCCAAATGGAGAATGTATAGCAGCCACGCCGAATTGGTCACCAGGCGTACTCTACGCAGACTTATCCCTTTAAGCGATGCGTTCACTGGAGGGAAAGCACCACTACCGACCCAAGATAGAGCTAAAGCCAGCCTTTCGGCTTTCTAAAGGTGATATTCGCGGCTATCCGCGGGTGCCTGCTCCCGCTCGAACATCCCGTAATCCCGTATGATACCGGCGACTCTCAGGCGATAATCTTCAAATACTACCTCTCTTCCCCTGTGCTGGGCTTTGCGGTGCGCGGCCAGTTGCCGCCATTCTTGAACAGCCTTCTCATCCTTCCAGAAGGAGAGCGACAGGATTTTGCCAGGCTGGGTCAAGCTTTCAAAGCGCTCAATTGAGATAAATCCCTCGATAGTATCCAGAAGCGGACGTAAAGCGGCGGCAATATCCAGGTATTCCTGGCGGTTTCCGGCTTTTGGATAAACTTCAAATATTACTGCAATCATTCTTCTTCAGTTCCTCCTGTCTATAGTACCGGGCAGCTCAAGATTGTTTCTTATTTCTTAGGCTCGATCACTCACAAGACCGGCATACGGATATTAGCAGAAGGCCGGTACAAAATCCCACCTCTTTCCGACTGTGGCACGAGACTGGCCTGCAATAGTTCCGTTACGGCCACCTGCGCTATTTGAATCGCCAGGGATTGGCCGGGACAGGCGTGCGAACCACTGCTAAAGCTAAAAGTTCGGGAGTTGTGCCGGAAAAGATCGAAACGTTCCGGGGCAGGATTCAGTAAGGGATCACGATTGGCAGCGGCAAGCACCAGGAGGATCATTTCTCCTGCTTTCAGGGCTTGCCCGGCCAGAACTGTATCCTCGGCCAGAAAGCGCCTGGTATTCTGGACTGGCGAGTCATAGCGCAGCACTTCCTGCACCAGGTTGGTAACCAGTTCAGGTTTAGCCAGCACTTTCTCGCGCACTTCTGGAAAGTTTGCGAGCGCGACAAGGCTGTTGCCTATCAGCCCTGCGGTAGCCTCATAAGTTTGAAACAGCAAGCCCAGGGCGTTTGCCGCTATTACCGTTTTACCATAAGAACTCATCTCTATCTCCCTGGCTAATCGCTCTACAATGTTGTTATCTGTGCCAGATCTTTCAGCCGAAATAAGAGCATTAAACGCTTCCACCAGGTTCTCTGCTCCTGCGTTAGCCTTTTCCAATTGGTCGGAAGGGTTGGCAAGAGCTTGCGCGAAATCGGTAAGCCAGGAGTAAGTTTGAGGCAAACAGTCGTATTCAAAACCCATCAGGCCCAAGAGTACATAAACCGGCAGTCGGAAAGCAAATACGATTAGCTCACCCGGTTTAGTCAGTGCTTCTGGCGCATTCATTAATAGCTGGCAATGCCTCTGGCAAAGCCGGATTAGTATATGCGGGTTGGTCTCGCCAAGCGCTTTTAGCACTACCGGTTTCAATTCATCATGTAACTTCCCATCGTTCATGCGAATGAGCTGACTGAAGATCTGGCCCAGGGGCGCACCCAGGAAAGGTCCGGGCACGGGTTCGGTGACGGGACGCACACGAGCCTGGGGCATAGCCAGTACTTTGCTAATCATGGTCGCGCTTGAAACTACCCATGCCCGCAAGGTCTGATCGTAGTAGATTGGCCTGTTCTTTACCAGACTCGCATAGTAGGGGTAAGGATCAGGATGAAAAACCGCTTCTATCGGATTTAGAGGTTCGGATTGATATTCCATTTCGCTAATTACTCTCTTCGATTTCTTTCAGCTTTCACTTCCAGGCTGATCCAGCCATTCCACTCTATAGATTCAAAGGCTGCTCCTTTTGTCAGGGTACTGACACGATTATAGCGGCGGAATATTTCGATGCACACCGAAGTATTTAACTGATAAAATCAGGTAGAATGTAGAAGAAGTTGTATGAGCCTGATGTGATTAGAAAGGGAGTAACAAGTGTTAGCGACACCCGATCTGGCAGCAGTAGCGGCGTTGATAGCTGACCCAAGCCGGGCCGCAATGCTGGCAGCCTTGCTCGGCGGCATCTCTTTGCCTGCTGGAGAGTTAGCCAGGCTGGCCCGTATTTCTCCCCAGACGGCCAGCAGCCATCTCTCCAGGCTGGTAGAAGGCGGTTTACTGGCCGTCAGAATTAACGGCAGGCATCGCTATTATCAACTGAGCAGTCCGCAGGTAGCCCACGCCCTGGAAGCGCTGGCCCTGGTTGCGCCTGCCCCCAGGGTAGCTTCGCTGGGCCATTCCCTCGAAATAGAAGCGGTCCGAAAGGCGCGTACCTGCTACAATCACCTGGCGGGACGGCTTGGTGTTACCCTGACTCAGACTCTAATCGAGAAAGGATATCTGTTATTTCACGAAGAAGCCTATGAGTTGAGCCAGTCCGGAGAGGACTGGTTTAGCAATATAGGGGTGGAGTACGGACAGTCTGCCAGAAAGAGGGCTAATTTTGCCCGAACCTGCCTGGATTGGAGCGAGCGCAAGCCCCACCTGGCCGGTCCTCTGGGAGTAGCCCTGACCAGGAGGCTATTTAAGCTGGAGTGGATTGTCAGGGTCGAAGGGTCACGCGGGGTAAAGGTGACTCCCTTTGGTCGACAACAGTTAGAGCTTGAACTGGGAATGGAGTGGCCGGGCTAGATTTGTTAGCTGAATTACTAACCTTTCAGCCCAGCCTTAAGTAATTAGCATGAGGTGTAATGGTACTATTGCTCATCAAGCCATTGTTAAACGGATAAGTTGGGCATCCTTCCACTCATGTATTCAATCCCTGACGCCATGGCTATATGTCGCTACGGCTGCCATGCCTCCCATGCCCGGCAGCGAAACGGCGTGCTCCCTCTGTAGATTCGCCCGAACGCAGTACTTCTATACCCCGGCGGGCCTCGTTACTTAGCGCCTCCTCCCATGAAAGGGCCCACTGTTCGTATACGGATAGCCGGTCTGAACGCATGCCATTCTGTGGAAAACGGGCGAGTTCTTCGGCGAGCGCCAGTGCGGTAGCAAGTGCTTCGCCGGGAGGTGTAAGGCGATTGGCAAGCCCCATGGTCAGAGCTTCTTGTCCCGAGACGCTGCGCCCGGTAAGAATCAAGTCCAGGGCGTGACTTTGACCAATCATGCGCGGCAGGCGAATAGTCCCTCCGTCTACCAGTGGTACTCCCCAGCGCCGATTGAACACGCCGAAAACCGCGTTGTCAGCCGCTACCCGCAGATCACACCACAAGGCTACCTCCAGACCACCGGCCACCGCAAAGCCTTCTATCGCTGCTATAACGGGTTTGGAGAGTTGCATCCTGGTAACGCCCAGCGGCCCATCTCCCTGCTCGTTTACCTGTACAGTACGAGTCTCCTCAGCCACAGACTTCAGATCGAAGCCGGAACAGAAGCTCCCTTCACTTCCTGTCAGTACGGCAACTCTCAAGGTATCATCGCTATCAAATTCGCGGAACGCCTGGGCCAGGGCTGCTGCGGTAGGTCCATCAAGTGCGTTCCGCACTTCTGGCCGGTTGATGGTAACCACAAAAATGGCACCCTGCCGTTGTGTCACTACTGTCTGCTTCCTCTGATCATCTGAGTTCATTTCGGTGGACATAGCAATTCCTTTCTGCTTTTAAAATCCAAAGAGATGTGCCGTGGCTCTTGATGGTTTAAAAAGGGGCAGTAAGTTGTCTTTTGGGAAGGTATAGCTGCAAGCTGAAAGGCTTTATTTCAGCCGCTAAAATCTTTCTGCCTGAAGATAATGCTTTTACTTTGAGTATAGTAAGGAGTATCCGATTTGTCTAATACTTTTTTTAGAAAGTAGTGATACCGGCATGGTATTAGTCAGGTTATAGCCAAACCTGGCTTGCCATTGGAGTGAGGAACAGCGGAGTAAAGGTGGAGCGGAATGAGTAGTTATCAGCGGGGAAACAGGTTGCCTGCTTCCCCGCTGATAGATATTGTTAATCAGAATGCGCTTTTTGCAGGATACTCTTACGCCCGTGTAGCAGAGGCACATCAGACATCAGGCGTTTTGTATATTCGTGCTGCGGGTTAAGTAAAACTTCCTCTACAGGACCCTGCTCAACAATTTGCCCGTGATACATAACCATTACCCGGTCGCTCATATAATAAGCCTGGCCCAGGTCATGAGTGATAAAAGCGATACTCATATTATGCTGTTTACGCAAATCCATCATCTGGTTAAGCACGGTAACGCGGAGCGAAGCGTCCAGCATACTGGTTGGCTCGTCGGCGATAAGCAACTTCGGGTTTACGACCAGCGCCCGGGCAATCATGACGCGCTGGATTTGTCCACCCGATAGCTGGTGCGGCCACTTTTCCAGCACTTCAGACGGGTCCAGGCCAACCTCACTTAGCGCCGTACTAATCCGCTTTACTTTATCGGCGGAGGATAAACGTTCCGGCAGCACATTAAGCGACTTCGTCAGAACCCGGCGAATCGAATAGAATTGGTTGAAGGCCGCGAAAGGATCTTGAAAGACAGCCTGCACACCGCCCCAGTAGCGCTTCAAATCACCGGTTCTACGTAGCGCGGTCACATTTTTCCCCTGAAAGCGGATTTCGCCACCGGTAGGGTTGAGCAACCGCAGAAGTAAGCGCCCCAGCGTGGTTTTGCCGCTACCGCTCTCCCCCACGATAGCAACGATTTCACCCGGCTGTATCTCAAACGAGACATTATCCACGGCATGAATGGCGTGAGAACCCTGGCCGAAAGTGCGCCCCAGGTTGCGAACCTCAAGTAGCGGGCTGGTCGTTTGTTGCATGTTTGCAGCTACATCTTGTGTTACGCTCATTTTGTCTCAGCCTCCTGAAGCTGCTCGCCTTCTGCCGGTTTCTTCTGCTGTTGCTGGAACCACCAGCAGAGCGCGAAATTATCTGTTTCACCGATAGTGGGCGGGTCTTCTTGCGAACAAATCTCCATCGCCAGCGAGCAACGTGGATTAAAGCGGCAGCCCGTGGGAGGCCAGCGCAGGTCGGGTGGCGTACCGCTGATGCCCTCCAGGCGGTGATGGCGTACCTCAGGGTCGGGGTCAAGCGTTGAACTGATTAACGCATGAGTATAAGGATGGCGGGGACGTTCTACAATCTGCTTTGTGTCGCCGATTTCGATCAGTTTGCCCGCGTACATAACTGCTATCCGGTCGGCGATATTACTCAACAAAGGCAGGTCGTGGGTAATAAAGGCGACCCGTTTGATAAAACCACGTTCGAGCAACTGGCGCAACAACAGCATTAGTTGTTTTTGGGATGATACATCCAGGGCTGATGTTGGCTCATCTGCGATCAGCAGGTTAGGATTGAGCAGGGTCGAGATAACCGCTACAACGCGCTGGCGCATGCCACCGCTGAGCTGGTGCGGGTAGCTGTCGAGCACACGTGAAGGTAATTCCAGTTGTTCCAGGCGCTCTCGCGCCATTTTAATGGTCTGCTCAGGCTTAATATCGTGATCGTGGGCGCGAACCACGTCCACCACAAATTTGCCGATTTTGGCGGTGGGGTTCAGTGAGTTTAAAGCCCGTTGCGGCAGCAGGGCCACCTTAAGGCCATGCCAATCTGCCGGGGTCTTTAAATCGGAAGATAACTCAATTGTCTGTCCATCCAGTTCCAGGGTGCCGCCTTTGATGTAGAGTGGTGGCCTGGTGGTCAGGGAAATGACTGAGGCCAGCGTTGATTTGCCGCAACCGGACTCGCCCGCGATTCCGAGCACCTCACCTTCGGCAATAGTAAGTGAGACATCATCAACCGCTTTTACATCAGGATCAGGCGCCGCTTTGTAGTAGGCCCGCACGTTTGTAATCTTCATAAATTCTCCTCCCTGACTGTGCGACTCAGGCTCTGCGCAGGCGCGGGTTGAATATTTCGTCAATACTGGCTTGTAGCAGTAGCAGTGAAAAAGCGATGAGCGTCAGGAAAAGGGTTGGCGGTATGAAGGCCCACCAGGCGCCGGTACGCACCGATTCCCACAGCAAGGCCCATTGCAACATGATCCCCAGGGAAACGCTCCCGCTGGGACCAAGACCGAGCATACTCAGCGAAGCTTCGGTCAGAATACCGCTGCTCAGTTGTAACACAAAGGCCATGACCACATAGGAAAGCATAAAGGGCAAAATCTCCCAGAAAATGAGGGATAAAGTGTTGGCGCCGGAAAGACGGGCTATCTCCACGTGATCGCGGGTTCTGAGGCTACTGGCCTGGGCGCGTACAGCGCGGGCGGTCCATGGCCAACTGGTAATGCCGATTATGATACCCATTGTGACGATAGAGCGGTTGTTAATCGCGATAGAAAGCAGGATCAGAATAACGATGGAAGGGATGGTAATGACTACGTTGGTTATTGCCATCAGGGCTTCTTCCAACCAACCACCGCTATATCCGGCCAGCGTACCGATGAATACGCCTATTAAGGTTGCCACCAACCCGGCGAGAAGTCCGATTATCAGCGAAGTCCGGGTGCCGTACATCAACTGGGTGAAGACATCGCGCCCAAAGTTATCTGTACCCAACCAGGCACTGCCTGATGGTGAGTCATAAAGTCCGCCGACAGTTACCAGCGCGTCCGGCTTGTTAAAGATCAGCGGCCCCAGAAAACCGAAACCCAGGATGGCCAAAAGCACTATCAGGCTGAACAGGAACCGCCCGTTCAGAACGGCTAAAAAGCGAGCAATGGTGCGCCGCGTTCCTTTCAACTGTGTAGGGCCGGTAGTTACACTGTCCGGCGTTTGCAAAATAGTAGCCATGTCTCCTCCTAATGCTCTCCGGTGGTAGTGGCTTTGATGCGAGGATCAATGAAGCCATAGGCGATTTCGACCAGGAAATTTGCAACTAGTACCGCCAGCATGATTATCAAAGTTACACCCTGCACTACCGGATAATCCTGTTGCCTGATCGCGGCAAAGAGCAGCGTACCGATGCCGGGATAAGAAAAAACAATTTCGGTAATCAACGCGCCGCTGACCAGTCCGCCGATGGAGAGAGCCAGTCCTGTTACCTGAGGAAGCATGGCGTTACGGAAGATGTAGCGAACAATCCGTCCTTGCGGTACGCCGAGACTACTGGAATAGCGCACATAGTCCGCATCCAGTTCGTAGATTGACATGGCGCGCATACCAATCGCCTGACCGCCAATAAAAATAATTACCAGCGATAAGAACGGCAATATATAATGCTGCGCTGCATTGCCGATAAAAGTCCAACTCAGGTTTGGCACCTGGTCGAAACTGTATCCACCCATCGCCGGTAGAATTCGCAAAACCACAGCGAAGAGATAAAGCAGAAGAATGGAGAGGCAGTAGAAAGGCATATTGGAAATGAACAGAGAAACAGGGAAAGCTATTTTATCCAGCCAGCCTTTGCGATAGGCCGTCAGCACGCCCAGGACATTCCCGATCAACCAGCCGATCAAGATAGCCGGTAACTGGAGTACCAGGGTCCAGGGAAGAGCCTGACCGATCAGTTTAGCTACAGGAGTAGGGTACTGGGAGAAGGAAGCCCCCAGGTCACCTTTAGCCAGGTTGCCCAGGTAAATCAGAAATTGCTCCAACAAGGATTTGTTGAGGCCGAATTCGGTTATATAGGCCTGGTAAATTTTTTGCTGCGCTTCCGAGGTAGCACCACCCCCACTGGACGACATGCGCGCCATCATAGCATCAACCGGGTTACCGGGGATGAGCCTGATCAACAAAAAATTGAAGATCAGCGCGACGGCGAAAGCAAACAAAAACCAGAGTACCTTCGTCAGGATGTAACGCCAAAACTTATTCATACTAAACCCTCTCCATCGGGGTAGTCCGGCACCCCTCGGTGGGTGCAGATTCGTCAGGTTGAATTTTTTAGCCTGGTGCGGTGAGCAGTTTGGAGCTTACCAATGCCTTTTTGAATTATTGTTCCAGTGTGTGACCACTCCACCCGGAGCGGTCACACTAACCGGTCTTAGTTATTTAGCCTTAATCTTGTACAACCAGAAGATACCGGCTTGCTGGAACTGAGGAGTACCAGCCGACGGGTTTTTGCTGGTCGGGAAGCCGGTCCAGACTGAGGTGTTGAACTCGTAGAACTCGTTCGGGCGATACATCAACGGAATGCCCGGGATATCCTTCATAAACAAAGCATCCAGTTGACTGTAGTACTCTTTGGCCTCACCCGGGGTGCTGGCAGCGGCGGCTTTGTCCAGTAAGGGCAGGGCAGCCGGTTCGGAGAAGCGGTTGAAATCCCAGAAGGCATTCTGACCGTTCGCCGGGACACCACGGTTGTCGAGCATATCGCGGAAACGCTGCCACGGTGTAGCAGGCGATTGGCCGGCGATATACCACAGGTTGAGGTCGAAATCACCGCTCTGGATCTTGTTGGTAACTACGCCAGCTTCAGGATAATCTTCAGTCAGGTCAAAACCGGCGGCTTTGCCATTTTGCACCACGATGTTGATCGCGGTTTGCCAGTCGGTCCAACCTTGCGGGGTGCGGGCGCTCCACGGTCCCAGGCGGGTGCCATCCGGCAGGACGTACACGCCATCAGAGCCTTTTTTAGCCTTAAGCTGGTTCTCAAGAATATCTTTGGCCTTGGCAGGGTCGTAGCTCCAGCCATTACTTTTAACCTGATCGGCGTTAAAGTACTGGTTCTCGCCTCCGCCCGGAATAATCAGGCTGGAGTTAACGGGGATGGAGTACTTGGACATAGCGGTCTGGGCGATGAGCGGATAGTTGATCGAGTAAGCCAGGGCTCGCCGTACCAATGGATTATCAAGGCCTTTTTTCTGGGTATTGATTATCAGCATCGGGATAGAACCAGCCAGGTAGTAGGGTTCCTGATCAAACCAGGTGCCTACCGGCGCTTTGGCATCCTGCCACATCTTCCAGATTTGCGGGGTAAACTGCTGCATGGCGTCTATCTGGCCGTTCTGGAAAGCCAGGTTGCCATCATCATTGCTCTTCATAATCGGATGGACAATATACTTCGGCGCAGGTAGTCCACCCATGACTGTCTTGCCCCAGTAGTTATCGTAGCGCTGCAAGGCAATACGCTGGGTCGAAAAGTCCATCAGTTTGTAAGGACCAGAGCCAACCGGGGCCGTGTCAACCACCGCCGACAGTTTGCCACTGGCTTCTCGCGCTTGCCAGATATGCTTCGGCAGAATCCTGATAAAAGTCAGGTAGTTCTTGACGATACCGGGGTTAAGCGAGCTCGGGTTGAGTTTGATTTCCAGGGTACGATCACCGGTAGCAGTGATACTGGTAATGTAGTTGAACAGAGTATTATAGTTTACGTCTGGTTGGGATTTAGCCAATCCGTAGGTGTAAATTACGTCATCCGGTGTCAGGGCCTGGCCATCCTGCCACATTGTGCCATCCTGAAGAGTGATGTCCATAGTGGTCGCGTCAGGCGTTTTCAGTTCTTTCGCCAGTAACGGATCAAGCGTGCCACTAAGCTGATTGTAAGCAAAGAGGCTCTCATAAATCTCGAAGAAGACGTTCTGAGACTGGTTAGGCCAGTCGGGGTTGTTGTTCAGGATGTTGAAGTTGACAGGCGGTTGCCACTGGAAACCACCTACATACAGAGTCTCATTACGAGGCAACTGTGCGGGTGCAGCGCCGGTAGTAGCGGCGGCAGTTGTCGCGGCGGTGGTACCGGCAGCAGTGGTGCCAGCAGCGGTGGTACCGGCAGCGGTGGTGCCGGTAGCGGGCGTTGCAGTATTGTCACCGCATGCGGAGAGCAGCAAGGTCACAAGTAACATGGCGGCGAGCCATAACGGGAAATATTTCCGCATTTCCTTCTCCTTAGTTTTTTCGTCATTGAAATAAAGGATCTTTTTTGGAATACGCAAATTACGCTAATGCCAGTTTGCTTATCTTAATTACCTCCCTTAAATAAAAGACTTCACCTCCTAACTCTTAGCAGAGTCCCTCCTCCTGAAAGGCTGAATTTAGCTAACAGAGTTAATCTGGCATTTGATTTAGTTACAATAAATTTGCTAGCTTTGGTGAGGTGCGCACAGAACCTCATCGTGTGGTGGGAGCTATAACACCATGGAGGCCTGTTACTCGTGAAAAACTTCGCTCAAACCGTGGTCTACCCGGAAATCTCCTAACTTCAGATTTCTACCATAGATGTTGAATTGTCTGAAACAGGCTCCAAATTAAATTTAACTGCTAAGGGTGAAAATCAGGGATAAAAAAGGTTAACGCGAGGTATATGTTCTATCTTAAGTTTTCAATCTAATTACTGTAATTGGATGGACCGGCTGCTTGTGAAATCTGTAGCATACCTCCACCAAAAAATTAACTGGGGAAGGTTACAAGTTGATAGCTTATTTTTAGCTGCTGGTCGGACCATTGTTCCGCCGCCAGTAACCGGACAGGGCCTACCTCCGCGCTTCTCTTTACCAGCGTCCCAAAGCCGCTTCCTTCGCTGGCTACCGGTAAAAGAAGCGCCTCAAGCCCAGCAAGCTTAAAGCTAATTTCGCTCCTGTTTAGGCGCTCTTCTCCGGCTGGCTCTATATCAAGGGTAAGATTCTCTACTACCAGTTCATTCAGGCGGGTTTCCAGCGCTTTTAAATTTAATTCAGCCGGTTGTAAGTTTGTTTGATAAATAACAAAAGGCTCAGTGCCGTAGTCGGCGCGGAGAGGGATAAGAGCAGGAATTAACCCGTTTTCATAGAGGGTGTAATGCAGCAGGTAAGCCGCCGAGTGAGTTTGCATATGGCGGTAACGCCGTTCCCAATCGAGTATGCCGGTTACCGCCTGACCTACTTCAAGCAGGGGAGTTTCATCCGGCACCAGGGGTTCAAGAAAATGCCACAGTTCATTTTGCTCTAAAGTTACCAGGTTGATTCTGGCCTGCGGCTCAAAACCGTGCGATCCTGCCCAGAGCAACAGGCCGGTATCACCCGGTTGGCCTTTACTACCACCTCGCCTGTTTGCCTTCCCGCCCCCGCCATCCGGGCAAAAAACACTAACATCTAACTTAACTCGTAGCTTTTTAGCGGGTTCAGGGAGTATTTCAAGGACAGTCGCTTGCATCTCGCGCTGGTAACTGTCCAGCAGATATTGCAGTTTTGTTTCCAACCGTCCTTCCTCTCCCCAGCTTCACTGTAAGAAAATAAAACAGCTGACTCTTATGCGTTCACAAAAACAACTACTAGACATAACTTCTGGTCTCGAACTTCATACTTTTCCAGTGAACCAGAGCACAGTAAATTTCAAGATAAAAGGTTAAATTATAGCCTGGGCCAATTTAGCACAGACTGTAAGCAATTCCAGGTTGTAGAACTGGCTATGGCTAGAAACGACCAGGCAGCAACAAAGAAGCAACAAAGGAACGACTGAGTAACGACAAAGAGACTATTAAGAAACTACCCGGAAAATGAACGAAGATACCATCAAGAATATAGTTGAATATATCCGTACCAATCAGAACCAGAAGAGCCTAACCGAAATAAATGATTTTTTGTTACAGGCCGGTTACACTGATAATCAGATCGAACAGGCCTGGCAATCTGTGCGCCGTGATGAGGTTACCATCGAGCAGCGACCCAAAGCTCGGCCCAAGCAGCGCTGGAGGGCTCTGCTGATTGATGGGATAATCATAGGTGTGGTTCTGCTAGTGGCAGTCCTGCCAGTCTACCTGCTTTCGATCTTTGGCTCACTCCTGGTTGCACCCATCCTGGGTGGTTATCGCGACTCTTTCGATAACCTGGGACTTTACGCTCTTCCCCTGACCGCCCTGGGTGTATTGACCCTGGCGATACTGTGGCATAGTCGCGCGCTTTGCCGGGGCCAGACCTCAGGTAGCGCCAGGTTGAATTTCCAATTGCTTACTATAAATCTACTGCCACCGACTCGCCCTAAAGCCCTTTTACGTGCGCTTCTTCCAATAATATGGCTAAGCCTGCTGGCACTGGCTAACACAAAAATAGCTTTAGGGCCGTTATATCTGGTGGTGGGCCTATTGCCCCTGGTCTGGCAGAATAGCCAGGGACAAAACTTCTTTGATCGCTTATGCGGGTTATACGCGGTTAGTTTGTAGCTGTTCCCCGGTAAATTGATAAAAGCCGCTAATTACTGGCTAATGACTATGCTGCCGGCACGGAAGGCGGCATGCGGGACACCTTCCTGGTAGGCGGCGGCTGTTAGCAGCAGAAATTCAGCCTTATCATAAAAATCGGCAATATTCTCTGCTCCGACCGAACCCATCCCGCTCTGGATACCTTCGTGCCACAGTTGCATTTGCTCTCGCACCGAGCGGCGCTGCTGTTCCAGCGGAACCAGCACTTCAATTCCCTCGGCAGCGCGCTGCTTACCTACACTTTTCTGCACTCCCTGGCTGGCGTTTCCCTGGCCCAGGACGTAGCTCTTTCCATCTTTCTCTACTACCTGGGCGGTAGACTCAGCCAGCGGAGTTAGAAGACCACCGATCATTACGCTGCTGGCTTTCAAACCAAGCGCTTTAGCCATGTCTCCCGAATTTTTGATACCGCCATCGGCTATTACGGGCAGGTCGGTGAGGCCCATACTTTCAAGAGCGGTTACGGCATCATCAATCGCGGTAGCCTGTGGTACGCCAAACCCGGCGACTACACGAGTTTCACAAAAACTGCCCGGTCCCTGGCCTACTTTAACCGCGTGGCACAGCCCTTCTTCAGCCATTAAGCCCAGGAAACGAGCGCCACGATCATCCGAAACATTGCCCACTATTACCGGAACAAACCGGTTTAATCGTTTCATCAGGCCCCGCAGGTTTATCAAAGCCTGAGGAGTGAGCTTGTTGTTATGAGCGTGCGGAGTATCAGCCACCAGTACATCCACATCTGCCAGGAGTAAAGCTTCAGCTCGCTCCAGATAATCTCCGGTAAGCCCGATTGAGGCCAGCGCTAGAAGTCTTTCCCCGGCTTTATCGAGAGTAGCCAGCGGATTCTGGGTTCTGAATGCTTCATCAACCTGTACTGCTTTTACCGCCTTTACCGTTTCCACTTCCTGCTCAATGGCATTGTTGCGATGAGCTACGGCAGCCCCTCCGGCTTTAGCCATTTCTACCATCATCCGGGTTCCCACCATATTCATGTTCGCACCCAGAACAGGTACTTCCATCCAGAGATCTGCGCAAAGCCGGCTGCGGGTTGAAATCTGATCTCGCGAAAGGCTTTCGGTCGGTCCCGGGCGAAGGGTTATATCATCATAGCTATAACCCACGCGCAAATTCTGGAGCCGGCTTTTGGCGTGAAAGCGGCTGTTGAATTCCAGAGTGTTCATGCGGTTGAGGGTAGATGGGGAAAGTTCTTCGTATTCCATATATCTTTCTGTTACTCTTTATAAAAGTTATCTTCGCATTTTCCGGCCACAAAAGACGGCTTTTAACTTCGTTGTAGTAACTATAACTAAACGAATAGTTAAAACAACGAGCAAAGCCGTCCTTTATTATATACCCGGTTGTTACTTTAAGCTATCCTGGCTTAAAAGCATGAGTTGCATATTCGCCTGATATTAGCAGGCCATGTAAATGCTTTTCAGCTCAAGCTATAATTTTCCCTGCTATAGTTAGCGGCCCAGTTCAGCGACATGCCGCTGACCATGGGGCCGGGTTGGAGCATTTTCAATCACAGGAATATCTTCGCCCGCTTCCGCCATTCGCCGGGTTATCCGTTTCTTCAAATCTTCCACTACTCCCGCGTAAGCCTCCATGCCTGCCAGGTTGGTCAGTTCATAGGGGTCAGCCACCAGGTCGTACAAAAATTCCTCCTGGTAAAGATCAGAGGCAGGCACCTCCCACCCATCCTTGCCGGGCGCGACCATGCTGAATTTCCAGCGGTTGGTACGAATAGCGCGGCCTACCTGAGCTTCGCTGATCTGGACGAAAACTTCTTCCGGCCAGTTCTCCATTTGCTCTCGTTTCAGGGGGGTAATCGGACGGCCCGGCATTACGGAAGGTACAGGCAATCCGGCGGCAGCCAGCAGGGTCGGGGCCAGGTCTATATGACTGACCAGTTGGGTTACTCTGCCTCCGCCGTTGAAGCCTGGTCCCTGCAAAGCGGTAGGAACTCGGATGGAACTGTCGTGGCAGGAGCGCTTGTACTCTGTATTACGGGTTTTAAAGTGATTGCCGTGATCTGAGGTAAACAGGATAATGGTATTATCGAGCATCTGAAGGCTTTTTAAGGCATCCAGCATGCGACCAAGTGCTTCGTCCAGCCGTTTTACCATCCCGAAATACCCGGCAATATTCTGGTAGGTAGCTGCCCCACCCAGGGCCGCCAGGTCGGAAGGAATCCAGCGCCCCTCGTAGCGTTCCCGGTAGCCTTCCGGGGCTGGGTAGTCGTCAGAATTATTCTGGTGGTGCGGCTCTAAATAGGATAAAAAGAGATAGAAAGGCCGCTGACGATGCCCGCTAATATATTTAATAGCCGCATCGGTCAGGGCATCCACCCGGTAACCAGGAAGAAAAACCGGCTTATTGTCGTTATCAAACATGACTGTATGGTAGGGCTGAGAGGTAAATTCCAGGATATTGGAGGCCAACCAGTACTCGTAACCACCGCGTTCTTCCTCCGGTACCGGCCCTCCGGTTTCCGAGTTATCTTTTGCCAGGTGCCACTTCCCGATATAGGCCGTCTGGTAGCCTCCCTCCTTAAAGTAATGGGCCAGGGTTTTTTTATTTTCAGGAAGCGCGATGGCATTGCGCCACACTCCGGTTGTAGTGGGATAGAGCCCGGTCTGGAGCGAAGCCCGGGCCGGGCCGCAGACCGGTTGGGTGGTAAAGCTGGAGAAAATATGAGTACCTTGCTGCGCCATACGATCAAAGTTAGGGGTAAGGTCCAGGGGATTACCATGAAGGCCTGTAGTATCCCAGCGCTGCTGGTCGGTGAAAAAAACTATCACATTGGGTAATTTTCCGTTTTTAGATAAAGGCGCCATTTTAGCTGTTGTTCCTTCCTAATAACTTTTATCTCTAAAAGCTTGAAACTCTTCTTTAAAATTCTTGCCCTAAAGTTCTTTCGCTCGACTAACCTTCTACTTCTTGCCTCGTGGGAGCTACAGTCCAGGCTCTTTTTAAGCCTTTTTACTTCATACCGGTTAGAGCGATTCCTTTTATAAAGAAACGCTGGGTCAGGAGAAATAAAATCAGAATGGGAATGAAAAGCACTATCGAACCTGCGGCGGTATATTGCCACTGGGTAAAATACTCCTGGTTGAAGAGAGTCAGGCCAATCGTCATAGTGCGCATATCGGTAGAGTTAACCGCGATCAAGGGCCATAAAAATTCATCCCACTGAGTAACAAAAGTCAAAAGTCCCAGGGTTGCCAGGGCCGGTTTGGCCTGCGGCAGGATTATTTTCCAGTAAATTCGGAACTCCGAGCACCCATCAATTCTGGCGGCGTCAATCAACTCCGATGGGAGCGGCGCTATAAACTGTCGCATCAAAAAGATGCCAAAAGCGCTCATCAGGAAAGGAGTTATCAGTCCCTGGTAGGTATTCAACCAGCCCAATTTGCTCATCATGATGTAGAGTGGAATCATCCTAACAAAGAAAGGTATCATGAGAGTACCCAGAATGAGCATGAAAATTACGTTTTTTAGCGGAAAGCGGTATTTGGCAAAAACGTAACCGGCCAGCGGATCAAAAAAGAGGTGGGATAGGGTGATGGTCCCGGCTACAATTACACTATTGGCAAAAAATCGGGCGAAAGGCGCTTTTTGCCAGATATCCAGGTAATTGGAGAACTGAGGGTCAGACGGAATGATAACCGGGTTGCCGGCAAAGGTATCTGCCTCAGTCTGGAGTGAGAGGGCAATCATATACAAAAAGGGCATAATTGCCAGCAGGGCAAACAAAATCAAGATCAGGTATGAGAGGGCTCTCGCTCCTGGAAAAACTCGTTCCGTCATACTAATACTCCACTCCTTTGCGGCTTACCCTTAATTGGACGAATGTCAGAACCAGAATGGCAATAAACATCAAGAAGGTCAAAGCTGAGGCATAGGCAAAATTATTCTGGTTAAAAGCCACATCAAAAACATTAAAGACGTAAAAACGGGTGGCATCGGCGGGACCGCCCTGGGTGATTACATAAGCCTGAGTAAAAGCCTGTAGCGTGCTGATGACGCTGATAATAGAGACGAAGAGAGTAGTGTTAGCGAGCAGGGGTACCGTAATGTACCAGAAGCGCGACCAGGGCCCCGCTCCATCAATCTTGGCGGCTTCCTGGTAAATGGGCGGGATGCCCTGTAACCCGGCCAGAAAGAGCAGCATGTTGTAGCCTACCCCTTGCCAGATGGTAATGGCGATAACGGCGGGCAAGGCCGCCTGGTAGTTACTCAGCCAGTCCTGGGTAGGCAGATTGGCGGCACTTAAGACTCGGTTGAGCACTCCTACCAGCGGGTCCAGTATGTTGCGCCACATCAAACCTACTATGACTGCGCTGGTCAGATAAGGTACCAGAAAGACGGCTCGCAGAAAGGCGATACCTTTTAGAGGCTGGTCGAGCAGTACTGCCAGTAATAGCCCCAGGATAATCCCAAACAGAGTTACACTGACGGCGAAGACCACTGTTACCCCGACAGAATTCAGCACCCGGCTATCGCCGAAAGCCTGAATGTAATTCTGGAAGCCCACCAGAACACCGGGCTCCTGGTTTTTTTGCAGGCTGGTGTAAAACTCGATTGCAATCGGGACAAAAAAGAAGACGGTAAAATAAATCAGGGCTGGTAGCAAAAAGATGTAAGCAATCACGGCCTGGCGGGTAGCCAGGCCTGTTCGGACATAGCGGAAAGCCCCTTTCCGGTTTGTCATGGCAGTTTGCCTCATAAAAATCCTCCAGTAGCTGGCCGGGAAACTTCAATCATTCGTACCGGTTTCCCGGCCAGATTTCAGAGCCAGTTATTGGTTAGCTGGCCAGGATCTTATTACCGGCGGTTTCTAGCTGCTGTAACGCATCTTTGGCCGGCACATTTTTATATATAACGCTCTGGTACATCTGCTGGAAGAGAGGATCTATCTGGCTGTACTTATTTCCAGTGAGCGCGATATCGGCTGCGGAATCAACGGCGTAACCCAGGCCTTTGGCGAATGGCGCGATTAGCTGGTTGGCCTGCACATCGGGATTAGCCGCCCAGGATTTGCGCGGCATGGTCATATTCGCTTCCTTGGTGGCAGCCAGTTCAACTTCGAGGGCGGTAAACCTCTTTATCAAATCCCAGGATAGGTCGGGATTTTTGGCTCCCTTTGGAATAAAGAGACTGGTCCCGGCGGCGTTGGTAGCCTGGATTTTGCCGGTCAGGGCCGGGGCAATCGCCCAGTTCAGGTTGGGACTACCTTTCTGGATAGGCAGCAGATCCCAGGGTCCGGTAATTATCATGGCAGTCCGGTTGGCGGAGAAGAGTTTTTGCGGCCCTTCGTAGTCGGCGGAAGACACCGGGATAGGGGCGACTTTGTACTTGTGAATCAGGTCTGCCTGGAACTGCATGGCTGCATAGGCATCCTCGTTATCAAAGCCCAGTTTCTTTGTATCGGGGTTGTAGTACTTGACCTGATTTTGCAAGAGCCAGGGCCAGGTGTAACCATAGTCCTGGTTAGGGGCAAAGCCAAAAACCGAACTACCCTGGGTGGTGGCTTTGGCGGCGTCCAGAAATTCGTTCCAGTTCGTAGGCGGATTGCTGATTTTAGCCTTGCTGAACAGGTCTTTGTTATAGAAGAGGAGGGTACAGGTTGAATGCAACTGGATACCATAGACCTGCCCGTTTATAGTATTGCGCTTAACCGTATAGGTCTGCCAGTCATCGGGAAAGCCCATACTTTTGCCGTCGGATTCTATGTAAGGTTGTAAGGAGAGAATCTTATCCTGTAAAGCAAATTCTGGTACCCAGCCACCCGGTTCTTCGATCAGGTCCGGCACAGTGCCGACGGCAAAGTTTGCCAGCACTTTGGTCCGCATATCCGGCCACTGGTACTTCTCCCATTGAACTTTCCAGCCCGGGTGGTCCTGTTCAAATTTAGCAATGACCTGCTTGTAGATATCATAGGCGTGGCCGGGATTCCAGTAGACTACCAGGGTACCACCGCTGCTAGAGGCAGCTTTCGAGGTAGCCGCGCTGGTCGCGCCCGCAGCGGGGCTTGAAGCAGAGGTAGCGGCGGGTGCAGTGGTCGCGGTATTGTCACCGCATGCCGCAAGAATCGGGGCAGCAACAGCAGCGGATGCCAGCGCCCCACTCAGTTGTAAAAGCTTGCGGCGAGAAAGCCCATGGTTTAGCCCGGATGAGCCGGTATTCTTTGAATTTTCATTCGGACGGTGCTCACTCATGATAAATTCTTCCTTTCATTCGACTTTGAATCTTGATCCTTTATCCTTAAAGGTACAACCGGAAATTCGCCCTTTTTAAGGCAAACGAAAACCAGATACTTAACTCCTGACCTGTGATCAGCGCGTTAAAATCTAAAAAAGAAGAGAGGTTACAGCCGGCAAACGACTCCAACCTTTATGATTCATTTGTTTTTGCTAACTTGAATACTTCCTCAGGCCGAACCTCTCAAAATTAATTCCCAGGGGAGACAGAGTTCCCGTCCGGGAAGAGCAGGATTTTCCAACCGGCTAAATAGAAGATTAGCTACTTCGGTAAAGTCCAGTGAAACCAGACCAATAGTGGTCAAAGGCGGGCTGGTATATTTGCTTTCGGGAATATTTCCGCTTCCAATAACTGCTATGTCCTCCGGAATTCTCAAATTAGCATCCCGGATAGCCCAGATAGCGCTGATAGCGGCAATGTCAGAAGCGCAGAAAATCGCGGTTGGAGGATTTTCGAGAGCAATCAAACCTTTGGTACTTAAATAAGCCTCCTCACGTTTGTCAGCCCCGGTTACTATCAAATCTTTGTTTAGCGCAATCCCGTATTCCTGTAACGTACTTTTGTATGTGAGATAGCGTACTTCAAATGGGGAGTCGATGAAGTGATGACCGATAAATCCTATCCGCCGGTGGCCTTTATCTATTAAATATCTTACTGCTACCCGGGCGGCTTCGGCTTCATTGGTACGGACCACATCAAAGTTTTGCGGAGCAAGCTGATTGTTAAAAACAACTACTGCAATCTGCGCTTTTACCAGGTCCTCTAATTCAATCTGGTTTATATCCTCTAACTTGATGACCGCACCATCGGCCATCCGGCTCTGAAGCTGTTTCAAGATAGGTTCTTTAAGTTTGGCCTCTCCTTCCATGGCCACAATAAAAGAATAGCCCTTTTCCTGGGATTTTCGCAGGATATCTTCCGCCAGGCGGTTATCATAGGGCCGCCCCAGGTCGGTCAGCGCCAGGCAAACCCGTTCAGTCTGTAATCGCCGGAGGTTGCGACCGGCCAGGTTAGGGACATAGTTAAGTTCAGCCATCGCAGCCAGTACCCGCTGGCGAGTAGCCTCGGTTATGGTGGGACTCCCCTTGCGGTGTCCATTTATGACATATGAAACAGTAGCAGGAGAGACACCTGCCAGACGAGCTACATCTTTGGTGGTGGGTACCGCACTATCTTGAATTTTAGCCATCTCTTTGAAGTATTAAAAAGTTTCTTCGTTGACCAAGTTCATTTAATCGATTCAATAATAACGAGAGACATTATACCTTCGTTTAATCGATTCAATAAATTAAGGGTATCAAATACGAGGAAGAATGTCAATAACTTTTAAGCAAATTCATATAATCGATTCAATGAATTGAGGTAAGAAACATGCAGCTAGAGTCAGAAGTTGCTCACTTTGCACATGAGCTACTTTTGAAGAATAATGGTACTGAATATATACACCAGGAATTGTAACTAAATTATCGCATGGGCCTGATAAGTAAAGTTATTCCGGCGGTTATGGCCGATGCCGGGTTTTTGAGTAAGGCAAAGAAGAGGACTCAGAATTTTTATGCCCATAAACTTAAAAGCAACCCGCCCACTGCCGAGAGTACCACAACCAACCAGGGAGGCCATTTCCAGATTGTCAGCAGACCAAAAGCAGCCAGAGCAAGAGCTAAATCTTTGCTGCTTTGGATAGCGCTTGTCCAGGCCGGATCGTAAAGCGCCGCCAGCAATAAGCCCACCACCGCTGCGTTCACCCCGGCCAACGCTGATTGAAAGACCTGACGTGAACGCAGGATGTTCCAGAAAGGTAGTGTTCCAATCACCAGCAAAAACGCAGGTAAGAAAATGCCAGCAAGGGCGATCAGTCCTCCAGCCCAGCCGTTTGGAGAAGGTTTGCTGATGGCACCGAGAAAAGCTGAAAAGGTAAATAGCGGTCCGGGTACGGCTTGGGCCGCTCCATAACCGGCTAAAAACTGGTCATTTGTGACCCAACCAGGAGGGACCACCTCGGCCTGGAGTAATGGCAGGACTACGTGACCTCCGCCAAATACCAGCGCACCGGAGCGATAAAAACTATCGAAAAGTCTTACAGGCTGGCTTGAAGTGGTCTGACTCAACAAAGGTAAAAGACCCAGTAGTAGCCCAAATGTTATCAGACAGCCAATCGCTAGACGGTGCGGAATAGGCAGGCGCAATATTTCCCGCTCTGCCTGAATCGAAGCCGAGGGGCTTTTGGCTTTTAGAAGCCATCTACCTGAAAACCCTGCCCCTGCTATAACCAGAATCTGGGCCCATCCGGTCGGCCAGATCAAAACAATAATACCTGCCAGAACCGTGATGGTAGCGCGCAGACGGTCAGTGCTAAACTGGCGGGCCATTCCCCAGACCGCCTGAGCTACTACCGCTACTGCCACTACGCGCAGGCCATGCAACCACCCGCTACTGGTCAAGTTATTACCGCTACCTGTACCGAGCGCGTTTAAAGCGTAAGCGAATATAATCAGGGCGACCGCGCTCGGCAGGGTAAAACCGAGCCACGCCGCTAGACCTCCCAGAAGCCCGGCCCGGCTTATCCCTAAAGAGATGCCTACCTCGCTGGAAGCTGGGCCCGGCAGGAACTGGCATAAAGCCACTAAATCGGCATATGTTTGTTCGCTGACCCATTTGCGACGAATGACAATTTCTTCGCGGAAGTAGCCCAGGTGAGCAATCGGGCCTCCAAAGGAAGTTAACCCCAGACGAGCAAAGACCAGTAAGACTTCAAAAAAAGAACCTCTATTTTCTTCAGGAGTTGCAAGAGCAATTTCAGAGTAAGAGGATGCACTTTGGCCTGGCTGCACGCTAAATTTGCCTGTCCTTTCCATCCTTTTTCAAGAAGAAGGAGCGATGTTATCAGGATGACCGGTACAGAATCATAAATTGCCTCCCGGCTTTGACAGGTCTGGCCCTGGCATCCTGCCGTTCATTCTAGCATTTCATTTTGCCAGGGGCAATCGCGGGAAGGTCACTACAGGTTTGAAAGGGAATTAAAACAGACTCTTTAGCCTTCCCTGCTTATTAGCTCGCAAATTTCTCTGCCCGCCCGCTCTCCGGTAAGTAGTTGCGAAGAACCAGGATGGTGTCCCCGTGACAGGTAACGGCTACCGGACAGTTCACCATACGCGAGAGAGAGTTGGGATTAACCAGTGCAGTAAAAGGTTCACTTTCCTCCAGTGGTTTTTTATGGCCGAAGCCCAGCTTTCCGTGGTATTGAGTTTCCTGACAGATATAACAAGGTTTGCCCAGAGGCACGTAAATAAGTTCCGCTTCCCAGGAAGTCGCCCGGTGCGCTACCATTTGAGTTGCTTCCGGTTCCAGGCCCTGCCAGATTTCCAGTAAAGCGTCTGGAAAACCGCTTTGATCTACAGTTTGGCGGATAAATTTGTAATATTCCAGACCGCGTTCTTCCATATCTGCCAGATAATCATCCAATGGTGCGTCTTCGGGTAATAGTTCTAATATTGGAATTTTAAGGGTAGCTTCAGGCTCGGTTCTATTTAGGGCTGCCTGTAAATTCTGAACGGACTGCTCAGTGCCATCAAAGACAATCAAGGTTTTCATAACCATCTCCCGGATCGGTTATCCCAGACTCAAACAAATAATTGCAAATTGAGTCTTTTAGCGCATGCCAGTACAAGCCAGTGCTGAACTTTCTTTTCATCACAACTTGATTTTAGAATTCCGCTCTTAAACTGTTATAAAGAAACCGGGGAGAGTTCTAAAGAAATTCTAAAGATGCTGGGGCTTGAACCGGTAACCCACCCCCGGTTCAGTTAGAATATAGCGGGGATGCGCGGGGTCCGCTTCAATCTTATGACGCAACTGATTGATGAAAACATGTAAGTACTGGGTTTCCTGTCCGTATTCCGGGCCCCAGACGTTAACGAGGGCCGCGCGGTGGGTAATCACGCGCCCGGCATTTTGAGCGAGGTATTTGAGCAAATCGTACTGTTTAGGGGTCAGTTTAACTTCCTCTCCGTGCAACGAAACCTCCCGGCGGGCGAAATCAACTGCAAGCTCGCCGTCACTATAAACCGGAGAAGGCATATTCTGGCTATATTCTTTAGCCTGGCGTACCCTTCGCAAAGCTACTCGCACTCGCGCCAGCAACTCATCCATACCGAAAGGCTTCGTCAGGTAGTCGTCCGCGCCGAGGTCGAGGGCTTCCACCTTCTGCTGTTCTTCGCCGCGCGCGGAAAGGACCAGGATGGGAGTCTGGCTCCATTCGCGTACCCGGCGGCAGACCTCCAATCCATCAACCTTCGGCATCATCAGGTCAAGGATAATTATATCCGGCAGGTTTTCTTCAATCCGGGCGAGAGCTTCTTCCCCATCTACAGCGGTAATCACCTGATAACCTCGTCTGCTGAGATTGCGGGTAAGAGTGCGCAAAATAGCCTGCTCATCATCAGCTACCAGAATCCTGGCAGGCAATTCATCCGCTGTCATAGCTCTACTGCTCCTCTTTTTTTAATCTAAGCCGGGTGGCATTGACAGGTAGCCAGAAGTAAAAAATGGAACCGCCATAAAGGCGGGGACGTGCTTCGATAAAACCGCCGTGCGCTTCGATAATACCTTTGCAGATAGCCAGGCCCAACCCGCTGCCGCTTACTCTGGAAGGTTTTCCCGGTTTTTCATCCTGCCACACCCTATAGAACTTGTCAAAAATACGCTCGCGTTCGGCCTCCGCTACGCCGATACCTTCATCAACCACTTCTACAGCCAGACCCGGTTCACCTGCTCTTTCAGCCTGATATACATTCACATAAATAGGAGTATTGGGAGGCGAGTATTTAGCAGCATTTTCCAGCAGGTTGGCTATTACCTGATCAATTTGCAGGTAGTCTACGGCTACAAGGGGTAAATCGGGCTGGAAATTGGTAGTCAGGCCATGTTCACCCATGATGCCGCTGCGTGTCAGGCGCTCAATGGCGTTGTTGATAATTTCAGGTAGGAAGTGCAGGCCTTTATTGGGTCTGAGGGTGCCTGCTTCGATCCGGCTGATATCTAGCATGTTTGAGATCAAGCGAGATAAACGATCAGCCTCCTGGTCGATGATAGTGTAGTATTCGGCCTGTTCTTCCTGCTCGACTCCTTCGTCCTGCAAGCCTTGCACCGCAGTTTTAATGGCAGTCAGGGGCGTGCGCAGTTCGTGCGAGATGGAAGCCAAAAGGGCTGATTTAAGGCGGTCGGCTTCCCGTAGCGAGGCAACCTGGGCGGTTTCCGCAATCAGGCGAGCATGAGCTACGGCCAGAGAAGCCTGGTTGGCCAGGATTTCTAGCCAGTGCAGGGTATCAGCTTTGAAAACAGGCTCAGCAGTATCATCTTGAGACTCTCGCTCCAGCAGCACAGCCATAATTCCCAGTGACTCTCCGCCCTGCAATAGTGGCAGAAAGGCCAGGCGGCCTGTTTCAATTTGCTTGTAGCGCGGTTTCCCTTTTTTAAAAGCTAGTTGCAAATCTACTGGACTGAAAATCTCTCCTACATTTTCTTCTAAGGCAAGGTTTTTGAAAACAGCGTTCAATTTAAGCTCAATTGGCGCGGGCAAATAAATGGCTACCTCGCGGGCTTGCAGGTTATCTGCTACCTGTTGTACCACTCTTTCCAGCATCTTCCCGGTCTGTCCTTCGCTCAGAACCGCAATATTAAGCTCGTTTAAGGCAGCCGTTTCTTCCTGGCGCAGCAAGGCTTCAGCGGTTTTATTACGAGCATTGGCTGCTATCTGGCTGGTGATGGTCGCTGCGCCCAGAAAGCTTAAAACAGCCACTAATCCAGGCAGTGAGTCAATATAGAGGGTAAAAAAAGGTGAGATAAAAAAGAAATCAAAACAGACAAAGCCCAGGAGAGAAGTGACCAGGCCAGGCAGTAACCCGTAATAACTGGCCGTTACCAGCACCAGCACAATATAAACCAGGACTACGCTATAGGAATATTCTTCAAATCTGAGGGCTTTGAGTGCCAGGGTAGCCAGGGCAATAGCGCTAAAACCGAAAAAAAAGCCCAGGATACTACGCTGACCCCGGTTCCATATACTCGAAGGAGTGTTGGAAGTGGAGTTCCGTTCAGATTTCCCTCTACCCGGCAAATGCAACTTATTGACTGGTAATCCCACTTTCCCGGCTTTCCCTTAATTTATACGCTTTAGCCTGGCCTTGCAGGGGAAGGGTCTGACTTTGAAGAGTCAGGCAGCTTAACAAATGATATCCTGCGCCTAACCAGCAAGTAAAATCAATTATAATACAAAAAGCCCCCTTCCGGCAGAAGGCAGGCTCTTCAATAGATAGGTTTAGCGGCCCCTAAAATTAAATGCTCTTTGCTCGAAATTGAGCTGAAAAGAAAATCCCCTTCATGGATCTACCTGAAGGGGGTTTTCTGCTCCCGACTCGGCGCTGGATAGAAGAGTTTACGAAGAAATATAGGTTATAACGAGTAACCGGGTGAACTCTTTTATGGAAGCTGGTTTTACTTGAGGCTGGCTCGCGCTTCCTCAATCATTCCTTCTGCCTCCACTTTTGCCATTCGGTCTACCAGGGCACGGCTAATACCGGAAGTGCGTTCCACCGCGCTCAGGTACTGCTGGCGGTAACCTTCCACTATCAAGCCTACAATTATGTCCGTAACCCGTTTGAAAGCTCCGAAAACCTGCTCGGCACGCAAGGTATCCATCTCAGCCATACATTTGTCCAGAAATAGTTTTTGTACGCGGCTCATAATCCCGATCACAAATTCATTATTGACGCCGCGTTTGATGTGAATAAGGCCCACAAACCACTGATGTTCCCAGAACGTTGGATTTATTTCCCCGCTGGTAATCTCCAGATACCACTGTCTAAAAGTCTCCTCACGATGAGGCCGTTCCCCTTCTTGAAAAACGGCTGCGGTTGATTTATTTGCGAATAAAGTATCGTAAAAAGTCGCGATTATCTCATCGGCCCACGTTTGAGTGGTAGCGGCACTATCCCGCAAAGTTTTACAATCATCCTCGACAAAACTGGTTAAAGTGATAAGGTCTTTCAAGGTCTGTTCCATAGCGTGCCTCACTTAAATCTGCTGTGTAAGCGGAAGCCTTCGATAACGAAAATCTTCGCCTGGTTAAACTGTAGCCTAAATGGACTCTGGAAAGCCGAAACCGTAATCAAACCAGAGTTTGGGACAGGAAAAGGAAAGTTTATGACTGAACTATAGGTCTCTAGCTAAAAAGGAGGTGAGATCCTCCCGTTATTATTAGATATGCGGGGAACAGCATTTTGTAGCTACCTGAAATGCAATCATATCTTAAATTGCAAACATTACAAACCACATTACAGGGCTAATAAACTTTCTTTATTAAATAAGAAATATATTTATATTAAAAGGAATAAATTGTATGAAAGCTGGTAGAGCTTATGATAAATTTATAGAGACGCTGCTAAAGTCAAAAGTCAGGTAACAGCCGGTCTTCAGTAGTTTAAAAAGGACTGGCAAAGGGACATCACCTGCTGGCAAACGGAGAGTTTTGCCTGTTAGATCTTCAATTGCTAAAATATTGCCTGTAATTTCAAAGATCAGGAGAATATCTATGGCTGAAAACTCAAGTGTAACAGATTTTAAGCTCGAAACTCCCGAAGCAACTCGTTTCTTTGTGCGGAAATGGGAGCCGGTAGACCGGAAACCGAAAGCCCTGATACTGGTAGTCCACGGTGCGGCGGAACACAGCGCGCGCTACGACCGGCTGGCCAGATTTTTAAACGAGGGCGGATATGCTGTCTTTGCCCCTGACCACCGGGGACACGGTTTTACGGTAGAAAGCCAGGATAACCTCGGATGGGCCGGGCCGGACGGCTGGAACGGGATGGTACGCGATCTCCACCAGTTAGTCGGGCATATCAAAGCGGTATATCCGGGTCTACCGCTGTTCATGCTGGGTCATAGCATGGGCTCGTTTCTGGCCCAGAATTATATTCAACTGTACGACAGCGACCTGCAAGGGGTTATTCTGACGGGAAGCACCGGCACGCTTGGTGATAGCGGAACACTCATCCCAACCCTGGAAGCCGCGGCTCAAGGTGAAGCAGCCTCTCAGCCTTCCGTTGCTTTTGGCCAGATGTTCGCAGGCTTCAATGATCCCTTCCCTCAAAAAACCGGCTTTGAATGGCTGAGTAGAGATGAGGCGGAGGTCCAGAAGTATGTGGACGACCCTTACTCTGGTTTCGTTTTCTCCAATTTACTGACTGCCGACTTCACCAAAGGCACGCACGCGCTGTGGCAGCCGGGAAAGGAGAGCACTATCCCTAAAAATCTACCGCTCCTGATTGCTTCAGGCGAAATGGACCCGGTAGGTGGTCCTGATCTGGCGGGACTAAAAACCCTGGTCGAGCGTTACCGGCAGGCAGGTATCAAGGATATTGATTTTATTGTCTATCCGGGTGCTCGCCACGAAATTCTTAATGAGACTAACCGGGATGAGGTGCAGCAGGATATTTTAAACTGGCTGGAAAAACACTTACCGGCAGGCAGTTAATTCCTGGCAGCGGGTAAGTCCGGCAAGAGCCTGTAAACCTCGTACCTGATACCTGGGCCTTTAGAAAATCCCTGGTGTCCGGACAGAAATTTTAGCCTATTTAGCACGATTGGTAAAACAAACAAACCGGAATAGCCGCAGGTTATCCCGGTTTGTATTGGCAGAATACGCTTTTCCAATTTAGATTTTGGGAGGTATGCTGCAATACCGCAGAGGGCCTTTTGGTTGCAACTTTACTTCATACGTCCAGCCAGCCAGAGGTATATTCCAAGTGATCCAAACATCGCTATGAGGGTTAATGGTAAGAACCACCAGTCTAAACCGTTTGCCTGGTTTAAGGCGCTCTGAATCGTTTTCCAGTTAAGATAAGCAAACAGCAGCGCCAGTTCTAACCGGAGCCATACCAGTAACAGACGGGCCATTAAATACTGACGGCCGGCATTCTCGCTGGTAATTTTCCAGGGATAATTAAAAGTATGGGGAAAGCGGGAAACAATACTGATTACAAGGGTCAGTACCAGTTGTACTCCCGGCACCAGCCAGACAGTCCATTTTGGCCCGGTGCCATCTATCTTGCCTGCGGCGTTGTAATGGGTAGGAATAATATCAGGTAAATTGCTCCAGGCTGCAAAAACATTGATAAAAGTTAGCGCTACCACTAAAGCCGTGATTAAGCCTAGCAGGCGTTCAGTAGAAGACAATGGTATTTTCAGGATAGGACGTTTTGCTTTATCCATTTTCCGTTACCTTGCAGGCATATTTATCCCTGCATACTTCATCTAATTAATACCTTTCATCCAGCACTCTAATTCGCTCAAAATAAGAGCTTTTAACTAAATTATAGTAATTTGTTGCACTTATTACAACAGTACAATTGGTAAAACTAAGTACCGGGACACCCATTGGCTATCCCGCTTTCTACTGGCAGAATACGCTTATTCACCACAAAAAAGCTGAGCGTTTGCTTAAGTGAATTATGACTGTGATAGTGTGACTCTGGCGGTCAACGGTAACCCTTCAGGGGATTAAAAAGGGCGACTCAAAGTGATAAAGATACTTTGAGTCGCCCTCAGGAATAACTCTACAGTTAATAAGCTTGCCGGGAACTCCAGTTCCCATCCGGCGTAACCTGCCAGCAGTGCCACACTGCCCCATCTGAGCCACTGGCAAATAGTTCCAGGCGTCCATCGGCATTCTGCGCTACAGCAGGGCTGCTACTTACCGCACCACCGAGGCTTTGCCACTCTCCCCAGTAACTGTTAGCGGCAACCTGGCTTAATTCCCACACTGCACCGTCTACTCCCCGCACGAAAGCCGCCATCCTACCGTTATTGTAGCGAGCAACTGCGATTACATCTGTGCCCCCGGCGCCGCGGGTCTCTCCAGCAGACCAGGCACCGTTTGGCGTTACCTGATAGTAGTGCCACAAAGCACCATCGTTACCCCTTACGAATACTTCCACCCGGCCATCCACACTCTGCCCGGTTTCAGGGGCGCTGGAGAAATTTCCACCAAAAGATTGCCAGCCCGACCAGTGACCACCCGGCACTACCTGCCAGATATGTTGAAGGGTGCGGTCGCTGCCAATAATAAAAACTTCCAGGCGCCCGTCGGCGTTACGAGCAACGGCCGGATTACTGATAAAACTGCCACCAAGTGGAGCCCAGCCTGCCCAACCGCTGTTAGGAGCAACCTGCCAGTTGTGGTAAAGCTGTCCATCCTGCCCTACCGCAAATATTTCCAGCCTGCCATCCGGGTTCATACCGGTTGCAGCGTCGCTTGCAATCCACCCACCCACCGATTCCCAGTTTGACCAGCCGCTATTCGGCGCTAGCTGGTAAATATGCCAGAGCGAATTATCATTTCCGCGCCCAAAGACTTCCAGGCGGCCATCTTGATTTCGAGCGGTAGCTAATTTAATCGGGCTGAACTGGCCTCCCAGGCGATCCCAGTTTGACCAGCCACTATTCGGCGCTAGCTGCCAGGCGTGATAAATACTGCTGTCGTTAGCGCGAATAAAAAGCTCCAGCCGACCGTCAGCGTTGCGCGCTACGGCAGGAACAGTGTTAGTTTGATTGCCGAGTGATTGCCAACCTGCCGAAGCATTGCCGTAACTATTACTAAAGCTCATAAACCTTTTCCCTGTTCCAATCCACTAAAAATTGGTATCATTTACAAGATGATACCACAGGAAAGGCTATTACAACCAGATTTGCTTTAGTTATATCTCGAAATTGCCCGGTTCCAGGCTAGCGCGTCCAAGAACCGCTCCGCTATTACCAAAAGCGATAGTCTCAATCGTTACCGGGTGATCCAGGCGTTTACGGATCTGCACACAGGCCAGGCGGCAGATTTCATCGAAAAGCCAGCCTAGCCTGCTGCGACTGATCAGTTGGAGCAGTTCGCTGGAGCTACGGGCTTCACGCAAACTCTGAGCGATGGCCGGATCAAGGTAATGGCGGGTAGCAAGTGCGCTAATCAACGAATTATTGTTTTTGGCAAGATCTTCAGGATTTTCATTCTGATCGAGTTCACCTACGGCAAGACCGATTAAAGTCGGGGCGCTCCCGCCGAGGGTAACAGCCTTCAGAGTGGGAAGAAGCGATACCTCTGACAGGGCGGATAGCAAGTTTGTATCATCAAGGCCGGTACACTCGGCTTCGCTGCTATCTACCAGGATTGGCAAAATTGCGGCGCCAATCGAATCTAGCGCCAGAGCCAGGTGAGCAACTCGCCGGGTTTCTTCTTTGGAGGAAAATAAAACTCTGATCGCGGGTACGCTATAAGTTTTTTCGGATGACTCCAGTGTAGTTATCTCTAATATCTGGTTGAGAGGGACTTCCATTCCGCTTAAACTTTTAGAATCACTGGAATCAGGGTTATTAGAAGGGGGTAGAGGAGGCGTTTCAGAGGACGCTTGCTGTACCGAAAGAGTGTAATCAATAACCAGGCCTGAACTCTCCGAGATTTTAATCTCAGAGTCGGGCTTTAAATTTTCTGGCATAAAATAATACCGGCCTTTCTGGCCGCAGTTTTGCCTGCTTCAAGTCCACATGGGTAGAGGCGGAAGCTTAATCCCTACATTAGTTTCCCACCTCTACCATCAAAAATTAACTTTCGGGGCTTAAGACCCCTTCTTTGTTACTTACTCCGGCTTCACTGAAAGTAGCCATTTCATCGAGAGCAAGTATGGCTGCTTCAATTATACCCATAGCCAGGGCTGCCCCGGTCCCTTCACCCAGGCGCAGATTTAAGTTTAATAACGGGCTAAGTTCCATTCTTTCCAGCATAGCCCGGTGCCCGATTTCTACCGAATTATGCGCGGCAATCAGGTAATCACGCACCGGTTGGTGCCATTCAGTGGCAATCAGGGCAGCAGCACTTGAGATGAAGCCATCCACTACCACCGGAATATGCACGGAGGCGGCACCAAAGATCAGACCTACTAATCCGGCGATTTCAAAGCCACCCAGTTTGGTCAGTACATCCAGCGGATCATTTGGGTCGGGCCGGTTAACCTGCAAGGCGCGTTCAATGATTTTTACCTTATGCTGTAAACCATTGTCATCAACACCTGTGCCACGCCCGGTGACTGCCTCCACCGGTAACCCGGTAAACGCGGCTACAATCGCGCTGGAGGGAGTAGTATTGCCGATGCCCATATCGCCGGTAGCAATCAGGTCGGGACGTTCAGGTCTCGCTGCCAGGTCCAGTGCGATCTGGATACCTGCGGCTACCGCTGCCAGAGTTTCGTCACGGGTCATAGCCGGGCCATTGAGCAAGTTGCGCGTACCATAGCCGATTTTACGGTTGAGCAGTGCCGGGTGCTCTGGAAGGTCTTTTGCAACACCCAGATCGGCCACCAGGACTTCTGCGCCTACTTGCCGGGCAAAAACATTGATGGCTGCGCCACCTGCCAGGAAATTCATGACCATTTGCGGTGTCACTTCCGCCGGGTAAGCGCTGACTCCTTCGCTGGCTACTCCGTGATCGGCGGCCATGACCACGATCACTTTCCGCCTGGCTCTGGGGTTGCCTGTGCATTGAATCCCGGCCAGTTTAACCGATAATTCTTCTAATCTTCCCAGGCTGCCGGGCGGTTTTGTGAGATCCAGTTGGCGCTCTCTCACTTTCGCCATCGCTTCCTGGTCAAGTGCTACGATCCTATTAAGCGTCTCGGCAATCAAGTTTATATTGTCCATACCTAAACTCTTTCTTTATGGATTCCTGAGCAGTTTTCGCCAAATAAAAAAACCTGTTAAACCTCCACCTTTTTTCCAGCACAAAATCAGGTACGGAGTGAATACAACAGGCAAGCGAACAATTTATATAGTTAGAGTAAAGAATCCATAAATTTAATATGAAGTATACGCCCTATTGATAGGCGGGTCAAGTCTTCTTGGTGAAGATTTGTATAAATGATTATGGCAGACTTTTTGTTATAATATCTTCTGCTTTAACGAAGAATTGAGAAGGAAAGAACAACGTGGAGAAAGAGGAATTTTATTTAGGTATTGAATCCACCGGGCGGACAGTAGCATTGCTAGCTACCGCTGATGGTGAAGTTGTGGGGGAGGGTAGCGCCGGGCCTTCGGTATACAGTATTATGGGCCAGGAGCGTACTGAGCAGGCTATCTGGACTGCTATTATTGCCGCTTTTGCCTCCGCCGGTTTCAATACGCGCGACCTGTTGAAGGCTGAACAGGCTCTGCCGGATATAACCGCTATTTGTATAGGCATGACGGGAGTGGAGCGCCCTAAAGATGAAGGTCAGATCCGGCGTATCCTCAACCGCTTTAATTTATCCCAGAAGGTCATTGTCACAAGCGAGGCCCAGATTGTATTAGAAGCCGGGTTTGTACCGGAAACCGAAACGGAAGAAGCGCAAGCCGCTTTTGGCGTAGCGGTAATCGCAGGAGACACCGGACTGGCTTTCGCACGCGGCCCGGAAGGCACCTCCGCGCGAGCGGGCGGTTGGGGTTACCTGCTGGGAGATGAGGGTAGCGCCCACTATATAGGCTTGCAGGCGGTCAAGGCTGTTTTGCGGTCTGCCGACGGTCGAGGTAACCCGACTGCCCTTACCTCTATGGTGGAGCGGGAGTGGAAGCTGGCGGAAAACCGGCCTGACACGCTTTCCCAGCGCGTATATAGCCTGCTGGCAGGGCTGGGAACCGGTGGCAATAAAGCCCAGATCGAGGACAGCACCGAAAACTTTAAGCGCAACCTGGCGCTCCTGGCTCCCCTGGTAGAGCGCGCTGCCGCTAACGGCGACGAAGTAGCCGGGGAAATCCTGGACGAAGCTGCGGGCGCCCTGGCGGAAGCTGCCGAGGCTGCTATTGTCCGCGCCCATCTCGAAAACCTTCCTGCCGGTAAAGCGCCGAGCTTTAAAGTTGGCGGAATAGATTTTCAGTTAAACGTAAAGGCCGACACCAACAGCAACCGCAAAATCCCGCTGGCAATTTCCGGTTCGGTCTTGCTAAGTAACCAGGGCGAACTACGCCGCCGCCTGAACGAATTATTGCCGCAGTGTGATAATCCTAT
Organism: Chloroflexia bacterium; assembly: GCA_036261665.1. Lineage (GTDB taxonomy): Bacteria > Chloroflexota > Chloroflexia > Chloroheliales > Chloroheliaceae > 54-19. Next base: position 52,845 of record DATAKM010000063.1, read on the forward strand.
CGCTGTGCTAAACCCGGCGGAAGGGGCGCTTCGGATGGCTTTGCGCGAGGGCCAGGCTTCGTAGCTATTGGTTTAAGTAGCGGCGCAGGCCTTGCTTGCAAGCGTGTCCTGCGTCCGCTGCCACTAACCTGACTCCTGACCGAGCTTATTCAGCTTCAATATGTCTGGCGTATTCTGCTGGAGTTCTACCCACGATTGTTTTGAAATCTTTAATGAAATGAGCCTGGTCAAAGTAACCCAGTTCAGTGGCCAGTCTTGACCAATCTTTAACAGGGCTGGTGGCCACTTGCTCGGCAGCTTCCATCAACCGCTTTCGTTTGATTACCCACTTTGGAGAAACTCCCACATACTGATTAAATATTCGCTGTAAAGTTCGCTCGCTGATGTTAACCCGGCTTAGCAGGTCGCTCACCATTGTAATCTCGCGGTTGGCGCTAATACACTCCACAATCTGATTAACCAGCTCAACCGTTTCATCCTTTTCTGGAAGATGGCTACGCAGAAAGAATTCGGCCAGTTCAACCATCTTTTCCAGGTTTTCTAAGGCTAAAATTTGCTCTTCTAAATCTGTGTAGTCCGCTCCAAAGACTTCCTGTAAACTGATTATTTTATCGGTATAGGCTGAAACAGGCCTTTTGATAAACGGGTAGAACGCTCCCGGTTTGAATTTAATACCCAGTACCTGACCTCGTCCCTCTAGCCTGTAGCCAAACTTTTTAGTTACCACCCCGAAAATAGCCGTTTGATGCCTGTTGAAAACGAGGTGGACGCTAGGATCTGGTAGATTTTCCTGCAGATATGGAGGCTGACCGGTTAAGTCCCACTTCACATTCCAGTAATGTTCTATAAAGAAGCTTAAATCTTCAGAAGGTAAATGCCTGGTAAGCCGGAACATCTTTTCTCCGGTCCTGGGATTCAAAATACCTCTGGGCTTATCCGCCATTAAAGTCATTCTCGCTTGCTCCCCGCCTGTAGAGTTAAGCTTCATAAAACTCTTACAATAAGAATCTGTTTAGTACCGGTATCCCATTATACTCAATGCGCTTACAAGGAGCTAGCACAAATTTTCTTAAATGGCGCTTTTTTACAATACTTTCCAGGCTGCAAATGTTATAGTAATTTAAGCTCAAGCTATCAGGAAAGTTTTTATTCACGAACATACAGAATGAGGAGAAAAAGATGAATCGCTATATGCAAGAGCAGTGGCCTATGGTGGAAGGCACCCAGGGTATGCGCATAGAGTTGCTGGACAGTTTGAGCGACTCTGACTTGCAATTTAGCCCGGGTGGTCAAAATATGACGCTTGGAGAGCTTTGCAGGGAGTCAGGTGAAGTAGACTATTCTTATATTCAGTCCTTTAAGAATTATAAGCAGGATTGGTCTTATCACAATACCGAGGAAGGATTGGCAAGTAGCGTCAGCCGTCTAAAAGAGTGGTACCAGGCTCTGGATAAAGAATTTAAAGAAGTTGTTTCAGCCATGGAGGATGAAGATTTCAAGAAGACTATTGACAGGGATGGGTTTCAAATGCCGGTAGAATACCAGTTCCAGGCATATATCCAGGCTTTGTTGATTTTCTTCGGTAAGGCCACTATTTACCTCAGAGCCATGAATAAGCCACTCCCGCCTAAAATAAAGGACTGGATCTGGTAAGAGTCTGACTCAAAAGAGTTTAATAAAAAGAAGCCAGGTTTTCTGGGCTTCTTTTTATTCTGAAATTTTTATGCTTCTGTAAAACAACTATCAGGCTCTCTTAGCGAGCAGACTGGCTTGAATAATGGTGGCGAGCCTTTCGATGCCAAGTTTGATCTTTTCAGGCGAAGGTTGTGAAAAGTTCAGGCGCATGCAGTTAAGGCCGCTTATGCCATCCGTGTAAAAAGCCGCCCCGCGCACGTAGGCTACACCCGCTTCTAAAGATTGCAGCAGCAGAGCATTGCAATCAATGTCGTGCGGGAGTGTCAACCAGAAGAACATGCCTCCGTCCGGTTCATTCCAGCGTACCGGCGAACCACCCAGTCGGGCCTCTAATTCAGTCGCCATCACCTCTTCTTTTTCGCGGTATACTTCGACCACTCGTTCAATGTAGCGTTCCATCGCGCCGCTTTTGAGCATTTCCAGGATGATGTAATGCGTCAGCGCCGGGGAACAGAGATCGGCGGCCTGCTTCAGAATGACTACCCGGCGCAATATCTCCGGGTCGCCGATGATATAGCCCGTCCGAAGGCCAGGCGCAAGGGTCTTGGAGAAGGTCCGCAATGTAATTACGCGCCCATCAGTATCCAGGCTTTTGAGAGAGGGCAAAGCTTCACCCCGGAAGCGCAGGCGTCCGTAAGGATCATCCTCAATAATCAGGAAATTTTCGCGCCGGGCCAGTTCCAGCAGAGCGCGGCGTCTTTCGAGGGTTAAAGTCACCCCGGCAGGATTCTGGAAGGTGGGGACGGTATAAAGAAACTTCGGCTGGCGTCCCTCGCGCTTTAGCTCGGCCAGTTTGGCTTCCAGCAGATCAATGCGCAAACCCTCGCCGTCCATCTCGACAGATTCGTAGTGCGGCTGTCTCAGATTAAAAGCCTGGAGCGCGCCCAGGTAGGAAGGGGCTTCCACCAGAATGGTATCGCCAGGGTTAATCAACAACAGCGCCAGCAAATCAAGTGCCTGCTGTGAGCCTGTCGTAAGAATAATCTCGTCAATTCCGCCGGCACAGTTAATCTGTTCGTCCGCCAGGCGCCGAACCAGTTCCTGGCGTAGTTCGGTCAAGCCTTCGGTCGTGCTGTATTGCAGGGCCTGAGCGCCATTATTTTCCATCACCCGCTGCATAGCGGCCTCGTACTCGGCTACAGGAAAGAGAGCAGGATCAGGCAAGCCACCCGCGAACGAAATCATATCAGGCCGGGCGGTCAATTTTAGAAGCTCTCGGATATCCGAGGCACGGGCGGCCCTGGCAGTATCACTTTGTAAATTTTCCCAGTTCATTACTGTTTAACTCCTTTGTTAAACCAAATCTTTATAGATTAATGATAACACAGCTTACTCCTGCTGGCTATTGATCAGCTTCAAAGATACTAAACATTATCACGGATTGGAGGCATTCACTTTTTTCTTACTATCGCTTGTAGCGCTTGAGCTATTACCACTACCGGTTGAACTACCACCTGAAACTAGACTGGGCGGCTTGGTGTTATAGGCATCGGTGATTTTAAAGGCAAAAGACGTAATATTATCGCGGCCGGTTACACCCAGGGTAGGTTGCTCGTACATGCTATCGAGATTCCAGTTATACCCGCCTTTGGTACTGACAGCCAGTTCAAAGCCGCTGGTTCGTACAATCCGCTTGGCATTGTCGGTCATTTCCCCGTAGGGATAGGCAAAAGTCCTTACCGGATGCCCCAGGATGGCCTCTATGTCGCTTTTAGAGCCTACTATCTCATTGGTAGGGTCTTTTACCCCGCGCAGGTCGGGGTGTGTGCGGGTGTGAGCCGAAACTTCAAAGCCATCGGCGTCTATCTGCTGCCATTGAGTTGGCGTCAGTTCCAGGCGCTGCGTAATCACATAGAAAGTGGCGGTCATGCCCCGCTTTTTCATCTCCTGGTAGACGAACCAGTTATCATCGTGACCGTCGTCCCAGCGGAAATTTACAGCCTTTTCCGGTAACAAAATGCCATACTTGAGATAATCCAGGATCTGGCTGATAGTCACGGTGGTATAGCCGTTGTCTTTTACCCAATCAAGGAACTTGACATAATTATCAGGGGTGATAGATAAACCCCAGCCAAGAGGATCTTTTTTCTGATCTACTATCCTGACATAATGGAACATTAGCGAGGGTATTTTAACCACCCGAGGCGCTTCAAAACGTGCGCGTGGTATCGAGGCCAGTTGAGCTTCTGTCAGGTTCTGGTGAGCCAGTTGCGATCCTGTATCAGAGATTGATACTTCCGCAGGGTCAGCGCTTTTAGCCGGGCTTTGCAACCGGGCGAATTCAAAATACTGCACAGTGAGGGCGCTGCCGTCCGGGCCAGATACATTTTGTTCTTCCGAAATCGGCAAACCCAGCGCGGTAGTATCTCCTGAATTACGCCAAAAGGTCAGAAAAGGGCCTTTAAGACTATGACCGGTTTCTGGAAAGTACCAGTTATCAGGCTGGCCTTCAAAAGGGGTAACCGGTTCTGGCTTAATCTGGTCTAACCTGGCCGCATCTTTACCCAGCGGATAAAAGCGCACTTCCTCGGGTGTACCGGCATAATCCGGGTAAAATTCCAGTACACTGCGCTCAAAATATTGCTGGTAATGACCTTTAACGTAAATCGGCTCGGATAACGGTTTGCCGTGGCGTGCTTCGCCCCCGGTTCGGTTGTAGAACCGCAGAATAGGGCCAATAATGCTATGGCCAGTGATGTCTATATAGCGAAATTGTTTAGTGTTGCTTTGAGGGTTAGCCGCGCTGATGTCCTGGTAATCAGCATTAAAGTTCTGGCTTATACTGGCTAATTCGGAAAAGGTTTGTGCCCGGGCGCTAGAAGCTTCCGTAAGAGGTAAAAGAAGCGCTGCCAGCAGTAAAGAGACGAATAACAGATTAAACCGGCCCTTTGTGGCGCGCATTAATCTGCCAGGACTAAGGAAGAAAGAGAGCATTAAAGATTACAACCTCGAAGTAATATCAACGTCAAATAAGGCAAACAAAAAATCCCTGTTCGCGCATCTTTACACGAGCTGAGTTCCAGAACCAGGCTATTGTTTTTCCCCATGCCATAATCCGAATGATGGCCTGAAAAGCAAGTTGTGCCTGCCTTGCATTATTACACAGTCTCCAGATGGAGTCAAAATGGTTGAGGCAGGTTGCACCCTGGCAAAATCTGCGAAACAACTTGCTTCACCTTGCTGAGCTGTCTAATTCAAATCTCGACTCTTATCATAGAGCTTTCCACCCAATACAGACCGGGCTACCTGTGGTTATATCCTGCCCGGTAGGTGTTAATTTACCGCTCGCTTGATCAACCTGGAAAGTTACAATATTGTCACTGTCCTGGTGGGCTACCACCAGCAGATTACCATCGGGATTAAGAGTAAAGAAGCGCGGCGTTTTTCCGCCACTAGCAGTCCAATCAACTATGGAGAGCGTGCCACTGCTCTCATCCACCGCATAAACTACGATACTATCATGGCCGCGATTAGAGCCATAAACAAACTTTCCGGATGGAGCAACCGTGATTTCAGCGCAGGTATTGTTGCCGCTGAATCCGGGAGGAAGGGTTGAAATAACCTGTAGCGCCTCCATTGTCCCATGTTGAGGATCAAACTTAAAAACAGAGACGGTGGAGTTAAGCTCATTTATCAGGTAGCAATAATGATCATTTGGATGGAAGGCGATATGCCGTGGCCCGGCGCCTGGCTTTTCCTCGGCAAAGGCAGGCTGGTTCGGGGTAAATAAACCGCTCTCGGTCTCTCTACGGTAGACAAAAACCCGGTCAAAACCTTTATCCGGAACCAGCAGGTATTTTCCACTCGGATCAAATCGAACGTCGTGCGGGTGCGAACAGGTCTGCTCAACCGGGTCTGGGCCGCATTTACCTTCCACTTCTAGCAACTGGCAGGCCTCATCAAGCCTTCCGTCCGCTTCTACGGCCATGACAGCCAGGGGTCCGCCCATATAGTTAGCCGTTATCAGAAAACGGTCTTGCGGGTCAAGAACGAGCGCAGCAGGCGTAGAGCCTCCGCTGGGCTGCCTGTTCAGCAGAGTTAACCGGCCTGATTCTGGCTCAATTGCAAAGGCGCTGACCCTTTCTATGCTTTCTTCCACACAGTAGAGAAAGCGACCCGCCCGGTCCAGTACCAGAAAAGAGGGGTCTACCACTTCCTGTATGCACTGAATCCTGCTCCAATCCCCCGAAACCGAATCAACCCGGTAAACCGCCAGACCTTCCCCTTTGCCCTTCATTGCCTCGCTGGTGTAGCAACCAACATAGGCGATAAGGGTGTTTGTTGTATTCAAGCCCACCTTCTCCTCTTTGATCTATCCGGTTCAAGCCTTCTACCGGAGATTATTTAACTGATAAAACAAAGACTGGTATTTAAATGTTGAGATTGTACCGTTTCGGAAGGCCGGAAACCTACCTGGCCTTCCAGATTAATGTGCTATCGTTGTATGATGCATTCGATACCAGCAGTGATTTGCTGTCATTAAACCATGTTATGAGATTGCCGGGTGCAGTCAGGCCACGCAACGTGGAGGTGTTGCGCCACCTCTCAGTATCCCAGACTTTGACGGTGTGGTCGCTGGAAGCAGTTGCCAGCGATTTACCATCCGGCGCAAACCGCAGGCTTGTGATGATACCCTGGTGCGCGCTAAAGGCCTGGATAAGCTTTCCGCTAGGGCCATCGTAGATTTTTACCAGCCCGTTATTCAGGCCAATCGCTATCTGGCGGCCATTCGGCGATATATCCACAGTAGCCCGGCTATTGCCGGTGCCCGTCTCTGGCGCAGGCTCAAGCTTTATGACATTATCGCTACTGGTTATGTACTCAACATCGGGTGGCAAAACTTTAGTGATGGCATACTGTCCTCTATACCCACCCAGGAGCGCTTTCCAGTCGGGAAACCAGTCCCGCGCATAGCCGTCGGTACCGTTCATATTGAGGATTTTCCCAGTGATTTTGAAGGGCAATCCATCAGGCTTTTGTGGTTTAGCGGCAAACCCGGCGAGGTTTTTCTGTTGTTCTTCCAGCGGGGGTAGCTTAGTATCACTACTCCAGCGCCCGACCAGGCCGCCCTCCAGTTCAAAATTCAGGCCGGGTTTGCCATCCTGTTCAAGCCAAGCAAACTCCGGGCTAACATAGTTTGACATACCCGGCAGCAGTAAAATGCCCAGTTCTTGTGGTTCTCCCTGGTCTAAACGCCATACTCTAACAGGATATTCAAACTTTGACAGAGCTTGTTCTGTTGAGGATTGAGGAATTAACATATACTGTGCAGCCAGAAAATGACCGTCCGGTGACCATTTCAAATATGCTACGGAATAGGTATAGAAGCCGGGTAAAACCTTAAATTCCGGCCCCAGGACTTTATCTTGTCCGTCAGCGATGGCCTTTAAGTGAATATCTCTCTGGTTGGTGGTATAAGCCAGCCATTTGCCGTCCGGTGAGGGTTGCCAGTTTGAACCGGCCTGCTCATTGGGAGGTGCGAGGATCTCGGCCTGCGGCTCGCCTGTCAGGCCCACTGGAACAGTATAAACAGCCAGCAATCCATTATTGCTATTGACCAGGATGCGGCGTCCTTCCGGCGACCAGCGAACCAGTCGCGTGTTGTAGTTACCCGGCAGGTCAAAACTGGTGCTGATTTTCCATTGGGTTTCATCTTCGCTCCTGTCAAGCACTACCACTCTTCCCTTTTGAGATGAAAGAAGCGCAGCGGTGCCAGTCTGGGCTGCCGGAGTAGCATAACCACCGACCAGCAAGCGCCCGTTTACCGACCAATCAATCAACTGGCGGCTATCAAGCAAAAATTCGCTACCCGAGAGATTAGCTATACTGATAGTCTGAGCTGGCTTAAGGTTTTGGCTCTGGCCAGTTGTACCACCTCTCACTCCTGGTTCTGTTAACGGCAATTCGTAAATAGTAACTTCAGCGCTACCGCTTCCATCATAAATGTAATTACCTTTAGTGTCGGTTGGAGTGAGCGGTTTCCACTTCAAGACAGCCAGGTAACGCCCATCAGGTGACCATCTGATTGCGGGTGCCTGGGTATTGTATACATCCAGATAAGCCGAAGAGGAGTTTTTATCCGCATTAGCCGTTTCACTGATATCAAGGACATAACGCTCCAGAAGCGTCTGAGCGTCAAAAACTCTGATTTTACCGTCACTTTTAATGCTGGCCAGAGCGCGGCTATCGGCAGACCAGGCCCAACCACTAGGGAAGTTGTTGTTAGAAGTAACGACTACATTTTCTATCTGACCAGAATCTTTTACCTGGCGCAGCCCGCCCTGGAAATTCCACAGTTGAATCGTGCCGGTCTGGGTTCTAAGCAGTAAATAATTGCTGTTAGGAGCCCAGAGAAAAGGGATCTTGCTTGAGCCATTGAACATCTGCCAGGAAAGATCGGCTCTTTCAGCGGTGAAGGGAATAGTGCGTAAAACTTTCCCATCACTGCCCAGGCGTAATTGCCCGTCCAGGCCTATGGCGGCAAAATTCTCACCATCCGGTGACCAGCTAACCTGGGCGTACTGGTCGGAGTTGGGCAATTCCCGCCGGCTGATCCTGCTCTTGCTCTGCAAGTCCCATACTTCCCAGCCGCCATCATCCAATCCCAGGTAAACATTCTCGCCACTCAACGACCATTGTACGGTATTAGCCTGGATAGCGGGTATGCCGGAAAGGGCAGTGACGCTGCCGGGTTGAAGCTTATCAGGGGCGGTAAAGCGAGCCTCCTCAGGCGTAGAGTAGGCCGGGTTGTAGCGCGTCACCTCCGAACCATCACTGCTGCGGCTGATCTGCAAAGCGCTGGCGGGAGTTGGAGTGGGTTCTATCACAAAGGTGGGTGCAGGCGTGGGCTCTTTTGCCTCGATTGCGGCATTACTTTGCGAAGTCACGGTTGAAATGATGACAAAGATTGCCAGCAGAGTCAGGGCAATTCCCAGGCTGATAACAGCAGTCACAGAAGCATTGGACGGAGTGGCACTTTGCTGATCAGGCTCGCTAAGAGTTACAGCCTGCTTTTGACGCTCTTTCTTCTGCCGGTCGAAAGGCAGCAGTGATTTCTTAACCGGGGGAACCAGGCTTTCCTGCTCTCGCTGGTAAATGCTCCAGCCAAAAGCTCCGGCCAGTTCAGTCGCCGAGGCGTACTCGTTTTTAAGGGCGTGCCTCAAAACGCTGGCTGTTTCCGCATACTGGTTGGCTAAAGTATCGAGGCTTTGGCCGGTTGCCGCTCCGTACGGCAAACTGTCGCCGCTTACCAGGCGGTAGTAGATTCTTGCCAGGGCCGGTTGTTCTCCGCCGCTAATAGCGCTTTCCCCATCATGTAACTCCGCCTGGATTCCGCCTGCTTCAGTTTTTAGAAAAATGTTATTTTCATTTAATTCAGGGGTGATTGTCTTATCTTTGCGCTGCATATGGCGCAGCGCGGTAGCGATTGCACCGGCTACTTCTGCGGCTTCTGCCACGGTAAGGCCGGACGGCAGGCGCAAAGTTCCTGTTCTGGCTTTACGCCGGGCTTTTAAGAAAAGTACCGACAATAAGTTGGTGCGCTGTGAGCTTTCCGGCAATCGAGCGGTGTTCTGGGCATGTCGAAGTAACTCAGCGAGTGTTTGCCTTCCGAGGCCCGCTACTGTATCAACCTGACTTTGCTGATTCAACTGTCAACCTGCAATTCTCAATTTGTCTAATAAGCCAAACCGGCCTGACTGCTGTTATTTTAGCTTGCTGAAAGCGGATTCAACAAGTCTACAAAGTGTATTTAATTTTCTAGCCTGAAATACCGTTTCATATACGAATTTTATGTATTGAATGCATAACCTTTTTTAATCGTAATTGTTACGTTTTTTGCAATATTTCTTGCAATCAGGTGTATAATAATCATGGTGACTGAAATAATTGCCGGTCAACCGCTAAAAAAGGCAGTTTACCTGCAATTTTAGCATTTGACCGGTAAAGCGTTGCACTAAGACCGGCCTGTGGTTAATACTATAGCACAGAAAGTTTCGTTCAACTGTTTCACTTTTGACAGTCTTCGATAGTTCTTCTATAGATGGCTGGATAAATTGAATAGTTAGCGAAGCAGATGTTTTAACCGAAACCACAGGATGGTTAAGGTTACAGGGCTATTTATTAGTTTAGAGAGTTAAGAAGTAAGAGGTATGACTGAAGGATCTCAAGTAGTTTATCTGGTATGCGGTTTTCATGAAAAACGCCTGATAGTAGTACAGTCTGCCGGTAACGGCTACTGGTACTGCCGGGACGAGAACGGCACAGTGGGACTCTATAACGAACATATGCTGCGACCAGTAAACAGCAGTAGCACAGTTAAGTCCTAGTTCACTGGCCCGTTGCGGTCTACCTTATACAAGTGAATATTAAGGAGAAAGTTTCGGCTTTCGGAGGTACGAAACTTTCTCCTGTTAATCCACTGATCTGGTTGAATCGTTACAGGCCCTACTTGTACAGTTACTTATTTTTAGGAACCCGCCCCATCAGATAAAATTCGTCGTTAGGGCGCATATTGATCAAATGTGCCATGCGGTTAGAGAGGCCAAAAAAGGCGGCGATACCCCCTATATCCCAGATATCCTCCTCACTAAAACCCTGTTCACGTAAGCCAGCATAATCGCCCTCGTTCAACTCTGCCGGATTTAAAGCCACCTTCATGGCAAAGTCCAGCATTGCTTTTTGGCGCGGGGTAATATCGGCTTTGCGATAATTGATAGCCACCTGGTCTGCAATCAAGGGATTTTTGGCATAGATACGCAAAATAGCCCCATGCGCAACCACGCAGTAATGGCACTCATTGGCAGCGCTGGTTGCTACCACAATCATTTCCCGCTCGGCTTTGCTCAAGCCGCTCTCTTTTAGCATCAAGGCGTCGTGATAGGCGAAAAAAGCTCGAAACTCCTCCGGTCTGTGCGCCAGCGTGAGAAAGACATTAGGTACAAAGCCTGATTTCTCCTGTACCGCCATTATGCGTTCTCGGATATCCTCTGGTAAATCTTCCAGCTTCGGGACAGGATAGCGGCTGATGGCAAATTCACTCATATTCCCCTCCTGCTTCTGATTTTTATCGGGTAAAAGCTCATTTTATAAAAGATAAAATAAGCGATACGAAAGCTGCCTGTCAATTCACATTCCTACCGAACAGGCTCTGTAAAACATCCTTTGCTTATGGCAGAAATTCACTTTTATTTAACCTCTTCTTTATTTATGGAATAGTTTTTGCATAGCTAATAAGAGTAAGCAAAGTATTGCTATCAAAGTTGGAAAAGGACTGGTTGGAAAAACGTTAAACAGAGGGTAATAAATAAATGAGTAAGCGAGTTTTGATAACTACCGTTGAGGCTGGCGGTGGTCATGTATCGGTAATGAACAGCCTGTATAAAACCCTGAGCGTTCCTGCGGCAAGACAGATTAAGCTGGTTAAATATTATTCTCCACAACAATCTTACGATAAAATCTACCGAGTATTAGCTCGCTTTCCGCTTGCTCTGGAGTTTTTGCACTACAGTTCTATTCGGCTGGTACGCTGGTTCAAGTCACTGGTAATGCTGCCTGAAATGCCGGGAGCCAAAAAAGTATTGAAAGAAACAAATCCGGATGTTGTTATTTGCACTCACCCTTTCCAGAGCCTGGTTTTCGGCAATCTGCGTAAGAAATTAAACCTCAAGTATAAAATTGTTACCTGCATTTGCGACTATGGCGACCCTAAAGAGTATATCGAGTACGCGCCTGAAGTTGATTATTACCTGGTGCGCGATGAATCCACCCTTCAGGAAGCTACCAAGTACTCTCAACCGGAGTCAATTTTCATCTTCGGTACGGTGGTGAACGAGGTATTTGAAAAGTATGGCCACGCCTCAGATGGTGAAGTCGAAAGCGATTTTCGGCGCTTTTTCCAGGAAACTTTCCCGGAAAAGATGGCCGAATTTGACCCGGCTAAACCAAACCTGCTGGTGGTCGGCGGTTCAGGCTGGGTGCGTAAATCCAGGCGCCTGATAGAGCGCATGGCTAAAACCGGCAAATATAATTTGCTGGTATGCTGCGGAAAGGATGAACCTCTTAAAGAGGAACTTAAGGATTTGCCAGGGGTCTTCTGTTTTGGTTTTATCAGCCAGGATCAACTGGCTTTGGTGGAGCGCTATGTAGATGCCGCCGTACTCTCCACGCTTGCTCCTGCTACCATGTACGAATTGTTGACCATTAACAAATACCCGCTTTTCGTGCATCGTTATCACGCCCGGCAAGAGGCGCCGCATATCCGGTTGTTATCAGACTGGAAGATTGGCTTCCACGAGCCTAACGACCAGAAGATGATGAAACTGCTGGATGATTACCTCAATAACCGCCCGCAGTACCAAGAGTATATCGACAACGCTGCAAAGCGCTGCGCTGAGGAAAAGAAGAAAGCTTCCGAGAACTACAAGTTTTTACTTGAAATTTAAGGCTTGAATTAAGTTAAGTACTGAAAGAACCTGAAGAACCTGCACATACCCTGACTAAACCACTGCCCGGTATGCGCAGGTTCTTGCTTTGCTTAATTGCTTTTAAGAGAGATTTGAGCCATTTTAGGGATTTCAGTTCCTACAACTTCCTCTTCAGGGTTTTCCGGTTCGGTGGATGTTTTATCAGTGCTGGCAGGCGGATTCTTTCTGAGTTGCTGGTAACAGGCTTTGCAATAAACCGGCCTGGCAAAAACAGGTTTGAAAGGAATTGTGGTTTCCCGCCCGCAGTTCGCACACTTTATACTGGTAATACTGGTTATTTTACTGTTGTACTTCTCTTCTGGCTGGTAACCCAGTTCCAACTCTCCACTTTTAGCTTTTTGCAGGCGCTTCTGGCGGCAATCGAAACAGCGTCCGGGGTCGTTCGTAAAACCTTTACTGCGATAAAAATCTTGCTCTCCGGCAGTAAAAAGAAAGGATGCTCCACAGTCACGGCAAGTCAGCGTTTTGTCGGAAAACAAACTTGCACCTCCTTAATACCACTTAGCCTATCCCAATAACTAAATTTAAGATATCATCCCGCGAAAGTTCAAATTGTTTTTTGAAAAGTAAAACAGAGCTGCTGTGATTTGTAAGTATTATATATTAATAGAGCGAATTTGGTAAGGTTTAGTACCAGGAATTTGTATAATAAAACCCTGAACTTCCTAGAAAGTTCAGGGCGGTAAAACTCTATGCTTAGAGGAGTACTTTATATAAGCATAGCAATTTGGCCTTGTATCGAAATAGTTTAAGCTACAAACTTTAAACAGGCTGCTAATTTAGCTGGATCTATGTGCTGGTTCCTTCAGACCGGAATGCCGTTGCCCTAACCACTCTAAAGCTAAAGCGTTGAAATCGTTAGCTTTTTCATCAAAGACAGCCAGGCGAGTCTGTTCAAAAACCTTTAGTTCCGTCCCGGGACGGGAACCGGTAAATAAGTTAGCATCAGCTACAGGCGTAATAATGGCTTCACGTCCCCAAACCAGCAAGACAGGCTGGCTTAGAGCAGGCCATTCGCTCTGAACAGAATGGTTGAGCAGTTGAGTGACGAAGGAAATCGGGGCATACTTGGCGTTAGGCTGCCGGGCAGTAACGTGATACCCCCCTAACAGGGTCGGTGTGACCTTACTCTTATCATAATAACCGTCGCGGGCCAGGAAAAGGCGCTGGGAAGCTTTTGTAGTTAGCAACCAGAATACAGCAGAACCGAGTGGTCCCATAAACCAGCGATGTACTCTTTCGGCTTTTGGTCCGGCCGGTTTATCCAGTTTATTATAGCCAATCGGTGTGACCAGCATTAAAGGGCCTAACAAATCCGGCTGGCTGGCTGCTATTGAAATTACATAAGCGGCCGGTAAACTACTGGCAATTACGGCAGGAGCCTGACCATCCTGCTCTTTAATATAACGAGCGAAATCCGCCATAAATTCAATATATAATTCGGCAGTGTAGCGCACCGGTTTACGTTCGGATCTTCCAAATCCCGGCAGGTCGGGGACATAAACTTTATACTGAGCCGCCAGCGGTTCAATATTCAGGCGCATTTCAAAGGCCCAGGCAGCCGCGTTTATACTGTGGACCAGCAACAGAGGCGCTCCTTCACCCATCACGCTGTAGACTATCTGGTGGCCGCGCCATTCCCAGCTTTCCTCCAGCCCGATATCCAGGTGCAAAGGAGTATTTTTAGTCTTTTTCCCCGCTTTAAAGAAACCTGCCACTTTGTTTCTCCTTGTTTACAATCAAAAATACTTTCAAGTTTGGTTTTCAACTTTCATATATTCCATACATTCGCTGCGCAAATATTAGACCAAATTGCTCTTAAAAGAGTTATCCTTTGATTATATTACCGTGAAGGCTACTGGCGCTGGTAAGATCCTTTATGCTACCTTTAACCTATGTATGGACGTTTTTAATGACTGGCAGGCCTGTAAGAGCAGAGGAGAAATTTAATGTTTCAAGGTTTTGAAAAGCTTTCGATTGCTACCCGAGGCGCGACTATTAATCTGGTAAAAGGCGGTGATGGACCTCCTTTATTGCTGCTGCACGGCTACCCCCAGACGCATGTCATCTGGCACAAAATAGCCCCGCGCCTGGCCGAACATTTTACGGTGATCGCCAGCGATTTGCGTGGCTATGGCGATAGTTCAAAACCCGAAAGCGACCCCGAACATGCTAACTACTCCAAGCGTGAAATGGCCCAGGACCAGGTGGAAGTAATGGAGAGCCTGGGATTCAAACAGTTCTACTTGGCCGGGCACGACCGGGGTGGGCGTGTAGCGCACCGCATGGCGCTTGACCATCCCGAAAGGGTTGCCAGACTTGCGGTACTGGATATAGCTCCGACCTATACCATGTACACTACCGCTGATATGGAATTTGCCACGGCTTATTACCACTGGTTTTTCTTAATCCAGCCCGCTGATATGCCGGAACGCTTGATCGGCGCTGACCCGGATTATTTTCTAGTTGATAAACTGGGAAAATGGGGCAGGGACATGAACGCCTTCACCCCCGAAGCACTCGCTGAATATTTGAGATGTTTCAGCAATTCGGCTACTATTCACGCCTCTTGCGAAGATTACCGGGCTTCGGCCACTATTGATCTAAAACATGATGAGACTGATTTGAAAAACGGTAAGAAGCTTGAATGTCCGGTGCTGGCGCTATGGGGAGCTAAAGGCTTTGTGGGACATAAATACGATGTTATTTCTACCTGGCAGGCTTTAGCGAGTGGGAAGGTAAGTGGGGAAGCTTTACCCTGCGGGCATTATCTGCCCGAGGAAGCACCAGAGCAAACCTGTGAAGCTCTACTTGAATTTTTCCTTTAACACGTTCTGCCAGGAAAAATCCATGCCGCGAGGCCCTATGCTACTATTAAAAGCATAGGCCCTCGCAAAAAGCACCTTAACTAAGAGGTAACTGCCCCTTCGGAGGCCGAAGAAACCAGTTTGGCATACTTGGATAGCACGCCTTTAGTGTAGCGGGGCGCAGGCGGCTGCCAGTTGGCCAACCGCTCCTGAATTTCGGCTTCGGTCAGTTTCACTTCGATCAAGTTTTGGGTGGCATCAATTGTAACAATATCGCCATCGCGCAGGGCGGCAATCGGTCCACCTACCTGTGCTTCAGGCGCAACGTGTCCGACAACGAAACCGTGCGAACCACCGGAGAAGCGACCATCTGTAATCAGGGCCACATCGTCTCCCAGGCCCTGCCCGACCAGCGCGGCAGTTACTGCCAGCATTTCGCGCATACCGGGGCCGCCTTTCGGCCCTTCATAGCGAATTACCACTACATCGCCTGCTTTGATCTCGTTATTCATGATAGCGTTAAAGCTGGCTTCTTCTCCGTCAAAGACCTGCACCGGACCGGTATGCACGATATTCTTGAGACCGGCAATTTTACAAACCGCTCCTTCAGGCGCCAGGTTGCCGCGCAGCACTACCACCGGGCCGCTGGGGAAGAGCGGGTTATCAAAACCGTGGACAACATTTTGCCCCTGCGAGAGCGAGGGAGCATACTTCAAATTTTCAGCCAGGGTCTGCCCGGTTACTGTCATTACGTCGCCGTGGACCAACCCGGCATCCAGCAGCATCTTCATGACTGCCATGGTGCCGCCGACCCGCTCCAGGTCTACCATTACGAACTGGCCGCCCGGCTTCAGGTCCGCAATATGGGGCACTTTCTTGCCAATCCGGTCAAAATCGTCCATGGAAAGAGGGATATCCAGTTCGCGAGCAATCGCCAGTAAGTGCAGAACCAGGTTAGTAGAACCGCCCAGGGCCAGACCGAAAGTTATGGCGTTTTCAAAAGCTTCTTTGGTCATAATATCGCGGGGAGTAATACCCTTTTCAATCAGGCGCATTACGGCCTGTCCCGCCGCGAAGCATTCTTCCGATTTACGGGAAGTGACGGCAGGAACCGAAGCACCCCCCGGCAGGCTCATCCCCATGGCTTCAATTGCTGAGGCCATAGTATTAGCGGTATACATACCACCGCAGGCGCCCGCGCCCGGAATCGCGCTTACTTCTACCGCCCGTAACTCTTCTTTCGAGATTTTACCGGCGCTGTATTTCCCGACCGCCTCAAAAACGCTCACGATATCCACATCATGGCCGTTGCAAACGCCGGGTAGAATAGTGCCACCATAAACAAAAATGGAGGGGACATTCATACGAGCGAGGGCCATCAGACAGCCCGGCATATTTTTGTCGCAGCCTCCGATAGCTACCAGGCCATCCTGGCGATGGGCGCTGGCCGAAATTTCAATGGAATCGGCGATTACTTCGCGGCTGGGCAGCGAAAATTTCATACCTTCGTGGCCCATGGCGATGCCATCACTGACCGTAATGGTATTGAAAATCTGGGGAACGCCCCCTGCCATTCGCACGCCTTCTTTAACCTTTTCGGCCAGGCGATTGATATGAATATTGCAGGGTGATGTTTCGGCCCAGGTACTGGCAATCCCGATTATTGGCTTATCAAAATCTTCATCGGTAAAACCGATAGCGCGCATCATAGAGCGATTTGGTGTGCGCTGTTCGCCGTCGGTCATGACGCCACTACGCGCCTTGAGCGACTTTTTAGGGGTATCCTGGTCTGTCATCTCATGACTCCTTCCCAAATAAAATGGAATAAAGGATAACTACAGTTATCCGCAGAAGAGGTTTTATTAACTTTTGGCAAACTTAAAAAGTTAAAGGAAAATCACTTAGAAGCAGACGCCTGTGGCTGCTCTGTTAAAAGGCAGGTCGCTCCCGCCTCGGTCAATTCTAAATTCTTCCGTTTTGCGTTAGCCTCTGATTTTGCGGCTGACCGCGCCCCAGATTTGAGTCATTTCGGTTACTTTGAGCAGGCGCAGCGCAAAAAGATAGCTCAACCCTCCGCCTGCAACCCCGACTGACACCGCTAGCAGGTTAGGTACAAAGCCTGCCTGCCCGAAGCGAGCATTTACCAGCCCTGCCGTCAGGTAAGCTACTACTCCCAGTAACAGGGACGCCAGCAGAGCTTTGACTATCGTGCTAATCAGGCCATCACCGCGCAGCCCACCAAAGACTCGCCTCAGGAGGATGAACATGATAGTCATATGCACAACCTGTTGCAGGGAATTCGCCAGCACCAGCCCGATCATGCCGAACTGTAAGGGGCCGATCATCAGGAGGGCCGCTCCCAGGTATGTCAGGTTTGAGACTACGCCTACCAGCACCGGGGTTAAAGTATTCTTCCGGGCGTAGAAAGAAAAGATCAGCATCTGATCGGCTGCTGCCGCCGGAATACCGGGCAAATAACCTATCAAGGCCACGAAAGTAAAAACCCGGCTGGTTTCATCGAACTTGCCATGTTCAAAAATAACGCTGATGGTTGGTAGAGCGATGGCCAACAGGCCAATCGTGGCCGGAAGAATAAGCACCATCAGCAGCTTTAGGCCGCTCATTAAGGTCTGGCGGTATTCGGTCAGATTGACATTGGCCGCTTGTCTGGAGAGTGTAGGTAAAATGGCAATTGAAATCGCGCTACCTACCAGGCCCAGAGTAAACTGTTGCAGGGTGGTGGCATAACGCATGGCTGCAACCGCGTGATCGTTTACCGTTCCGGCCAGGGCCCGGTCAATAATCAAAACTGTGCTGGTGACCATCAGGCCCAGAAAGATCGGCATGTAAAGCCGTAAAATTTCGCGAATAGCCGGGTGACGCCAGTCCAGGGAGGGCCGGAAAGGCATATCTTTAAGACCGGGGGCCTGTAGTACCACCAGCATCAGGGTACCGACCAGCACCCCTATCACCATACTCCAGACGCCGCCCTGGCTGAAAAGCAGGGCAATTATTACGACACTGGCATTTCGCGCAGAAAGCGAGAGCGCGGTCCAGGCGAAGCGTTGAAGCGCCTGTAAAGTCGCCATCATAATGGATGAAACGCCCAGGAAGATGATACCGAAAAGGATAATACGAATCAGGCCTTCCGTCAAACCAAGAATTTCCGGCTGGCCCTGGGTCATAAAGGTTGCGAGGGGCGTGGTGAAAATTTGTAGAATACCTACAACCACCAGCAAGAAAATCAGGCCGAGGGTCATCAGGGTATTGACAATGTGCCAGAATTCTTTACGCTTTTCGGGTTCGGTATGGGCGGCGTAACGGCTGAGCACAGGTATCAGGGCTGAACTGATCGCGCCGCTCACCAGGAGATCGAAAAAGATTGTCAGGACGTTATCGGCAAAACTGAAGGCGGTGGCTACAGCGGCAGTTCCGGCGATACCTGCCAGTACCGACTCGCGAGCCAGACCAAAAATACGCGTAAGAATGTTGCCGAGCGAGATAATCATTGCCGCTCGGATAATACCTCCGCCGAACTGTTGCTTTGGTTGACCGGCGGCGCTCTGTTCCGGCGCGGTAGCTACTGTCACACTGAGGCCGGGATGGTTAATGCCAGGCTCCACCGCTTCGTCCGGGGGCAGGGGGCTTTCTTCATATATCACTTTTTCGGTCTCGTTGCCGGAGAATTCACTTTGGGGCATTTAGTAGCGGTCGATCCTTCTTTACCATTACGTAACCAGGGTTTTTTCAACCCGGTTATTATCCGGCAGGTGAGGGCGAGTGTCAAGCCAGGGAAGCTCCTAACCCTCTTTTCCGGTTGCCAGGGCGGTAACGGCAGGGGCTTTAATTCCGGTTTGCATGAGCGTGCGGGCCGCAGCCAGGCCGCTTTGAACCGCTCCTTCCATGCTTGCCATGTAATCCTGGTAAGTATAGCACCCGGCCAGAAAGAGATTGGCTACCGGGGTCTGTTGACCGGGACGATGGCGGTCACTGTCTGGCACTTCGCGGTAGATTGAGTTAGGTATGCGCACCACCGTACCTTTGAGACGTTGCGCCCCGTTTACCTCCGGCCAGAGGGTCGCCAGGTCTTGATGGCAGCGTTCTATTATCTCCTCGTCAGAGAGCTTCCAGAGAGGCGCAGCGGGCGCTACAACCATCTCCACCATCGAACCATTGTGGTTGCCATAGGCCTGCGGGCTGGTCAGGCTCATATCGGCAAAGACTGAAAAGCAGGCATCCGAAGTAAAAAAGAGGTTATCAGTCTGGCAAACTTTGCGGTCGTACCAGATCTGAACGTTCATAACCGGCACACTTTTAAGCTTCCAGAGATTGTCGAAGGTGGGAAAGCGGCGCAACTCCGCTGGCAGCAATTGCCGGGTGCTGTGCAGAGGCGTAGCAAGCACGTAAGCATCCGCTTCTATTAACGAACCATCGGTTAGTTGAATGCCGGTTACTCGCTCTCCGCTGGCATCCAGGCATATCTTTTGTGCTCTGGCATTAAGCCTGAAAGCGCCTCCGCGAGCCTCGATAAACCGCCTTATAGGCTCAAAGAGCTTTTCTTCCGGCGCTCCGTCCAGGAAGCCTACCTGCGAGGCTTTAGTGCTGCGGGCGAAGTAGTGAAAAACGGTAGTCATAGGCCGGGCGCTCATATCCTCTGCTCCGATGAATCCGAGCGAGAGTGCGATGCTGTTCCAGAGTTTGTCCAGCACACTCTGGCTCATGCGCTGTTTGCGGTGCCAGCGGGCGTAGCTGTACTGGTCGAGCTTCTTGATATAATCCAGGCCTCGAATGTATAGCACGAAGAGACCACCAATGTTTAACAGCTTCTCGCGCCAGTTGAACAGGTCGTTCCAGCTAAAGGCGTAAATGCCGCTAAAGGGTGCCGGAATATTGGGAAAGTGCAGGCGGGCGGTTTTGCCGCCGGGTCGCGCCACCAAAATAGTATGTTCTTTCCAGCCGATATTCTTGTACGCGTCTACTCTTTTCAGGAACGGGAGCAATTGTTTATAACAACCGAAAAAGACGTGCAGGCCGCTTTCAATCGGGTCGCCCTGGGCATCTTTCCAGCTTGAGACTTTGCCACCCAGCACCGGGCGTTTTTCCAGCACCACTACATCCAAACCGGCCTCGGTTAGTTCGGCGGCGCAGGCCAATCCTGCTAACCCACCGCCCACAATTGCAACTCTCATCCTGTTCCGACTTGATCTTTCTACCTTTTACAGGTTAACCAGTTCTATCCGGTCGCCTTCGGTTGTGCCGTTAGCCTGGGCCGTACCGGCGGGCAACTCTACGGTATATTTACACTTGCGGACGATTGGCCCCACCCGCCAGGGTTTGATGCTATGCAAAATTTTCAAAATGGTGCCGTCCGCTGAGACATGTAAAACATCAATAGGGAAGCGCATAAAAAACATATGGATGCTGTTATTAGGGTAAATTACCAGTCCGGCCCCTTTTTCCAGGCCCTTGCGCCCCATAAGCCCCATAAAACGCGTCCAGACCGACTCGGCCATCTCTGCTTTATCCGCTACTACAACGTTACGAGTACGATTGACTATCTTTACCAGCCGCATGGATCGCTCCTTATTTTAACCTTTTTGCTAATGCCTGTATGCCTGAAAGAGTGAACGATTAATTTAAAAGCCGGGTGCAACAGGTAACGTTGCAGCCCGGCTAACTTTACATAAACGAATAACTAGGGAGCAAAACCCATCGACTGGGCGATGGTAGGAATTGCCGGACCCAGAATTACAATGTAGATCGAAGGGAAGATTAAGAAGACCATCGGGAAAAGCATCTTGATAGGCGCTTTGTGGGCCAGTTCTTCCGCCATCTGGCGGCGGCGAATACGCATCTGTTCTGCCTGGATGCGCAAAACTTTAGCAAGGCTTACACCCAGTTGGTCAGCCTGGATAATCGAGGCTACAAAGACGCTCAATTCCTGCACATCGCAGCGTAGAGCCATTTCGCGCAGGGCGTCACGGCGAAGTTTACCAACGCGCTGTTCGCTCAAGACGCGCTTGAATTCTTTGGAAAGCTCGTTATCCCATTTTTCGGTAACGCGCTGCAAAGCCTGATCGAAACCGAGGCCGGCTTCCACACTGATGGTCAGAAGGTCAATCGCGTCCGGCAGAGAGCGGAAAATGTTCTTTTTGCGCTGCCTGATCTTGCCACCCAGCCAGTAGGCCGGGAAGAGATAACCCATCATGAACATCCAGAAGGCGCCTATGATGATAATGGCAGGGGATTGCTTGGCTGCCCAGGCCAGGAAGGCTACTACGCCGCCCAGCAGAATACCGGCCAGCAGGCGCAGGGCCATAAAGTCGCCGGCCTGTAAGCCGTTCGGGTTACCGGCCATTTGCAGGTTGCGGCGGAGGCGCTCCTGGCTCTTGGCAGGCGTAACCTGTGACATGATACGCGAGAAGAAACCGACCAGCGGTTTCATTACGCGCTCGGAGAAAGGTTGCTCCAGTTCCAACTTTTCAAGCGAAACCGGATTTTCAATATATTCAGCGAGGCGTGCCTCGATCACGTTTGGGTTACGGGCTCTTGCGCGGCGCAGAATCATCAGAATGATTAACATGACGATTACGACAGCGCCGACCACAATACCGATCAGTACGGGTAGTTGCATTGGAAATCTCCTGGAACCACTAACAGGAAGTTAACGAATAAGTCTTGAGCAAACAGGTTATACGTCAATATCTACGATCTTCATAATAGCCCAGAAACCAATACCGATCAGGATTAAACCGCAAATCGGCATACAAATCCAGGGCCAGACAAACATTTTGGTCATAAAGGAAGGCGCGATCAGCATCAGGACTCCCGCCAGTGCTACCGGAAGACCGGAGATGATGTATCCAGCGTATTGCTGCTGAGCGGTTAATACTTTAATTTCACCCTTGATGCGGACACGTTCTCGGATAGTGTGACCGATACTATCCAGAATCTGGGCCAGGTTACCACCGACCTCAGACTGAATGTTAATAGCTGTTATCAGCAAGTCCAGGTCATCGCTCGGTACACGCCGCAGCATATTTGCCAGGGCTTCGCGAGTGGAAAGGCCCAGGCTGATCTCGCGGATAACACGCTGGAACTCATCCGAAATGGGGGAGGGCGCTTCACGCGAAATCAATTCCATAGATTGCAGGAGGCTGTAACCGGAACGCAGCGAGTTAGCCGCCAGCGTAATGGTATCCCCAAGCTGATTGTTAAAAGTTTTAATACGCTTGTTACCGCGCCGCTTCACGAACATATCCGGGATGTACATGAAAATGATGGCTACCAGCAGACCTACCACCAGGGCAAACTGTTTGAAGTCACGTCCCAGGAAAGTGCCTACTCCAAATCCCACTGCGGTGCTTAAAATTTTCAGGCCAATAAATTCTGCTACAGTTAACTTTAAATCAGCGCGAGCCAGATTACGCTGGATAGTAACGGCAAAACCTTTACCCTGAACCGCTTTCTCGATACGATCGTTAACCAGGGCACGCGCACCCGAAGCAGTTTGTACCTGGGCTGCCTGGTTTTTAGCTCCGGCGTATTCCGACAGGCGGTTATTGACGTTGCTTCCTTTTCGCTTAAAAATAGAGGCCATTTGAGATTGCTCCGCAAAATACTACTTGGATTAGAAAGGCCGCAGTTGGTTACTGGAGCCAAAGGTGTCAGGCGGCAGGTAAATGTTGTGCTGTTCGAAACGTTCCAGAAAGCGAGGTTGTACGCCGGTAGGGCGTAACGACCCCATTACCTTGCCATTTTCGTCAATACCGGTCTGCTCAAAACGGAAGACTTCATTCATCTTAATGACGTCACCTTCCATTCCATCCACTTCCGTAATGCTGACGACTTTGCGCGTACCATCTTTCATACGCTCTTGCTGAACGATCAGGTTAACCGCTGACGCGATTTGTTCGCGAATGGCCCGCACCGGCAAGTCCATACCGGCCATCAAGCACATTGTTTCCAGACGGCTGATGGTATCTTTGGGGCTGTTAGCGTGCGCTGTAGTCAAGGAACCATCGTGACCGGTGTTCATAGCCTGAAGCATGTCCAGAGCCTCACCACCGCGGCACTCTCCCACCACAATACGCTCAGGACGCATACGCAAGCAGTTAATTACCAGGTCGCGAATAGTGATTTCGCCGCGTCCTTCGATGTTTGCCGGGCGCGATTCAAGAGTTACAACGTGGTCTTTGTTCAACTGCAATTCGGCCGCGTTTTCTACCGTAATAATGCGCTCGTCATCCGGGATAAAGTTAGAGAGTACGTTTAGCAGGGTGGTTTTACCTGAACCGGTACCGCCGGATACAATGACGTTCAGGCGAGCTTCCACACAGCCCTTCAAGAACTCGGCAGTCCTGGGCGTCATAGAACCATAGCGAATAAGATCATCCACCGTCAGGGGTTTTTTGGAGAACTTTCGGATGGTAATAGTCGGTCCTTTGAGCGCAATAGGCGGAATAACGGCGTTCACGCGGGAGCCATCAGGTAGACGAGCGTCTACCATAGGCGAACTTTCATCGAGGCGCCGGCCCAAAGGTGATACGATACGTTCCAGAATACGCATAACGTGTTCATTATTCTGGAACAAAACCTCGGTTCTGACGAGCTTGCCTTTACGTTCTACATATACCTGGCGCGGGCCATTGACCATAATTTCTGAAATGGAGTCATCCCGCAGCAGCGGGTCAAGCGGCCCGAAGCCCATAATTTCAGACAGGATAGAGTCCAACAGGTTTTGTTTTTCGATCCGGCTAAGAGGGACCGGTTCTTCTGCCAGGATCGCCTGGAAAATTTCTTCGGTAACAACCTTGACCTGCCGGTCGTCCGTAACGGGGATCTTTTTCCGTTCAAGTTCGCTAATCAGGCGTTCCTGGATACGGGACTTTAGTTCAAGTTGAACCTTTTCCTGCTTGCTGGTATGAATGGTATTGCCATTAGTAGCCTGTGCGGCTTTAAGACCACTTAAACCTCCGGCCCGGTTCGGGGCGGAAGAGTCTGATGTTACAGCCGTGTTAGTTGTATTGGGGGTAGTCGGTGCAACGCTAATACTGGTAGCGGCGGCACTACTGGTCTGAGTGTTAGTTGTAGTGGTGCTTTCTGCGGATTCAGGGCCGCCGATACGTTTGAGTAAAGACATAAATTACTACCTTACGCGCTTGTACAATCTTATCTACAAACTAATGAATTTGTGACGGTTAAAGTTAAATTTGTATTTGAGGTGACAGAAGCTAATGCCTTCCTCAGATAGTACGAATTTTTACTTTTTCTTTCCAAAAATGCCGAATAAACCGCTTTTAGCATGCGCTTTTTCGGCAGGAGCTTTACCGTTTTTCTTGGCTCCGGCCTGTTCTCGCTGTCCAAGGGTTCCGTCCACAATCTTGCGAGCCAGTACCTGGATATCTTTAGAGAACGGGTTATCAGGAGCATCAATCACCAGGGGAGTACCGCGGTTGACAGAAAGCGTAACGGCGGCCCCTCCACTGCCTATGGCAGAGGCGATTGGATGTCCAATAGTTGCCTCAATTTTATCCGGCAACAGACCATGCTTGCTATCGGCTTTATTCAGAATCAGGGCAATTTTTTCTTTGGGATAATCCAGAATTTCGGTTACTTCCAGGAACTGCCGGACATCTTTAATAGCAGGCATTTCCAGGGTCATAACGGTTAAAATAACATCGCTCATATCGAGGATACTGAGCTGGGTTTCCTCCTTGAGTGAAGGGAAGGTATCCACAAAGACATAATCGAAACTACGCTGTAGTTCCTTTAGAATTTTCTTGATATCTTCGGCAGTAACCAGTTCCGCCTGGTCGGGTTTGGGCGGAGCCAGCAGTACTTTTATTTCACTGGAGTGAGTTAACATAACATCTTGAAGAAGCTGGGCGTCGAGGGACTCCATGCGGCCCTGTAAATCATTCAGCGTTTTAGTGTTGCGGACATCCATCAGGATGCCGACATCGCCAAAGAAGAGGCTTCCGTCCACCAGCGCCACTCTTTTCTTGCTGAGTTTTTTAACGGCTACGGCAAGGTTAGTGATAATAGTAGTACGTCCCACACCACCTTTTGGACTGAAAATGCTATAAATTTCTCCGTGCGTCTCTTCGCCACCGCCATCGGCAGTCGGCATACCCGGTGTGTACTGTACTGCCGGAATAAAGCGGCGTTTGCTCTGTTCGTCCTGGTAAACGTGACGAATACTGCTGACCAGTTCATCTCCGCTAAAAGGTTTGACCAGGAATTCGCGGGCGCCTGCGCGCATAGCCTGCCGCAGATAATCCTGTTCGCCCTGGACTGACATTATAATGACTGCAACGTTGGGTACTTGTTGTAATATTTTTTCTGTTGCAACGATACCATTCATATCGGGCATGTTAATGTCCATCAGAACGATGTCAGGTTGCAATTTTTTAGCTTTATCAATACCCTCCTGACCCCTGGTAGCCGAATCAACTACCTCGATATCGCGTTCAAAATAAAGCAGATTTATCAGGTTATTACGGGTTTCTACGATATCATCCACTACAAGGATTTTAATTTTACGTTGCGGGTCAGTCATAATTAACTTATCCTTAACCTAAGTATTTCTTGAAAATCACGGGCGTGATAAAAATCCTGGCATTTCTAGAGCCAGCTTTATTCGAATAATAACATCTTTAATAAAGGGGTGCAATAGCATTAATTGGCTCTAGAATAGTACTATCTGGTGAAAACCGCCTTACAAGCGCTGCTTTTAACCCTTGTATAGCGATATCAGGTCATAAAACAGGACTTTTCTACTAATTGACCGGACTCATAACTTCTTTATTAAAAACCGCGCCGGGGATGGTTTCTCGACGCGGTTCCACTAAGTCCCAACTGGCACTACGTAGCTATGTATAGCGAAATAGCTCGCGTGGCGGTCAAGCATGTTGAAACGGCTACGCCGGTTAGTAGAGTTTAGTACTGACCGGCGTAGAAAAAAGCTTATTGAGTACCTGTAGCAAAGACCAGTTCAGGTATTGGTAATCCGTAGTCTCGTACCAGAATACGGAAGGTTACACCGGTAGTGGTCTCACGCGCCAGCGCCGGGTCGACCGGGTTTGCCGGGTCCTGGGGTTTGGCTCTCAAGACAAAGTGTACTACCGCGACACTACCACTTACCACCGGGTCAAAGAAGTTGGTATCACCGGTGCTGATAACCGGGTTGTTCGGATTAAGACGTCCGGCCGTTCCTACAAAGCGATATTCACGAGTGAACTTCAGCACTTCCGCTTCCTGGTCGGTTACCGCCAGTACCAGAATAGTATTATTCTGGAAGCCGGCGCCATTTTCCTGGAACGGCTGTAAGGTAGGGGTCGGGGTGGCTGTGGCAGGCGCGGCTACGACTGCGGTCGGTGTATCCGGGTTGGGAGTAGCGGTAGCACGAGCCGAGGTTTCTACAGCACGGGTTTGCAAACGAATAACCTTCAAGACGCGCACGTTTTGCAGAATGGTTTTGGTGGTTAATTCAAGCCCGGGGTTCGGATTGGTGTTGGCCTGCACCTGGGCGCCCGACGGCACGGGTACGCGGCGCTCTACCACATAGGTAGCCACCACGTCCACCAGGTCATTTTCCTGAATCAGACCGGCCACAGTCGAGAGGTCGTTGGTAATATAAGGGAAAGCTTTCTTGCCGGGTTCGAGACGTTTGTCAGCTACCAACTGGCGCATATAGGTGGAGAAGGTACCTTCCACCAGGTCGCCTTTTTTCAGTTGCTGGCCTACATTATAAGGCACCTTATTGATGCGGTTGATTGCCTCAGCAATCTGGGTCACATCCTGATCAGGATTTACTTCCGAGCGGGGTTTAGCCACAGTATCTAAATCATCGGCGGTAATAATCGAGCCGACCGAAATGGGCCGGGCCGCTACTACTACCAGCACAGTATTGGAAACCGTAGTGGGCGCGGCGGTCGGACCTGCTACAGTCGCCTGATTGGCAGGCATATTTACCTGATTGCCGGCACTGGTGGCGGGTGTCGGATTTTCTCCACAGCTTACCAGCATAAACGACAACGTAACAGAAGCCAGAATTATTCCCAGGCCCAACACGTGTCTTAAGCCCCATTTCCTTCTAAAAACAGCACTTAAACTGCTCATACCGCCTAAGTATCCTTTCCTCAATTGGTGCCGTCTAGCTAGCCTGACCCTGCCAGGATTATGGTTTATTACAAATCAGAAATTTCAGGTACTTGCGAGTTTTGCCCTTGCAGTTTTTTGCCGGTTCTGTTTTGCAGAACACGCGCAAAAAAGGACATAACTATCAGAAAGAAACTCTTTTCTTTAGCTTTTAAAGAAAGCCTGTAACTGCTTTTATCGAGCTTATTTCATGTTATGTCGTGTATTTATGTCTAATTATAACATACCATGCAATAGCCGAATAGTCCTCAAATATGGGACAAAAGGGCGGTTTTTGATTAATTTAGTACCAGTTTGGCGGTTTCAAACCCGGTACTCTTGAAATATCATCCACATATCAGGCGCCGCACAGAGCATTCAGTCGCGCCTGTAACTCGGCATCGGGATGTTGAGCGGTCAGGCAGAATAGCACCGGCGCATTTTCCAGTTCTCCTACCACTTGTTCAAGCAACAGGAGACCGGGTTCATCGCTCCACTGTAAATCCCGGAAGATGAGCAGAAGCGGTTTGGTTTCAGCCATGCCTTTTACAAGATCAATCACCAGCCGGAAGAACAGGTCGCGCTGTTGCCCGCTGACTCTGCGGCGAAAGTCGGGCTCTTCCAGGGTCAGCCCCATGAGTTGATTTAGCCAGTTGGTAAGTGGAATATGATCAGGGGCATAGCGGGCGACAGCCTGCGAGAGCTTAGCTGCTTTTTCGGTCCGGCTATCCGTTTCGTTAAGGCCGACCAACCCACCTAAAAGGCTACTCCAGGCAACGTAGGGAACAGTGCTGGCGTTAGGCAGGCAGGTTCCGGCGGCTCCCGCGCCATCTCGCTTATACCAGCGATGCGCCAGGTACGAAGCATGCCCGGTATCGTTCACCAGGATTACCTGGCGGGTTCCTTCAAAAGCTTCTTCGATCAATCCTAAACGTCCCGTCATTAAAGAACCGGAAGGAGCATACTCACGGACAAAGGTAGCCAGGCTGCAAACCTGGGGGCGCGGAGATAGTAAACGGCTGGCCCGTACCGGGAAAGGCAGACTGGCGAGGTTTAGAATAAGATCTCCGCCAAAGAGATAAGATAATCCTACACGCTCGCGGGTGTAACGGTCTACCAGCAGGGTACCCGGTTCCTCGCTGGCGGCGGCTTCGGAGAAAAGGGCGCTCAGGCTCACCACATCACCCAGGATAATATACTTCTGGCGTTGGTCGGTGCCGATACTGCCGGTATAGACGTTTCCACTGGCTATCCCCAGGGTAGGTAACACTTTTGGCGCTACAGGCAGTTCACGTAAAGCCAGGGCCGCGCGCAGGGCATGTTCAGCGTCATCGCTATTGGTGCTGAGCGCTCCAAAAGCCAGGTACAGGCGGACTCCTTGCTGGTCAGGAAGCGGTACCACCTGGTGGACCCGCCCATCCAGGCCTGTGCAGATACCCTGTACGGTCAGGAAATACTCTTTAAGAGTTTCCAGATCTCCTGGCTGCTCCAGGTCAAGCCCCGGAAGTTGCAAAAAGATATTGACTACCCGGCGGAACTCACCGTGCAGCGGCACATCCGGTTGTGATTTAAGGCGTTGCGCCAGTTGGCGTGGCAGGTAGGTTGCCAGTCGGTTGAAGATAGATAAAAGCTCTTCTTCTCCAAAGGAATAACTGCTTGAACTTCCTTTTGAACCTGAAGCAGTCTCATCGCTTTCAACCGGCCACAGTCCTTGCTCGTTCCAGCGTAAAGCTTCACCCCAGTCTGCTCTCAGGCAGGCCATCCGGGCCTGGTCTACTGCTGTTCCACTAAACAATAAGGTTCGGCCAAGCATATCGCTTCCCAGGACTGTCAGGAGTAATTCACCCTCGGCCAGGCCGGTTTTCATCTGAAAGCCAAACCGGCCTTCGCTGGTTTGTACGGGAGGGAAAGCGTTATTTAATTTGAGCAAAGCCTGGCTGGCAAAGCCGGCTCGTTCTAAAGCGTCTGGTGTCTCAAGACTCAAATCTTCGGGAAAGAAGGCCAGAAGATCTAAACCATCAAAATCCAGGATTTGCCCGTTACTCTCCACCAGAATCTGGTTCACTTCTCCCAGGTAGCTGTTAAGTATCCTGGTGAGGGCCTCCGCGCCTTCGCGCCCGGTTTTAACCAGCGAGTCAGCCAGGGCAACAAAACCTTCCAGGCTGGTGCTGAGAACGGCTCCCTTAAACTTTTCTTGAACTGCGCCTGGATCAGGTAGCGCTATTGGCGGCAAATAAGCGGCTACTCTTTTGACCAGTAATTGTTTGGCGGCTTCCCCTAAATTGCCGGTATGTGGTCGGGAAATC
This sequence comes from Chloroflexia bacterium, assembly GCA_036261665.1. Lineage (GTDB taxonomy): Bacteria > Chloroflexota > Chloroflexia > Chloroheliales > Chloroheliaceae > 54-19. The sequence continues at coordinate 82,278 of DATAKM010000063.1, forward strand.
ATTATCTTAACCTCAGTTATAAAGTTCTACCCGGTACTTCTTTTGCCTTAAGTAATATAAAACTTAACAAGCGTAGTGACGTGAAATTCGATAGGGCTACAACACTTATGACTTCACTAACTGAATTTTGGACGAGCACGGCTGGATTCATCCTGAGGTTCTTTCAAGTTCACGAAATAGCTCATACAGGCCGCATCAATCAGGTCGGGACTCATTGTACATGGTTCCATCGTATACTTAGCCATAGCGATCATCTGCTCCAGGATATCGCGAGGCTGGCAACTGCGGAGAGGCCGTTTGAAAGGTCTATACCAGCGTGTAAGCAAATAATCCACTCCCCGGTCTTCGTAGGTCACTTTTTTACCCTTGCAGACCAGCCGGAAGATATTGCGGAACTGCTCTTCACTCGGGTCAATCACGTTAATCTTGTATTTGATACGGCGTAAGAAGGCTTCATCTGCCAGGTCTCCGGGGTCCAGGTTAGTACTGAAGACGATTAACTGGTCGAAGGGTACTTCCAGTTTTTTACCTGTAATCAAAGTCAGGTAATCGTAGCGTTTTTCGAGCGGAACAATCCAGCGGTTGAGTAACTCCATTGGGCGCATAAGCTGGCGGCCAAAGTCGTCAATCATGAAAATGCCGCCATTCGCTTTCATCTGGAAGGGCGCTTCGTAGGTTTTGGCATTTTCGTTGTAAATCAGGTCGAGGCTGGCCATGGTCAACTCACCGCCGACCACTACTACCGGGCGTTTGATACGTACCCAGCGGGCATCGTAATCCAGTTTTTGCATGTCATCGTCATCTACCGGGACATGGTTAATCGGGTCATAGAGTTTGATAATTTGACCATCTGTTTCTACCGCGTATGGTACAAAGATTGTATCGCCCATCATACGGGTGATACGCTCGGCGATAGAGGTTTTGCCGTTACCGGCAGCCCCGAAGAAGAAAATAGAAGACGCAGAGTTAACCGCCGGGCCAATCAGGTTGAACATAGAGTCGGAAATAATCAGATCCTGAAAGGCTTGCCGGATAGATTTGCGGGTAACCACCAGATTTTTGATAGTCTGAGCGCGAATAGAAGCGAGCAAATCATTGTAAGAAACCGGCATTGGCCCGTTGTAACCGGTTTTATCGAGGGCATCCTGAGCGCGCTGTTGTCCTTTGACTGTCAGGGTGAACTGGTAAGCGGCATCACCCAGGCCAATCTGGCCGCAAATATCAATTAATTCCTGAGAGCGCAACTGCTCCAGTACCACCGAAAGCAATCCGTAGAAAGGTACTCTTAAAGTAGTGGCTATTTCACCGCCGGTGATATTACCTTTGTAATAAAGAGTACGGATAACCATATCCTCAACAAAGGAGCGCTGGATACCTAAATCCTGAATAGTGAAAGGAATGGGCGGCACAAAAGAAGGAGGGGCTGGCGGTTTATGCTCATCGCTGTCCCAGTCATCCGGCAACTGCTGCATTCTGCGGTAATGTTCGTGACCGGCGGCCGGAGGCAGGCCCTGTTTCTGGCGCTCCATATCCGCTGCCCAGCCTCTTACCTGCTCATCGTGCAACATGAGGTGGGAAATAGCTACCTCGTCCTTACGGGCCTGCGCCTCTTTGATCGCGCTGTAAAGGGCTCGTACAACCAGCACTTTTTCGCCGTGAAGGTAATAGTGATGAGGGTATTCTCTATCGTAGGCGTAGCAGTCTTTTGGTAAGTCTGATGCCAGCATTTCATCAACAGCACCCTGGTCGGTTAGAAACTGCATTTGTGGTGTGATCCTTTCCCTGAATCATCTATAAATGTACCAGAACTGTAGGTTTAGCACCCATAGAGAGTGGTCAAAACTATTTGATATAGTTGCTAAGACGTGATTATGGGAAAATTGATATTAGATTTTCCAGAATATTACTTTTAGTTAACGCGTAGGTTTTCCTGTTTGAAGCTAATTAATACATCTATTTAGCAGCGCGGCAGTTTGAAGCCGTTTATTAACCCTGTTAACCACTGTAAGGCCTACAGGTGAAGTTTACTCCAGGGCAAAGCAATAAGCTTTAGTACTTTCTTCTTAATTTAGGGCTAGCCTAAACACTTAAGCGAGTTACCGTATAAATGTAAAAGAAAAGCGGACCGGTCTCGTATGACCGGTCCGCCGGAGAAGCTAGACCGCTGTACGGTTTAGCCCGTGATTCTCATTGGGATCTTCTGTAGAGAGAGAACTGGCTGCCACGTTCGAGCCTGTTGCAGACTTCTCGCCGGCATCGGTCAGGCCACCGCCCGGCAGTTCTGCCGCCGCCTTCGAACCTTCTTCGCTGGATTCGCCCAGTTTACCGGGAACTCCCCGTATTCCAAGCTGATCGTTAGTGAAGGGACGCAGGGCGAACATATTGACGCCCATTCCTTCGCGTTCTACCTGCTCGAAGATTTCGTCCATCTCGTCACCACTGATCACCTCTTTTTCCAGCACGTAGTTGGAAATGGCAATCAGGTGCAGGTTATAACGGGTCAAAATGTTTTTAGCCCGGCTGAGCGCTTTTTGTACCAGGGCATGTACTTCCTGGTCAATCTGGTAGGCAACCGTGTCGCTATAGTTACTCTGGCGCGAACCGCCGCCGACAAAGCCACCGCCGTCTTTAGAGCCCAGGGCTAACGGGCCGAACTTTTCGCTCATACCGTAGTCACAGACCATTGTACGCGCAATGTCGCTTACCCGCTCAATATCGTTGCTTGGTCCGGTAGTAACTTCGCCAAAGGTCAATTCTTCGGCAGCGGCGCCACCCAGGGCAAAGGCCATAAAGTCTTCCAGTTGGGTTTTGGTCCAGAGAGTGCGGTCTGCGCCTGCTCCAACCCGGGTATAGCCACCCATGCGTCCACGGGCTACAATCGAAACCTTCTGCACCGGGTCAACTGTGCCGACCAGTTTGGCTACCAGGGCGTGACCTACTTCATGATAAGCGGTGGTCACTTTCTCGCGCTCGCTGATGATGCGGCTGCGACGCTCCGGCCCGGCAATCACGCGGTCGATAGCTTCTTCCAGTTCGAGCAAACCAATCGCCTTTTTGTTGCGGCGAGCGGTCAGAATGGCGGCTTCGTTCACAAGGTTCATCAGGTCAGCGCCGCTGAAGCCCGGTGTTTGCTTGGCGATGCGATCCAGGTTTACCTCTGGTTCGAAAGGTTTGTTGCGAGCGTGAACCTGCAAAATAGCGTTGCGGCCCACGTAATCAGGATTATCAATTGTCACCTGGCGGTCGAAACGACCGGGGCGCAGGAGAGCTGAGTCCAGTACATCAGGGCGGTTAGTGGCGGCAACGATGATAATATTGGTATTGCTATCAAAGCCGTCCATCTCGACCAGCAACTGGTTCAAGGTTTGTTCGCGTTCTTCCGTGCCACCGCCGGTCCGGGCACCACGCTTGCGGCCGAGGGCATCAATTTCATCAATAAAGATGATACAGGGAGCCATCTTCTTGGCGCGAGTGAAGAGGTTACGGACCCGGCTTGCACCGACACCCACGTACATTTCTACGAACTCGCTACCGCTAACGCTCATGAACGGTACATTGGCTTCACCGGCAATAGCTTTAGCAAGTAGGGTTTTACCGGTGCCGGGAGGGCCCACCAGCAGTACACCTTTAGGAATGCGAGCGCCCAGAGCGGCAAATTTTTCCGAATGTTTCAGGAATTCGACTACTTCCTGTAACTCCTGCTTGGCTTCATCAGCCCCGGCTACGTCCGCGAAGGTAACACCTACTTTTTGAGGGGTAATCAGGCGAGCTTTGCTGCGGCCCATCGCGAAGGGTCCACCACCTTCAGCCCCGGATTCACGGTTCTGCGCGCTACGGTTGCGGTACCAGATAACGAAAAGACCGGCGCCGACAAGGGCGGCTAACAGCAGGAACAGAGTCCGCCAGCGGTCGCTCAAAGCGGTAGAGTCGCTGGTGACATCGGGATATTTATCGTCAGGGATATTCGCGTTGGCAAGAATATCGTCAAATTTCTGTTTACCGGCAGGATAGGTACTGGTGTACTCTTTATCCGGCGCATTATTCATTATAATAGTAATGTTGTGGTTATTTGGATTTGTGACGATGGTCTTAATCTCACCATTGCGAGCTTTGGTAAGAACGTCACTAAACGCCAGCTTTTCGCCTTGCGTTTTTCCGGTTAGAAAAAATAGGCCCAGGAATACCACTATCAGTATTGTTCCTATTGCCAGGGTCTTTTTGCTCATAAAACGTTCTGCTTCCCTACAGTATGCTTACTTCTAAACACCTGCCATTATCCGACAGATAAAAAACTGCTTCTGTCTCTATAATAGCAGTTCAACCTAACGGAAAACATTAAGAAACCCGTTAAATCTTTTATACAGCTAAAACTATTTGCTTCATGCTTAGTAAATCATGAGTGGAAATCCGATGATCGAACGATGCAGGCTTAACAGGTACGATGTACAAATAAAGTTCTCACTCTTAAGCGTTGAATTCGCGGCTCATTATAATGCCGGGATTGCTTTTTTTCCATCAAGTTTCCGTTGATTTTATAGAGAATAACGGTAAAAAAGCCAGGATTAAGAATTCTCTAATCTTGGCTTTTTAGTTTGGGCTTGAATATTAACCCAGATCAACGTTTTCGAAATCGAGTGCCATACTGAATTTTTGGGAAAAGGCCGGTTCTTTACCCAGTTCTTGCAGGATCGCTTTGCGCGAGCAAATGCTTTGATCGGAATGGTGAATCAGGATAGTATTCGCCGCCCCTACCTCTGCCGCTACATCTCGGTACTCGGAGGTGTGGATATGGCGGGTAATCTCGGCCAGTTCTCCATCTGCGTCGCAGAAAGTACATTCCATCAGGAAAGTATCTACCCCCCGCGCAAAATCAATTAAAGTCTGGCAGGGGGCGGTATCGCTGCTGTACACAAAAGTTTTGCCGCTCGGAAAAATCAGTTTAGTAGCTACACTGGGGACGGCATGTACGGTAGGAGTCGTACGCACGGTAAATTCAGGCGTTTTTAACACGAGTTCGTCTTCGTGGCCGTGAATCACATGCAAATGGATCGGAAATTTATTGATGAAGCGGTCTCGCAGTTCCCATAAATCCAGCAGAGTTTCAACTACTTTCATGGCGCTGGGCAGGGCATAGATATGCAGGGGTTCTTTTCGCCCTTTTATCCAGAGACACTCTACTAAAGATGGGAGGGCATAAACGTGATCTACATGTTCATGAGTGATCAGTACATGTTGCAGCTTATCCGTATCTATACCAAGCTGAAGCAACTTCCGGTAAGGAGAACCACTGCAATCAATCATTAAGTACGAGCCGTTACTTTCAATCAAAAGGGAGGTGTTATCCTGAGTGGCCGACGGTAGTGCCGACGCAGTACCTAGGAATGTTAACCGCGCCATTTCAAGACCTTTCTAGCCTTCTACCCCGCTATATTCGATAGAAGACTCAAGAATGAGTGAGCCTGGCAGGGAAAACACTGAGAGACCTGCCGGGGAATGGGAATAAATTACTAGCTTTTGTAACTGACCTGATTGATGCAGGATTTACATTTGTCGACTTCGGCTTTACAAAGCCGTAAATTCGCTGCGCATGCCACACAATATTAACAAAAGTAAATAATCAAGTCAATTATCGAAAATGATTAGTACTCAATTATCTTAACTTTTTACAAGCTCGTCTATGACCTTAGTCACAATCCTTCCCACCACCGCCAGGCTTTCAGATTGCACTTTATCAACGGTATCGCCGGGTTTGTGATAGTTCGGATCATCAGGCCGGTTAAAGAACAGGACGGGTATACCGGCTTCAGAAAATGAATAACTATCACTGGAAGCCAGCAGGGCGGATGACATTAAATTCACCTCTCCGGCTCCTTCGGTGGTAGCGGCAGCCAGGGCCGGTTTGGTCAATTCCTGGACTCCTCCAATATAAAAGCTCCGGCCAACGCTGATCATATCTATATTAACCATAGCCACGATTCGCTGTCTCTCGGCCTGACTAAGCTTCTTTACATAATCATTACTACCAGCCAGCCCGATTTCTTCTCCACCAAAGGCGATAAAACGCAACTCATATTGAGGATACTGGTTTTGAAAAACACGCGCCAGTTCCATTACAACCGCAGTGCCACTGGCGTTATCGTTGGCGCCTGGTCCTGCCGGTACGGAGTCGTAATGCCCGCCAAAGATAATTACCGGGGCATTTTGCAGGCCGTTACTGGCCGGTCTTTGCGCTACCACATTGGTAAAGTTATAGGTTTTGGAGCCAATCTCAACCGTCAGTTGGACCGAGAAATTTTTATTCGCTTTGACTTCTTCCTTTAAAGCTTCGCCATCTTTCTGGCTGATGCCTATAACCGGGATATTAGCCTGTTTCTGTAAGGTAGCGCTATTAAGCGGCCCGTCCGTGTTGTTGTAAATTATTACCCCGGTGGCGCCGGCGGCCAGAGCATTGGTCACTTTTTCAGTAAAAGTAATCTGGCCGCGCTGGATAAGCGCAATTTTGCCTTTCATACTATCAGTCGGTATTTGTCCATCCAGGCCAAGTCCGCCGTAAACCAGGGGCGCCTCTAACTTGCCGCTGCCGCTGAAGTTTACCGCATCTCCTTTAATGGTATTACTCTGCCCGTTCCCGGCCACGTAGGTCAGCAAAGAGCCATTATCCCGCGTGGCGGTAAAGGCCACTGCCGGGCGCTCGGTGTTCAACCCTAATTGTTTGAAATAGTTCTCAATATAATCAGCCGCTTTACGGTCCCCATCCGTCCCGGCGGCCCTGATTCCGATATTTCCGGCCAGTTCTTTAACATGCCCCAGGGCTCGGTCGCCTGAAAAGGCAACCGTAGTGGCGACCGGGGATGGTTTTAAGGGAGCACTGGCAATAGTCGGACTGGTAGCGGCAATGGTAGTCGTAGGCGCGGGTAGGTCAGGAGTACTGGTGGGCTCGACAGGCGTAACACTGCTAAATCCCCTGGCTGCGACAGTGGCAGGCGCAGTCGTAGCCACTGTGGTGGGTGCAGGCGAAGGCTGAAGCGGTACACTCGTGGCCGCTATGGTTGGGGGTGCGGCAGTAGGGGTAACGGCTTCGCTGCCACAGGACACCAGTAATGTACCTAGCAATCCAACCAGCCACAGGCTTGCAAAAAGCTTCAAACCTCTCAAACTCTTTACCATACAGATCCCACTTTCAGTCTCAAATACAACTGACAATCGCCAATGGCATTAAAGCCAATTTTAACACCCGGATAAATGGCCCGCAACGCCCGCGCTACTTAAAGCGGCAGGTAACACTTGCCCTTAAATTACACCTGGCTTCAATAATATAGATCTCAGTCTTACTGCTACACTTCCTAACCCACCCTCGGCAACCATTTTTAACCGACCTATAATTGTTTAGTACACTAAGTAATTACTAATTAGTAATGCTATTTAGAAACTTTACTGCTATAATGCTCGATATTGCAGTTGCTCGTAGAATTTTTACTTAAGTTAATCGCGCTAAAACGTCAGGAAACCAGACCAGGAGGATCTATAATTGAAGCTAGATATATGTAGCCGCCGACTAAATTTGCTGGCGGCCCTTTTACTTATACTGTCCGCAGTGTTACTGACTGCCTGTGGAGATAATACTGCTACTCCCGCTCCTGCCGCGACTACGGCTGTCGCTTCTAGCACCACTTCTGCCGCTGCCGGTACAACCACCGCTTCGTTATCTACCGGTACTGAAAAGCCTTCTCCGCTGCGTATCGGCCTGATCCCCAATCAGAATCCCGAGACGGTAAAAGCTCAGTATGCCTCCTTTAAGACTTATATGGAGAAGACCCTGGGCATTCCGGTGGAACTCTTTGTGGGGAGCGATTATCCTGCGGTGGTGCAGGCTATGGTCACTGATAAACTTGATATGGCCTACTTTGGCGGCCTGACTTACTTACAGGCGCGTGAACAGGCTGATGTTTACCCGATTGTGACCGAAATAGATCGCTATACCAATAACCGCACTTATACCAGTGCCATTATTGTCCCGGCTGATAGCCCGGTGCAGAAGGTAGAAGACCTTAAAGGCAAAATTTTTGCCTTTGGTGACGTTGCCAGCACCAGCGGTTCGCTCTACCCGCGCATTATGCTGGACCAGGCCGGAATCAAAGTGCCCGGTGACCTGAAAGAAGTGAAGTATACCGGCGGTCACGATGCTACCGCCCTGGCCGTCCAGAACGGCTCGGTAGATGCGGGTGGCCTTGAGGAACGCATCCTGCTGCGGCTGGAAGACCAGGGTAAAGTTGATAAGAATAAAATCAGGGTTATCAAGCGTTCCGACCCGATTATGGGTTATCCCTGGGTAGTGCGGGCTAAACTGGATAAGGATTACGTTGAGAAGATTACCAACGCTTTCCTGAATATTAAAGATCCTACCCTGCTTCAACTTCTACGAGCCGAAGGTTACGCTCGCGTGAGTGCCGATGATTACACTTACGCCCGTGAGCAGGCTATTCGGCTGGGCCTTCTGGTACCAAAGAAATAAAGTCAAAGCAAGCTTATGAGCCTTTTACGTGCAAACAATTTACGCAAGCTTTATCCGAATGGCACTCGTGGGCTGGATAGTCTCAGCGTCACAATCGAGCCGGGAGAAATGGTCGGTGTGCTGGGGTCGAGCGGCGCCGGAAAAACCACTTTCTTCCGGCTGCTGAACGGCACCTTGCGCCCTACTTCGGGCGAATTGGAGGTCTTGGGTCGTCGCCTGGACCGGCATCTTACCCCGGCAGAGCTACGTGGATTGCGTACCCGCGTAGCTCTGATCAGCCAGCACCATAATGTCATACCGCCGCTATCTGTGCTACAAAATGTCCTGGCCGGCAGGCTGGGTCGCACTGGTACTTTAAAAGCTTTAGCCGGGCTATTTCGGGTGGCTGAAACTGAACGGCTGCAAGCGGCAGAAGCCCTGGCGCTGGTAGGTCTGGCGGACAAACTCTATGCCCGTGCCGAAGACCTCTCAGGCGGACAGCAGCAGCGCGTGGCGATTGCCAGGGCCATTGTGCAAGGAGCCGAACTTTTACTGGCCGATGAGCCGATTGCTTCCGTAGATATGCGCAACGCGGCCCTGATTCTCGATATTTTCCTGCGGTTGAACCAGGAAATAGGCGCTACGGTTGTCATGAATCTGCACCAGTTAGACTTTGCAATCCGCTATTGCCCGCGCATTCTGGTGCTCAAAGCCGGACGATTGATCTATGACGGGCCGCCGGAGGGCCTTAAAAATATTGATATCTATGGCGAAAAAGAACCTTTAGTGCTGGAGGAGAACGAAGACCACCCGGCCCTACCGCCGGAAGCTCTTCTAATGGAAGAAGCCGAAATAGGTTTAAAGCTGGGAAGGCAGGATACACATGATTGAGGCTACTTCTAAAAATCAGAACAGGCGGGGGAATTACCGCCTGCATGTTGATCTGAGCAAAGTAGAATTACCTGCCCGCAGGCCTTTCCGCTACTCCAATTTGTTCATCGCCGGGGCAGTTCTCTTTATCGTCTGGTATAGCGCCAACGGGGCAAAGGTGGCGTTAGAGCCTTTTCTGGACAGCCGCAACCAGAAACAGGTAGCTAACTTCGTTTCCGGGCTCTTTCCGCCCGACCTTTCGCCTGAATTCCTGAGCCTGGTCTGGCAACTGACGGTTGAGACGTTCCAGATTTCGGTTATCGGTACGGTGCTGGCAATCGTCCTGGGCTTTCCGCTCAGTCTGCTGGCCATGCGTCAGCGCGGCGAAGATATGAGCCGTGAAGCGACAGGCACCGGGCGCTGGATGGTACGGGGCGCTCTTTATTACAGTTCGCGCACCCTTCTGAATATAGCCAGGGCCGTACCTGAATTGATCTGGGCCTTGATCGCCATTATCTTTGTAGGGTTAGGACCCTTCGCAGGCGTGGTGGCTTTGACCATTCACAGCGCCGGTATCCTGGGCAAGCTCTACGCTGAAATTTTCGAGGCGGTTGACCAGCGCCTGGTTGAAACGGTCCGCAATTCCGGCGCAAATGAGTTGCAAACCCTCTTTTTCGCCCGTATCCCCCTGACTTTACCGGTACTTCTTTCATATACAATGTTCCGCTGGGAATGTAATATGCGAGCGGCCACCGTGCTGGGCTTTGTGGCGGCAGGCGGGCTTGGCTCACAGTTGCGCGTCAGTATGAATACTTACAACTACCCGCAGGTTACCACCCTGATAATTGCGCTGCTGATCCTGGTGACACTGGTAGACCTGGGCGGCCAGTTCTTGCGGCGGCGGATTCTGGATGTGCCGGAAGTGACCGCCTGCCGCCCGGAACCGGCCGAACTGCTGGCAAAATAGCTTTAGCTGCCTACCATCAGGCCCCCATTGGGATGCAAGACTTGCCCGGTCATATATGAAGCGTCGTCGGAGGCCAGGAAGACAAAACTTGGCGCGACCTCTTCCGGTTGTCCGGCCCGCTTCATGGGTACGTCCGTGCCGTGCATGGCCACTTTTTCGGGTGGCAGGTTAGCCGGGTCAAGCGGCGTCCAGATCGGGCCGGGCGCAACCGCGTTCACTCGAATCCCTTTTTCAACCAGAGCCTGCGAAAGCGCTCGCGTAAAAGAAACGATGGCTCCTTTGGTAGCCGCGTAATCAATAATGTTAGTGCTGCCAACATAGGCCTGGCGGGAGGTTGTGCTGATGATGGCGCTGCCTTCTTTCAAATATTTCAGGGCAGCCTTCGTCATGAAGAAGCAAGAATAAACGTTAGTGCGGAAAGTTCTTTCCAGTTGCTCCGCGCTGATATCCTCAATGCTCTTTTGCCAGTGCTGTTCCCCGGCGTTATTCACCAGTATGTCGAGCTTGCCCAACTGCTGAACAGTCTGCTCTACCGCCTGCCTGCAAAAGGCCTCATCGCCTACATCGCCGGAGATAGTGATACAACGGCGCCCCAGTTTTTCTACATACTCTTTGGTTTCTCTGGCATCGCTGTCCTCGTTGAGGTAGACAATTGAAATATCGGCTCCCTCTTTGGCAAAGAAATATGCTACCGAGCGACCAATGCCGCTGTCGCCTCCCGTTATCAAGGCTACTTTATCCTGTAGCTTACCGCTTCCCCGGTAAGCAGGATCATCTGCTTTGGGGCGCGGATGCATTTTCGATTCGATACCGGGCTGCCCCTGTTGCTGGGGCGGTTGTAAATAATCTTTTTTATTCTGTTCCTGACTCATAAAACTCCTTCATTGCCGTCTATCGCTGGGGCTAAGAGCGAAATTTCTATCTACAACTTTTTATTTTTTCATTTCTCGTTTGCCATTCTTTAGCCTTGTGTTGAAGTCAGCAAAAATCAGTCCATCTGTTTATCCGCCAGCTCGAATTTGTAGCATTTATGCTAAATAAGGGGTAAACTGCTACTGATTAAAGCCTTATCTTAAGGCGTGGAAGATTGGAAGGTTTGGAGCTACAGGATGGAGCGATAACACTTGAAAAGAAAAGCAACCGGCAGGGATTGGTTGATCCTGATACTCTATTTCGTGGGCGCACTCATTATCCTGGGTATTGCCAGCATACTTATGGCTAAGTTCCTGGTTTAGCTATTGTAAACTGTGAGCAAAGTGCTATAGTTAGGCGGTGAATTTCGAGCAAGGGATGGCCTCGGCAGCAGTTACCAGGCGGAGGTTATTGAGATTTAATCATAAATAACAGAATTAATTCTAGGGAGGAAACACTAGAATGAGCGTGACACAGCCAACTCAGCTTCCCCAATGGAAAGCTCTTTCAGAGCACTATGAAAAAGTTCGTAATCTCCATTTGCGCCAGCTTTTTGCCGATGACGCGGAGCGCGGCAAACGCTTTGCGGCGGAAGCTGAAGGTATTTACCTGGATTATTCCAAAAACCGGATTACTGAGGAAACCCTCCGGCTGCTCCTGGCCCTGGCGGAGGCTTCCGGTTTGCGCGAACGCATTGATGCCATGTTCAGTGGTGAGAAGATCAATGTCACTGAAAAGCGGGCCGTGCTGCACGTGGCTCTTCGCGCTCCCAGAGATCAGCAAATTTTTGTAGATGGTCAAGATGTCGTGCCGGAAGTCCACGCTGTGCTGGATAAAATGAGCAATTTCTCCAACCGCATCCGCAGCGGGGAATGGAAAGGCTATACCGGCAAGCGCATTCGTAACGTGGTTAATATTGGTATCGGTGGCTCCGACCTCGGCCCGGTAATGGCTTACGAGGCCCTCAAGCATTACAGCGACCGTGAAATGACCTTCCGCTTTGTTTCCAATATTGACGCTACCGATTTTGTGGAAGCCACCCGCGACCTTGACCCGGCTGAAACGCTCTTTATTATTTCTTCCAAAACCTTCACCACGCTCGAAACAATGACTAACGCCCGTAGCGCTCGCCAGTGGTCCTTAAACGCGCTTAAAGATGACGCGGCGGTTGCGCGGCATTTTGTGGCAGTCTCGACCAACGCCGAAGAGGTTTCTAAATTCGGGATTGACACGGCCAACATGTTTGAGTTCTGGGACTGGGTAGGCGGTCGCTACTCTTACGATTCGGCTATTGGCCTCTCCCTGATGATTGCGATTGGCCCGGATAATTTCAAAGAGATGCTGGCGGGTTTCCACGCCATGGACGAACACTTCCGCACCACTCCCTTTGAACGTAACCTGCCGGTACTGCTGGGCCTGGTTGGTATCTGGTACAACGATTTCTTTGGGGCTGAAACGGTTTCAATTCTACCCTACGACCAGTACCTGAACCGCCTGAGCGCCTACCTGCAACAACTTGATATGGAGAGCAACGGCAAGCACGTTGACCTGGACGGCAACCCGGTTAATTACCAGACGGGCCCAATTATCTGGGGACAGCCCGGTACCAATGGCCAGCACGCCTACTACCAGTTGATCCACCAGGGAACAAAACTTATTCCGTGCGACTTTATTGGTTTTGCCCGGTCACTTAATCCCCTGGATAACCACCATAATCTGCTCATGTCGAACTTCTTCGCTCAGACCGAGGCGCTGGCTTTCGGCAAGACCGCCGAAGAAGTAAAGGCCGATGGTGTGGCTGATTTCCAGGTGCCGCACCGCACTTTCGAAGGTAATCACCCCACCAACAGTATAATGCTGGATCTGCTTACCCCGGCGGCTTTAGGTAAAATTATCGCCATGTACGAGCACAAAGTCTTTGTACAGGGTACGATCTGGAAGATTAACTCTTTCGACCAATGGGGGGTGGAACTGGGCAAAGTGCTGGCGCAACGCATCATCCCTGAACTGAGCAGCAATGAGCCGCTCAAGCACGACTCTTCCACCAATACCCTGATTGACCGCTATCGTCAGATCCGCGCTCAGTCCTAGTTTTTCTCTAAAATAAGAAGAAAAGGCCCGCTATTACAGCCGGGCCTTTCTTTATATCACTGTTATCAGCATCGAGCACAAGTTACAGAAACTGTATTTTATCAAGCGGATAAAAGTTTATAAGGCTGCTCTGGAATGGGTTCAATTTCCTGAGCGTTACTACAGTTCAGGCTTTCCAGGGCATCTATCAATTCCCATTTATGTGCGACTGAGGCGTGTTCTTCATTTTCGAAGATATGCTGGTACAGGGGAATGGAGTGTTGCGTACAAAGCTCATTCAGGTGAGCATAGTCCTGTAACTTGACCAGTTCATCCTTTCCCAGTATCACCGTGCCCAGCCTGGCCTCTACTCCCTGCGCCCGGCAAAACTCGACTAGTTCTAGTACTTTATAGTCTAGCCCCTGGTAGAGCGTCTTAAGCAATTTGCCGAGCAGAGTGGTTAAACACCACAAGTAGGCCCATTTTGGAGCGAGGTGTTCTTTTTGCTCTGTATATCGTGACAGGTAAAGCTGGTGCTTTTCCTCTTTAATATGCTTTCCGCTAAAAATGCGATTTAGCAGATCCCGCATGATTTTGTGGCGCTGGCTTAGATACCATTTTTCAAATTGCCGGCGCAACTCAGGATGTTCCCGGAGTAAAAGTAATTCCCGGTCTATAAATTGTACATCCTCTATTATTTTATTGCGCGCTTTCTGGTCAGGAATCAGGCGAGGAAGCCACTCGTTCAAGAAGCGCTGGTGCTTGAGCAGAATTAACTCATTTTGCTCCAGTTGCTCGGCGGCCTGTCCGGCTAAAGGAAAAACCTCGTATTGATCGTACAATCCTACATTCTTGATTAGTTTAGGAAAGCGCAGGCCCACTCTACCTACTCCTGAGAGGCCTTTTTGACCGATACCCGGTGGTGAAATCAAAAAGAGCTCAAGCGTTTTATGTGGAAGATCAGTCCGGGCTGCCAGGGCCCTGATGAGATCCAGCGCTTCGATACCTCCAAGAGAGTGCGCGTATATGCGGATAAGCGCACCCCTGGCCTTCTGCACAATCTGCTTTGCCAGGCTGGTATAGTAACTTTTAAGACAATAATGCCCCTTCTTCAAGCCAGCCCTAGTGGAGAGGGAAGAAACGACATATCCCCTGTCTCCTATGTATTCTCTCAATCCAGTAAGATAACGTCCGCCACCTTGAAGCCCTGCAAGTATCACATGAAAATAGTTACCAGCTACAACATTTTCATCAGAAGAAGAAGTTTTCCGTTCAGGCATGCCCAGTGTCCTTTAACGCAAGGGGAAGTGTGCTGATGTAAATCCTTAACCTTTTGTGGTGGTCCTGGTGGAATTCATAATTTTCCAGTGGATCAAATCAAAGTACATTTCCTATTCTTTTTTATTACGGCAGTACTTCCTATATCACGAAGTGTGCCTCACTCTGGCTAAATGACACTCTATCACCCCTAACTTCGATAATTAGTTGCTTTGCGGCGGTAAATTTACCTAAAAATTGAGCGATGTTGCTGTACATAGAAAGGCAAGGCTATAAGCACAAAGCCGTAAATGAAAATAAGCAATATGGCTGACCTCGGACCTATTGACCGCTTCGGCAGAGGTTGCTATACTAATTTTGACGTTAACGTTAAATTGCAGGTAAATAAATGAGCACTAAATTACGCATCGGCGAACTGGCCGAGAAAGCAGGCGTCACCACTCGGACTATTCGATACTATGAAAGTTTGGGTTTGCTGGGTCCGAATGAGCGTGAGGGTAAAGGCTTTCGCTACTACACCGACCTGGAGTTGGCCCGTCTGCGCAAAATTGACACTTTAAAAGAGCTGGGGTTGAGCCTGGAGGAAATCAGCGAGGTTATAGATCTCTATTTCACTGATGATACGGAGATGCTGGGACGGCAACGGGTGATAGAAATCCTTCAGCATCATCTCAATGAAACCCAGGATAAAATCAGGGCCTTACAACGTTTCGAAACGGATTTAGAGGCCGGCCTGGCGAGAGCGCAGCAGTGTTTCCGAGAGGCCCAGGCTAAAAGAAAAGCGGCAGAATTAGTCGCAAAAGATTAAAAAGCATAACAACATAAAATAAAGAGCCGCTGGAGTCTCTCACTGCCCAGAAACGGGTCTTGCCCGGGGAGCGCGAGTAACTGGAAAAAGGCGGCTATTCTTTTTCTTACAAATTAACGTTTACGTAAAAGTTATTACTACGAAAGGAGCTTCGGCTTTGAAAGCCTATAATAATATTATCAGCCTGGAACGGGCTGTTATTCAAAAGACTGATATAAAGATAGTACCTGCTATATCATCGGTAAGAACGGCCCTGGCAGTGCTGGCTTTAAGTGGTATCCTGATTTCCGCTCAGATGTATGTCACTATTCCGGTGGCTGGACAACTTGGACAACAGTTCGGTCTTTCGCGCGATACTGTTTCCTGGCTGACCAGTCTTTACAGTTTAGGTTACGCCGTAGGCTTTTTATTCTCCGGGCCTCTTTCGGATCGCTTTGGCCGTAAAGCGGTAATCTTGCCCGGTATGCTGGCAATGGCCCTGATAACCCTGACTATAGGGCTAAGTCCGAACTTTGAAATCATGCTAGTGCTGAGGTTGATCCAGGGTTTGATAGCAGCGGCCTTTGCCCCGGCAGCGGTGGCCTACATCACCGAAATGTTTCCGGCACACCTGCGCCAGACCGGCACTGCCGTTATGGGAACCAGCTTTTTACTGGCGGGGATAGTCGGCCAGCTATACGCGGGACCGGCGGCGCAAGCTTTTGGCTGGCGCGGCATGTTCTGGCTTATGATGGTCCTCTACGGGCTAGCAGCGCTGGCTCTCTGGCTGGGCTTGCCAGGAGATCACTTTGAGCGTAAAGGTAGCAGCCTGGGCAGGGCTTTCATATCAATGGGAAACCTGCTGCGCCAACCAGCCCTCCTGGCGATCTTTGCCGCCGACCTTACCGTTATTCTCAGTTTTGTGGGACTTTACAGCGCGCTGGGCGCTCACTTCAACAGCGATAACCTCTTTTTAATCCGGCTCGCCGGTACGCCCGGTATTTTCGCTTCGCTTTTAGGCTTAAGCCTCTACCGACGCTGGGGAGCACGCCGGGTAACAATTGGCGGGTTTACCCTGGCGGCAACCGGTATTGCCCTGGTAGCAAGCGCTGACCAGATTTTATTCGTGGCGCTGGCCGGTATCATCTTTACAGCCGGTATTTCGCTCACCATCGCCGGTCTGATCGCAACCGTGGGTAGCCTGGCAAATCAGGCCAGGGGAGCGGCCTTTGCTCTGCACTCTTTCATGCTTTTCGCGGGCGGTAGCCTGGGCCCCCTGATGGTAACGCTCTTGTTACCTGCCGGATTTAGCGTTTTCGGCCTGAGCCTGGCAGCCTTACTGCTGGCAAGCGCGCTGGCTATCAAGTTTGGCGTGCGCCGACAGTAAAGCAGCCGTATAGAATAACCGGCTAAACAGCGAGAGGCGCTACTTACGAAGTAGCGCCTCTTTATAGTAAGGGAGTGCGTAAACTACGCACATTTACCCGGTCTTCAACCACCGCCGTTCTGGATGGTATCTATAGCCTCCAGAGCGGCTTCTTTGAGAGAACCATATTTACCCCAACCCGGTAGCATTACAGTCTCACGCTCGGCCATTCGCTCCAGGTGTGGAATTGCCAGTCCGCTACCCATCTGCCCGAGTCCCCTGGCAGCGTAAAAACGCACCAGATCTGCCGGGTCTTGCAACGCCTCAAGCAGCGGGTCAAGGCTGCGTAAATCGCCAATCTGACCCAGCGCCGAAGCTGCCCTTGCTCGTACCTGCTCCGCCTCCTGGCGGTCTTGCAGCTTTGCCATTAAAGGTTCCACTGCCGCCACGCTGTAAATCCAGCCCAGGGTATCGGCCACGGTTGCCCGGATATTGGGTTCAGGGTCATTTTGCAGCAGGTCTAACAGTTCCGGAACTATCCGCTGGCTTTCCTCAATCCCCAGCGCCCAAGCACAGGATTGCCTTACTCGTAAATCCTCGCCCTGGTCTTTTAGCCTGTTCAGGAGGGGCTGGACAATCCGCTCGTCTTTACAGCCCCCCAGCGCCCAGCCGATTGCCCTTCGCACCTCCTGATTATCGTCGCTCTCCAGCAGAGTAATCAAGGGTTCGATCACTCTTTTGTCATGAGTTATACCCAGGGTATAAAGCGCCTGTATTCGTACATCCGGGTGTTCCTGCCGGTCGGTAGCTCTTTCCAGAAATGGTTCAACCACCCGTTCATCCCTGAAACGCATACTCATGGAGGCAGTGTAGAAAGCCCGTGCTACCGCTTCCCTGATTAAGGGTTCCGGGTCTATTTGCAGCAAGCGCAACAGCGGCACAACCATTGCTCGATTGCTGAGCCAACCCGCGCCTTCTATCGCTGCCTGGCGCAGTTTTAGCGGTTGCTGGCGGTCTTTAGCGATTGCCAGCAGCGGCCATAGCTGCCTTTTGTCACCAAAATGTCCGACAGCGTAGCAGGCCGCTATTTTAACCGTAAGACTCTCTGCTTGAAGAGCCGACACCAGGGAGGGGCCTGTTTCTTTAGCCCGTAAATGACTTAACACCAGGCACACTTTAGCTCGCAGTTCATCGACTCTGCCGGTGTCGTTCAAGATTGCTACAAGCCCGGCAGTCGAACCTGCCCCGGCCTCCAGTACAGCTTCAATTGCTTCTTTCAGCGCATCGGCTTCAGTAGATGACCAGCTATACTGCCTTTCCAACCAGGTATGCGGTAAGTCGCGTAAACGCGTTTCAAATTCCTGTGTCTCGACTACTAACACCATTTAACCACCTTTATCCTGCTTTATTACCTGCTTGTATTATATTACAGGTTTTCAAAAAATCAAGAGGTTAGCACAATAAAAGGCCCCGCTCTTAAAAGAACGGGGCCTCGGCAGATTCTGGTTAGCGAAAATTAACGTTTTTGATAGCGCGTTCCATCTCGCGATTAGCTTCGCGCTCGGCCAGCGCATCGCGCTTGTCGAAGAGTTTCTTACCGCGAGCGACGCCGATTTCAACTTTGGCTTTGCCGCGCTTGAGGTACATGCGCAGGGGTACCAGGGTCAAACCTTTGGTATTGGTTTTCATTTGCAGACGCAAGATTTCATTTTTGTGCAGCAAGAGCTTGCGGTTGCGAGTTGGAGCGTGGTTAAAATATTTCCCGGCATGGTCGTAAGATGAGATATGAGCGTTCCAGAGCCAGGCTTCGCCCCTTTCGATACGTACATAACTATCTCGCAGGTTAACCCGCCCATCGCGCACCGATTTAATCTCGGTGCCACTCAGGACCACCCCGGCTTCAAGTTTATCTTCTATAAAATAATCGTGGAATGCTTTGCG
Organism: Chloroflexia bacterium; assembly: GCA_036261665.1. Classification (GTDB taxonomy): domain Bacteria; phylum Chloroflexota; class Chloroflexia; order Chloroheliales; family Chloroheliaceae; genus 54-19. The sequence continues at coordinate 100,960 of DATAKM010000063.1, forward strand.
ATTACTGGCAACCTCTTTTATTTTATTGCTATCGCTGTCGCCCGCTTTTGCAGTATCTTTTGTGCTGGTATTTTTAGTAACGCTTCCGGCTGCCATGACTCTTCACCATCCTTTTTGTTAATGTAGTCTATAATTTTAGTACAACCGGGTAAGTACGTCAACCTCGATCCCAGCCTATCCTTTTGACTCAGGCCGTTTTTCCAGGTGCAGAAAGCGGCAAGATGTGGAATAATACAGGCATTGCCTGTACCTCCCGGCACCTGTAACCAGCGGTGTATAAATCATCAAATGCGGCACTAACATAAAAAGAGCAATAATAGAAAGTAATAATAGAAAGTAATAATAGAAGGGAAAATCTCTGATGGAGCAGCGGCCTGAGAATGTTTTTGTCTCGACTTACTTTGAACCGCATGAAATCGCCCGCTTGCAGCGTGAGTTGGACAAGCGCGGCCTTAAACTGACCTATTATCCCCAGTTTTTAACCCCTGCTCGTTTCCCGGCGGAACATGTTCACGAACCAAACCTGACGCCGGAACAGGAAAAGGTCTGGCTGGAAGGGCTGCGCCAGGCGGATATTATGCTGGACTTCGACAGCTACACTTTGCCGCGCTGGCGCTCGGAAAGATTAGTGCCGCGCCTGCGCTGGATGCAGGCCACCAGCGCAGGGGTGGGGCAGACGATAGCCAGGGCCGGGTTAGCGAACAGCGACCTGATAGTTACCACCGCCAGCGGCATTCACGCCGGTCCATTAGCTGAATTTGCCTTGATGGCTTTGCTCATGTGGGTTAAAGATTATCCGTTGATTGCCCGCCAGCAACGCGAGCACCACTGGGAAAAGTATGCCACTGACGAGCTTCCCGGTAAAACCCTCGCTATTATCGGACCGGGCAAGATTGGCCGCGAAATCGCCCGCCTGGCTCACGCTTTTGGTATGCGCGTACTGGCCGCTCCCAGCAGCCTGGAAGGCCGCACCCCGGCGGATTACAATGCGGATGCCCTTTTCTCTACCGAAAACCCGGCCCTCTATGAAGCTTTGAAGCAGAGTGATGCGCTCTTGCTGGCTATGCCGCACACCCCTCAAACCGAGCGAATGATCGGAGCAACCGAGTTTGCAGCCCTTAAAAAAGGCGCTTACTTCATTAATATTGCGCGGGGTAAGGTAGTGGACGAAGAGGCCCTGATCGCTGCCTTGCAGAGTGGGCAGTTGGGCGGTGCGGCCCTGGATGTCTTCGATACCGAACCGCTACCGGCGGATAGTCCTTTCTGGGACATGCCCAACGTGATTGTTGCGCCACACTCCGCCAGCACAGTTTACCGCGAGAACGAACGCATTATAGAGCTCTTTTTGCACAATCTCGACCTTTTCCTGGCGGGGCGTTATGCCGAGATGCGTAACGTGCTGGATGTAGAGAGAATGTATTAACAGATAGTTTCCTGGCATGCTGTAGAAAGGATTTAGTGATTCCATGTTGATGCTTATTTTTCGCATCATTATTTTCCTGCTGGGCGTTTCACTGACACTCTTTACCATCTTTTCAGCTATACGCACTTTTATCCTGCCGCGCAGCGCCCGTGATAGCTTATCCAGGTTCGTCTTCCGTGCCAGTAGCAAAGTTTTTAGCCTGATCTCAAAACGAGTTAATACCTATGAAGGCCGCGACCGGATTATGGCCTATTATGCCCCGGTTTCACTCCTTTTTCTCCAGGTGATCTGGCTACTGATTATAGCGATAGCCTACACCGGTATCTTCTGGTCGCTCGGTTTTGAAGACCTACTCTCGGCCTATGAAGTGAGCGGCTCATCGCTGCTGACGCTCGGTTTTTCCACCGTCAGTAACCCCTTGCAAGCTTCGGTAGCTTTCTCCGAGGCCACTATCGGCCTGATTATGATAGCGCTTTTGATTGCTTATCTACCAACCATGTATTCCGCTTTTTCCAAACGCGAGGAAACGGTAGCACTTCTTGAAGTCCGCGCCGGGTCACCCCCTTCGGCCGTTGTAATGCTGTTGCGCTACATGCGCCTGAACCGCCTGGAATGGTTGCACGATCTCTGGGACGACTGGGAAATCTGGTTCATCGAGCTGGGCGAAAGCCATACTTCGCTACCTGCTCTCAGTTTTTTCCGCTCGCCCCAGCCGCAAAACTCCTGGATTACCGCCGCCGGTACGGTGCTGGATGCCGCCGCCCTTTTCGATGCCGCTCTCGATGTCCCTACTGATGCGCAGGCTCGCCTGTGCATCCGGGCCGGGTTTATCTCTCTGCGCCGTATTTGCGACTTCTTTATGCTGCCCTACGACCCTGACCCGAAACCCACTGATCCGATCAGCGTAACACGCATGGAGTTTGATGATGCCTGCAACCAGCTTGCCGCCGAAGGTATTCCCATCAAAGCCGACCGCGATCAGGCCTGGCGTGATTATAGCGGTTGGCGAGTCAATTATGATGTGCCGCTGCTTACGCTGGCCGCCATGTTGATGGCCCCAGAAGCTCGCTGGTCTTCTGACCGCTCCCTGCGCCGCAGACCGGGTGGCAAAGCCGGCAGCAAGAACAGGTTTAACCGGTTCAATAAGAAATGGTAGCTACCCGGCCAGGGTTCAGTTCCGGTAAAAGAGCATACTCCAGGCTCATTTGAATGAGGGACAACCATTTCAACAAAAGTCGAAGGAGTTTGCCTTATAGAGGAAGCAGCAGAGAGCGAGAACGATACACAGGTAAGAAGGATGTAAAAGGAAACTAACCATGAAAATAACTGAAGTGCGGGTCTTTTTGACCGGTCCGTCGCGTAACTATACCCTGGTAAAAATCCTGACCGACGACCCGGAGATTTATGGCGTGGGCGACGGCACGGTAAACGGCAGCGAACCGCTGGTTGCCGCCGCCCTGGAACATTTTGCCCCGCTGCTCATCGGGCGCGACCCCTCTGCCATCGAGGATATCTGGCAGACGATCTACGGTGCTACTTACTGGCGCGGAGGAGTGGTTTATGTTGCGGCCCTAGCAGCGATCGACCTGGCCCTCTGGGACATCAAAGGCAAGGTAGCCGGGTTGCCGGTCTACCAGTTGCTGGGGGGAGCCTCGCGTGATGGGGTGGCGGTGTACGGGCACGCTCACGGTCCTACGGTAGAGGCTGCCGAGGCCAGCGCGCGCAACCTGATGGAACAGGGCTACAAGTATGTGCGTGTCCAGTTGGATGGCGGTTACGGTGGGTATGGCGGACCCGGTATGGTCAGGCATACGGACTCCACCACGGAAGGCCACCGGGGAGTAGATTACTTCGCGCCCGAGCCTTACCTGATCAGCACCCCGCGCCTCTTTGAGCACTTACGCTCGAAACTGGGCGGGGAAATCAATTTGCTGCATGATGTACACGAGCAACTGCTGCCTATCGAGGCGGCCCGACTGGCTAAAGACCTGGAACCCTACCGTCTCTTTTACCTGGAAGATGCCCTGCGGCCCGAACACAAAGAGGGCTTTGAAGTCATCCGGCGCTATTCCACTACCGCCCTGGCTATCGGCGAGATTTTCACTTCGCGGGGCGATTGCCTGCCGCTATTCCAGCGCCAGTTGATCGACTTCATACGGATAGCGCCGATTCACGTGGGCGGCATTACCGAAGCGCGT
>DATAKM010000064.1:0-17482 GCA_036261665.1 Chloroflexia bacterium
ACGCGCTTCGGTAATGCCGCCCACGTGAATCGGCGCTATCCGTATGAAGTCGATCAACTGGCGCTGGAATAGCGGCAGGCAATCGCCCCGCGAAGTGAAAATCTCGCCGATAGCCAGGGCGGTAGTGGAATAGCGCCGGATAACTTCAAAGCCCTCTTTGTGTTCGGGCCGCAGGGCATCTTCCAGGTAAAAGAGGCGGTAGGGTTCCAGGTCTTTAGCCAGTCGGGCCGCCTCGATAGGCAACAGTTGCTCGTGTACATCGTGCAGCAAATTGATTTCCCCGCCCAGTTTCGAGCGTAAGTGTTCAAAGAGGCGCGGGGTGCTGATCAGGTAAGGTTCGGGCGCGAAGTAATCTACTCCCCGGTGGCCTTCCGCGGTGGAGTCCGTATGCCTGACCATACCGGGTCCGCCATACCCGCCGTAGCCGCCATCCAACTGAACCCGGACATACTTGTAGCCCTGTTCCATCAGGTTGCGAGCGCTGGCCTCGGCAGCCTCTACCGTAGGACCGTGGGCGTGCCCGTAGACCGCCACCGTATCACGCGAGGCTCCCCCCAGCAACTGGTAGACCGGCAACCCGGCTACCTTGCCTTTGATGTCCCAGAGGGCCAGGTCAATCGCCGCCAGGGCCGCAACATAGACCACTCCTCCGCGCCAGTAAGTCGCGCCGTAGATCGTCTGCCAGATATCCTCGATGGCAGCGGGATCGCGCCCGATGAGCAGCGGGGCGAAGTGTTCCAGGGCGGCAGCAACCAGCGGTTCGCTGCCGTTTACCGTGCCGTCGCCCACGCCATAAATCTCTGGGTCGTCGGTCAGGATTTTTACCAGGGTATAGTTACGCGACGGACCGGTCAGAAAGACCCGTACTTCGGTTATTTTCATGGTTGGTTCCCTTTTCCGTCCTTTATTTGTATGCCATTCTCTCTCTGTTACTTGTTCTTAAATCGGCTGATTACGTGGCGATAACTGTGCAGTGATACCTCCATCCACATAAATAATTTGCCCGGTTATATAATTGCCCTCGGGAGAAGTCAGAAAAGCGATAAGCGAGGCGATATCCTGCGGATAACCGAAGCGCCTGAGCGGGATGCGCTCCGCCACGGCTTTAGTTTTTTCTTCAGGAGCGCCGTTGCGCTGCTCGGTCCAGATCGCCCCGGGCGCGATGGCATTTACCCGAATCCCATAATCGGCCAGCTCAAGGGCCATGGCCCGGGTCATCGAGTCCAGCGCTCCCTTGGTGACATCGTAAGGCAGGCCCTTCCAGTGCGCCTGTAAACCTCCGACTGAACTGATCGAAATAATGCTGCCGCCCTCCTGCTGTCGCGCCATTATTTTGGCTGCATGATAGGCACATAAGTAGGGATTTTTGATGTTGGAAGCCAGTTGCTGCTCAAGCAGGTCCTCGCCTGCCTCGAAAATGGAGCGTTTGATTAAACTGGCCGCGTTATTCACCAGTAAATCGAGCCTGCCGTAAGCGGCCAGGCTTTGATCGAAAAGCCGGTTGATGTTACCGTTTTCGCTCAAGTCGCCCCAGAAAGCGCAGGCTTCCACCTCCAGTTCGCCTAACTCCCTGGCTACCGTCTCAGTCTCAACCTGGTCCAGCCCGGTTATGACCAGCTTCATGCGCTCTCGCGCCAGCCGCAGGGCAATCCCTTTACCGATGCCCCGGCTTGATCCTGTCACAAGGGCTACTTTTCCGGCCAGTTCCGGGTAACGTGGCCGGATGGCTTTAAACTGCGCTTTAAGACTACTGTCAGGTCTTTCCATAGTGTCATCCACCCCAAAAATTTACAGCGTCATTGTGGTTAAGGGCACCCTTTGCCCGATTTAATCCTGCTGCCTCAATTCCAGGTCCGCCTCTTTCGAGGAAGCCTTGAACATGCTCTTTAGCACCCCGGGATACTGCAATAACTCTCTTAAAGGGTAAGCGGCCTGGTTGGAGAAGAGGTAACGGTTACTTGCCAGGTTGCCCAGCGCCAGGTCTAACACGGCCACGCCGCTAAACTCTGCGGGTAAGACCGCTTCAAGCTGGTAGAGGCAAGTGGCGCTGGAGGCTTCCACTCGGGCCGGTATCACCACTTTTTCCTGTAGCTCAGCGCCTTTGAGATCGCCCAGGCTCACGATCAGTTCTGTTCTCAGGTCAGCCTGTTCGTTAACCACCCAGATAGAGGCGCAGAGCGGCTGGCCTTTCTGAAAAGTCAGGCCGTTGTAACGCGCGGTAATGGCGAGCGGCTGGTAAGCGCCTTTTATGGCATAGTAGGCCAGCTTGGGCTTGCCGGAGTATTGCACCGCCGAAGTGCAAACGGTGGTGGGCCAGGGTTCGTTCAATTGCCAGGGATAGATTCCGGTTGTGTGAGGCCAGCGCCGGCGACTCTCTTCTATATAATAGCGAAGACCTTCCGCCTGTAACCACTGGCTGGCCAGTATCGCCAGCTCATCGTCCTGCTCCCGCCCGAAAAGAGCTTCCACTACTTCCTGGTGCTCCCACCAGTCGCTTTTGTGGTGGCGCCTGGCCCGGTTAGCCGGGTGGCGCTCGCGATATTTAGGAGAGAGAAACTTCTTTTGTTCCGACAGGTCAGTCTCGCTCGGCAGGCCCAGTTCCGAGTGCAGGAGCGGGCTGATATTATTGATCAGTTCGTAATTCGGGCCGGGCGGGTCTTCGCTAAAGATCCAGGGGCCGTGTACGTCCCACTGTTCGCTATCATCGGTAGCCGGTCCGAAATTTGGGCCAAGCGGCGAGCTAGGGCGGAAGGCCCGGTCAGGATCGCAGGTTTGGACCACCGCCGCCAGGTGTTGTGGCAGGAGATGTTCCATGGTCAAAGGCTGGCCGGAGCTAAAGGTCAGCTCGTTTCCGCCGCTCCATAAAGCCAGGCTGGGGTGGTTGCGCCGGACTTTCACCACTTCGCGGGCGTAGTTATCCAGCCGCTCCAGGTATTCCGCGTCATCGGGGGGCAGGTTACTCAGGCCGCTCGATGAGAGAGGGAATTCCTGCCAGACCAGCAACCCCAGGCGATCACACTCTTCATAAAACGCTTTGCTCTCCGGGTCTCCGCCGCCCCAGCAGCGCAGGACATTCACGTGCGCTTCCCGGGCCAGTTTCACCAGCTTTTTCATTTTGCGGAGCGCCCCGGGGCCTCCCAGTGAGTCCGCCGGAACCCAGTTCCAGCCGCGCTGGAAGACCGCCACGCCGTTTACCATCAGCGCCAGGGGCCATTCATGACCTGCAGCGCCGGGTTGCCGCAACCATTTAAGGTTGCGAAAGCCAATCGAGCTTTCCAGCCTGTCCGAATCATCTTCACAACTGGCCCGCACGGTGTAGAGTGCTTGCTCACCCATGCCGTTGGGCCACCACAGGTGCGGCTTTGCCAGCGAGAGCGCTGCCCGGGCATAGCCATCTTCTCCGGCGCTGGCCCGGGTAGTGCTCACTACTTGCCCGTCAAACAGTACTTCAAAATTAACCCCCGCTCCGCCAGGACCATCCACCATGACTTCTAGCGCCAGTTCGGCCACCTCATGCCGCTCGAATAACTCACTTCTTACCCGGAGATCGCGCAAATGATGTCCACCGGTGAAATGAAGATTCACTTCACCGAGTATCCCGAGGTTCACCAGGCGGGGCGCAAAATCCCAGCCAAAGCCCATTCTTCCTCGCAGGCTGCGGGTGTGTTCGGTGTGTCCAATCTGGGGGTCTTCGGGTAAAGGCGGATTGATGACCACCTGAAGTTGGTTGGTTCCAGCCTGGTTCAACTTGCCGGTAATCTCAAAGTTAAAGGGTGCGCCGGGGCCTTCATGCTGTCCCAGGTATGCCCCGTTTAAATACACAGCGCACCTGTCCGTAACAGCTTCGAATTCCAGGAAGATTCGCCGGTTGCCTGCCAGGGCGGCGCACTCTACCGAAAAATCCAGGGCATAGATCCAGTCGCGGTGTTCGACCCATTCAGCCTGCCTGCTGGCGAGATTATGGTAGGGATGTTTAATTTCACCTAGCTGCCATAAGGCTTCCTGAATCGAGCCGGGTACCTTTACTCTGCGCCAATCACTCAAATCATGCTTCTGGAACGAGCGCTTGCTCCACTGCCACTCATTAACGTTATCATCAAAGAGTCGCCACCAGCCGCTTAATGGCTGTATCGTTGTTTTTGCTGTATCCATTTTTTGCTCTATCTTTTTCTAATGTAAAGCTAGCAGGAAAAGAAAAAAGTAGGCTATAGCATTTGAAGCAGGGCAAAGCTCTTCGCTTGCTATCTTAATCTCTTTTATTTATCCTTTAAGAGATACCGCCTGTATTGAAAAGTTCTGGAATGGATGAATTTCAGCAACACGTTGTGTCAATGATTTTCTATGAAACAAGGTAGCAGTATTTCATCAATTAGTCAAGATAGTATTTCACCGATTTATTCACGGTGATTACAAATACGACTGCTGGAAGCATTCAGGTTATCTCATCCCATTGCTTTTTACCGGTGTAAGCCTGGCTGATCCCATTGCATAGGTGTTCCGTGGTCAATCTGTGCCAGTGAAAGTAACAAAAGTAGCGGTTTGACTGGTTGTAAGCCTGCTTAAACCGGGATTAAAGCTAAAAGAGTGTCAGGTTTTACTTACGAAAGATTCAAATACAGGTGAAATTTGATGAAATTAGTTCTTGACAGGTTTATGAAATAGTGCTAATGTCTTTCATATACAAAATATGAATGCATTCAAATCTCAAAACTACTCAAATTCAAGGAGAAATTAAACTAATGGCGGCAACGGCTAAGGATGTGGCCATACTGGCTGAAGTTTCGGTAGGTACCGTCTCAAGAGTATTTAATAAACATGACAATGTTAACGAGGAACTGAAACAACGAGTATTAAAAGCCGCTGCTGAAATTGGTTATTTTGGACCGAGCAGTAGTTCTACCCGTACCGGTAGTTCCAGCGAACGTAAATTAAAAGAAATCGGCTTCTGGTTAACGCTCGATTCTGATGAAGATACTTCCATAGATCCTTTCTGGGCTAAAATTCTGCACGGGGCAGATAGCGAAGCCCATAAATACGATATTAATGTCACTTACCGGGGTATCCGAAATATCAGCCAGAATCCCTTTATTCTCAGCGCCAGGCTGCGTGAAATGCAGCCTGGTGGCGTGATGCTGGTCGGCCCCTCCGAACCGGACCTGATTAATTTCATCCAGTCCACCAACACCCCCCTGGTGCTGGTAGATAACTTTGCTCCCAGGCAGGCAGTTGACGCTGTTTTATGCGATAACTTTGAAGGCGCGCGCCTGGCAGTGGAGTACCTCATCACGCTCGGACATGCTCGAATTGCCTTTATAGGCGGTCCTCTGGCGGAAGGCAGTGGCCGGCCTGTAAATAAGATTTATCCAATCGAACGCCGGGCGGCGGGTTACCGCACTGCCTTGCTCGATGCCGGATATAACATGGACTATACCCTCTATGAAGCCTGTAATCTGACCCCGGAAGGGGGCTACGAAGCCTGCAAACGCCTGCTCGCCGGCAAAGCACCCTTCAGCGCTATTTTCTGCGCTAATGACAAAACTGCCATCGGCGCTATGAAGGCTTTAAGAGAGGCTGATCTACAGGTACCCGGAGATGTTTCGGTTATAGGTTTCGATGATATCGAAATGGCCGAGCATCTTACTCCTGCTTTAACTACAGTTCGTATCAACAAGGAAGCAATGGGAGCAGTGGCGGTTGACCGGTTGATTTCAAGAGCCAGCAATCCTGAGCAGGTTAACGTCACCGTAACCCTGGGGGTGGACCTGATCAAACGCCAGTCAGTAGCTCCATACCGGAGCTGATTGACCCGGATCTGCTTAAGTTCTTCTTACTCTTTCTTTTAAGAGGAGTTTTGCAGCTTATATCTGAAGGGACAGACGGGAACTTTGGACCTGGTTTCCGCCTGAAGTGTTAGTGTTTGCTCTTTTTGTAGGTTGCAGTAATTGTTGTTAATCGGCAACTTCAACCTCTAGCTTTATTTCTTGCAACAAAAACTGGATTCCTTAAACCAGTATTCGGCTTTTCCTGAACTGGTCTTCTTTAGTGTACCTGTTTTTCGCTAACATCCTATTTTTAACCATTCGTTCTGTTCAGTTGAAGTCTTTTTCGGGAAGGGTTTGGCAATATCCCTGTCGCTACTAACCACTGATACCCAACAAAGGTTGTTGGAAAATTAAGGAGGATCTACGATGTCGAGAGGTTTCAAACCTGTTAGCCAGGCCACGGGGAACCACAGATTTAACATGTTTCATTTTTCCAGGCTGGCATTGCTGTTAGCAGGCATCATGCTTCTGCAACTGTTATTTGTCGCCTGCGGCGATAATACACCCACCACTGCTCCGGCCACCACGGCGGCCTCAACCGCTGCCGCTGCCACCACCGTAGCCTCCGCCGCCACCACTCAAGCCGGTAGCGCTGCTACCACGGCAGCAGGAGAGGTCGCGACCGTCTCTACCAATTCGCCTGGCCCCACCGCTCCGCCGGTTTCTACTACGGGTGGTTCCGGTAAACTCCGCATCCTGATTCACCAGAACAAGCCCTTTGTTGATTACATGAACCAGGCTGTCCAGAAGTTCAAACAGCAATATCCCAATATCAACGTTGAGTTATCGGTGGTTAGCACCGGCCAGCAGGCCACTACCCTGAAAACCCGCCTCGCCGCTAACGACCTTGACCTTTACGAAGTAGCGCAGGGCTTTACCAATGCTCCTCAGCCCTACATGAAGGGCATTGACGATCCGGGCTGGATTACCCAGATAAAGAGCGGTGTATTACTGGACCTTTCCAACCAGCCTTTTATCAAGAATTACTACGCTAACGCGCTCAAGGACGCTTCATCCTATAACGGCGGTATTTACCAATTAACCACCGGTCGCTACGCTTACAGTGGAGTCTTCTACAACAAAGATATCTTTGCCCAAAACGACCTGAAAGTTCCGACCACCTGGGATGAATTTGTAGCGGTCTGCGAAAAACTGAAAGCCAAGGGGATTGCTCCTCTGACCGCCGGTGGCAAAGATGTCTGGCCGGTTAGCCCGGTAGCGGATAGCGGTCTGCTCTTGAGCATGTACCCTGACCAGAAGGCTCTGGTGGAAGGATTGTGGACCGGCAAGATTAAATTTAACGACCCGACCGCTCAGACTTACTTCGAGCGCGGCGCCAAGTACCTGAGCTACTTTGAAAAAGGCATCAACCAGATTGATTACCAGACCGCTCCGGGCCGCTTCGCTTCCGGTAAAGCTGCGATGTATCCGGGGGGAACCTGGGATGCCCCGACTATCGTGGAAGCCAACCCGAAAATCAACCTGGGCTACTTCCCCTTCCCCGGCGCTGATGACGCGAACTCTAACAAGACCCTCGCCGGCAAGTACGATGTAGGCTGGTATGTACCGGCTAAAGGCCAGAATGTAGACGCGGCTCTGAAGTTCCTGAATTTCTTCTCGCAGCCCGACAATTACGCCGCCTACGTCAACGCGGTGGGTATTCTGCCGGTTCAACCGAATGTCAACCTGACCGCCGATTATGCTAAAGAGATTGTGCCTTATCTTCCTACTTTCAAGGTAGCCTTCAGCGCTATGATGGTCTCCCCCAAGAATTTAGGCAAGTACGCCAACTTCAGCATTACCAACCTGACACCTATCGGCGATGTAAGTAACTCGAAGGATCTGGCTAATAAAGCGGAAGCTGACTGGTCGGATGCTTTGAAAAAATAAGCAAAAGCGCTGGCAAGCCTAACACTACCGGGAGCGGATGTGATTCTGCTCCCGGTAGTTAAAAGTTTCCGGTCTTTTAAAGCCCACAACGAGGTGTTAAGTTGACAAATAACTATTTTGGGAAGGGTTGGTTGAGGTTCTGGCCTTATATCGGTATGGCGCCGGCTTTGCTGCTTTACCTCCTTTTCGGACTGGGGCCTTCTCTCGCTACCGCCGTCTTTTCTCTAACTAATATCACCGGAGTTACCGGCGCTCCCTGGGACTGGGTCGGTTTACAGAATTACGTTGATTTCCTGGGGCCGAGTGGTGGCTCCCGCGATAATTATGCCAGCCTGGGCCGCACCGCTATCTTCTGTATTTCCGTAACCCTGATTCAAAATGGGCTTTCCCTGTTACTGGCTATTCTGTTAAATTCTCGCCTGAAAGGACACCTCTTCTTCCGCTCCCTTTTCTTCATGCCAACTGTCCTGGGTGTCACGATTATCGGGCTTATCTGGACTCTCTTCTTTTATATTGGCGGCCCGGCTGATGTTATTTTCACGGCCATGGGTATTAACACCAGCTTTCTGGGGGATAACAACTCGGCCTTCTTCTGGGTCATCTTCATTCAAATCTGGCAGAACCTCGGATTTTCAATGGTCATTTTTATGGCGGGGCTGCAAACCATTTCGAAAGAGTTGTACGAAGCCGGTAGGATAGACGGAGCAAGCCGCTGGGCTCTTTTCCGCTATGTTACCTTTCCGCTGCTCTCTTCAAGTGTTACGATCAATGTGCTGTTAGCGGTGATCGGTTCTCTCCAGACGTACCAGTTGATATATGTATTAACAAGCGGGCAACACAACACTTCCACCCTGGCCTACCAAATCTTTAACGCCGGCTTTGGCGGCAATATCAGCACTGCCGGTTACAACGTCTCGGCTACCCAGGGCTACGCCGCTGCGATTGCTATGGTGCAATTCGTGTTTGTACTGATCGTTACACTGATAACACAGTGGTATCTGCGCAGGAGGGAAACCCAGTTATGAGCCAGAAAACCTTACAACCGGAAAAATTATCAGTTGATCCAACGCTGGCTTTGAGCGCCGGGATTGAAGGGAGAAGGCGTTTCGTTCCGGCTCCTTACAAAGTAATATCCTATATAATCGTCCTGGTCTTCGCTATACTCTACATTGTGCCGCTGCTCTACCTTCTGAACGTGGCCTTGAAGTCTCCGGAAGAGTTTTTGAACGACCCGGTCGGCATTACCAAAAGTTTGAACTGGGGTAACTTTGGCGAAGCCTGGGATCAAGCTCACTTTGCCAGTTACCTGCTAAACAGCGTGATTTATACCGCTGCTTCCACCTTTCTGCACGTGCTCTTTGCCCTGATGGTGGCCTACCCTATTGCGCGCGGCTTCGTAAAGTGGGGCGGCTTTTTGAGCACCCTTTTCCTGGCTTCTCTCTTCCTGCCCAATAACCTTATTCCGCAGTTCCAACTGGTCAAGGCGCTCAACCTGTACAACACCCAGATTGGCTACATTCTGCTGACTTCCTCGGTCGGTTTAGCGCCGTTTCTGATTATGGGTTATCTCAAAACAGTTCCTAAAGAACTGGATGAAGCGGCTGCCATTGATGGTTGTGGTTATTTCAGATGTATGTTTACCATCATTACGCCCTTGATTAAACCTATTTTGATTACCGCCGCTATCCTGCATGCTATTGGAGTCTGGAATGATATTATCGGGCCTACTATCTACCTGACCAATCCCGATTACTTCCCGATTTCGCTGGGTCTGAACGCCTTTAAGGGCGAATACAGTTCCAATATAACCGGCATGGGAGCGGCTACTCTGATCGCCATTGCGCCTTTAATTGTGGTCTATCTCTTCTGCCAGAAGTACTTTATTGAAGGTGCGGTAGCCGGGGCGGTAAAATGAGTTCCCCTGGCTTAGGCTTACAGCGAAATAGCCTACCTTTGAGACGCATTACGACTTGGGGGTTGGTCTTTTCGCCATTGGCTTTAGCTTTAATCAGGGTTAATTTAAATTCACGACTAAAAACAATCCTCGGTATAAAGCATCAAGCAAACTGAAGCTCCGCACCGCTAAAGCGGGCGGGTTTTATTCTTTGATAACGCCTCTGCCTTGCAAGGCAAGGTTCTTAGCTGGACTTTACACATTTTTAGAAGGAGAAAAGGATAAATAGGTGAGGAAGGCAAATACATTGCCACCTGAGGTAATATACGTTCGCCAAAACAACATTATCTAAGGAGAAATACAATGCATTTGCCAGACCCCATTATAGCAATTCTTATCCATTTTCAACCGCTTTTAACTGCCCCTACTTACCGTAAAATGCTGCTACTGGTCTGCGGCACTTTACTGGCAAAGGGTAGACGCACCGTTACCGCCGCCCTCAAAATCTTAGGGCTAGAGCAAGACCATAACTGGCCCAAGTTTCACAATGTGCTCAACCGGGCTAAGTGGGACGGCTTAGCCATTGGTAGAATACTCTTAAAACTCTTAATCACTACCTTCCTGCCTGCTGAGGCACCAGTGGAAGTAGTGTTGGATGAGACCCTCGAACGACGCTGGGGTCGCAAGATTAAGAAGAAAGGTCACTGGCGCGATAGTGCCGCTTCTTCACACGGTTTGCACGTCGCTACCATCGGGCTACGCTGGCTGGTGGCAGCTCTAGTCGTGAAGTTACCCTGGTCGAAGCGGCCCTGGGCTTTACCTTTTGTTTCAGTATTACTAACCACACCGAAGGTCAGTAAGGAGTTAGGTTTACAGCACTATACCTACACTGACCGCACGGTCCAACTGGTTAAGTGGCTCAGGCGAAATCTGGGTAGCCGTCCGATCAAAATAATCGGTGATGGAGCTTACAGCAGCATCAATCTAGGGCTACTTTGCCAGAAGTTAAAGGTAACTCTGATCGCACCAATGCGGTTGGATGCGCGCTTGTTTGGACCACAACCAGCCCGAACGGCTGGTACAATGGGGCGTCCCCGCGGGGTTGGTTACCGCTTGCCTTATCTGCGCGACCTGGGAGTAGATCTTTCGCAAGCCTGGGAGTTAGTGGAAGTGGGCTGGTATGCAGGTAGCACTCGCAAGATATGGCTGCTGAGTGGTACGGGTCTGTGGTATTCAACCCTGTGGGGTGAAGCACCCCTCCCACTACGCTGGGTATTAGTACGAGATCCTCAGGAAAAGTATGAGACCAGAGCTTACTTTTCGACTGATCAAAGCCAAAGCCCGGCTGAAATTGTGGGCGATTTCGTCAAGCGCTGGAACATCGAGGTCACTTTCGAAGAAAGCCGGGCGCATCTAGGGGTTGAAACGCAGCGTCAGTGGAGCGATAAAGCGATTGAACGGACAACCCCAGTGTTATTCGGCCTGTTCAGTTTAGCGTGTTTATTTGCTGATGCTTTACATCCAGAGGGAAAGGTGCCACTATACCAGACGGCCTGGTAGAGTAAGGATAGGACTACCTTCAGTGATATTCTGGCCGCAGCACGACAAGCTATGTGGGGCTATTTCAATTATGAAACAAGCCCTTCCCAGCCGGATGTTTGTTTAGTCCCACGCTCAGTGCTGAACAGACTGGCTTTTGCAGCTTGTTATTAACCTGTTAAGGTGCTAATTGTGTAAAGTCGAGCTCAGACTATTACAAAAGGTTAAATTACTAACAAATTTACAGCCTACTTTTACCGCTCAACCTGTACTCTTTATAATCAAAAATACCCAATAGTTCCTATACTAAAACTAAAGACTTATCATTTCTTTCCTCACTGGTCTTTATCCTTCGGTATAATGCTAGTAAACATTACTAAATGACGTGTGACTGCCTGGACTTTTATTTCTTTTTAATTTTTACAGGATGGGACGAATGCCGCAACCAGACTTTAAAACCTTACCTTCTGTACTTGAAGCGGTAGAGACTAAAGCACTAAAGGGTACTCTCTTTGTCAAGAGTCAGAATCATAAAGCTTCACTCTTCTTTGAAGCAGGAAAAATAATTCATGCTGAGATGAATTACGGCGAAGATAAATCAACCGGAGATTTAGTCCTCTATACTTTGCTAAACTGGAAAGAAGGAGAACTGGCCTGGGAATCTAACTACTCTGCTCCACAACGTACAATAGACATGCAACAGTCAGCCGACTTTTTTCAGGCTGTGGAAGACCTTACAGCGATGGGCCTTTTCAATCGTCAACCGGCTTCAGCCAGCGCCTTAGCGGCTTTTTTTAATCATTCGAAAGAAAGCCCTGTGGCTAATACATCTACTCCCGCTCCAACAACAATCAGTTTGCCCTTGCCTCCCGGTAAACCTTTTACTCTACCGGCCACTGCTCAGTCTTTCAATGAGTTACTTGGACAGCTTCGTACGCTGAATTTTACCGGTTGTTTATCCCTGAAAGACGAAGCTTTCCAGCAGCAAAAGAGAGCATTTCTAACCCTGGATAATGGTCAGGCTATAGCCGTACTTTTACAAATAGACAACCAGGAATGGAGTGGTACGGAAGCATTGCACCAGCTTTTACGACAGCCTTTATTTCCTCTTAGAGAAGGTTTGATAGTTAGCCCGGAAATTCTGTGGGCTTACAGCGCTTTGCTGGGAAGATTCAGCCCCTATCAGGATTTGAAAGCTTCGCTTAATACTTTCAAAGGTGCGGTAAAAGCTTTTGAGCGCGGTAATCACAGTGGCCTGATACGCCTGCGCTTTGAGCACATTGAGATGTTTGATTTAATTTACCGTGGACAAGAATTAGGTACATTTATAACTGATGGCGATGGCAAGGCGCTGCGCCCGGTTAGCGGCGGTCTTACCATGCTACTTGAGAATCCCCTTGCGCGCCTGGATATTTTCATTACGCGTAAAGAAAGCACTCAAACTTCTTCGGCTTTTAATTCTTCTGAAATTAGTGTGCTGGCAGGCACTTTAGCAGCTACCCTTTCCCTGGTTAGCGAAATAATCGGGCCGCAAGTGGCTGTTCGCCGTCTACGCGAGACTACTGCTAGTCTGACAGCTTATCCTTTTATGACAAAACTCTATAACCTGGATATTAGCGAGGAGAGTTCCGGACAGCTTGCCGACTTCAGTTACTGGTTGCAGAACGTCCATGATACGCCGCGTGCAGAGATGAAACGGGCTTTTGAAGAACTCTTTGAACTTTATTTACAACCAACCTGCCTGCAAATAGGTCCGGCCATCTTTCACGAAATGGTGGTTAGAGCGCTCGGCCCTGAGATTTCGACAGGTTTGCAGAAGTTGGGCTTGCGCGTGGACTTCTTCGACCGCCCACCGGAGTCCGAACCGGGTAGTTTCAGGATCGGAACCGCCGATCTTCACGAGCAGTCGCGTGACGAAAATCCCTACGACTTTTAGTGAGCAATTTATAACAACTAATTTTTAGAGCTGGCGTTTAATCAAGCGTTTTAACAGGAGAACTTTTATGCCCGGTCTGATTCTGGATACTCGTTCAGTTGCCGCGACCATTCGTGACCAGTTAAAGAACGAAGTAGCCGAGTTTAAGCAACAGTTTAGTTATGTTCCTACTCTGGTAATTGTCTGCGTCGGCGATGACAATGCTATTTATGACTATATTCGGGTAGTAACTCGCCAGGCCCACATGACAGGTTTACGGGCCATCGCACATATCCTTCCGACGGATATCAGGCACGAAGAACTGGTCAGCCATATTGAAGAATTGAACCGGAATCCGGCAATTCAGGCCATTTCTCTGCAAGCACCACTACCGCCCCATCTCAATTTGATCAGGATAGCCGAAGTAATTCATCCTGATAAAGACGCGGAAGGATTGCACCCGCGAAACGCCGGGGACGTTAGCCTGAATGGCTCTCGACTGGTAGCACCTCCTGCCCTGGGCGCTATGAAGCTTCTTTCCCTGTATAGTATCAATCCTGCCGGACGATATGCGGTAGTGGTTGGACGTAACCCGATTATTGGTAAGCCGCTGGCAGCCCTACTCACCGAAGCAAATGCGACCGTTACCATCTGCCACCGCCAGACTCCTCATTTATCCGCTTTTACCCGGATTGCCGACCTTCTGGTGGTAGCCGCGCAGTCACCTCACCTGATTAACGGTGAAATGGTTAAGCCGGGCGCAATTGTACTGGATTTCGGCATTAACTATGTCAGGGGAGGTAGCTCGCAAGGACAGCAGATTCAGGGTGATGTTGAGTTTGATAGCATTAAAAGAGTAGCCGGTGGAGTTACGCCGATGCCGGGTGGTACCGGTCCTATGACAGTGATTTCGCTTCTGCAAAATGTCCTCAAGGCGGCTCGGCTACAGCAGAACTAAGCAAGCCAGTTGTTGGCCTGGGCTAGAACCGGAAGGGCAGCATACTTGCATACTGCCCTTCCGTGCTGAAAAGAGCTGTTCACTGAATGATTCTAATCCAGTGGAGGCCGTCTATCCGTAAACGGCTGCAAAGCTTCATAAGCAGCCGCTGCCTGGATCACAGTAGCGTCAGCAAAGCGCCGTCCGATAATATGCAGGCCAACCGGCATACCTGCCCGAGTAAAACCACACGGTATACTGGCGGCAGGCTGCCCGGTCAGGTTAAAGGGAAAGGTGAAGGGTGTCCAGCGCAATCTACCCGCTGCCTGCTCGCCCGGTTCTGATGGTGCCACAAGCTCCACCTTAAACGCAGTCTGAGGCATGGTAGGGGTGAGCAATAAATCATATTTTGCAAAGAAATGCCTTACCGTATCCCACAGGGCCAGGCGGCCTGACATGGCTTTGCCGTAATCCCGACCGGTCAGCCCGGCAAAGTGTTCGACCATTTCGCGCAAGGAAGGATCGAGCAAACCGGCCTTTTCCGGCAAATACTCTCTGAGATAGGCCGTAATACCGCCGTAGAAAAAGACTTCAAATATATCATCCGGCGAAGCAAAGCCGGGCGAAACTTCTTCCACCTCCGCTCCTAATTCCGTAAAGCGCCGGGTTGCCTGCTCGGTCAGACCGCGTACTTCCGGGTCAACCTGCACATAGCCGAGATCTGGACTCCAGGCCACTCTTAGTCCTTTCAAGCCCCGAGTAACTCCCTGCCGGCAGGCTTCCAGGTAGTCTGTGGTTTCCGCCGGGAGCGAATAACGGTCTCGCTCGTCTGGCCCGGCCAGCACATTCAATAACAGAGCCGCGTCAGCCACCGTACGTGTCATTGGCCCCACATGGGAAAGATCTCCAGTAGCGCTGGCCGGGTAAACCGGTACACGACCCAGCGAGGGTTTGATACCAAAGATGCCAGTGTAACTGGCCGGGATACGAATGGAACCGCCTCCATCGGTACCAAGAGCGAGAGGGCCCAGGCCTGCCGCTACCTGGGCGCTGGCCCCTCCTCTGGAGCCACCCGGCGTAAGGTCAGGGTTCCAGGGGTTGCGGCTAGGACCAAAAAGCCGGTTATCGGTTGTACCTCGCCAGCCCAGTTCAGGAGTATTAGTTTTGCCCAGAATTACCGTCCCGGCCTTTTTGAGGCGTTCCACTACCGGCGCGTCTTCTTCCGGCACATAATCGGCGTACAGCAAAGACCCACGAGTAGTACGTATACCGGCAGTTAAGATCAAATCTTTGATTGATACCGGTAGGCCCAGCAAAGGACTGTTTGCCTCGCCTTGCAGTAAAATCTTTTCGGCTGCCCGTGCCTGTTCCAGGGCTTGTTCGGGCAAAAGAGTGCAATACGCATTCAAGAGCGGGTTCAAGCGTGAGATACGTTCAAGAAAAGCTGCGGTCAGTTCCACCGGAGAAAGTTGACAACTGTGTAGCAGTTCTGATAGCTCGGTAGCAGGGGTATAACACAACTCTGTATTATTCATAATTCTTCCTGAATCGCGGGTTTACATAATATTATTTAATCGAATCGTGAGGTAATTTAGAAGCTGAAGGTAAGTTTAGCAGAGAAGAACTGGTTTTAACAATTTACCTCTCGCCTGGAGGAGTTTGCCGCAAAACGGCTCACGTGCTATATTAACAGCGCGAAATTACGTCCTAAATTACTGGTAGCAATGATAGCAGCGATACTTATTAAGATTAGTGGATTAGATAAATGATAGGCTCCGGTCTATCTTAATGTTAAGGGGATTGAGCGAGACTAAAGATGGCTAAAAGAGTGGTAATAACCGGAATGGGCATGATATCTCCTGTTGGCAATAGTGTAGCTGCCTCCTGGGAGAGTCTGATAGCAGGCAAAAGCGGAATTGACCGTTTAACTTACTTCGACACCACTGGCTTCGACACCAAAATTGGCGGTGAAGTTAAAGGATTTAAAGCGGAAGATTTCGGGGTTGACCGTAAAGAAGCTCGCCGGATGGATCGTTATGCGCAGTATGCTCTCGCGGCGACCGGAGAGGCTTTGCGCGATAGTCAGTTCGTGATTAATGATGAAAATCGCAACCGGGTAGGCGTGATTATTGGTAGCGGCATCGGCGGCATTGGCGTATTAAGTGAACAATTCCGGGTTCTGCACGAAAAAGGCCCCGACCGGGTAAACCCCTTTCTGATTCCTATGATGATTGGCAACATGGCTAGCGGGCACGTTGCAATCATGTTCGGTGCCCGTGGTACCAACTTCTGTGTGGTTTCCGCCTGCTCTACCGGTGCGCACGCCATCGGGGAAGGCGCTGAAATCATCAAACGAGGTGAGGCTGATGTTATGATTGTAGGCGGCAGCGAAGCCCCCCTCGTGCCGATTAGCGTGGCCGGTTTCAACTCTATGAAAGCGCTTTCGACTAACAACGACGAGCCTCAAAAAGCCAGCCGTCCTTTTGATGCTGAACGCGATGGCTTTGTTATGGGTGAAGGCGCCGGAGTGCTAATCCTGGAAGACCTGGAACACGCTCGCGCCCGTGGAGCGCACATTTATGCTGAGCTAAGCGGCTACGGTAGCACCGATGATGCTCACCATATTGTACAGCCAGAGGAAACCGGCGAAGGTGCTTCTCGCGCCATGAAACTGGCACTGGAACGGGCCGGCCTGGCGCCATCTGATCTTGATTACATTAATGCTCACGGCACCAGCACTCAGCTCAACGAAAAAGCCGAAACTGCGGCTATCAAGCGTGCCCTGGGAGATTTTGCTTACGAAGTGAGCATCAGCAGCACCAAGTCTATGACCGGGCACTTACTGGGCGCGGCGGGAGCCATTGAAGCGGTCATCTGTGTCAAGGCTATTAACGAGGGAATTATTCCTCCTACTATCAATTACGAACATCCTGACCCCAATTGTGACCTTGATATCACGCCGAATGTAGCCAGGAAGAAGCAGGTGCGCCATGCTATGTCCAATTCGTTCGGCTTTGGCGGTCACAACGTTTCCCTGATTGTCAGTAAGTTCGAATAAAAGATTACTCTGTTTCAAAATCGTTTGGTTTTGGTACCATGCCTCGGTGCTCGCTGAACCGGATTTTGATCTGATCAGCCTAACTAGCCCGCACTGGCAGCCATTTCTCCACTTACTTTGGAGCGTAGGTCAGACACTTGTTCACTATATGGACTCCTCGTTTGACTTTGCGCTCCATGACCCGTGTTTTATGATAAAAGCCAGGAAGTTGCTAAAGCATTTCTGCTAGCGGCACATGCCTACCACTCGACTCAAGCCAATACCCAGAGAATAATAGAATAGGAGGAAAAGAGGAGAAAGAAAAGGGGGTATAAAAAGAAAAAAGCCGCAGCGGCCTATCTTCACAAGCCCAAAAGGCTCACTATTGTCAGCGCTGTGACGTTTCACTGCCAGGTTCGGGATGGAACTGGGTGGGTCCGCCACGCTC
>DATAKM010000094.1:0-20318 GCA_036261665.1 Chloroflexia bacterium
TGCTGGTCGCGCGGGCAGAAAAAACCGCGCAAGAAAACCAGGATCAAAGGATAGCCATCGTTAAAACCTAGACGCTGGTCGAAAAGACTGGCCCGGGTGTAGTGAGAAAGCCGGGTCAATTTACCCGTCTGGTCGGGCAATCCAATATCAGGAAAACTGTCGTTTATTTTGAGATTAACAGCCATGGTTTCTCCTCCAGAATAGCAACGTCCGGGCATCAAAAATTAGCGGCCCGGTACGATGGTCACAAGCAGTTAACTCCTATCCAACAACCTGTTTCTCAACAGGTAAACCACAGTGAAAGTTAAGAAGATCTAACCGGTAAAGAGATAATGAAGTCATAACTTACCCGGCAAGCTCTCGAAGGGGAGCGATGGTTTATTTTCCCATATCCATGAGAGCTTGTCCAACCGGAATTAACAGGGTAAGAAGTAATCTGTTTATCTGTGTTGCTCTGGTAGGGATATTCAAAACTTTAGATAAGGGCTGAATATCCCTCAAGCTTCCCGGGCCCCCGGAATTGTTAGCGTTCTTCTAAGGTAACGTTACCGGTGCCAGAGATGATGGTCAGGTTGAGCGTACCGGCGCTTTTACCATAAGCAGCGTTAGTGTAACTGTTGCCCAGGCGCGTAAAATTGCTGGCCGAAACCTGCTGGAAACCGCCTCCAATAGTAATGCGAGCGCCTGTACTGCGTGGCACAATTACTTTAACATTCCCTGCGCCCGTCGTAACAGTGCCGGAAAAAGTACGCTGAGTTGTGCCGGTTAAATCCAGGGTAGTGTCGCCTGCGCCGCTGGTCAGATACAACTCGCTCAGATCCATGCCTGCCAGTTTTAATTCGTTATTGCCTGCCCCCTTATCAATTCGGATATCAACCGGTAAGCCGTTATGTAGCTGTAACTCCCACTTATTGCGGTAGTTCCCCTTATCGGAGACTGCCGGTTGTTTCACCAGCAAAGTTCCAATAGCGGCATTTTCGCTATAGCTGGTAGTAGGACGCAGACTGTCATTGTTGTAGCGAAAAGTTGCGTCCAGTAGTTTTGCGGAACCTCCGTTCAATTTAAGATCGCCGGAGTTCATCACCACGTTTACCGAAACCTGCGAAGCTTTGCCCAACGCCAGTCCGCTATGTTCGGTAGTCATGCCGATGTTATCCAGGGCCGGTACTACTATGACGAAAAGGATGGTAAAAGCGGCTACCAAAAAGAGCACCGCACCGCCGAGAAGGACCGGAACCATCCATAAACGGGGAGTTTTAATCTTATCGGGTTTGATAAGGGGTTGATAATTCCAGGTGATACCAGGATTGACAGGTGGATAGGCAAAAGGCTTTGAAGCGAGACTATCCGGTGAATCAGAAGCGCCTTCGTTCGCACTGGAAGGCTGGTAGGGGTCAGTCGGTTCAAGAGGGTCATTACCAGGCTGGTTTAACAGTTCAGGCTTGCCAGTACTGTTGTTATTATCCATCTTCCCGATCCCTTTCGCTCTGAGGTTTCTCAAGCTGCAACAGGGAGAGCTTTTAACACTCTCCCTGTTATTAAGGGTAAGCCAGGAAGATTAAAATGAGGGTGAAAGCCAGTTAAAGCTCAGTGTAATCCTTAATAAAGCTTGACCAACTGCTTGCCAAAGTTCTCACCTTTGAGCAAACCGATCAAGGCACGTGGGGCATTTTCCAGCCCTTCCACAATGCTCTCGCGGTACTTGATTTTCCCGGAGGCAATCAGCGGAACAAGCTCGGTGAGGGCCTGCGGGAAGCTCTCCGGAGAATCTCCCACAATAAAGCCTTGCAACTTGAGGCGGTAGGTCAGGAAATAGCGCAGCCCTTTGAAAACAGGCGGTTCAGTGGCGTTATATTGCGAGATCAAGCCACACAGCGGGATACGACCAAAGGTATTCATCTGACGCACACAGGTTTCCAGGATATCTCCACCCACGTTGTCAAAATAAATATCAATGCCATCAGGAGCAGCTTTTTTCAAATCATCCTTAAGCTGGCCCGCTTTGTAATCCACGCACGCGTCAAACCCCAGTTCATTCACCACGTAATCGCACTTTTCTTGGCCCCCGGCGATGCCGACTGCCCGGCAACCCCGCTGCTTCGCCAGTTGGCCTACCACGCTCCCAACTGCCCCCGAAGCGGCGGAAACCACTACGGTTTCACCTTCTTTTGGTTCGCCGATTTTCATCAAGCCGTGCCAGGCTGTAATACCCGGCATACCGGCAGAACCGAGGTAAACGCTGGCGGGTATCAAAGAGGTGTCAACCTTGCGCAGTCCTTTGCCATCGGAAAGGCCGTATTGCTGCCAGCCGAAAAAGCCCAGCACCATATCGCCAACCTGGAATTTAGGGTTATGCGATTCGACCACTACACCGACTGTACCACCTACCATAGGGTCGCCCAGTTCTACCGGGGCTGCATATGATTCGGCAGCGTCCATGCGGCCACGCATATAAGGGTCGAGGGATAGATACTGGTTCTTCACCAGCACCTGCCCCTCGACCGGGTCGGATATATCGGTTTCGACAATCTTAAAGTTACTTTCCAGAACCTCACCTTGAGGGCGACTGGCCAGCAACACCTGCATATTTTTTCCGCTCATTGTGACTCCTATCCTTTCCCGCTTAAAATAATAAGGCAGTTATTCGCAACAAATATCAGTTTACGATGTATTTATAGTCCTGTCACATTTAGCGCGTTATACGGGTGTACCTAGCGGTTAAGGTGGTGAGGGCGGGCCAAAGGACCCTCGGGGGCATGAATAGCATTTGAGAATAACAACTGTACAGGGACACTGCCACCACCGTCGGTCAATTCAACTTCTCTGTAAACCCCGCCAGGAAGTTGGTCGTTAGAGAGGATCATGTCACCGCACTCTTCCCCTCGCCTGGAAACCCAGCCTAAAAACTTTAAAGCTTCGGGAGTATCTCCGGCGCGGATAGCATCGCTCACGTCAGGGTCAGTGCGCACTTCGTTCAGTAAGTGGTAGAAAGTGGCTACCACATTTTTCCAGGGCTGGTCGAAAACCGTTACTCCGTTAGTGCGTCCTTTCATACTTTCTGAAAATACACCGACAGTGTAATAAAGAGTGATAGTTGCGCCTGCTTTATCCCTGAGGTGAACTGAACCATGGTAACCGCATAATCCATGTAACGAATCAACCATTTCATCTTGTAACTGTTGGTTATCCGGTGCTCCCTGTACATGCCCGGTTCCGTCAGGACTATTATTCAGGACAGTACCGCGTGGCAGCATAAGATTAAAGACAGTCATGCTTAAATCATGCCCCTCTATTATCCCTTCGCTATAAAACCGGCTTAAAAGTTGCTCGACATCACCCTGCGAAAAAAGAGCCGGTTGTGGTTCAGGTAAAACCTGAGATCCCTTAAAAGTACTGCTGATTACGCGATTATCAAAGTACTGTAGCAGAACGTTGTTCAAATAAGCATCAGACATGGCGGCCTCAAGCGCCAGGTCAATGTTCTGAATATCATTTTCGTGCCATGCCCGGCTGCCTCCCAGGTAAAAATTAAAATAAGAAAGATCCGGAATGGTTTTGCCTCCATAATAAACCAGGTCGTGAGCGGGGCTTAGGGGTATAGTCTGGGAGTTTTCGCTAAAAACGGAGACTCGGGTGCCGGGCAACCCGGTGTGAGTATGTATAGTTTTTTCCGCCGTTGAACCCGGCGCCACTGCTACATTCATAGGACGCAGTAAATTAAAGGCAGATCCACTTTCGTAAAAAGCAGCCCCGGCTATACTATTCATTATTCTTATGCTCCTTTCAAAGCCTTCCACTAATTGTATGAAAAACAGAACTGTACAAGAAGGCCGGAAAATGCCAGTGGGTGAGAACAGGGTTAAAGGAGATGGTAAAAAATTAATCCAAACTTTTAGCGGTTTATTAACTTAGCAACTGGTAAGAGAAGTTTTCCCTGTTACCTATCTCAAATCCTACTGATTTTATCCAACTTGATCTAAAGCGAGGAGGTCTTACTCGCCTGTAAAAATGTGTTTAAAGACAACTAGAGCCAGCTTAAAAATTACTATCAGACCTCATTTCGGCTACGCCTGTGCTCAACTTTAAGATAATGGCAAAAGGCGTTCCACTACTTTCAAGCAGTAAAAGAGGGTAAAGACTAAATTAGATAGAGGGTTGAGGCTTTGGCGAAACATATATAACAATTACCTGTAATATTCAGCTACTTCAAAGGTAACGCGCATTGCCGGAGTTGTCAATAGAAGTATATCTGAGGTTACATGGCCAGCCCAACTCCTTTAGCTTCAGCCCCAGTAGTTCTACAAAAGTTTGTGCCGTCAAATTTTTTCACTTTCACATTGATCCGCCTAAAACTGATCAACCGTGGTTTAAAAGTTGTCAACTATTAAGTTATATCTGGATTATTGGTTGACCAGTTGGCATAAATATTGATAAAGCATAGATTAAGAAAAAATTAGCGAATTTAGCTGGCAAAGATAGCGCTTCAGTGTGGAAGAAACGAGGCTTATCAATTTATGGAAATGGAAACTCACGGCGTAACGGTACGAAGCATTAAAGTACTTCGCGGGCCTAATCTTTATGCATATATGCCTGTATTGAAAATTATTATGGATATCGGCCCCTACGAAGATCGCCCCAGTAACAGTTTTCCGGGCTTTGTAGAACGTATCACCGCCTGGCTACCCGGCCTGCAAAAACATCAATGCAGTGTGGGAAAGCCGGGTGGTTTTATAGAACGGCTCCAGCGCGGTACCTACCTGGGCCATATTTCAGAGCATATTACCCTCGAATTACAGAATATGCTCGGCTTTCCGGTAGCTTTCGGACGCGCACGTGGTACAGGCGAACCCGGAGTCTACAACGTAGTAATCGCCTATAGAGAAGAAGAACCGGCCTGGGCGGCCTTTGAAACGGCTTTGCGCCTGACCCTGGCAGCCATGCACGATGAACCCTTTGATATCGAAGCCGAAATGGAACGGCTCCATGCGATTGCAGATGAATTCAGGCTCGGTCCCAGCACCGCCGCCATTGTAGCAGCCGCCAAAGCCCGCAAAATTCCGGTCCTGCGCCTGACCCCCACCGGTAGCCTGGTACAACTGGGTTACGGCGTTTATCAAAAACGGATTCAAGCTTCTGAGACTTCCAACACCAGCGCCATTGCGGTTGACATGTGCCAGGAGAAACCTCTGACCAATCGTATGTTACGGATGGTCGGGGTACCCGTGCCGGACGGCAGGCCGGTTGACTCCGCCGAGGAAGCCTGGGAAGTCGCCCAGGAGATTGGCTTGCCGGTGGTGGTGAAGCCCGAAGCGGGCAACCAGGGCAAAGGTGTCAGCGTCAATCTTAACAGCGAAGAGGAAGTCCGAGCAGCTTACGATATCGCCGATAACTACCGGGGCGGGGTGCTGGTTGAAAAGTATATAGTTGGCAACGATTACCGCTTGCTGGTAGTAAACGGAGAGATGGTAGCCGCTTCCCGGCGCGATCCGGCCATGGTAATGGGTAACGGCGTTCACACCATCAGGGAACTGGTAGAGGAAGTTAACAAAGACCCGCGCCGCCGTCCCGGTCACAGCAGCACCCTCACCCGCATCAGGCTGGATGCAGCGGCGGAACTGGTCTTGAGCCAGCAGGGTTTATCCCTCGACTCTGTACCGCCAGAAGGAAAAGTAGTAAAACTGCGCCAGAACTGCAACCTCTCTACCGGCGGTACCGCTACCGATGTAACGGAAGAGGTACATCCCAGCAACGCTCGCCTGGCCGAACTGGCCGCGCAGATCCTGGCCCTGGATATCGCCGGGATAGACGTGCTCTGCCAGGATATCACCCGACCGCTCAGCGAGCAGGGCGGCGCGATTGTAGAGGTAAACGCCGCGCCCGGTCTGCGCATGCATCTCCATCCGGCCTACGGCACTCCGCGTGATGTAGGTGTACCAATAGTGCGGATGCTCTACCCGGAAGGCGCCCCGGCCCGTATCCCGATCATTGCTATCACCGGTACGAACGGCAAGACTACCGTGACGCGCCTGGTCAGCCATATGTACGAGACGGCCCGCTGGAAAGTCGGCATGACCTGCACCGAAGGCACTTTTATAGATAAAGAGCGTATCCTGGAAGGCGATTGCTCCGGCCCGAAGAGCGCCCAGACCGTGCTGCTCCACCCTCGCGTGGAAGTGGCTGTCCTGGAAACGGCCCGGGGTGGTATTCTGCGCGAAGGCCTGGCTTTTGATCGCTGTAGCGTGGGCGTTGTGACCAACATCAGCGCCGACCACCTGGGTCAGGGAGGTATTAACAGCCTGGAAGAACTGGCGCGGGTCAAGCAGGTGGTGATAGAAGCGGTCGCCAATGATGGCTCGGCTATTCTAAACGCGGATGATCGGATGGTAGCTGAAATGGCGGCGGCTACCGATGCCAGGGTGGTCTATTTCAGCATGAATCCCAACAACCACATCATAAAGGCGCACCTGGCAGAAGATGATGGCTGGTGTGTCTTTGTCGAAGACGGCATGATCGTGCTGGCAAAGGGCGAAGAGCGGGTGGAACTGGTCGAACTTGAACGAGTACCTTTCACCCTGGGCGGGAAAATTCGTTTCCAGGTTCAAAACGCCCTGGCTGCCACCGCCGCCGCCTGGGCCGCCGGTCTGAACCCGGCCATGATCGTACGGGCCCTGACTACTTTCAAGGCCGACAGCACCATGACCCCGGGCCGCTTCAATGTCAACGAGCTTAACGGCGTCCAGATTATCCTGGATTACGGGCATAATGCCGCAGCCATGAAAGCGCTGATGGAAGCAGTTGAGGCCTACGGTAAACGCCGCACGGTCATGGTGATAGGGCTGCCCGGCGACCGGCGCGACCAGGATATCACATCTACCTTCGAGGCCACTTTACCCCATGTAGATGAATATTTCCTGCATGACCTGGGAGACCGGCGCGAAAGAGAAAAGAACGAAGTGCCGCACTTGATGCAAAGCCTGATTCCGGAGGCTGTCCCCTCTACTATTGTAGCCGACCAGCAAGAGGCGGTTATGCAGGCCTGGAAACGGCTCAAACCCGGAGATCGCCTGGTGGTAATCGCTGACATCGTGGATGATACCCTGGAAGTCCTCAACAACCTGGCCCACTCGGTGGAAGAGGATGCCGCCTGCGAAGTGCCGCTCTCGTCCATGCAGGAAGATAGCGAGGAGCGAGAGAAAAGCGGCAGTTCCAGCGGCGGCTACCAGTACCGCACCAACCAGGTTTACCAGCGTCACCAGCCTTACCGGGCCAGACGAGGTATACGCTAAACCATGCAAAAAAATTATCTGATTGAAAATGGCGAACTCTTCACTCCGGCTCGGGCCGGAGTGAAATCTATTTTAAGCCTGAATGGCTCGATTTATAAGGTTGGTAATATCGAGCGCGAAAAGTTGCTGGCCTCCGGCCTGGAGATAGAAGTTATAGACGCAAGCGGGTGCCTGGTTACGCCCGGCCTGATTGACCCGCACGAGCATTTAATCGGGGCGGGCGGCGAGGAAGGCTTTTCCAGTCGCGTGCCGGAAGTGCATCTCAGCCAGATCATTCAGGCAGGGATTACTACTGTGGTAGGCTGCCTGGGCACCGATGTGGTAGCTCGTAACCTCAACAGCCTGCTGGCGAAAGCGCGCCAGCTTGAGCAGGACGGAATTAGCGCGTATATGCTGACGGGTGGTTTCCACATTCCACCGCCCACCATTACTACCTCCGTTATGAACGATATTATCATCATTGATAAAGCGATTGGGGTAGGTGAAATTTCGATTTCCGACTATCGCTCATCCGAGCCGACCTTGCACGAGGCGGCCAGGGCCATCTCTGATGCAATCATCGGCGGCATGATCGGCGGCAAAGCCGGAGTAAGCCATTTTCACGTTGGCGAGGGTAAAAGGCGCTTAGAACTGCTTTTTACCCTGCTGGACAGTTCTTCTTTTGAAATTCCGCCCGAATATCTCTATCCCACCCACATCACACGTAGCCACGAGTTGCTGGATGAAGCTATTCAGTTAGCCGGGCGCGGCTCCTTTGTAGACATGGATACTACCGAAGAAGACCTGGCCGAAAATCTGCGATATTACATCGAACACGGCGGGAAACTGGACCAACTGACGGTATCCTCTGACTCGCATACTCCCAGCGGCAATCCTCACAAATATTTCGGGCAATTTGTCTCCTGTGTGCGCGACCATAAAATACCCCTGGAACAGGTTTTGCCGCTCTTTACCAGTAACCCGGCCAGCGTCTATAAGCTTCAGGGGAAGGGCAGACTGAAGGAAGGCTGTGACGCCGATATCGTGATTTTAGAAAAAGAGACATTCGAAATCAGGCATCTTTTCGCCAGGGGAAAGCAAATGATTGCAGAAGGTAAGCTCTGTGCCAGAGAGCAATATGAAGATATGGCAAAGTAGGTTTATGTACAGGTCTGGTAAGCAAAGACTGATTGAACCGGTACTCAAGGAGAAAGGCAGTGACAGACAAAGCAAAGGGACGCCTGATTATCATTGGTGGCCACGAAGAGAAGGATCAGAATCGTAACAGGGAAATTTTGAAAGAAGTAGCAAGCTCGGTTAAGAGCGAAAAAGATTGCCTGGTGGTAATAACTGTGGCCAGTAGCCTGCCAAAAAAAATGGCTAAAGATTACCATAAAACTTTCTCTGACCTGGGGGTAAAGAACATCGAAGTGCTGGACATTCGCACCAGGGAAGAAGCTTATTCCGATGAAAACGTTGGCAAACTGGCCAACGCCGCGGTGATCTTCTTTACTGGCGGAGACCAGTTGCGGATTACCAGCCAGATTGGAGACTCGCCGGTCTTTCGTTGTACCCGGGAGCGGTTTATAAAAGGGGCAACTGTGGCCGGAACTTCCGCCGGGGCGGCCTCGATGCCCGAAACCATGCTTATTTCCGGTCCAAGCGATGAGTCGAACAAGATTTCCTCGCTGGGTATGGCTCCCGGCCTGGGTTTTCTACCCGGTGTGGTGATTGACTCGCATTTCGCCGAGCGCGGCCGCATGGGCCGCCTGCTGGGGGCCGTGGCGCAGAATCCGCGCAACCTGGGAATCGGCATAGATGAAGATACCGCCATAGTCGTGGAAAATGAGAGCGGCTTCCGAGTAATCGGCTCCGGGGCGGTTTACGTGGTGGATGGCCGGGGGATCAGCTATTCCAGCCTTTCTCAGCGTTATGCCGAAGGAGTGGTCAGCCTCTTTGATGTCAAGCTGCATGTCCTGGGGGCGGGCGACAGTTTTAACTTTGAAAATCGCCAGCCAATAGTGGACGAAAAAATCGCCAAAGAGTTGTTACATAAAGAGGATGAATAGGGCCTTCCACTTTGCAATTTTACCATTTAGCCTCAAAATAATTATTAGCTATGTGTTAGTTAAATGGGCATAGTTTTTGCTTTTATCTTATAAGTTAGAAAAATTCAAGAGCCTGTAACGCATCTTGAATTATTGGTGTAGGTAGGAATGTGATAGAGGCTTGCCTATCCCAGAACATTCACCCGGAATTGACCTTCCCGGTCAGGAAAAGTTGGAAAAACCGGAGTCTAAAATGGGGGCAGTGTAAGCCGGCTTCACCGAAAGGAGCTTTTTCAATGTTAGACCGAGATACCGTCAAGGGAATAACCCTGGGCTTTGGTATAATTTACGCTATCGTAGGCATCCTGGGTTTTATTCCCGGGATTGCTACATCTGCGCCGAATGTCAGCGGCATGAATGATATGCTGTTGTTCGGTATTTTCGGGGTAAACACCCTGCATAACATCTCGCATATTCTCTTCGGCCTGATCCTGATCTGGGGCGGAGCGACCACCCTGACCAATGCGGTCTGGGCTAACCGGGTGCTGGCGCTTGTTTTCCTGATTTTGCTGATCGCCAATTTTATTCCCGGCCTGTCCGATCTCTTCATGCTGAACGGCCCGGACTTCTTCCTGCACTTGCTTAGCCTGATTATCACCGGCTTCCTGGGCTACGTAGCAGTCCGCGACCTGAACACTCCCGCCGAGAGAGTATAAGCGCTAATTTGAAAAAAGCAGGAGTCGGTCTTTCAAAGTAAGTTAAGACTGGCTCCTGTTTTGTGAATGTAGAAAGAGGCTTTTAGAAAAGCATGTTTATAAAAGGGAAAACGAAAGTGACACAAGAATCAAAGATAATAAGTTCAAACGAACAGGGTGTAGTGGTTATGCTGCCAGAGCCGTCAAAGGCGGTTAAGTTTCTGTCATTAGCCCAGGCCTCTTATTTTGTAAGCACCGGTATCTTACCCTTTATCAGTATGCGCCTGTTTATGGCTGTCACCGGGCCGAAAGTAGATCAGTGGCTGGTTAAAACGGTGGGCGCGCTGGTAACAGTGATAGGACTGGTAGTAGGGCTGGCCGGTTTTCGAGGGCGCAAAGGGCCGGAACTTCCCCTGCTGGCTGCCGGCAGCGCGGCAGGCCTGGCTGGAATTGATGTCTACTATTCCCTCAAAGGGCGCATCTCGAAGATCTACTTACTCGATGCCCTGCTGGAATTCTTTTTTATCGCAGGCTGGTCACTACTCTGGAAGAAAGCCTCTAGCGATAAGTAGTAAACCCGTCTGTACAGTTCCTCCCAGAATTAGCGTTGTGCTTACCATGCATGGGCCGTATTATCTTGCAGGCTACACCTGCAACCGGCAGGGCTGTAGAACGCAGTATGCCCGTCATAGCTAACCGGCAGCGGCCCGGCTTTCTCCAGCACAACAATACGGTATGAACGGTCATCCACCCGCGCATACCTCCCGGGTGGCACAATATCCCCGGCTTTCCACAACTCTTGCTGGCATTCTTCACACTTCATCGTGACCTCCTGTAACGTTTCCTCCTGTCATCCCTCACAGGTCTTCCAAATCCTTTAAAGCGGAACCCGCTCTACTTTGAGGACGCGCCTGCTTTCAGATTAACAATCGTCAGTAAAAAGGCGCTCTCTTCCAGGGCCTCTACTTCGTGCAGGCGTGGTTCCTGTAACACCAGGAATTGGCCCTGGCTCAATTCAGTATCGATCTTTTCGCCTTCCGCTTCTATTCCAAAGTTAATGCGCCCGCGCAGCATGGTCAGGGTAAACGAACCGGGAGCCTGGTGCTGGTTTAAGCGCTCCCCTTTTTGAATACAGACCATGACCGTACTGAGGGCAGAGCCTTTGGTCAGAGTCAGGGCGTTATGTCCCTTTTCGCGGTATTCGGCTTCGTTCCGCATCCACTCGATTACCTGGTCCGGCTCAAAGGTTTCCAGCAGGTCGCGCAGGGGGCTGCCCGTACGGTTCGGGCGATCTTCAGCAGACTTCATTTTGTAATTTCCTTCATTATGAAAAATCATTTATACAATTCATAATTAAATGATCTAAGTATTTTACACTCTACAAAACAGATCATCAGAATGTAGCTTTATGCTAACATATCGTAATAGACCATAATAGGACAAAAGTCGCATTCTACGATATATTTTGAAGGAATAAGTTGCTTTGGCTGTGGAGAAGTGAGGATAGAGGTAAGCCGGGAAATAAAATCCCAGCTTACCTCTTTTTTAACTAAAATTTGGAGGATGCAGCCTAGCGTTTAGGATAGCGGGTTTTGCCCAGCATTCTCAGGGAGAAAAGACCTCCCGCAAAAATCAGGAACGAGATTAGCGGCAAGGCCCAGATATCCTGGCTACTCCCACCCAGGTAAAGGTCGAGAGCTACCGTCAGAATCCAGAGCTGAATGCCCAGCAGCATAATACCGATGAGCAAGGTAGCCAGCACGATAGCCAGTTGGCCTTGAGTGGGAGTTACATTCTGTTCCTGGTCGGAGCGCTGCGCTTCCGGGCCCAGGTAAAGTCGCGGTTCAACGATACTTTTATCGAACCGGTCGTCCATTAGGGCACCTCCTCTACCGCTATCAGGTTGTTACCTTCACGCCGGAGGGTAATCCGCGGCAGGCGGCGCTGAGGTGGTCCTGCTACCGGTTCGCCGGTGGAGACATCAAAGACGCCATCGTGGCAGGGGCAATAAAGCCGGTTTTGCTCCTGCTGGAGGTAGACCGAGCAGGAAAGATGGGTACATTTCTGGCTGTAGGCCACAAAGCGATCCCCCGGCAGGCGGATCACCATGGCCTGGTCGTCCGGGTCGGGATAATTGAAATAAAAGGCCTGGCCTTCCTTGAGCTGGTCCACCGTAGTGATCGTTTTGGGAGAGCCGCGCCGCCGGGTGTTCAGGGCATCGAGAATAGCCAGGAGAGAAGTCCCGGCAAAAAGGGCCCCGGAAGTGAAGACGGTAAATTGCAGCAATTCCCGGCGCGAGATTAACTCGTCGCCATCCCAGTGGTAGGGAAATTCACGCCGCCAGCGCCGGGGTAAAATAGCGCCTTCGTTGTCCTGGCCGGGCTGGTCGCGATCAAAGCTCTTGTCTTGCCGGTTGTATTCGGTCATAGCACCCACGCCTCCTGGTTCTGCCACTGAAGATTAGCCGTACCGGCCTCGGTTTCGCGCAGGAGCGCTACGATATCCAATTGCGTCTCCTCCTCCGGCATTACGTAGTAGACTCTGGTTTGAACATTTTGCGTGCCGAACTGGAACCTGTTAACAGGATGGCCCACCCGCATATTATCAAACTCCTCGTAGTCACCATACCAGATAGCCTGGGTGGGGCAGACCTGGGCGCACCAGGGTTTGAGACCCTGGACCGTGCGGTCGTAGCAAAGGTTGCACTTCTTCATCAGGCGGGCTTCCACATCGAATTTAGGGACACCGAAGGGGCAGGCATAGACACAGTTGCGGCAACCGATACAGCGCGAAGGTTCGGCCATCTGCACCACACCTTCTGGGGAGATTAAAATCGCCAGCACCGGGCAGACCTGGGCGCAGGGGGCTACCGGGTCGGTACAGTGCATACAAATGGTAGGCTGGGTGGCAACGCTGCGCTCCCGGTCAATGAAATCCACCATTATCATACTCTCGCCTTTATGCGAGTCACATTCTCGACAGGCCGCTTCGCAAGACCGGCAGCCAATACAGCGCGAAGGGTCTACAAACATGGTCTTAATTGCCATTCTTAGCTCCTAACTCAACCTTCTCAACGTGTCTAGTAGCGCTTGCCTTCTTCTTCCGGGCGGGCTTTGGTTTCTCCAACCGCGTAAGGGAACATCTTGGGATTGGTGGCAGGCGTGTAATTGATTTTTGGTTCCTGCGGTATATCCCCTGACGGAGGGCGAGCATCCAACTTTTCCACCACCGCGGCACACACCTTGTACTCCGGGATCTTGACGTTGGGATCAACTGCCGGGATGGTAAGCTGGTTGACGGCCTGCTCGTGCCCGTAGTGGAAAGGTATAAACAGGGTGTCGGGCCGGATAGTCGGCACGACCAGGGCTTTAAGCTCCATGCTGGCGCGGGTAGTTCGCACTCTTACGATCTCGTTATCCACGATACCCAGGCGAGCCGCGGCCTGCGGATTGATTTCCACCCAGGGCTCAGGAGCCTGCGAGTTGAGGAAACCCAGGCGGCGAGTCTGAGCCCCGCTCAGGTAGTGATAAACCACTCGCCCGCTGGTCAGGCGGAAGGGGAAAGCTTTACTGGGTTCTTCGACCGGTGGCATGAACTCAACCGGAGTGAAGCGAGCTTTGCCGTCAGGGTGGTAGAAGCGGTCGGCATAGAGCAGGGGCGTACCGGGATGGTCGAGGGTCGGGCAGGGCCAGAAAACGCCCTGCTGGCGGTCTATCTTCTCCCAGGTAATGCCATAATAGTCAGCCATGCCACCTCTGGAGGCCCGGCGTAATTCGTCCCAGATTTCGCGGGCCGTTTTGAAGGGGAAGTAGCGGGCCCGTCCCAGGCGAGCCGCGATATCGCATAGAATAGCCCAGTCAGTGCGAGCCTCACCGGGTGGGTCGGCAGCCTTGTTAATTTTGATTACTCGGCCTTCCAGGTTGGTGGTTGTACCTTCATCTTCACACCAGACCGATCCAGGCAATACCACATCCGCTCTTTCGGCAGTTTCGGACATAAAGAAGTCAATCACCACCAGCGGGTCGAGGTTATCCAGGGCGCGCTGCACCACTTTGTTATCGGGCAGGGAGACCATCAGGTTAGAGCAGAGGATCAAACAGCTTTTGATCTCGCCGTCTGCCATGAGGTGGACCATTTCAGTGGCGGCGGCCCCTTCCCAGGGCAGTTCATCCACCGGGATTCCCCAGACATCGGCGACTTCCTGGCGCTCGGTAGGCATATCAATGTGGCGGTAGCCCGGCAACTGGTTAGCCTTCTGTCCATGTTCGCGCCCGCCCTGGCCGTTGCCCTGGCCCGTCAGAGTCATTACGCCGCCGCCCGGTTTGCCGAATTGCCCGCGAGCCAGTCCCAGGTTGATAGCGGCCGATACGTTGTTCACCCCATGAGTGTGGTGTTCGATCCCGCGAGCGTGCAAAATCAGGGAAGTAGCGGCCCGACCGTAAAGCTGGGCGGCAGCCAGCAAGCGCTCCGCCGGGATGCCGGAAAGTTCCTGGGCGTATTCAAAGGTGAAAGGCTCGACGACAGCCTTGACCGCTTCCCAGCCATTGGTGCGAGCGGCCACGTAGGCTTCATCTACCAGCCCTTCGTGGATAATGTAGCGCAGGATCGCATTGAAAACGGCCACATCCATCCCCGGTTTGACCGGCAACCACAGGTCAGCGGTGCGGGCGATGGGCGTTTCGCGGGGGTCCATCACAATCAGGCGAGCGCCCCGGTCGCGGGCCTGCCAGATCCAGCGCATCACAATTGGGAAACATTCAGCTACATTCGACCCGGCGATAAAAATACAGTCGGCTTTTGGAATATCGGTCATGGGCATGGGAGCGCGGTCAATCCCGAAAGCTTTGGTCTGACCACCTGCCGCCGAGGACATGCAGAGGCGGCCGTTGTAGTCAATATGGCGGGTCTGCAAGCCCACCCGGGCAAACTTGCCGGTCAGGTAGCATTTCTCGTTGGTCATGGAAGAACCACTGTAGACCGCCACCGCGTCCTTGCCATAGCGGTTTTGCAAATCCTGCCAGCGGCTTACCACATAGTTAAGCGCCTCATCCCAGCTAACCCGCTCCAGCGGACTGCCTTTGCCACCTTTGCGCATCATAGGATAGCGCAGGCGCTCCGGGTGATTGACCTGCTGGTAGGCCACTACTCCTTTAGGACACATGTTGCCCCGGTTATGCACATAGTCTCGCGGTTCCACGCCGATAACTTGTCCGTTCGAGACTTTGATGTTCATGCCGCACTGCACACCGCAGAAGCAGCAATGGGTCGGAATCAGTTTCTCCGGCACCCGGTCAGAATCGCGCCAACCGGCAGGAGTTGGCCCATTCGACTCGAAGTCGTAGTTGAAATCCCGGTTAATATCAAAAATATCTTTGTTTACACTCATGATTTTATCTCTCTAGCTTTCAGGCTGGCAGGGCTTCTTGCCGCAAAACAGCCCCAACGACTGTACCGGTGACACTACAGTAATACTAAAGAAAATGCTTACCCATTAACTGGTAGTAAGCCTGACCGCGCAGAACACGTTTGCAGGTCGGGCAGTACTCTTGCAGTAAACCACGTTCGCCCAGGTCGTAGCGTTGTCCCACATCCTGTAAGACCCCGGTTAAATCGGTCACGAATTGCTGGGAAGGCAGTTCATCGCCGCAACGGGCGCACTGGCCGCTACCTTTTTTCGGTCCGTAGTCGTAATGCTCCACATCCTGGTTAACCGCCTGGTAAATAGTCACGCCGATACTGGCCGGGCGTTCGATAATATGGAAGAACTTGCCAAAGGCCAGAGAAAGTAACCAGGCCACCACTACTACCTGGTGTACCAGCGAAATAAACCAGTAAAAGCGGCCCTCCCACCAGAGCGAGGAAGCGGTCAGGGCCAACCCGGTGACGGCAATCGAGAGTAGCAGGACCAGCGGCATAATATCGAAACTGAAGCGCTGGGTTACCAGCAGACCGGCATCGGTGGTGCGCCGCCAGAAAGCGATGATCAGGCCCAGGATAAGCAGTACAGCCGAGAAATCCAGGCCGTGAAAAATCATAAAACCGAGCCAGTTCTCGATACGGAACTGAAAGACGGGGATACCAAAGACCCAGGTCTGGTAGTGGTCGGGCGGAATCAGGGTGAAACGCAGCCAGCCGAAGGTCAGGGGGAAAGTAATCAGGCAGGAGATTAGCACTCCCCAGAAAATCGACATGTGCATGGTCCAGCGCAACTTGCTACGCCGCCAGATGAATGTCTGGGCAAAAATATCGGTCCAGAGGGCTTTTGGCACCAGGGTGAAATAACGCCGGAAGTTTTTCAGCGAAAGAAAGTTGCCCCAGCCCGCCTTGAAGTAACGCTTGGTGGGCGGTCGGGTAATCCACAGGCTGTAGCGAAAAGCCAGGGCAGCCGTAGCCAGGATCGTAGCCACGGCATAACCGATCAGGGCAGAGTCAAAATCTTTCAGGCCTCGCGACCCGGCCCAGATTAAGAGCATTACAATCAAAGCGCCTAAAACGGAGGGTATAACTGCCGAAGGTTTATAACGCATGGAAGGCTCCTTAATAAGATTAAAACCGTCCTGAGGAATGTAATGATATATTACATCATTTATATCGTAAATGACAATAATTTACGTTGAAAAGAATTCTTTCTAATGCTAGTTTATCTTTCGTAAAAAAGTCTCTCACAAGAGCAGGATGCAAGCTCCCTTAAAGAGCAGGTCAAAGATTGATAACCAGCAAAAAAAGGGCCACTGTTAGGCCAAAATGAGCTAAAGTCGTTAATTTCGAGAAAGCTTAATTCTTTCTTGAGTCTCTGGCTTTGATTGTGCTAATAAGCAATTCTTGAAAAAGAGATATTTATTTGCCTTATATTTACCAACTTTCAGGAAGATTTTTACCTTTGTCCACTAAAATGCTTTCCGTTGGTAAAAAAAGTAAAACTCTGGTAAACGGAGTTATAAGGAATAATCAAAAGTGGAGACTGCCGCTCACCCGCTCCTAAGAGCCAGTGAGAAATGAAACCGGCAGGGTAAAGGGAGTATTTAAGAGAAATGACCGCACGCAAAAGCTATGTAGCCCTGACAATGGCAACCCTGGCCTTCGCCGCTTCTTTCGCGGCCTGGTCCTTACTAGCACCGCTGGCTACCCAGCTTCAGAAACAGTATCATATCGGCGATTTTGAAATCAGCGTTTTGCTGGCCATCCCGGTTATCCTGGGTTCGCTGGCCCGTATCCCGATGGGCTTTCTGACCGACCGCTTCGGCGGGCGTAAAGTGATGAGCGCCTTGCTGCTCTTCTGTGTTATACCGTGTCTGGGTATGACGACCGCCGCCAGCTTTGAGGCTTTTGCTTTCTGGGGCTTTTTGCTCGGTATGGCCGGTAGCAGTTTCGCGGTGGGCGTACCTTTCGTCAGTCGGTTTTTCGGCCCGGAGAAGCAGGGCCTGGTAGTTGGTGTTTTCGGAATGGGCAATATCGGTACGGCCATCGCCGCTCGCGTAGCGCCCGAAGTTTCTAAAGCGAATGGCTGGCAATCCGCTTTTGTGCTCTTTGGTGTTGTCGTACTGGTTACCGCTATCGCCTTCTTCTTCCTGGCGGGAGATGAAAAACGGCCTGCTACCAGCACCAGCATGAGCCAGCGCCTGGAAATCCTTAAGCGCGAGCGCCTGACCTGGCTGTTCAGCCTCTTCTACTTCCTGACCTTCGGCGGTTTCGTGGCCTTTGGCCTTTACCTGCCCAAGTTGCTGGTTGACCTTTTCGGCCTGGACAAAGTGGACGCCGCCAATCGCGCTGCCGTCTTCGTTCTGGTAGCTACCCTGGCTCGTCCT
Source organism: Chloroflexia bacterium (assembly GCA_036261665.1). Classification (GTDB taxonomy): domain Bacteria; phylum Chloroflexota; class Chloroflexia; order Chloroheliales; family Chloroheliaceae; genus 54-19. Next base: position 17,814 of record DATAKM010000094.1, read on the forward strand.
GTGGGTGGCTGGCTCTCCGATAAAATTAGCGCCACCAAGGTACTGACCGCGGTCTTTGCTATTGTCCCGGCGATGGCGGTAGTGCTGGCTTTCCAGCCCGACATCGTAATATTGACTGTAGCTTTCCTGGTAATCGCCGCGATGCTCGGCCTGGGTAACGGAGCAGTCTTCAAACTGGTGCCCCAGTATTACTCCAAAGAAGCCGGGACTGTCACCGGCCTGGTAGGGGCTGCCGGCGGTCTGGGCGGTTTCTTCCCGCCGCTGGTAATGGGCGCTTTCAAAACCGCCCTGGGCAGTTACGCTCTCGGCTACGTATTGCTGGCCGGTGTCGCCGTGGTCTGCCTGGTGCTGAACCTGGCCATCCTGGGCAAGAGAAACAAGCATCAGAAAGTGCAGAGCGGCGGCAACGACCGCACCCTGAACGCTGCTTAACAGAAAATCAGACAGAAAAGCGGCTCGCTATGAGCCGCTTTTTTAGTTAAAAAAATCTTCAGTCTCACCCGTATAAAAAAGTCCTGGCGGCAGTGGTCTTAAAGCTACGTAGCGTTTTTTAAAGCAGAAACAAATTCTACCTCTTGACAGCTAAAGTAATTTCTAGTACATATGATCTATAACTGAGCCGTAGAAGGGAGAATTCATTTTGGTAATCAAAGAAACTGTCACGCAGTTAAGCTGGCCGCAGGTCCGAGCGTGGCGCTTGAAGCGCCAGTACCTGAACGCTAGAGTGAGTGAAACTGAAATGCTTGAAGTAGTTTCAATGCTATGCGGACTACACGCCCAGTTAATGTCCTCGGCGGAACTGACTCTCTGGGCCAGGATCGAAAATTTGCACCCTGAAAGGGTTCAAAAGGCCCTCTGGGAAGAGCGCAGCCTGGTCAAAAGCTGGGCCATGCGAGGAACGCTGCATCTTTTTCCCGCGCAGGAGTACGGCCTGTGGCAAACTGCGCTTACAACCTTCCGGCACTATTTGAAGGATAGCTGGTTGCGCTATTTTGGAGTAACTCGCGAAGAACTGGAACAACTGATTGCCATGGTGGCTCAGGCCCTGGATGACCGTATCCTGACCCGACAAGAACTGGCAGAAGAGGTGGCACGCCTCTCAGGGTCAGCCGAACTGGCAGAGAAATTACGTGAAAGCTGGGGAGCTATGCTTAAACCGGTAACATATCGCGGCTTGCTGTGCTTCGGTCCCAGCAGCGGGCAAAATGTGCGTTTCACCAGGCCCGACCAGTGGCTCAACGGTAGCGCTTCAAAGCTTGAGTTTACGGGAGCAGAGGCCATGCTGGAAGTTTTACGGCGCTTTCTGGCAAGCTACGGCCCGGTAGAACGAGAGGACTTCGCGCGCTGGTTTGGTATCAGCCGAGCAGAAGCCGCTCGTTTAATCAAGCAACTGGGACAAGAGATTTGCGTGGTAGAGGTGGAGGGGCTTAAAAGCTGGCTGCTCACCGCACACCTGGCGGAAATACAGGAAGCCTCTTCAGAGGGCAATGTACGCCTGTTACCGGCTTTCGACCAGTACGTAATCGGTACCACTCGACAGGCGGAGTATATTCTACCCGGTCCGTTCAAAGAACGTATTTATCGCCAGCAGGGCTGGATTTCGCCGGTCATCCTGGTGGATGGGCGCATGGAAGGTGTGTGGCGGCATGAGATCAAAGGCAAGCGGGTAGAAGTGCAGCTCGAACCGTTCGGGGAAATGCCCTCCTCAGTAAAACACGTTGCGGAACAGGAAGCTGAAAGGCTGGCGGTTTACCTGGGCAAGCCGCTGGAACTGCTCTGGAAGTAATTTAAGTTCAGTTTCAATTAGAGAAGTAGCCTGAACAGAAAGGAATATCCTCCTTAAAACCCTGAAAAGACTGATCTGACTTTTATGTCTCCATATTGCGGATGAACCATCTTTAGTTGTCATTAACCTCTTGCCTGTCAGTCCCAGTTTATCGAGCTTTGCCTATCACAAATATACAAACTATCAAAACCGTATACAAACTGTATACAGATATATAACTAATCGGTTGTTTTTAACTTCAAATTAGAGTATACCTAACTTATTAACGATTAACTACCCGGTCTGGACTTTGAAATCTCTTTAGAAAGCCTCAGACCTCTTTATCTATCACAACTGAAATGAAGTGAAAAATTGAGGTAAAGAAAAGAAACTGGCTGTTGCCTTTCTTCTTCAACTTACCTTAGCTAGATTGATTTGCCTTTCGACTAAGGTGCAAGAGTTTGAATTATCCTTTCACTGAAGTCCTGTACCTGATTCTTTTCAAAGATTGTAAGTTAAAACAATTTTTTGCTTCATAAGGTACTCAAGACACTTAAAATCTTACAGAATAATCTTTTCTGTAATAAAGCGAGGACAGTATATAATGACCCTGGAAATTTGGACAAAATAAGAGGCGTTTTTAAGGTGTATACTAACGAATATGACAACACCTAGAAAACATTATTCTCCAGCTTTTAAGTCACAGGTTGTGCAAGAAGTTCTGGAAGGCAACAAAACCC
>DATAKM010000105.1:0-13502 GCA_036261665.1 Chloroflexia bacterium
ACGGGTAACCGCGCCTCGGGAAGAGGAAACGGCCCCAAGTTACAGCCAGGAGGAGCTGGAAGAGGCCCAGGACGTGAGCGACTTCTTTTACAGCTTCTTCCACCTGGGGGAAGTGGGGGAGAGCCTGTGGGTGGGCAGGGGGTATCCTGCGAAAACATACAGGAGCTGGCTGGAGATTTTCAGGGAACTGCGGATGGTGGAGGTGAAGCCGGGAGCGAAGCCGGTGCCGGTGGTGGGCTACACAAGGGCCCTGGAGCTTTACGCCACCAGCTACCTGGAAGAACCGGATTTCTTCAAGGGCGTAAGAAGGCACAGGCTTACATACCCGGCCAACGCCAAAGTGGTCAGCGGTTCCTCCCCTGCTGGAGAGGCTCAACCGGCTGTTCAAGGCTCAACCTCAACCTCAACTGCCAGCTCGAAAGTGGAGGTTGAGCTTTAGATGGTGGTTATTTATCAGAAATAGAGGAGGGTGTGGTAATGCTATTTCCAGTTGGATTGAGTAGAGGAGGTAATCGTAGAAGTGGCAGGTAACGAGGGGCAGTACCGGGTGGCCCAGCCCAGGAAGTCGGGTAGGGCAGTTAGTAGTCCGGCAGGTGGGCGTGCGAAAGGGCAGGCAGTGGCGGAGGCGGAAGCGCAAGAGGTAGCAGAGGAAAAGTACGAAATAGCGAAAAACCGGGCAAAGTCCGTTTCGCGAAATGGAGTAAACGGTATTGGCAACGCCGTAGGCTGGTTTACCCGGCCCAGGAGTATTTCGCGAAATAGTGCGCGTACCCTTTCGCCCTCCGACCGCTTTATTTTTCTTATGGGAGCGCTGGTAACCACCGGCTGGAGCGCTTTTCTGAACTACCTGGCCATGCTTAATTTCGTGCCGGCCTTCCGGGTAAAAGAAGGGCAGGGAGTAAGTCCTGGAGCGATTGCAGCCACGGTAGTTTTATCGATTATTCTCTTCGCGGTGGAGTTTGTGATCTGGAAAGGCAATCACTCCCCCGTAGAGTGGTGCGTCTTCGGAGTCATTTTCGCCTTCGACATCTGGGTCAATTTGATAGGGGCGATGAATTTACTGGCGGTGCCGAAACTTTACTGGCCCTGGGAGGTTACTCCGACAGGCGACAGGCCTGACATGGCGAGCTGTATCTGCCTGGTGGTGGCGGTGCCCAGCGCCATCTTGCCGGAGTGGCTGTGGAGGAGAGCCAGGAGTTGAGCGAGAGGGGGAGCAGGGAATGGTAAAGAGTTTTTTCAAGCTTTTGGTAGGGGTTTTTGGGGCGGTGCTGGCGGTGCTCCTTTCGCTGCAAATAGCGTCCGGGACCATGAATATAGTGGTAATTATTGGTGTGGCCGGGTTCTTTGTGGTGCTGGTTATCCTGATAATGGCGGTTGCGATGGTAACGTCTTCTCGAACCCAGGCCGAGGCCCTGGTGCGCATTTCGGAGCGGGCGCTGGAAAGCCAGGTGCATACAGCCGCTATCAGCCGGGCCAGCCGGGCCCAACTGGACCGCTTTTTAGAAGCAGGGGGGCTGGTCCTAGAAAAAGAAGGCCGCTATTACCTGGCCGCACCCGGCAACAGAAAGCCGCTACCGGTGGAAGAAAGCGGGCTTAACGAGGAAGAGGTGGACTACCTGATTGAAAATCAGGGGGGATAACAACAGTAGCTCTCAGCTTTGAGGGTTACAGCGGGTGCTTCCATTATCCGAAACTCATATGATTCAGCGGCTGTTTAAAAACCTCTCCCAGGCTTCACCGTGGGAGAGGTTTTGGTTAAGTTGCTTCCTAGTGGTTTAGCGTAACCCGGATTAAGATTCCATGCCCGTCAGGACCGGGTACGACTACCGGGGTAGTGGTTACAGGCACCGGAAAGCAGAAGGAGGGCGGAAAGATGGTGCTACCTTTGATAACCACCACATTGAAGCAAAGGTTGACCATCTGGTCGGAACTGTCAGTAAAGTTCCACTGAGTACCTTGAAGCTTGAAGATATACTGGCCGTTTCCGGCGGAAAAGGCCACGCTTCCGGTGATAGAGCCGTCCGCCATCACGGCGCCGCCGCCCCAGACTCCCTGGCCCAGGTCGGCGATAGTATAAGTGCCTGCTACGGTAGAAGTTCCGGCAGCCGAGGCGGACACCGGACTGAGCGCCAGGACCACTGACAGGGCAATGGCAAATAAAAGGCTCAAACAAACGCACATTTTCAACGTTTTACCCTCCAATTTAACTATTTTTTTGGTTAAAAAGTATTAGACAGCAAGCAAGAGGTTGAAGCGGATGCGAAGCATCCATCTGGTTAAAGCCTGCTACTGTGAAGCCTGCTTTAACCCAGGCACTTATTCAGAGCGTTTTTGACAATAGCCTGTAAATTAAGGTCCTGTACCAGGCTGCCACTAAAGCAAAGAGAGCCAGCCGAAAAGACGAAGCCGCCGCTTTCTGTCTCGTAATAGGTCATATGAGCGCCATAGGGCCCCTCCACCGGTTTGTTCGCTCCACGGGCCAGCACCTGTAGATTAGCGGGCGGGCTTCCCCGGTCATTATCGGCCCAGGCTGTCACAATCACACCGTCCGGCGCGCTGGCGCTATCCGAAATATCTATTTCCCAGCCGCTGGCCGCTCCGTTATACCCGTTCTGTCCTATAAAATCGCCATTGTTAAGCCCTGTTCCGGCGAAGAAGGGGTGGTCGGCCATATCTACCTGGTAAGGCGCCGGTGGTGAGACCGTCAAATAGTTGTTGTAAACAAAGCCCACTCCCAGTATGGCTCGCTCAGGCCGGGGCGGGGTGAGATTTCGAAAGTAATTTCGGTCACGCCCCTGTTGCGCATCGCCTCCAAAGAAGAGGAGCGCGCTGGCATCCTCGTTGTATTCACAGCGCTCGAAAAGACCATTGCCTCCCAGGTAGAGCAAATTACCGCCCTGGGCTAAATAGTTCTCCAGATTGTCCAGCATTTGAGTTGTCCAGTATTCGGGATGCGTACTCAAGATAAGGGCTTTGTAACTGGCCAGGTTTTCTATACCGCTGTGAAAATCGAAATCGCTGTAGACATCTACCGGGTAACCACTCTCTTCCAGCCAGTTGAGGACCCAGAGCTCTGCCCGGGTTAGATGGTTGACATTACCATCGTCAAGAGGGGTTGTTGCGGGATTAGGCCTTTCAAAACTTCCCACAGTTGCACCGTCATACTTTGAGCTGCCTCCCCAGGAATTGTAAGCGTTCCAGGTGTTAACGTTCGCCAGCAGGGCGATCTTATTCAGGTTCTCCGGGGCAGGTTTAACCACAAAAGTTATATAGGACTGGCTGCCGCTGGCGGCGGTACACTGGGCCGCGTAGAGTCCTGACTGCCAGTCCAGCGGGATTTCAAGCGAAAAGCTGGTTTGCCAGCCGCAACCGTTCTGCCATGCTTCGGCAGGAGTAGGCTGCAAACCGGCCACCTGGTTAAAAGCATCCGCTACGGGTAGCCCGATAATGCCATCCACCTGAGATTTAAGCCGCAGGTAGCTCACCTGGTAATTCTCCCCGGCAGAAAGTTTGAAGTCCACGGTTTGTCCGGGTGAAACGGAAAGGGGATAGCAGTAACCTTCCACCAGGGCGCTTTGTTGAATCAAAAACCAGCCTGCGCCAATTTGTTTGCCCTGGCCGTTGTAGGCCCACTGAGAAGTACCGTTACGGGCCACATCTTTGTAATAGTAGAGAAACCCGTCTACCGTTATGCCGTAAATAATGCCATCTCCCCCGGAAAAGAGAGTTGTAAAATTGGACCAGCCGTTGCCGATCTGCTGGGCAGCCCCGCCAAAAGACCACTGAGTGGTACCATTACGGGCTTCATCCCGGTAATAAAGCAGGTCGCCGCCCTCTGTAACAGTGTAAATAATCCCGCCTCCGCCGCTGAAAACCTGCCGGAAATTATTCCAGCCGCTCCCGATCTTTTGCCCTGCGCCGCCGAAAGACCATTGAGAAGTGCCGTTACGGGCTTCATCTTTGTAAAATAGCAAATCGCCGCTCGCGGTGATAGCGTAGATAACGCCATCTCCCCCGGAAAAGACGCGGCTAAAAGAATTCCAGCCACTGCCTATTTTCTGGCCGGCGCCACCGAAGGACCATTGTGAAGTGCCATTACGGGCTTCATCGCGATAAAAGAGTAAATCACCGTTTGAGGCGATGGCATAGATAATTCCGTCATCGCCGGCGAATATTTGCTGGAAGTCACCCCAACCGCTGCCTATTTTCTGGCCGGTGCCACCGAAGGACCACTGCGAGGTGCCGTCTCGGGCTTCGTCCCGGTAATAAAGCAGGTCGCCACTCTCCGTGACAGCGTAAATAACACTCTGGTTATCGCTCGTAATAAATTTGAAACTCACATCAAATCCCTTTCATAAAAGCTAAAAGCTATTTTGCACATGCCATCAACCACTCTCTACTGAACCTGCACCAGATAAAAGATTTGTCCACCTGGCAGATCAACTCTACTGGTAGAGCGTCCCAGGAACGTTACGAAATCATTACGTGGGATTAGTTTCAAATAAGTTTTCTAAAAATGGTTGGGATAGGAATAAATCTGAGATATTTAGATGAAGGAAGAAACAGTAGGCGCCATTCTTATCAGGCCGTGTTGGCTATGAGGTAAAATTATCGGATGGGGGGAATGGACAGCCTCAAATTCAGGCTGTAAGTTAATCAGGCAGAATCACCAGTCGGTGAGCATCCAGATTCCCGGCTGGTAGGTCCCGGCTTCCAGTTCGATTTCGGCGTAAATACTGACAGACTGTTTTACACAACTCCGGGAATTCTCTGCTTGGCCGGTAGCATGGTAAAGATCGCCCAGGTTGCTCAGGAGCGCCGCCTGCCTGTGCCGGTCTCCCTGGGCGGTAACCAGTTCCAGGGCCGCTTGCGTAAGTTCGATGGCTTTTTCAAGGTTTCCCTGGTCCAGCCATACCCTGGCCAGGTTATTCAAGGCGGCGGCTTGCAGATTCTGCTCTCCCAGCGAGCGGGACAAAACCAGGCTTGCTTCAAGCGCGCTCTTAGCTTTCTCAGCATCCTTGCTATCCCTGGCCAGCAAACCTGCTATATTGTAGGCCTTGGCCTCGGCCAGTTTATCTCCCGAACTGGCGGCCAGCGCCAGGGCCTTTTCTAAAAGGAGACCGGCTTCTTCATCCCGGTTCAGGTGATGTAGCGCCAGGCTCCAATCGGTATATATCTGGGAGGCGAGACTGGCCTCGTCGGACGCCAGCCTGAAAGCGCTCTCAAACTGGCTGATACCTGATTCCCAGTCGCCGCGCCAGAGATAAATCTTACCCGCTTTATATTCCAGCCGGGCGTTGCTGTTCCCGGCAAAGGCTAGCTGGTACTGGTGCAGGGCGGCATTATATTCGCCCAGGAGCGTATAAATATCTCCGGCGGCTTCGTGCAAAAGATCCTTATCGGGATGGCCGAGGGCCAGGGCCGTCTGGTAATGGTTGAGAGCTTCCCGGTTAGCGAAAAGGGAACGGGCATAATCTCCGGCGAGCTTGTAATAGTGTGCGGCGGCGGTTTCGTTTCCGGCCTGCCGGAAGTGATACCCGATTTGCCCGTAAAGAGCTTCGCGGCCGGCCTTCCGGTCTAATAGTGCCTCGGCTACCCGGCGGTGCAGCAAGCGGCGCCGAGCAGGGCTGGTCTTTTCATAAACCAGGCTGCGTAATTTTTCGTGGCTGAAATCGTAACGCAACTCTGAGTCAGGCTGCGCTAATTCCACTACCAGGGTAGCAGCCGTTACTTCTTCCAGTCCGGCAATGGTTTCAACTTCACTCCGGCCGCTTACTTCCCGTAAGGTATCGAAATCAAAGCCCTGCCCGATTACCGCTGCGCTCTGAAGTAACTGCCGGGCGGTTTCGCCTACCGAGCGCAGGCGCGATTCAAGCAAATCGCGGACCCCGCCAGGAATGGCTAAAAACCCTTCTTGCTCAGAATTATTGGTTTGAAGCAGTCCTCTCCGGTAGGCCTCAACATATTCAACCACGAAGTAAGGCAGGCCTTCTGTTTCCATATAAAGTATATGGGCCATTTCGGTGCGCTTACCGGGAAGCCCGGCCAGGACCAGTTCTTCCACTTCTGCCCGGCTCAGGCGGGCCAGTTTAATCGAAGTAACATAGTCCTGTTTACGGGCAGCCGAGAGCACTTGAGCAAGTTTTGATTGGTCCGAAAAAGTACCGCTGCGCCAGGCCATTATCAGGCAGAGTGGTTGCTCCGGTATCCTGCGCGCCAGGTAAGCCAGGAAGTCCAGGCTGGCTCCATCTATCCACTGTAAATCATCCAGGAACACTATTCCCGGGGAACCGCAGAGCGCGAGGAGAGTCTGTCTCAGCCCTTCATAAAAGTGGCTCTGGGCTAAAGGAGTATCCAGGGGCGGAGGGGCAGGCAGGCCCGCGCCCAGTTTCGGGACGAGCCTGGCCGCTTCCTGTCTCCATTCCAGCTCGATTGCTTCCAGTTGCCCGGGCTCAGCAAGGGTAGAAAGCGCCGTATGGAGGACCGCGCTAACTGCCACAAAGGCCATTTCGGCTTCACCCTCGTAGCAGCTAACTTTCGTAACTTTCTGACCTGCTTTGCGCTGAGCTTCTAAAAAGTCCTCTACCAGCCGGGTTTTGCCAATACCGGCCTCTCCTTCGACTACTACTAATCTTCCCTGCCCGTGCTGGAAAACTGCCTGGGCGGCCCCTACAAGCGCCTGCCACTGCCGGGCGCGTCCTACCAGCGGAAAGCCGGTAACAGGCAAAGATTCTACCGCGCCGGTTGTTTCACTTTGAATATTAACGTTACTGGCAGTCTTTACATTACTGGCAGTGGCAGGTGGTGCAGAGGAGAGGGTTAGCGGGGGAGGCGGTTCAAAGCGGCGTTGTTTAATCGCTTCATAAAGTTCAGTGGTGGTTTCGAGGGGCGGCACACCTAATTCGCGTTCTAAAATTTGAACACACTGCCGGTACGCCTTCAATGCCAGGGAAGACTGGTCGTTCCAGGCATAGTACCGCATCGTCCGGCCATAAGCAGTTTCGTTAAGTGGATCGAGCGCCAGCCAGCGCCGGGTAAAGTCCAGGGCTTTATTGTAAGCATGGTCAGCGGCGTGCCGGTCCGCTAATTTTTCCAGGGACCAGGTAACATCCCGTCTAAGATTCTCTGCCACCTGGCTCTGCCACTCCTCAAATTCGGGGCTATCCCGTAACGAAAAACCCTGCATAAACTCGCCCCGCCAGAGCGCTACCGCCTCTTCCAGCCCGGTAATGTGGCTGGCTGTTATTTCCCCGCCCCTGGCCAGTTGAGCTTTTACCTCGTTTAAGTGCCGGTTAAATTCGGTCAGGTCTACCCAAAAATGCTGGTCAGCCTTTAGCGCCAGCGTATCATGCTCAACTACCAGGCCCGCTCCTTCTAAACCCCTGTTGAGGGTGGAAAGGGTCCGGCGGAGCGAAGCACGGGCGTTGGACTGGTCAAGCTCCTCCCAGAGCAGCGCGGCTAAAGTATCCCGGCGCTGGCTACGCTCACTCGCAGCGAGATAGGCCAGTAAAGCCAGGGCTTTGCGGGTATCAAAATTTAGCGGCTGTCCATTGCGCCGCAATTCTGGAGAACCCAGCAGATAGAGTTCAAATTTGGCCTCTGCCATGACAAGCTCTTAACGATCTATTTTGGATGAATGTTCGAGTGAAACCTTAAATGAGAACCAACTAATACGAAGAGTCTATGCTATTCGTCCTGAAACGTCAAGAACTGATTATTTCGTAACGCTTGCCGTAACGCTTTCAGGACGCTTCAAGGATACACTTTCAATGAAGAGCTAAAGTTCTTACACCTGAAACAGGGTGATGGACGAATAACCCTGTTAGAGGGCTTATTCAGCCAGTAGAAGCTGGGAGCAGCAATTTGAGCATGCTATAGCATAAAAGCCTATTCTAGGATAGAATATCTTTAATCTTCTTACGCCCTCTCTGGCTTCGATAAAATTTACCTCTGAATAAAAAAGTTGGCAGGAGGTGCAGTTATGACTGCATTTAATAAGATTATCAGCACCGATAAGCCGGTGCGCCTGGTCGGACGCTGGGCCTGGATTACCACTATTTATGGCGTAGTTTACGCCACCACTCTGTCAATCATTGTAATCCTGGGATTGCCCTACGGCTTCCATAATGTAAGCCAGGTTTGCCAGACTAACTGCCTGGGGCAACTAACTGCCACCAACATCCAGGATTTGCAACGAATTGGTATTTCGGTGGATGCCTTTGCCACCTTCTACGTGGGCGTCTATGTGCTTTTTGTGCTGATCTGTCTGGGTGCGGGCGGACTAATCCTCTGGAAGAAACCGGGCGAGATTGTGCCTTTTTGCGCGGCTATTTTCATCATGGCTTTATCGGGGGTGGAAGGTGGGTATATCTTTTTTGGCGACGTATTTAGCCATTACCCGCTGCTGGCTAGAATTTTCAGCATTCTGGGCATGCTTATGCAATGGGGCGCTGCTTACTTAATGCTCACTTTCCCCAACGGGCAGTTCAAGCGGAAAATTTTCTTCTGGCTCTTTATCGGCATGGGTATCGCTCCAACCCTGGTTTATCTCTATATGATAATCTTTACGCCGGACGTGCAGCAAGATCCCACTACCCTCAGTCTGCCGGTGGCCGTGCCGCTAACTCTTCTGGCGATAATCGTGAGCTTCTTCCGGGAAAAAACCCCGATCTGGCGGCGTACCGGTAAATATCTGTTTTACACCCTGCTGTGCATGCTGGCTATTCTGGTGAGTATTGTTGCAAGTGTAACCGGCCTTATAGTTTACCTGATCGCTTTGATTTACCGCTCCAAAACGGAGTTAACCCCGCGTGAACGCAACAGTGTTAAGTGGCTTATCTGGGGGGGTAGTCTTTTCTTCGTCCTGCTTCTGACGTTCTATCTGGTAATTCCACAAATCCCGCTCTTTTTTGAACCAGGCACTTACTACTTTATCCTGTTTAGCCTCTTATTCTTTTTTGGCTGCGGTATCAACCTGACGGGTTTGCTGATGGCCGTCCTTTACGCCAACATCTTTGACATCAACCTGGTGATCAAACGGACGCTGGTCTACACCGCCCTTTCCGTTCTAATTGTGGGTATTTACCTGGGTAGCGTGGTTGGCTTGCAAGAGCTTGTAAGTAGCCTGACCGGGCAGCATTCCGACCTGGCGATAGTCGGTGCCACCCTGGTAGTCGCGCTCTTGTTCCAGCCTTTGCGCCGGACCATCCAGGGGTTTGTAGACCGTCGTTTCTACCGCCACAAATACGACGCCGCCAGGACCGTGGAAGACTTCAGCGCCCGGCTGCAAACTGAAACTGACCTCAAAAACCTGACGGCCCAGCTTAAAGGGGTGCTGGGGGATACCCTTCAGCCGGAGCAGGTTTCAATCTGGCTAAAGCAGAATCCTGAAACTAAAAAGTCGTAACGCTGGCCGTAACGTTTTCAGGACGCCCGGGGAGTAGACTTGAAAGGTAAGATCAGTCTGGAAAGTATGGAAGCGAGAAAATTTATGGCAGCAATTTTTCAGAATGCCGGCCTGTTTAAGTTTAGACGAAGAGTAGAACATGGAAAGCCCGCCACCGCTTCTGAAGTTCAACTTACCACCACAGACCTTGTGGAACATGAGACAGGCTTTGATATTGAACCGTCGGACCCGCTCTACCGCTACTTCCTGAACTCACCGGGCGCCTGCCAGCTTGATGCTCTTAGCCTGGAGCAGCCCTCGCCCGCCCTGGTCGCCCTGAAAGAGAGCAAGGTTAAGGTGGTAGTGCCGCTGGTCAGCCAGGGCGAACTGGTCGGTCTGATTCGGCTGGGGGAGCGCAAGAGCCAGCAAGACTATTCGCGGGAAGACCTCAAGCTGCTCAGCACCCTGGCTACCCAGACCGCCCCGGTGGTGCAGGTGGCGCAACTGGTGGAAGAGCAGAAACGCCGGGCGCGGGAGCGCGAACGCATTGAATACGAGTTGAAAGTAGCGCGCCTGATCCAGCAGACCCTCCTGCCTAAAGATTTACCGGCCCTGCTGGGCTGGCATCTCAACGCTTTTTACCAGCCGGCTCGCGAGGTGGGCGGCGACTTTTACGATTTTCTGTACTTTGATGACGGCACTATGGGCATAGTGATCGGCGACGTGACCGACAAAGGGGTACCCGCCGCTCTGGTAATGGCCACTACCCGCAGTATCTTACGGGGAGCGGCTCAAAATTCTCGCTCGCCGGGCGAGGTTCTGGCCCAGACCAATGAGCAACTTTTCCTGGATATTCCGCCCAAGATGTTTGTAACCTGTCTTTATGCCCTGCTTGACCCCAACACCGGGCATCTCCAGTTTGCCAACGCCGGGCACGATTTGCCTTATCTCAAGCGAGGAAGCCGGGCTACGCAGCTAAAGGCCACCGGCATGCCGCTGGGCTTAATGCCCGGCATGTTCTACGAAGAAAGTGAAATCCAGCTAGAAGAGGGTGATTGTGTCCTCTTTTACAGCGACGGGCTGGTAGAAGCGCACGACCCGAACCGGGAGATGTTTGGCTTTCCCCGGCTGGGTAATCTTATCGGCTACTATGACGAGGAAAAACCCCTCAATGAATATCTGTTAGACCACCTGGCCAGTTTCACCGGCCAGGACTGGGAACAGGAGGATGATATCACCATGGTGACACTACAGTTCGACGGAGGGCAGGGCATTAGTATGGTAGCGAACGCCACCCCGTTCGAAACTACAGCGGCAGCGCCGGTCGAAAAAGAAAGGTGGGAAAGCCTGGGTGAATGGCAAGTGGCCAGCGCTCCCGGGAACGAACGGGAGGCGGTAGACAAAATTGTGGAGCGCCTTAGATTCCTGGAGGTTCCCACACGAGCCCTCGACCGTCTCAAAACCGCCATAGGTGAGACCGTCATGAATGCGATGGAACATGGCAACCGGTACCTGCCGGATAAACCGGTACTTTTGAAGCTGAAAGCGAGCGAAAATGGGGTGCTGGTGAGTGTGACGGACTATGGAGATGGCGCAACTCCAGAGGTGCCCCAGGTACCGGACATTGATGCCAAGTTAGCCGGGCTGCAAACCGTAAGAGGCTGGGGGCTATTCCTGGTGGAGAAGATGGTGGACGAGTTGCGCGACACCCGGGATGAAACCAGCCGGATGCATACCGTTGAGCTAATCGTCAGATGGTAAAGGACCGCAAGGTGGAGCGGAGAGGGAGAATAGTTATGCCCGGTTACACTTTGGAGACACAGGTCAGCTACCAGCCCCAGATGGCGATTATCAAGATGGCTGGTGAGATTAACGGATTTGCCGAGGAAGCCCTGAATCGGGCCTACGCGGAAGCCGAACGCAGCACTAATGCCTACATCATGCTTAATTTTACGAGCGTCAAGTACATGAACAGCACCGGTATCGCCCTTATTGTAGGAGTGCTGGGGCAGGCGCGGCGCTCCGGTAAGAAACTACTGGCCTGCGGCTTAAGCCCTCATTTTGTGGAGATTTTCCAGATTACGCGCCTGTCGGACTTCATCAAGATTTATCCCGACGAACTCAGTATTTTTACAGATCCCGACCTGGCGATAAAAATTTCTTGACCTTCGAAAAAATAGCTTTAAGACCATTGAATGGCCGGTTCGGTGGTTGATTTCTGAATTAATGTCCTCTTTTAGAAAAGTTCGTTAGTAATGGCAAGGAGATTTTGGTATGTCACAGCAAGTTAAACTTAAAACGCAAGTGCGTCCTGTGAACGCAGTGGCCAGTATTATAGATATTTATGGTGAGATAAACGCGTTCGCCGAGCAGGAGTTAAACGAAGCCTATAACCTGGCTAACCGTCCCGGCGTAAAAGCGATTATCCTGAACATGAGCAACCTCGAATACATGAACAGTAGCGGCATAGGCCTGCTGGTAACGCTCCTGATTAGGGCTAATCGTCTGAAACAGCACCTGATGGTCTATGGCCTGAGCGAGCATTACCAGCAGATTTTCGAATTGACCCGCCTCAGTGGCGCAATTCAGGTCTACGATACCGAACGGGCCGCTGTACAGGCTGCTTCAGCTTGATAAGAACCGGAAAGGAGTTACTGAAATGCTTATTAACGTCTGGAGCCGGGGATTAAAACCGGAAATGGTAGACGAGGCGGTGGCCTTTTTCAAAGCTACCGTAAGCCCATTTACACACGAGGCCACAGGTATCGAGAAACAGATGGTTGGGCTGGATCGAGCTACCAACCGGATGATAATGGTTACAGTCTATAAGTCCGAAGAGGCATATAAGGCGCAGGTATCCTCTCCCCAATTCCAGGAGTTTATCGCTCCCCTTGAAAAATTCTATGCCACTCCCTTAGAAATACACGATTACGAGGTAGTGTACGACATCTGATCTCTGCCCTGAACCCCCTATGTCAGGGCCTTAGCAGCATTCTATATCAAAAAACAGGTGTGGCTTTCTTTACCACTTCCCTGGACCCTTAAGACCAAAACTTATTCAGAGGGAGGTACTACTCTATCCACAGTAGCACCTGAAGATTTAGTTTGCCTTAAATTGGGAAAAGGGGAGTGATAAAACCCTGAAACAGTACTTAAGCTAATAACGGAGCCAAATATCATGAGTGAAGCTAATATGGACGAAACAGGTAAAGCTGGCAAGAACGATCCAGCACTCAACTGGGCACACCCGGTCAGCAATCTTAAGGCGAATGTAGCCGAGAAAAAGGCCCCTAACCGGGTGGATGGCCGTCAGCTACTGGGAGCCTTGCAGGGCTTTGGCCCGATGTGGCAAAAGACTTATACCATTACTCTCAGAGATACTAAAAATAGCCCGGCCTACATTATTACTACCTGGAAAGAAAACTTTGGGCGCTTCTGGCCTTCCGTCAACCGCTTCTATGCCCCGATTACCGGCATTCAACCGGGCGAAATTGGACTGATCAAAGGTTCGGTGCCGGGCGGCTTGACCCTTTCGACCGGGGTAATGGTTATTTACGTGGACGAGGAGTCCTTTACCTTTATGACGCCCCAGGGTCATATTTTCGCCGGTTGGGTGACCTTTAGCGCCTACCAGGATAGTAACCATACCAGGGTCCAGGTCCAGGTGCTGATGCGCTCGCCTGACCCTCTGATTGAAATGGCCCTGCGCATGGGCGGGCACCGGGCAGAGGATAAATTCTGGCTCCAGACCCTCGAAAATTTAAGCCGGTATTTTGGGGAAGATGCCAGGGCCCAGGCCAACATAATCTGCCTGGACAAGAAGATCCAGTGGCGCGAAATCCGCAACCTACGCCATAACGGTATTATTGGTTCCACCTTCTATACTTTCACCGCCCCGGTTCGCTTGCTGGGCGCTAACCGGCGCAAGAAATAAGCGGGTAATCAAACCAATGACAGGAAAGGGCGCAACTGTGACAGGCGTTGAAACAAAGGTTAACAGGCCTAAAACGAGTAAAGCCGGCTACGATGCGGTGGTGGTGGGGTCGGGTCCTAATGGGCTGGCCGCCGCCATTATCATGGCTCGGGCCGGATTGTCTACACTTCTAATCGAGGGCGC
>DATAKM010000127.1:0-11472 GCA_036261665.1 Chloroflexia bacterium
GTAGTGAAGTGGCATAAAAGAGAGGCTCATCGCGCCCAGGTTGAATGGGTGTATGCCGAGGCCAAAGCCGATTTGCCACTTGATGAGTTGTTAAAGTGCATTGCTGCCTAACTTTGTGAATATTTTATGCAATTCCTAAGATTCTTACTTTTCCTGAACCCCATCTCCCAAAGCCCAGCATAGACTTGCTGCAATTAACCGCCTCTTTAATTACCTGGGTTTTTGTCCGTCTTTGGAACCAGGAAAATTTGAAACCAAAAAAGATACAGCCCCACTAAAAGAATAGGGTTTGAACTAATAAAGAAGCTGCACCGGCAGGTTAAGTTCGATACTCTCCTGACAGGCCTGGCGAAAGATCACACAAACATCTAAAACGCCATCCCAGGTATAACTGCTGCTAAGCGGGTTTGACTCCGGTTCGGCGCGGCTTTCTTTACCAAATAAATCACAATAATAAAGAGCGATTTCTTCTATCTCACTTATCTCCCTGGCCAGTTGGATAGAAGACCCCACCACGAAATGACCGGGAGAGGCAAGGTGGCTGTTTTCCAGGCGGCGGGGTGGGGTGAAATCCACCGGCAGGTAGAAGGTGTTGTATTCGTCGTGGTCAAGGAAATGACAATAGCGTGCTTTGCGCTGCATCCCTGAGAGCCAGGCGTAAGGAGCATTATAGAATTTTTGCATTTCAGGCGGCTCTAAGCGCGGGAAAGAACCCTCGGCCATCCCGAGAGCCAGAGCATACCGGCCGTAACTGGCGGAAGTACTAACGTCTCCTCTGGTTTCGGACGGTTCTTCCCACGGAACATTCTCCCAGCCAAAGGAGTGGCATATCACCCGGACGTATTCTTCCTGAATCTCCCGCCTTTCTCCAGGTCCATACCGGTTTTTAGAATGAGTAATAATGCTTTCTACGTCAATTGTTATTCCCAAAATTGTTCTGCCTCTTTTTTAACTAAAACTTTGAAATAAAAATTGGTGTACACTTCATCCAGAAATTCTCCTCACCGCTGGTATGCCTCATTGTAATCGGCATATTCCTTCATAGCAACCTCTTCCTCCTTAATCGTTTGCATTAAGTGCTCGGCGTAATTGTTCCGGATCGACTCTCTCAACTCCACCATATGATTGCCCACCATTTCTCCTTAAAAGTGAGGTATATCTAATGACGTCAAACCTGCATGATGAGGGTGATGGATCTCAGGTATGTCCTTTTCCAGGGCTTCCTTTAAGGTGCTTATAGTCGGCTCGGTTTGTAAAGAATGCGTTAATGCCAGCGATATAAGGGTTGGAAGCAACCCGATGCAGGCAAAGCCTCACGGGTGGTCTAATTATCCTTTTAGAAGCAAGTCAGCCGATCGTATACGGTCAGTCGGTACCAGGCCAGCGAGACCCAGATTGTATCACCTGACATGCCCCTCAAGCCTACCCTCTCATAGCCAGCAGGGCCTGTAAACAGTCCATAAGCTCTTCCGGTGCCTCGGCAGTAGAGGAGTGTGGTACTCAGTCTAAAGCATGGATTGGAGAATCTTTAAGACTTTAAAAAAGGAAGTAAAATAGGTAGGCGCTAAATTTTAGCCTCAATTTCGCATATTTTTGATGTAGGGGTCTGAACAAATTTTGAGGCGAAAAAAAGAAGTAGGGTATATTTCAGGGGCTTACCGCTGGCTTACCGGAAGGGCCAAAAACGGGAGCAGGACTCCTCGCTGGTTATAAGGTGAGGAGTCTGCACTCTACTTATTAGCGGCTACCGGAAGTATGTCTCAGCCACTCCCAGCGCCGGTAACCCAGCACCTCCTCAAGCATGGGCGGTACCGGTAGAGGCAGAGGTGCGTACTCAGAGGGGATTTGATCGGGCATATCGGATTGCATTTGCATAAATAACCTCCTTGTAAAGCTCTTTTCATAAAACTGCTATTTTTGGGTATATTTACAATTCTGCTCTGAGAGGCTTTCAGGCGGCTTTCCAGGCGAGTGAGTAAGATAACCTGACTTTCCACGATTGGAACCTCCTGGTCTCTATTCGTTGACTGGACGGGCGGCATATTATAGGATGGACCCATGGCACTTAAACGAATGGACAACGTCGGCATCGTGGTGGAATCCCTCGATGCCGCTATCTCTTTTTTCGCTGAGCTCGGCCTTGAGCTCGAAGGGCGAGCCATGGCAGAAGGCGAGTGGGCAGGGCGCGTCACCGGACTGGGCGACCAGCGTGTTGAGGTCGCTATGATGCGCACACCAGACGGCCACAGCCGGCTTGAGCTCTCGCGCTTCATCACGCCTCCTGTGGTCGCCGACCACCGCAACGCCCCGGTGAACGCTCTGGGCTACCTGCGCGTCATGTTTACCGTGGACGACATCGACGATACGCTCGCCCGGCTTCGCAAGCACGGCGCAGAGCTTGTCAGCAGCGAAGTAGTCCAGTACCAGGACGCCTACCGGCTCTGCTACATCCGCGGACTGGAAGGACTGCTCATCGGACTGGCCCAGGAACTTGGCTGAGTCGCCGCGCTTTCGCATGGATATCGGCGGGACCAGTCAGGCCATGGGCGTAAAAGAGGAACAGAAGTTGAAAACCTCACCACTGAGACCTGCGGTCTTGCGCTTTCTCGCTGATCGGGCGGTGGGTCTTGAGAGTCAAGCGGCTATTAGAGCAGAGCTTGTTCATAATGACAGATGAGGAGGCCCACCCTCCTTTCTGGAGATAGATCCTCATCTCTCCCCTGTCTTATGGCACCGGTGTGTAGCCGGTGCTTTTCTAATTTTGAATAGGGTTTTGAAGGGAAACCGGCTAAACGAATAAGGTAGTAACAGCAGTATGGTAGGAACGGGCGAAGAGGAGCTGGCCGTCGGGGATTTGTGCCAGACTGGCGAGGTCCTTAAATCCGGGTGGTAAGGATACCTGCCCCACTTTATTCACTCCCAACTGGAGCGCTAAAGAATGTGCAGCCCTTTGCCCGGGGCCAGGTCGCAGAGAACCATCCGGGCATATTTCAGGCGGGTCATTATCCAGGCAGAGATAGAGCCTGGCCAGTCTTCCGCCCATTAAAGCCTGCTTGAGTTGTTCAAGTGCAAGGCTGCCGGGCGAAATACCGTAGAAGCAGAGGGCCGGGTAACCCCATTGCCGGGCGACCAGCCAGTCAAAAGGCCCTTCTACTCCCAGGATATACCGCTCTTCCCGGGACAACTTTTGCAGGATAGAAAGAAGGGCCTCCAGGCTTGCTGATACCGGTTTTGGCAGCCTCAGTCCCAGGTATTTTGGTGGAAGTTGCGTAGTGTCAGCCCGAAAACTTACCTTTACTCCCTTCAAGGCACTCTCGCTGTACTCCTTTGGTAGAAGACGTCCGGCCAGGAACAGCACTTTATGCTCTTCAGGCACAGTAGAGGAAGGGCAGGGGATAGAGGCGGGAAGAATAATCCGCCCGGCCAGCCGCTCTGAGAGACCCTCGCCGAGTAGCCCCAGTTGGCGCGCCACAGAGAGATCAAGCCTGTGCTGGCTGAGCCAGTTTGCCAGCCCAAACCCGCTGGCGTACCCCAGCCGGTATTTCTCGATAGTTTCGGAGGAAAGCCCTCTCTTTAAGAGGTAAGCGAGCGCAGGAGGGTAATTAAGCAACTGTAAGCGGTAAAACTCAACCGCAACTTTAAGGAGAACCTGTATTTGCGGGTCATCCGGCAAGTATGAGTTAGCAGACTCTGCCGGTTCTACTTCCTTTTCTTTTGGTTTTATCTCCTGGATAAGTGACGGAAACGAAGTTACCTTTTTCTCCGCCTCGGTCTTACCACTATGTTTTTTCGCCAGGCGCTCTCTTATTTCCCGCCTGAGTAGCTGGCGTGGGGACAAAAGGCAATCGCCCAGCAGGTAGTCCAGCGCTTCGGGATAGCTTTTGCCATAAAACCGGGTTAAAACGCTGGCCGGGTTGAGAGATTGGCGGCAGCCAAAGCAGTAACAGGTGTTGGGATAGCGAGCCGGGCTGCCGCGCCGGTAGAGGGTTAGGGAAGGCCGGTTATCGGGATGCATAAAGCACCGGATTTGAGGATGTGCCAGGCCGTGAGGAAAGCGGTAGCCCAGCCCTGCCAGCAGCTCTTCTATATCGACGGCTGCCAGGGCTTCCTCTACTTCTTCAGGCGTTACCAGTAAAAAGGCCTTGAGAGATTGGTACTCCTCCTCTTGCCAGTGTGTCTTTTGGAGTAAGCTCCGGATCTTTTCTGGAGTTTGAGCCTTGCTAACCACAGTCTCCGGTTCTTTCAATTCTTGCATCTTAATTTACCTCCTACTAAAAAGCTAAAGCCGGGGAAGCAGGGAAAGGAAAGGTGAAGGTCCGGCTTCTTGGTAGTGGCCCTTCCTGTTCACTATCTTTTGAGGGAAGCTCATGTAAGCCAGGTACCTGGCCCTCGTTAGCCCGGTCAGCCAGAGCATCAAAGCGCTGCGCGAGTCGGAAGGGCTGGACGGAAAAAGGTTGAGCGCAAGGCCCGGTAGCATTACCAGGTCAAATTCGAGTCCTTTTGAAGCGTGGATGGTCAGGAGGCTGACCGTCAAAGCCGGTTCGGGCTTACTATCAGGGGTTAATGGAAGCGACCTGGCTCTTTCCGGCGCTTTAATTGCACCGGTTTCCTCTTCCGGTTGCTTAAGCTGAAAGCTTATAGCTCTCTGCTCCAAAGCCTCTATAAGGGCAGGCAACTGCCTGCGAGTGTGGACGAGCACTCCTACCGAAACAGCCGGCACAAGTGCCTGCACTCGGTCTATTTCTTCCGCTATAAACTCCGCTTCTTCGGTTTGATCCCCGGCGGCATATATCGCTACCGGTAGCTGGCCTGGTTTCACCCGTACTTCTGCTCTACCGGAAAGAAGGGGCTGGAAGCGCTGCTCAGGATCGTCCAGCAACCGGTGGGCCCGTACGTTCCTTTCGTAGCCCAGGGCCGCAGCGATGCGACTGGCGGCGGCATTAATGGTCGGGCCGAAGCGGTACTCCTCATCCAGTTCCAGCCTACTGGCCCCGGGCCCTTCACTTGCCAGCCGCTCAAAGACACCGGCACCGGCCGGGCAGAAAATGCGCTGTAACTCGTCTCCTACCGCCAGCACTTCCCCCTCCCGGTTGAGCTCTGACCGGCTTGCTTTGAGAAGAGCCAGCATTAGTTCCAGCCGGGCAAACTCCACGTCCTGGGCCTCGTCCACTACCACCAGCCTTACGCCTACCCCCGGTATCCTGGCCAGCCAGGGAGAGTTTCGGAGGGTTTCAGTCGCCACCGGTACCAGGTCGTCCAGGTCGAATAGCCCGGTTTGTTCCAGGTAGCTCTGGTAGAGCGGGTAGAGGTACCCGATAAGCCTGTCACTTTCCGAAGCTACTTCCCGGTTTCCCGGATAAGCGGAAGGGGTTAAATTACGGGCTTTCAGCCTGCTTAGCGCTTCCCCGGCTTTTTCAGCCAGCCACTCCGGATAGGACCTGTTCCCGTACTCCTTTTCCTGCCACCTCTTACTCTTCGCTTCCACCGGGCGGCATTTTAGATATTGCCGGGTCAGATCGAGCAGGAGTTGCTGCCGCCTGCCCGGTTCCAGGATTTTCGCTCTTTCCCCTCGCTCGATTTCCAGGAGGGAGAGAGCCAGCCTGTGAAAAGTATTTACCCGGACCGCCTGGCTGCCTTCGGGCAATAGCTGTGACAACCGCTCCCGGAACTCCCCGGCCGCCCGGTTGGTAAAGGTGAGCGCCAGGATTTCGTGGGGTGGGATGTTTTGAACAACCAGGCCGTGCGCTACTCGGCATACCCCTACCAGGGTCTTGCCTGTTCCCGGCCCGGCGTTCAGCAGAATCCAGCCGCTTGTGGTGCTGGCCCTTTGTTGTGAAGAATTTAGTTTCTCCAGTAAACCTGTTATCTCTGGCATGACCGCCTCCTGATACTCAGCTCACTGCCAATAATAAAAGCCACCCTTGACCGGAGAGGTCACAGGGCGGCTTGTAAGCAGGTAGGCTGAGCTTGTTAATGGGATGATCGACTTCATTCGATAAGGCGAGAAAGTACTATACTTTCTGGGCATTATGGATGTAGTAGGAGCTGGTGAGGGGTACCGGAGGGAGAAGTGGCGGCCGGGCTGGAACTGGAAGAGTTGTAAGGAGAGCCGTCTGGGGCGGTAAAGCGGCTGCTCTCCTCTTTAATCAGGAGAAGAATGAGCGCTATTCCTAAGAGTAAGAGCAGGAGCTTTCTGAGCAATTTCCAGGGGCTGACCTTTATAGCAAGACCTGCTTTTGTGCCAAGGCGGTAAAGAGCATAACCGGCCAACAGATAAAACCAGCCCGGGGCAAAGACCAGGGCCAGAATTGCCACCGTCAACAGTAATAACCTGCTCCATTTTGAGCGCTTTAAAGCCTTCCCGGTTCTACTGGCCAGTTCATATAGGGCTTTTTTCCAGGCCGAAGCTATCTCTTTTCCACTCCGGTTAGTAGCCGGTACGGAGGTCAGGCCTGTTTTAGGGGGACCGTCAGGTGCTGGAGAATTTGTGGTAAGCATACAACACCTCCCATTAACTTGAGTATTGAATTCTTAAAGTACTCTCTGTCGCGATAACTGCTGCTCGATAACGTTGCTTGTGATACTTCTGAAAATGTCCTGGCAAATCAGGCTTAGAATACTTGCCTTATCTTTTCAGAAGCCTCTCTTCAGAAGAATGCCAGCCACCCGGAATTATCCCGGCAGCGCTGCTTAGAATCTTTCAAACTAAGGATTTCATTTCCAGTTAGAAACCTGTTTCCACGCTCTGCCGGTTAATAAACTTCGGCAGTTCTTCCCGTTTCAGGAAGCTTTGATCCGCCGGGGAAAATGCGGATAATTAAAATTTCTACTTCATTTTAGGGTGTGAACCTCTTCCTCTAGTCACTACCAGCTAATTTTTGGAGAAAATGATTTAAGTTCTTTTGCTGACCGGTTGTGTGAAATCTTTCACCCTTCTGGATACCTTCTTTTAGTGTGAATAATTGCACAAAATAAAGTGTTAGTGGCAAAAAGCTTTAAGCCGCCAGTAGTCGCCAACGGTTAATTTTTGGTGAGGGCAACCGTTTAGACTCCACCTGTGCCTGGAAACAGCAAAGTAGTAGCCAGGCATAATTACCAGAGTAGTCAAGAACTTTTAACTTCCTCCTCCTGACAATCTTTTCCGAAAACTCTTACAGCCAGAAAGGGGGTGATCAACTTATACCGGCCAGGCTGATAGTACGGATGCAGGGTTAGTCCTGTACCCGAAGCGACACCTGGCCGGTCTCTTTTTTTACTAGTTTCGGTTAGCTATTCCGGAAATATAGTCATCAGAAAGGATGAGTGAATGAGGGAAGAATTACCCGGAAGACTCTATAGTGCCACGCCTGCAACATTAGACCGGCTAGTTGACCGTATGCTGGTTGAAACAGAATCTCTTGCTGAATTGAAGGTCAGTTGCGTTATTCTCCGCAACTTACAGAATAGCGACCAAACCCAGGTGGTACTCAGCCTTAGCCGCCTTAACCAACTAACCGGGCTCTCCCGCCAGGGGGTAATTGACGGCATCAGGCTGTTACTTGCCCGCGGTTATATCCAGCGGGTGGCCTGTGGAAATGGTTTTGCTTACCGCTTAAGCTCTGCGGCCCTTAATAGCGAAGAGCAAGAGCGGTTATATGCGGCTGAAAACCGGACGGCACCCGGGCAAGCGGTATCGAAGGTCAGCCCGGTGGATGACTCTGGCCTTTGTGTTGGCAAGCAGGTCAAGCGGGCTGACCGGTTAGCAGATTGGATCAGTCAACCGGATAGACCTGAACAGGTCCACAGCGCTGATCGGCTTTCCGAGCCAGGCAGTCAAGCGGGTAGACCTGAGCCGGTCAGTGAAATTGACCAATCAGGCAGCTTGCTGGAAATAGTAAACAGCTTTGACTGCCAATCCGGGTATAACGGTCTGGAGGATGGACCGGCTACAGTCAAGGAGTTTGACCGGTTAGGGGAGCGAAATGGTCAAAAGGATGGACTGACACCGGTCAGTGGTGTAGACCGGTCAGGCCAAGAACCAGTCAAGCTTGTAGATCAGCCATACCCAGACTCTTTAAATAATAATAACTATAAAGGGGAAAGAAGAGGGGAAGATAGCAATATAAACCCTCCCTACCACTACCACTCCACCTCTACCGGAACTATTCAGGAATCTGACCGGGCGCAAGAAGATGACAGGCAAGCAGCGGTTGAGATTTACCATGAAATTACAGGGCTCACTCCAGGCAAATTGCAAGCCCAGCTTATCCTAGAGCAGGTAGTTGATCCTGACCTCTGGCGCCAGGTCCTGACAAACTGGCTGGCTAAGTCCTATAACCCCTCAAGAGTGGAAGCTATCCTGGACAAGTACCATAAAACCAGCCACGCTCAGGAGTATAGTTTTCACCGTATTGGTGAGAGAGGCTTTGATTACTCCAAGTTTAAGCCGGGCGGTAAATATTATTACCTTATCAAAAACATTCCACAAGAATCTCATGAAATGGACTGAGCGGTAGCTAAGATGAAAAAAGAAGTTCTGGCCAAGAAGAATAAGGTTATCGATTGCGGCCCTGAAAGAAAAAGGCAAAGCAACACCTTACACATTCAGCCGTCAGTTACCAGAGAGGTTTATCCTCTTAGAGCCATTCATCCGATAGACCGGAGACTGGCTGAAATGGGTAAATCCAGAAAATGGCTGGCCCAGGCAGTCGGGCGCTCTTCCCAGTGCATCGGCCTTTACTGTAACTACAAACTGGCCCTCTCTCCAAACAGTTATCTGACCACAAAGATCTGCCAGGTACTGGCTGTTGACCTGAATTACCTGGTCTTCGGAAAGAGGCTGAGGTAAGATGCCTAAGGGGCTTGCCTGGGACGGCCGCGCCTCCGGTGGATCTGGCTGCCCACCTTGGAAAAGGTGGTGAGGGGCGAGCGAGGCTTATGTACAGCTGCCAGGTGTTCGACATTTTGCTGGACATAGATCTGAGTGGTCAGAATGGAAGTGTGACCCATCAGGCCTTTCAGGTCAAAGACATTCACGCCCTGCCCGGCCATGGTAGTGGCAAAGGTATGGCGTAACATGTGGGCGTGGAAGTGTACCCCGCTCTCCCGGCGCAACCGCCTGATGATAGCTTCACAGCCATAGTAGCTGAGCGGCTCTCCGTCAGCGGTCAGCCAGAGGGGATTTCTTCCAGAACCGTTCCTGGAAGCGCAGTATTGAAACTGCTCGTGCTGGAGATAGGCGCAGAGAGCGCTGCGACAGGCTTCGCTGAAAAGAGCGCAGCGCTGGCCGGTTTTACCCCGTACCGTACAGCGATTATGCCCCAGGTCAAGATCCTTCACCTCTAACGAAAGTAACTCCCCAAGCCGAATACCGCTATCCAAGAGTAAAGCCACGATAGCCAGGTCTCTTTGTCCCACAAAGGTGGCAAGGCGTTCCGGCCGGTTAAGGACGGCGAACAGTTTTGCCAGCCCTTCTTCTTCGACACATTTGATTACCCGGTCCTGTTTGTGGCGGTTGGTAAAGCGCACACTTTTATTGAAAGGCGTTTTGTCTATAAAACCCTCCCGCTCCAGCCAGCTAAAAAAGACCTTGACCGCCCGGCCGTAGGAGGAAATGGAGGCGGGGGAAAGCTGTTCTTTGGCTGGCGGCACTTCGCTGCCCCAGCGAGAGCTGCGCGGCTCCCGGAGATAGGCGGCATACTCCCTGGCCTCTTTCACGGTTACAAACTGGGGGTGCCCTCCCAGTTCTTCGCTATAACCGGTATGCTCCTGCCACCACCAGCCGAACTTTGAAACCTTGTCGCTGTAGTCCTGGAGGGTTTCGGGAGACAAACCATCCGCCTGGCAGTAGGCCAGCCAGCTTTCCACCAACTCGCTAAACCCCCCCACACCCTCTTTTACTCCTGGCAGGCTTCGGGTAGAGGCAAAGAGAGCGTTTACACTTCCAGTTTTTGAAGGAGCCGTTTTATTATTCTTCTCTGTATTAACTTGAGCTAAATTTCTGCTCGTGGTGCTCTTTTTCATGGCTGCTCCGTTCCTGCATTCTGGCCTTAGTATTGGTCTATTGGTTTGGGTAATTGGCCTGAACCATACCCCCTTTAGACTATTAGCACATTCGCCTCAGTTACTTCTTTCCGCTTGCATAAAAAAGGGTTTTCCGGATAGGAAAACCCACTACGAAACTGGCTGGAATATCCGGCTAAACCTTGAACCAGAGATTAACCTCTCTGTAGGAAAAAGAAAGAAATATTCTGGATTAGTGTTTACCTTTCCTTGCGAGGGCGCCCGGGCCTGCGCTTGAGCTGCTCGCCAAGCGCCAGACCGGCCAGCGGGGAATTGGGTCTGTGCACCTCTGCCAGCCGTTCAATATTTTGCTGGACATAGATCTGGGTGGTGGTGATGGAAGTATGCCCCAACAGCTCCTTCAGGTCAAAAACACTGACCCCTTTTTGAGCCATCAGGCTGGCGAAAGTATGGCGCAAGCGGTGGGCGTGAAAGTTCACCCCGCTCTCTTTTTTCAAGCGCCGGATAATGGACTCCAACCCGTAGTAGCTGAGCGCCAGCCCGTCCCCGGTTAACCAGATGGAGGTAGCCTCCTCACCGGAGCCCGGATTTTGCGAAGGGCGCTTGGGGTGGTGCAGATAGTTGACCAGGGCCGTCCGGCAGGTCTCGCTGAAAAGGGCGTAGCGCTGGCCGGTCTTGCCCCGCACCTGGCAGCGGTTGTGCGCCAAATCCAGGTCGCTCGTCCTTATCGATAGCAGTTCTCCCAGGCGGATGCCACTGTCTACCAGGAGAGCAATGACTGCCAGGTCGCGGCAGCCCAGGTAGGTAGCGAGCCTCTCTGGCCGGGTAAGCACGCCGAACAGGCGGGCCAGGTCTGCCTCTTCCACACTCTTGATCACGCGGTCCTGGCGGTGCCGATTGGTGAAATGGACGCTTTTGTTAAAGGGAGAGAGTTTGATGTGTTCCTCCCGTTCCAGCCAGTTGAAAAAGACCTTGACCGAGCGGCCGTAGGAGGAGACCGAGACCGGGGAGAGGCTTTGTTTAGGGGGCGGGACGGGCTGGCCCCAGCGGAAGGCCAGGGGCGTTCGGAGATAGGCGGCAAACTCGCGGGCTTCCCGGGTGGTGACGAAGCGGGGTGGGCCCCCAGGCTCTCGGCGTAACGGGTATGCTCGCTCCACCACCACCAGAATTTGAAGATCTTTTCCCGATAGTCGTGGATGGTCCGCGGGGAGAGGCCGTCGGAGCGGCAGTAGTCGAGCCACTCCCGCACCAGCTGGCGGAAGGGGCACTTTTCTTCGGAGGATAAAGCGGGCGGTTGCCGGGCGGGGAGGACCGCTAAAACGGCCCTGGCAGGAGCGCCGGGGGCCGGGGCAACGGCGGGCGTGCTAACAGGGAATTTTTTAGAGTCATTGGGTCTTTTTTTCATTTGCAGCTCCTTTCCGGAAGGAGCCACGCCGGCACAGGGTGAGTTTAGGGCTTTATGAAAGGAAA
>DATAKM010000128.1:0-10197 GCA_036261665.1 Chloroflexia bacterium
CACGCAGTTCTACGGTGGAGCGGGCAACTCGATCAACGGCAAGGTTGTGGCAGGTGCTCAGGACAACGGCACCCAGGTTTACTCCGGTGATCCTCAGAGTTGGAACGCAATGTTCGGTGGTGATGGTGGCTTTGCTGCCGCTGACCCGACCGACCCCAATTATTATTATGGTGAATATACTTACCTGAATATCCACCGTAGCACCAACGGTGGGCTATCCTCCAGCTACATATATAGCGGTATATCGGAAGCAAACAGTAGTTATGCTAGCTTTATCGCCCCGTTCATCCTCGATCCCAACAGTCCGACTACTATGTATGGCGGTGCCAATCACCTCTGGAGAAGCTCTAACGTCAAGGCTACTACTCCCACCTGGAGTCAGGTTCCCAATTTGCCCATTCCCAGTTCAACCTGCGGCTCAAGCCCCAGATCATGTATCACCGCAGTAGCAGTAGCCAAAGGCAACCCGGATGTCATCTGGGTGGGGCGGACCAGCGGCCAGATCTACTACACCGCTAATGGCACTGCGGCTTCTCCTTCCTGGATGGAGGTGGATGCCAATCTGCCGGGCGGCTCTCCGAATCGCGCGATTAACCGCATCACGATTGATCCTCAGAACTCCAGCGTGGTCTATGTCAGCCTGGGCGGCTTTACCAGCGGCAACCTGCTCAAGACCACGAATAACGGCGCGGCGGGTAGCTGGACGGATGTCACCGGGACAGGTAGCAACAAGCTGCCCCAGGTGCCGATCTACAGCATGGCAGTCCATCCCTACGCCTCTGGATGGCTCTACGTGGGTACCACTATCGGTCTCTTTGCCAGCGAGGATGGCGGGCAGAACTGGCAGGTCACGCCGGGAGACGGGCCGACCAACGCACCGGTCAATGAACTGGCCTGGCTGGGCAACAGCACCACCCTGCTGGCAGTCACTCACGGGCGGGGTATTTTCAAGGCCGATATTCCCAACAATATACCAGTTCTGAATGCCACTGCTAGCAATGTAGCGGAAAACTCCGGCAATAATAATGGTGTTATAGACGCAGGAGAAACAGCCAAAGTGCAGATCACGCTGAAGAACAGCGGAAGTGTGACCGCCAGCGCGATCAGCAGCACCCTGACGGTGGGTAGTGGTCCGGCTACAATCGTGCAGGGCAGTTCAGCCTATGCCGACATTGCGGCCAACTCGACCGGGGTTAACAGCACCGATTACCTGGTCCAGATCAATTCCAATGCGCAATGCGGCGACCGGGTAACGTTACATCAGATAGTGAACTATATCGGGGGGCGTGTAACAACCTATGAGCTCACCTTTGTAATTGGCTCGGCCTCGCTCGGTGTTAACCAGCACTATGCCTACAGCGGAGGTGGGGTAACAGTACCGGACAATAATCCAACAGGGGCTGATGTACCGGTCACAGTGAATACCAGCGGCAAGGCAGGTAAGATCAAAGTGACTCTTTCAGCCACCATGAGCTTTGATGGAGATTTAATCTTCACCTTGATCGCGCCGAATGGACAAGCCGTGACCTTGATTTCGCAACGTGGAGGTACGGGCCATAACTTTACCAGCACAGTACTGGATGACGCGGCAGTGACAGCAATTGGCAACGGTTCTGCTCCTTTCACCGGCAGTTACCAGCCTGAGCAACCGCTTTCCGACTTAAAGGATGTGCCAATCAATGGAACCTGGAAGCTACATGTGGTAGATGACGGTCCGAGCAATGTTGCAACGATTACGAGCTTCCAGCTAGATATTCAGCCGAATATCTATAGCTGTAGCTGCTCTTTAACCGTAACCAGTACGGGTGACGACACCAGTTGCGGCACTTTGCACCGGGCTTTACAGGATGCGGCCCTGGGCTCCGGGCAGCAGGTCATTACTTTTGCGCCTTCGCTCGGTCCAATTGTGATTACCGCTACCCTGCCGGTAGTACCTACCGGGGTGACACTTCAGGGTAGCTGTAGCAATACTGGCCCGGCAGTGGTCATAACCGGCACGGGAGTGACAGGGCCAGGCTTAACCCTTTCAGGCAACGATACTCTCAGCGGCATCAAAGTTGTAGGGTTCAATGGGCCACAAATCAAAGCGGGACCGCCCGGCGGTGGGGCTAACCACTTTAGTTGTGTGGTCGCCAATAAGGGGTAAAGATTCCATCTCAAGTAAAAGGTGGAATTCCGGATAGGTTTAAACTTTATTTGCCGTCACACTGACTATTCCGTGTCAATATTGATAAGGAGATAGCGTGAAAGTAATAGCTAGAATATCCGGCAACCTTATAAACAGCTCATAAGCTGCCGGAGCAGCAACAAGCCATTACGGAAGGGAAGTTCACAGGTTCAAGCTAAAAAGAAGCGGTATACCAAATTATTATCTGTCTTGCCATGTTGCTGCTGGGCATAGCTGGTATGTGTTTTCTTCCCTCCTGGCCTTGCACTGGAGTGGCTCCCAGGGAGGGCCAGCCCATCGAGGCCGATATCGCGGTAGTGAATGAAGTTTTCATACTCGACATTCTCCTGATCTATGCCCTCCTCAAAGGGATCGCCACCGGCACCTGCCTCTTCCTGGTGGGAGATGCCGGCCAGCTGCCCAGCGTGGGAGCGGGCAATGTCCTCTCCGACATCATCCACTCCGAGGCGGTGCCGGTGGTCCGGCTCGACCAGATCTTCCGGCAGGGGGCGGGCAGCGCCATCATCACCAACGCCCACCGGATTAATCGGGGACTGCTGCCCCTCACCGGCGGCGAGATCAGGGACTTCTTCTTTTTCAAGGAGGACGCCCCCGAGCAGGCCGGGGAACCGGTAGTGGAGCTGGTCTCCCGGCGCATTCCCCAGAAGTTCGGTTTCAAGGCCGAGGAGATCCAGGTGCTGGCTCCCATGCACCGGGGCAAAGCGGGAGTGGGCTACCTCAACGAGAAGTTGCAGGCAGTCTTAAACCCCTCCTCGCCCCACAAGCCCGAGAAGCAGTACGGAGCCCGATTCTTCCGGATGGGAGACAAGGTGCTGCAACTGAGGAATAACTACGACAAGCAGGTCTATAATGGAGACGGCGGCACGATTATGGCGATCTCCCTGGAAGAGCAGGCGGTCAGGGTCAGGCTGGAGGACGAGCGGGAGGTGGAGTACGACTTCGGCGAGCTGGACGAGCTGACCCTGGCTTATGCCGTCTCGATCCACAAAAGCCAGGGCTCGGAGTACCCGGTAGTGGTGGTGCCGGTAGCCATGAGCCATTTTATGCTGTTGGAGCGAAAGCTGATTTACACCGCCGTCACCAGGGCTAAAAAACTGGTGGTAATGGTCGGGAGCAAAAAGGCCCTGGTAATGGCCGTCAAGAACGGACCTCGGGTGAAGGCTGAGGTTGAGAACGAGGGTAAAGCTGGGACGTCTGACTCCTCCGGTTCCAAACAACACCGGGCCGGGCGCTACACCGGTCTTGCCATCCGGCTGAGCCAACCCGGCTAACTAATACAGGCGAGAAAAAAAAGAATAGAGATAGAAGTGGCGCTACTAGATATCCGGAAACTGACTTTAAGAAGAGCTACCCGGTTGGATTGTTATGCACAAAACTTCCTGGCCTGAGCGCCTGGTTTCAAAAGCAATATTATGAAATACGCACCCCTACCGCACCTGCTATAATTTTTGACGGGAAATCCTAAGTTTCTTAATTAATCTAGAAGAAAGTACACCCATACGAGAGAATCATGAGCAGTAACAACTGGAGTCTCCTCGGGCATCATAAAGAACTAAATTTAAACTATTTCCAGGCTTTTCACGCCGCCCACAGTTATCCCAGGCATAGTCATGATTATTATGTGGTAGCGGTGGTAGACAGGGGTCTCCAATCCTTCTCCTTTGCCACCACAAAATTTGTTACTCCCATAAATGGGCTCATTCTGCTTAATCCCGGAGAGATGCATACCGGGGAACCGGTAAACGAACTGGGCTTTGGCTACAGCGCTTTTTACCCTACTGTTGAGCATATCCGAACCACCCTACAGGAATTACCTGGCAGCGCGGCCATACCTGCTTTTGCCGTTCCTCGGGCTGACGACATGCAAATGGCCGGTGCTGTGCGTTCCCTGCACGCCGCGCTTAGAAATAATGAGAGTTCTCTCGAAGTCGAGTCGAAGTTTCTCTGGACGCTGGTGGAACTCATCAGGCGCTTTGGCGACAGGAAACCTGCCGAGCAGAAAATCGGTTATGAGCATCTGGCTGTAAAAAAGATGCGCCGTTACATTGAGGAAAACTACGCCCGGGCTATTTCGCTCTCAGAACTGGCTGAGTATGTCCACTTGAGCCGCTATTATCTTTTGCACCTCTTTCGCAATGAAACAGGTATGCCTCCCCATACTTACCTGGAAACTGTCCGGGTACAGCAGGCCCAGCGGTTGCTGGCGAAAGGCCAACCCTTACCGGATGTGGCCTACCAGGTAGGGTTCGGCAGTCAAAGTCACTTTACTCACCGCTTCAAAAAGATAATAGGTATCACTCCCGGTGAATATGCCAAACAGCTCAAGCAGTAGAGGGCAATTAAACTTTTCCCTGACTTAAAGCTTTCAAATAGCCTGTTACTATCCTGTATCTTACCGAGGTACAGCTAGTAGGTGCCGGGTAAGGTTTAGTTTGGTGTGCCTGATAACAGAGGAGAAACCAGCCATGTCAATTGATATCCTGTCAACACTGACTTTTATTTGCGTTTCAACCTTTACCCCCGGACCCAACAACGTTTCCAGTGCTGTCATGGGGGCGCTGCACGGCTACCGAAAAACCTTAAACTACCTGTTTGGCATTACTGCCGGGTTTTTTCTGGTTATGTTCGGGTGCGTATGGGTCAGCGCTTCCTTTCTCACTCTTCTTCCTCAGTACGAACCAGTGTTACGCTATGCTGGCGCCGGCTATATTCTGTACCTGGCTGCGGCAATTCTCAAAGCCAATTATGCCTTTGAAGACGGAAACACACAGCCTCTGGGCTTTATGCGGGGTGTACTCCTGCAACTGCTGAATCCCAAGTTAATAATCTACGGCCTGACCCTGTTTGCCACATTTCTGGCACCGCTTAGCGGTATACTGCTCCAACTGATGGCAGTGCTAGCGCTGGCACTTATTTCTTTCTGCGCCATTTCCAGCTGGACCTTATTTGGAACTATCATAAAAAGGTACTTGCGACATCCCCGTACCAGGCTTGCTGTAAACATCCTTTTAGCCCTGTTCCTGGTTTACAGCGCCTTAGAACTTATCAGCGATTTTTGACAAAATAAGGAGTGCGACTAGCGCAGGCCACTCATCAGTTGGACTGGAAAGGGTAGGATATCCTGTCCGCTCTTGTGAAGGTGAAATAGGTACCGAGTAGAGCCATGCTCTTACGCTTCTTATGAAATATGAAAAAGGAACTGACCCCGGAGATAAGAGGTCAGTTCCTTTTAAAGCTAAACCCTGCTAAATATCCTTGCGTTCCGAGTCGGCCGGTTGGGTCGGATTGGCGGGCTGGGGAGGCTCTGGCCAGCCGGAAGGCCGGTAAGAGTTCTGCGGCCAGCCCTGAGGTGGCGCGTAATTATTCTGGGGTGGATACTGGCCCCATCCCTGGTAATAACCCTGATTATATTGATTGTAAGGGTCATAATGGCGGCCGTCATTGCGGGTGCGCCGGTAGTACCTGCGGTGCCGCGGCCCCCAAAAGAAGAACGGCCAGAAGAAAAATAGTATCGGGAAAAAGAAAAACGAGTGAAAACCGACCATTATTAACAGGAACATCACCCCCAGCCCGATAGTGATTGCCAGGCCCGCTTCGCTGAAAGAGGCATCGTGGTTGGGCGCGGGCGGGTAAGGCCGGTGATCCGGCCGGTAGCCCTCCGATTGGTAAGCTCCAGATTGGTAGATCCCGGGCGGGTAATTTTCGGGCCGGTAACCCTCGGGTGGATATGCGTTGCGTTCGTCCTGCCCACCGTAGGGATGGTGGTTTGGATAATTGTTATACATAAACTTTATTCCGTCAGCTTTCTAGTCCCGCATGCGGTGACAAGCCAGTTATTCGTACATTTATAAGTTATACGAATTCTGTTCCATAAAGTTACCGCTATCCTGTCCACCAGGAAGATCCGTGTTCGGAAGAAATAGTATCCGGTACAGGGAGTACCTTCAGGCAAAGGCGCTCAAACTGGCCGGGAAGGAAAGCTTCGTGGCTGAGCCAGCCTAAAACGGTAAGATCGGGCAGACGCATGAGATAGTTGCTTATCCCGAAGTAACAGGGGATGGAATTAAAGAAAAGCTACTCAGCAGGATTGGGATGGGGAATAAGTTCCTGGCGCAAGCGCCTGACAGGGCGAGGAGGAAAGGTGACCTTGCTGTAGATCCGAGCCAGATTTAACTCCAGGTTGCCCAGTTCCGGCAGTTTAAGGCTCTGGTCAAGCGAGGTAAGCGTTTCTAGTTGCCAGTTGCCATCCTCCAGCTTCCGGTGAAATTCCACAAAGACCCGCTCCTGGTCCACTATCAAGTAATACTGTAAAGCCTCGATAGCCCGGTAAAGCTCAAACTTATCCCCCCGGTCATAGTTGCGAGTGGACTTCGAGAGCACTTCCACCAGTAAAATGGGGTTGGTGACGGTATCCTCCCGGTTATGAGCGAACTCCACTTCCCCGCATACCACGCTTCCATCGGCATAGGTATACAGGTGGTGCTCTTCGACCAGGATGCGCATATCACCGCTAAAGACCAGGCATGGGTAGTCCACCAGCCCTGAGTTGAGGATCGCGTTGATATTACTGGCAATCAGGTTATGGCGAGCTGAACCTCCCGCAATCTGGTAGAGCTGGCCCTGGTAATATTCATTTTTCTGGCCGCTTTTCTCTTCGAAGGCCAGATACTCTTCAAGGATGTAATACTTTTCAGCTGCCTCGGTCAAACTTCCCTCTTAATTACATACTGCTAACTTAGGAATGACTCCAACGCTTAAGCCAATGGTAACATAAGAGGGCCTCCCGGTACAATCTGACCTCCCTTTCTTCAGATTTTGATAGTAGTTATAAGCAGTCTAATTGAATGTAGACTATTTAATTTTCCTTATGCCTTACCCGGCTGCTTGATAGTAGTTTCAATCCCCTACGGGGATAAAGATTTGTTGCAACTTGAGCCGGTAAGGGCAACCGACCGCATCCAGGATGGTTTCAATCCCCTACGGGGATAAAGGTTTGTTGCAACGTCTATCCTAGGTTTTATTCCGATGTTCGTAGAAGAGTTTCAATCCCCTACGGGGATAAAGGTTTGTTGCAACGCCTGATCAGGCGATAACTTTCCACCCTTTAACTGTTGTTTCAATCCCCTACGGGGATAAAGGTTTGTTGCAACTTGGCGGTGATTTTGATGATGCCGGGTGCGATTGGTTGTTTCAATCCCCTACGGGGATAAAGGTTTGTTGCAACATTACGGTTCTATACCAGATCAACCCGTCGAAATTATGTTTCAATCCCCTACGGGGATAAAGGTTTGTTGCAACATAGCTGATTTAGCGTACGCCAGTAACTCATGAAACTGTTTCAATCCCCTACGGGGATAAAGGTTTGTTGCAACCTCCAAAATTATCTATCCAGTCTGGTACGGTCTGATTGTTTCAATCCCCTACGGGGATAAAGGTTTGTTGCAACTGGAGTATTTCCTCTTCAAGTACGCTTAGTACTTTTCGTTTCAATGCCCTACGGGGATAAAGGTTTGTTGCAACGGATCACCGGGCAGGCCTTCAGCGCCCTTAACTGGGAGTTTCAATGCCCTACGGGGATAAAGGTTTGTTGCAACTCCGCTCAGAATGCCGTCATCGTATGTGGCTTCATGTTTCAATGCCCTACGGGGATAAAGGTTTGTTGCAACGCGCTTTTCAATCCCCTCGAAGGCTTTAGTTAGATCGTTTCAATGCCCTACGGGGATAAAGGTTTGTTGCAACCAAACGGTATCAGACCCTTCGCCGGGTGTTTGATCTTGTTTCAATGCCCTACGGGGATAAAGGTTTGTTGCAACGGCAAAGATTATTATAGCATTCTAATAAGCTGAATACCAGGAGTTGCGAGAGGCGGGTTGTAACAGGGCTAATTTTGGAGAAAAAGCAAACTAGTTGAAGGAGACAAAAGCCGGTTTACGGCTCTGTAATCGAAAGGAAAAAGCCGCGAGATGCTAGCCTCGGGCTATTCGTCGCCGAGGCTCTCGCATGGTAACACTACCCGGTGCTCCAGTGTGGTTGGCTGCCTGGTCGGTTTTTAACTCCTATTCCTCTGATACCAGAAAGTTTAATTGGCCCTGAAGGTTTCTAGAAGGGTTATCTTTAGCGGAAACTCTCCTCCGGGTATTTTGAGCACAGTGTTCCCAAGTTTTGACAATTATCATTGTCATTTCCCAAAACTCTGCCAAGGCTTACATCACTTGGCCTTCACCCGACTGGTAGAAAATTTCTCTTGTTGCAACGATGAACCACTTCAAGACGAAAGTCTCCCTAGCTGGCCCTTGTGAACCAGAGAGATTTCAATCCCCTTGCGAGGATAAGCCCCTTTTGGACTCGCCTTCGTATTGTTTTCGACACTTGCCTTAGCTGGGGTTTCAATCCCCTTGCGAGGATAAGCCCTATTCGGACAGTGCCTCTTATTTTAGGCTTTGTAAAGCCCTGCAAAATAGCGGTTTTTGGTCTTAACGCAAAATTTATCAAAAAATCACCGAAAAGTACCACTAATTTACATTCCTTTAACATTTTAGCCTGCTTTAAATGAAGATGCAATAGATACTTATTCTCTGGATTTTAACATTCTTTTTCAGCTACTTCCGGCCGGATTAAAAACTGCTATGGTCCATGCAAACTTTTCTACCTCTTGATTTTAAGTATAACTTAAATTCGGGTAACTGTGTTCTGAAAAGGCCGGGCAAATTTTCTTTGAGGACTCTCGCCATAAGAATGTATAAAAAGGCATATACCTCCTTCAATCTTAGAAGGAGGTATATGCCTGACCGCTTTTCACGAACTTCTGGGGCGGCCTCGGCGCCTGAGTTGCTGGCCGGCCGGCAGAGCCGTCAGAGGAGAATGGGCCCGGTGCACTTCCCCCAGCCGGTCGGGATTCTGCTGGACATAGATCTGGGTGGTCGTGATCGAGCGGTGCCCCAGCATCTCCTTCAGATCGAAGACGTTTACTCCCTGGCGGGCCAGCTGCGAGGCGAAGGTGTGGCGCAGCCGGTGAGGGTGGAAATCCACCCCGCTCCGTTTTTCCAGCCTTCTGACGACCATGCCGAAACCACCGTAGGAAAGGGGCACGCCGTCCTCCGCCAGCCAGAGAGCGCTCCCGGGTTCCTCGTCCTGTTCCAGACGGTAGTGCTGGAGGTAGTCGGTCACGGCGATCCGGCAGGTGTCGCTGAAGTAGCTGGTGCGCTCGCCGGTCTTGCCCCGGATGACCGCCCGGTTGCGCCTGAGGTCGATATCGCACAGCCGCATCGAAAGCAGCTCTCCCCGGCGCATCCCGCTGTCCAGGAGAAGGGCCAGCATGGCCAGGTCGCGGGCTCCGCTGTAGGTTTTGAGGTTTTCGGGCCTGGTAAGTTCCTTGAAGATCCGGTTAAGCTCCTCCTCCTCCACGCACTTGATGACTGTGCCCGCTTTATTGCGGCTGGTAAAGCGCACGCTCCGGTTGAAGGGGCTCTGGGCGATATGGCCCTCCCGTTCGAGCCAGGAGAAGAAGACCTTGACCGAGCGGCCGTAGGAGGAAACCGAGACCGGGGAGAGGCTTTGTTTAGGGGGCGGGACGGGCAATCCCCAGCGGAAGGCCAGGGGCGTCCGGAGGTAGGCGGCAAATTCGCGGGCTTCTCGGGTAGTGACGAAGCGGGGGTGGGCGCCCAGGCTCTCGGCGTAACGGGTATGCTCGCTCCACCACCACCAGAACTTGAAAATCTTTTCCCGGTAGTCGTGGATGGTCCGCGGGGAGAGGCCGTCGGAGCGGCAGTAGTCGAGCCACTCCCGCACCAGCTGGCGGAAGGGGCACTTTTCTTCGGAGGATAAAGCGGGCGGTTGTCGGGCGGGAAGGTCCGCTAAAGCAGCCCTGTCAGGAGCGCCGGGGGCCGGGGCAACGGCGGGCGTGCTAACAGGGAATTTTTTAGAGTCATTGGGTCTTTTTTTCATTTGCAGCTCCTTTCCGGAAGGAGCCACGCCGGCACAGGGTGAGTTTAGGGCTTTATGAAAGGAAA
>DATAKM010000130.1:0-64681 GCA_036261665.1 Chloroflexia bacterium
GAAAGCTCGGACAAAAGTGAGAGTGAAGAACTTTTTACCCCTCGTCGGGAATAAGCCCACGAAGGACTGCCTGGACAAAGGGCAAAAAGCCTTCTGGACCCAATCGAGCCTGCACATGCACCGTTGTCGCGTCGCTGGCCTGAAGGACTTCCCACGCGACCTCCAAGTGAGTTTCAACAGCGAGCTTTCCCCCTATAAAGACATGATCAATGGTGGTTTGCGAGAGTCGGGACCGTACATCTTCCACGCTCTTCCCAATAAACACCTCCAGATCGGGACGTGTGAGCTGTTGCTGTGAGTCGGTGAGGACACTGTCCGAGAATCCCAGTAGCAGGATTTTTTTACTCATATTTCTCCCTGTGTTCGTGTTCGTCAAGCATGGAATCACTATAGCATCACTTAGCCTATTCCGAAAGCCCTGTCCTTGTGAGTGGATACATTCTGACTTTTTTGGGGCCGCCGGACGTACAGGATTCTGGCCGGTTCCTGGCCGACGCTCTATAACCGGGTTAAAGTGAGCTTTTAAGCACCTCTGGATTGACGAGATGTAGCGGTTGTTCACCTCGCAGCGCAAGCACTAGGTTTGTGGCTGCCAGTCGCGACATTTCATTGCGGGTTTCAACCGTAGCACTACCCAGGTGTGGCGCTAATATCACATTATCCAACCCGGTCAGACCGAGAGCCAGTTCCGGTTCGCGCTCGTAAACATCCAGGCCAGCGCCCGCAATCCTGCCCTCCTGCAAGGCTGCTACCAGCGCTCCTTCATCAACTAAAGGCCCGCGCGCAGTGTTTATCAGGTAGGAGGTTGGTTTCATCAAGCCTAATCGTTCCGCATTTATAATATGGTGCGTGCCGGCAGTATAGGGCGCGTGGATGCTCACAAAATCACTTTCGGCAAGTAATTCATCCAAAGAGACGGCCCTGGCATTTAGCTCGTTTTCCAGGGTAGGGTCTAGCCGGGTACGGCTGTAATACAGCACTCGCATATTAAAGCCCCTGGCGCGGCGGGCCGTGGCCTGTGCAATCCGGCCCATGCCGATCAGGCCCAGCATTTTACCGTTAACCTCGCCTCCCAGCAGTTGCAGTGGCCCCCAACCGTGCCAGTCTCCGCTTCGTACCAGGCGTTCGCCTTCTCCAATTCTCCGGGCGCTAGCGAGCAGCAAGGCCCAGGTGAAATCAGCCGTAGTTTCAGTCAGCACTCCGGGAGTATTGGTTACCAGGATACCACGCCGGGTCGCTTCGGCTACATCAATATTGTTGTATCCAACCGCCATATTACTGATTACTTTTAGATTTGGACAGGCGGCTATAAATGATCCATCAATACTGTCGGTCAGCAGGCAGAGCAGACCGTCCGTCTCCTTTGTATGCGCTATTAATTCTGTGCGGCTTAGTCCCTGGTCAAAGGGGTTGGCGGAAACCTCAATATCGGGAGCGGCTTGCAACACTTCCAACCCGGCAGGCGGAATAGCCCGGCTAACAAAGGCTTTCATGCTGATTTCTCCTTCAGATAATCGGGATGGCAACTAAGACTTCAACTTAAAATAAGCTTATCTGTGTCAACTCCATAGCAGCCTGCAAAGTGAAGGTTAGCTTAGAGTTAGCATCATTTCGTACTGGCGAGCCACTTCCTGTAGGCCGATTTCGCTTAATAACGAGAAAAGTTCGCTATTTTCCGGCTCGTTAAGGATACGGAAGGTTTCTTCCTGTGCTCCTTCTCTGGTCCTCAGGATTTTTGAATTAACTGAAGCTCGCTCCAGCAGCGCCTTAGCGGCGGCTTCATTGTAAAAAGTCAGGTTGCCGATTGAAATAGCCCCGGTTTGCGGATTGTGGGAATAGAGCAGGACCGCCAGGGGCGAACCGCCTCGTTGCGCTACAATGCCACGCAGACCGGCGGTCATATAAAGCGTAGCAGGCTCGCGCTGCCAGCATGGCTCAAAGCCGTAAGCTGGTTCCATGCGAGTGGCGAGTCGAATAGCTTCTTCCGGTTCTACCTCGCTAATTTCCATTTGGACGGAGTGCCCGGGTTGTAAGGCGGGTAAAACCTGTGTTACAGGCGCGGCCATTATAATCATATTGCGGCCCGTCTGGAAGCCTGCCCGCTGGTAGGTGCGAAACGCAGGCTCGTTTTGAACCAGCACTTCCAGCAGGAGAGTTTGTAAATTCAGACTGCGAGCGCGATCAATCAGGCCGTTAACTAGTAGATGCGCTACTCCCTGCCCACGAAATTCGGGAGTAATCCCGAAGCCGCCGACCCATCCCCGGTTTCCTCGGATACCGAGCATAGTAAGGCCGGCCAGGCGGCCATTCTGGTCATGAACTGCTACAGAGTTTGCCACGTCCAGGCTGTACATGCGGCAGAAAGAGCCGTAGCCTAAGGCGGTGTGATTCACCGGAGAGTAGTAACCCTCAAAGACTTTGTTGGTTGCTTCGGCTAACTGAGCGATAGACATACCGGTGGTATCGCCAATTACAAAATCAGATGCTACTGCCTTGTTGCCTTTTGTTTCCACGTAATCCCCCTTGATTGGATAAAATACCTCTGAGATTGGGCTATTTTAGCATAAAGCTCACCGATGAACAGAGGAGTAAGACTTTAAAACTACTTCAGCTATTCCAGTCAAAAGACTGAAGTGTTATAGTTATGTTTGAATCTGTCGTATAGCGAAACATGCTTATTGGTAAGACGTATAATAAATTAGGCAGGTAAAATGCTCATTGGTATCAACAGGCTTAAAACGAAAAGCATGTGGGCAGGCCTCCGGGCTAAAGGAAGTCTCATTCAGTTGAATTTACCGTTGCCTTAATTTTAAGTGTGAGAGGTGGTATTACAGCATGGCGACAGACTTTAAGGATTACTATAAAATCCTGGGCGTAGATAAAAACAGTGATGCCAAAGAAATAAAAAAGGCCTATCGCAAGCTCGCCCGGCAACACCATCCCGACGTAAATCCTGATAATAAAGAGGCCGCCGATAAGTTCAGGGAGATTAGCGAAGCTTACGAAGTACTTAGCGACGAAGAAAAGCGCAAGATTTACGATAAGTACGGGGAGCATTATAAAGATTACGAAAGCTGGAAGAAGGCGGGTGGCGAAGCTACCGGGGTGCCTTTTGAGGTTTATATGCGCGGACCGGGTGGCGGCACGAGCAGTTATGGCGGAGCGGGTCCGGGTGATGGTAACTACCAGTATCGTACAGTCAACCCGGAAGATTTAGGCGATCTTTTCGGAGAAGATAGCCCCTATTCGGACTTTTTCTACTCGATTTTCAGCGGCGCTAATGGACCATCGGCTGCCGGTGGCAGTCCTTTTGGCGGTGCGGGAGCGCGTACCCGGCAACCATCTAAGGGCCGCGATCTTGAGTACCCGGTACAGGTTACCCTGGAAGAAGCTTTTAATGGCGCTAAAAGAATGCTTGAGCTTTCCGGCGGACCGGGTAAGCCCAATAGACGCGTGGAAGTCACTATCCCATCCGGTGTAGATGATGGAGCGCGGGTTCGTCTGGCCGGTTTAGGCTCGCCAGGGTATGGCGGTGGTCCTGCCGGCGATCTCTATTTGCTGGTAGAAGTATTGCCGCATAGTTACTTTGAACGCAAGGGCGCTGATCTCTATGCTAAAATAAGTGTGCCGCTGGCAACGGCTATACTTGGTGGAGAAGTAACTATTCCTACTATCAAAGGTGGGCGACTGGCGCTAAAAGTCCCGGCCAATAGCCAGAACGGTAGCCAGATCAGGTTGCGCGGCCAGGGTATGCCGGTAAGAACTAATTCGACCGAACGGGGCGATCTTTACGCCCAGGTGAATGTTGTGCTTCCGACGGACTTAAACAGCGAGGAAAGAGAAACCCTCGAACAGTTTGCAAGGCTGTTGCAAAACCGGGGTAACACCGGCGCGAAAGGAGGCGTGGCCTGATGAGCGAGAGGTTTGACGAAAATCAGCTTGCCCATGATAGCTCTGAGAACGAAGTTATCTACTACTCACTGGAAGTAACCACCACAATGACTCGTTTAGGTCCAGCGGTAGTGGAACGTTGTGTCCAGATTGGTCTGGTTCATCCGGTGCAGCGTAACAGCGAACCGGCCCGCTATTCCCAAGCTGATGTTATACGTCTCCGTAAGGTCCGCCGCTTGATTCAGGAGTTGGGCTTGAACTGGGCCGGTGTCGAAGTGGTTATGCGCCTTACGGACGAACTGGAGCAAGTAAGAGCGGAGCTGGCCCGTTTACGGCGCGGACTGTAGAAAATCTGGTAATCCTTAAATACCAAAATAAAAGAGACCGAGCTATTCTCAGGCCTCTTTTATTTTTATTACAATAGAGGTCAGGCCAGTTGAAAAGGTCTAATTATGACTTATAAGGGCCGATTAAGAACGGCTGCGGAGGGCCATTACCTCGCTGGCCGTCATTACCCGGCGCCCGGAGGATGCTTCTAACTCTTCCAGGTAATCGCTGGTATCCGGCACACCAATGGTGTTTGAAACCTCCCCGTTGAGGGGGCTGCGGCTTTCGTATATACGGTCTTTGTTGATCTGATTCGGCCCGATAGGATCAAGGTAGCGGTTTTGCGGGTAAGTGGTCAAACCGGCCCTGTTGCCGTAAATCCGCCTGATTTCGTGGTCATAAGCTCCGCCACCCGCCAGGAATTCCTCGATTGTTTTGGCCGTCTCATCCGACCAGTTCGGCTCGTCCGGAGGACTGGAAGGTACATAAACGGTCAGGAGTGCATTACCCTGTTCCAGTAATTTTGAATAATAAATGCAGTCTTCTTCTGTAATATCCGCGCCGAAGGTCGCCTGTTTAAACTCGATAACAGGCGCTTGCTCCAGCGTATTATCATAGTCTACCACCGCTGCATAATCAGGCGGCTGGTAAGCCAGTATAATCCATTCGGGATTATATTCGTTAGCTATCAGGTCGTCGAGAGTTTGGATAGCCTCTTTGTAATTGTGGAAGTAGCCTATAACCGTAGATGCCATAAGCTCTTTTACTCCTGTTTAAGACTGGTGGACTGATAGAAATATAAGCGAGTGACGGCCTAAAGTTGTTGCCATCATTTTAGCATACTTTTATAAGAGTAAAAGATTTAATAACTTTTCTTAACCTTACGGCAAGGGGTAGTTATCTTCTTTACCTATAACAAATCAAATAAATATTGATTACTGGTATAGCAGATTAACCAGTAATGAATTAGACCCGGTTTAGTAATATGCTATAATTGATCATAGATTGAAAAACTGTTCACAATCTTTGTTAGCCGGAAGTAATACATTCGGCTCGAAAAGATAATGGGAGTAATCTGTTATCAATTGAGATAATCTAATTCGTGGGTGGGACTTAGCCAGTTCCACTGTCTTTTAGCAGGAGAAAAGCCTTGGAACAGACTATTGGAACAGAAGCGCGTCCGTTGCGAGTTGCAATTATTGGCGCTGGCCCGGCGGCCTTCTACGCTGCTGAGGTGTTGTTCAAGCAGAGTAATCTCGTTTGTCAGATTGATATGTACAATCGTTTCCCCTCGCCTTTTGGCCTGGTGCGTGAGGGGGTAGCCCCCGACCACGAGTCGATCAAAACGGTTACCCGTGTCTACGACCGCACCGCCTCTAATCCTAATTTCCGCTATTTTGGTAATGTTACCTTCGGCACTGATGTTACCCATGACGAGCTTAAACCCTATTACGATCAGATTATATACGCGGTAGGAGCGCAATCGGACCGCAGAATGGGTATTCCCGGCGAGGACTTAAAAGGCAGTTATCCGGCCACTATTTTTGTGGGCTGGTATAATTCTCACCCCGATTATCGTGACCTGGAATTTGATCTTTCGGCTGAAAGAGTAGCCGTTATTGGTAACGGTAATGTAGCCATGGATGTAGCTCGTATCCTGGTTACTGACCCGGATGAACTGGCGAAAACCGATATAGCAGATCACTCCCTTGAAGCTTTGCGTCATAGTAAAGTACGCGAAGTAGTAATGCTGGGGCGACGTGGTCCGGTGCAGGCGGCTTTTACCAACCCCGAGTTAAAGGAATTTGGCGAACTGGCCGGAGTGGATGTAGTGGTAGACCCTGCCGAACTGGAACTGGATGAAGCCAGCGCGGAGGCCCTTTCCACGGATAAAAATGCTACTAAAAACCTTGAAACCCTTCGCAAATATGCTGCCAATACGACCCATAATAATCCCCGCCGCATCACTATGCGCTTCCTGGTCTCTCCGGTCGAGATTTTGGGCGAAGATGGCAATGTTAGCGCCATTAAAATTGAGAAAAACAAGCTGGTCTTGCAATCGGATGGCACGATGAAAGCGCAGGGAACCGGCCAGTATGAAACTCTAGATGTCGGTCTGGTCTTCCGCTCAGTTGGCTACCGTGGCGTGGTGTTGCCGGGCGTGCCTTTTGATGAAAAGAGCGGCACTATCCCGAATGTGGCCGGGCGTGTGATTGTAAATGCTACCGGCGAGACTATTCCTGGCGAGTATGTGGTTGGCTGGGCCAAGCGTGGCCCCAGTGGTATTATCGGCACAAACAAGCCCGATTCTGCCGCTACCGTTAAGTCAATGGTTGAAGACTTGCCAGAAATTACTCCTATTGATGATGCCAATCGTGACCGGGCAAAAGTAGCGCAGTTCCTGAGCGAAAAAGGCCTTATCTGCATCAGTTACGAAGACTGGCTGAAAATCAACGAGGTTGAAGTATCGCGTGGCGCAGCCCAGGGTCGTCCTCGCGTGAAGTTTGCCCGCGTACCTGAAATGCTGGAGTGTGTGAAAGAAGGCAGTCAGGTCAAAGCCTGAGACTACTTTCGAGTTGAATCAGGTAGCCGGACCTACACCGGCTCATAGGAATGTTAAGTATAATAAAAGGGGCGTAATCGCAACGCCCCTTTTATTTGTCAGTTTACCAGTTTTCCAGGAAAAACTATGTCACTTGAATACACTCAGGCGTTGGTAGTGACCGGTCCGGATCAATTTGGTTTGCAGCAGGT
The DNA here is from genome assembly GCA_036261665.1 of Chloroflexia bacterium. Taxonomy (GTDB): domain Bacteria; phylum Chloroflexota; class Chloroflexia; order Chloroheliales; family Chloroheliaceae; genus 54-19. The sequence continues at coordinate 6,973 of DATAKM010000130.1, forward strand.
CAAATTACGACCGCTTGGCTCAGAAGAAATCCGTGTGAGGACTCACTATACCTCAATTTCAGCCGGGACCGAACGCATGTTGTTGCGCGGGCAGTTAGTGGAAATGGCCGGGCTGCCCTTCCCGTGTATTCCCGGCTATGAGACTGTAGGAGAAGTCATCGAAGTTGGACCGGAGGTACCTGAACCACAGTTCTGGCTGGGACGCATGGCTTTTATCGGCGGTTCCTACGGTTATGAAGGTGTTACTTCCGCCTGGGGTGGTCAGGCTCAATATGTCTCCGCCGACTACCGCAAGGCATTTTTACTGCCCGAAAAGCTTGATCCGGCGCTCGCAGTGGCGATTGCCCCGGCAGCTACCGCCTGGCACGGGATAGAACTGGCCGCTCCTGCGCCGGGCGAGCGAGTACTGGTGCTGGGTCAGGGTCCAATTGGACAGTTCGCGGCCCAGGCCGCCAGTTTGCGCGGTGCTGACGTAGCGGTGGCCGACCTTTCGGCAGAACGTTTAGCCCGCTGTGTAGCCGGAGAACCTAAAATTGACCTGAGCCGCGAAACTCTTAAAGAGCGGTTAAATGGTCCCCTTGATCTTCTGATCGATGCTACGGGTAAAATGGAAGCCCTCGCTACTCATTTGATGTCAGTACGTCCCCGTGGTAAAGTATTGTTGCTCGGTTTTTACCAGCGCATAGATTTACCTTTTGCAATTCCTTTTCTAAAAGAACTTTCTTTCCAGCCCAGCCGGGAATGGGCGGCTGAAGATATTCCTGCTGTCGGGCAAGCCCTGGCGGAAGGTCATCTTCAAGCGGAGCATATGTTTACCGCTCGGTTTCAGATTAGTCGGATTCACGAGGCTTATGCTGCTGCGCTCGACCCTGCTGCCGGGCTGAAAGTATTAATTGAGTGGCCCTGATCAAAGGAGAGTTTGATAGGTTGATGGAACGGAAGAATATTTCGAGTGGGGCGCCCTGGGAACCAGTTGTAGGCTATTCAAGGGCGGTGCGCCTCGGCCCGTATATAAGTGTAGCAGGCACCACCGCCACAGACGAGAATGGTAATGTAGTAGGCCTGGGTGACCCTTACTCCCAGACTATCCAGGCGCTGAAAAATATTGAAAAGGCCCTGAAAAATGCCGGGGCGGGGCTTGAAAATGTGGTCAGAACCCGCATGTTTGTTACAAATATAGCCGACTGGGAACAGATAGGCCGTGCCCATGGCGAGTTCTTTAAGAACATTCGCCCGGCAGCAACCATGGTAGAGGTCAGCCGTCTGATCTCCCCGGAACTGCTGGTCGAAATTGAGGCCGATGCTATAGTTTCGGAGTAATCTTTGGTGAGTCCAAAAGAGTCTGCCTTTTCAAAGCAGGCTCTTTTGTTATAAGCTAATTCAAATCTTGTATGCCAGCAAGGCTTTTTCGCGGGCGGTTTTGTGATCCACTATCGGAGCAGGATAGTCCCTACCAATAACTACGCCAAGATGTTCCTGTAGAGCACGGGGCATGGTATGCGGCTCGTGAATGTATTTGTCCGGGACTTTAGCCAGTTCTGGAACCCATTTGCGGATGAATGCTCCCGTAGGATCGAATTTTTGACTCTGCGAGACCGGGTTGAAAATCCGAAAGTAGGGTTGGGCGTCCGTACCGGTAGAAGCGGACCACTGCCAGCCGCCGTTGTTGGAAGGCTGGTCACCGTCCACTAATTTTTGCCAGAAGTAACGTTCTCCCAGACGCCAGTCCAAAAGGAGATCTTTGGTCAGAAAACTGGCGGTAATCATGCGCAGGCGATTATGCATCCAGTGCATGTTGTTAAGCTGTCGCATGGCGGCGTCTACGATTGGATAACCGGTACGTCCTGCTTGCCAGGCCTTAAAGTGTTCCTGATTATCGGACCATTTCAACTGTGAATAACGTGCCTGGAAGGATTGCTTTGCGACATAAGGGAAATTCCACATGATTTGATAGTAAAAATCGCGCCAGATTAATTCGCCAATCCAGCTATCGCAGCCGTCTTTCTGGGCCACTTTTTCCGCGCGCTCCCGCGCATTTATCGCCGCCCGGTAACACTGGCGAGGTGATATGGTGCCAAACCGCAAGAAAGCTGAAAGTTTGCTGGTGCCATTCTCGGCCGGGAAATCTCGCCGGGTGGCATATTCCTCGATGGGAGGATGACTTGCCCCATCCTTTTGTTTGTGGTGAGCCAGGGCCCCGGCAAAGGCTGCCAGTCTTTTACGGCCTTCATCCTCCCCGGCAGGCATAAAAAAGGCTTTCTCAAATTCCGGAGAGACTTGGGGCAAAGGTAAGCTTTCCAGCCCATTAACAGTGGCATCCTCTATTTTAAGACTGGTCCAGCGCGGTTCCATCTTTGCCGGTATAAGTTCCGCTACCTGGCTCAACCAGCGTTTTTTGTAGGGTGTATAAACCGTATAAGGAGCGCCGTTGCCGGTAAGTAGTTCTTCTTTCTCGAAAATAACCAGATCTTTATAGCTGTTAACTTCCCAGCCTTCCTGTGTTAATGTCTCTTCTACCTGGCTATCTCTATGGCGAGCATAAGAGGTATAGTCGCGGTTGAAATAAAGGGCCTTTGCGCCGCTTTCCTTTAAAATTTTGCGTAGCTCGCTTAAAGGTTCACCTCGTCGAATTATCAAGCGCCCGCCCCGGTCTTCAAGCTTTCTGGCAAGTTCGGCCAGGGCGCTGTACATAAATGCTAACCTGGCCTTACAGACCTCCGGCGCTTCAATCAGTCCGGGGTCGAGAATAAACAGGCAGATAACTTCCTGCCCTTTATCAGTAGCATTGGTCAGAGCAGTATTATCAAGCAGACGAAGATCGCGCCTGAACCAGTGAATTACCTTTGCCAATCAAAACTCCTCTATCCGGTTTTATTTATCATTAACCAGACAGATTTTAGCAGGTGGGCAAGGGTCTAAAATGTGGTTTGAGTTAAGAGAAAGGTATAAAAAAAGGGGCTGTACTTAAAGCCCCAACCTGAAGATTTTTAGTCCATTCAACTATGCGGTCAGACTCAGGCGTGGCCTGGAACGCCGGGTAAAGATACTATCAGCCAGAACGCGCAGCACTTTATTACCCTCTTCGTCTTTTACGATGTAATAATCCGCGCCCGCTTCATAGGCCTTCAACATAAAACGAAGATTATTTTCCGAGCTGAAAACAATAACAGGGGTATCAAAAAAACGGTTAGATTTCTTAAAACTTTTACAGAGTTCGATACTTTCGTTATCTGCCACGCAAAAATCGAGTACTATTAAATCAGGTTTATTTTCCTCAAGAGCCTGGTAAGCTTCACATCGATCTGTTATTACTACAACCTGATAGTTTTGTTCTTCTAAATTATAGCGGAGTACTTGACTGTGATTATGACTGTCCTCGATGACTAGAACCCTTTTCATATGAGACCCTGCTTTCTGCTGCGACGCGGAAGGTGTATGTAACTGCTGTATCGGTGTATGAAGATAACGTAATTCTATTATAACTAATGAAATTTTCTTGTAAAGGGCTTAACTACCTTAAAACCGCATTTTTTTGTGTATTTTATATTAACATTTCTTAATTTCGCTAATTTAACTACCGTGTAGTCCTGTACTAAAGAGTAAATATGATGAGAAAGTATTAAAAAAGCCGGTAACATCGAGTCAAATGCTTCCGGCCTTAATGCAGTAGTAAACTTATCCCTGCTATTGGACGAAGAAACGCCAATCTCCGTTACTGCCGGCATTGAAAGTTTTAGACTGTATTTCCGGAACAAAACTACAGGCAGTCGCTTTATAGTTGTAAGTGCCAGGCGCCAGCTTGTAAGTTTTAGTAGTCTTATTAGGAATCTCAAGAGTCAGGTTATCCTGGCCGCTCAAGGCAATAGTGAGTGCTCCACAATTCGCATCATTTATCACGTTGACAACTGCCCAGGGCGCCTGCCTGCCGACTCCCGGATAACGCCAGTCGTAGTAATGTGCCCCCACATTACCCATTTCTACCTTAAATCCATCAGGATTAGCGGGTGTATAAGTTAGTACGCGCCGTTCAAACAACTGGATTAATACATCCTGCTGTTTACCTGCCACTGTCACCTGCGACCAGTAGGCATCGGTTAGCGGCAATCCCATGGTAGAGAGCCAGTCAATTACTTTGCCATTGCTATTCGCGCCGTTTTGATATACCGGTCCCTGTTGATTCATAAAATTCCAGAAGACATCGGCGATATTATGCCCGAGGTCATTGTTATACTGTGAATATTTCACATTATATTTATCGCCGTACTGCTGATTACTGCCTACAGTACCATTCCGGTCAATCGTGGTAATGACCATTCCGCCGGTATTTTTAGCAACACGCTTATCGAGGTTGAGTGAAGCCACGCTCTGGAAACTGTGGTAGGTAGGCCCAGGATTGTTAACAGCATCGCCCGCCACCGGTACTTCAGAAGGGGTGACTGCCCGGAAACGAGTATCGCCTTCCTGTAACTGGCCAGAAACCATTTCTTTTACCAGCAAGCCGTTGGTGACGTAGTAGGCTCCATTGGGGTCGTTCTGTGGCCGGGTGATCTCCATGCGCGTCTTATCAAAATACTGAACTAATCGTTTGCCGTTAGGGCTTTCCGCGTAAGGTTCATTTCCAAAGGCCCAGCCTTCCGGTCCCCAGGTATAACTGCGTTGAGTCTGGTGCAGGTAGACCGGCAGGTCAGAACGTTCCCAGACTTTACGAAAAGAACCACTGGCAAAGCTGACATCCGCCGACGGGGATTGAGCGGCGCTGGCAGGTAGGGCCGAAGCCAGGATAAATTGCAGCAACAACAATATAGCTAAACCAATACCACTTCTTTTGCGATTGATAATACGCCTGAAAAGAAACATTAAGATTCCTCCTGAAAAAGAATAGACCCCTTCTGAACTCCCCCAAAAAAGAAAATGAGCTTAAAGTTAAAGAGCATCCACAAAATCGTACTTGAGCCTCTGGAAAAAAAACAGGCCTATGCCGAAGGTAAGCAGCGCCATCGCCGCGAGTCCTGCTAAGGTGGTTAAATCTGGCAGTTGGCCATACAGTAAAACCTGGCGATAGGCCTGAATAAGATGATTCATTGGGTTGAGGCTATAAAGAAATTCAAAATCATTGGGAGTACCGGCTGTACGGTAAAAGACGGGTGTAATGTAAAACCAGATGCCGGTAACAACGGCTGTAATATGCATTACATCGCGAAAGAAAACATTAGCAGCACTGATTATTAAAGCCAGCCCGAGCGTGAAGAAAAATTCGATTGCTATCACTACGGGAAGAAAAAATAATGTCAGAGTAAAAGGTACATTATTTATAATCAACAGACCAAAAAGCACCGGCATGGACAATAAGTAGTTTACCAGATTAGACGAGACAGATACCACCACAATCATTTCGGTCGCGAAATTCGGTTTGCGAACCAGGTCTCGGCTGCTGGTCAGGCTGAAGTTGGCTTGATTCAAGGAATTAGAGAACCAGTTCCAGGCGAGTAAGCCGCTGAAGACATAAGCCGGGTAATTAGGAATATTTAGCGGTACAATTTTCTGAAAGACGATAGTAAAGATTATAACTGAAATTAGAGGATTTATTTGCGACCACAGGATACCAAAAAAGGAGCGTTGATAATGAAGTTTTATATCACGCTGTACCAGGTTGCTTATTAAATCCCAGTTGTAGACTAATGCTCTCACGCTTTGATCCTTTTGTTGGTGCTATTATACAGGAAAACAGTCATAGAAGGATTATACCTAAAGCCTGTGAAATCTAACAAGCTATTCTAAACGTAAAAGAACAGTTCAAACCTGTAAGGTTTGAACTGTTCTTTTAGAAGTTCCTTTAACTTTAGTAGGCCCCATCAGCCTGAAGAACTGCTTTAACCGTCTTGAACAGGATTTTGATATCCATCCAGATTGACCAGTGTTCGACGTAGTAAATATCCAGCTTTACCATATCTTCAAAAGTAAGGGCGCTACGTCCGCTTACCTGCCATAGACCGGTAAGACCGGGAGTAACTTCCAGTCGGCGGTAATGCCAGTCCTGGTAACGGGTGACTTCGCGAGGGAGACCGGGTCTTGGACCCACCAGGCTCATCTGGCCGAAGAGAACATTGAAAAGTTGAGGTAACTCGTCAATGCTGGTTCGCCGGATGAAGCGTCCTACTCTGGTAACGCGCGGGTCGCGTTTCATTTTGAAGGTAGCGCCGTTGGTTTCATTCAAATGTTCCAGTTCGGCCAGGCGGATATCGGCATCCACGTACATCGAGCGAAACTTGTAAAAAGTAAAGGTTTTGTTGTTCTTGCCAACCCTGGTCTGGCGGAAAATAATCGGGCCTCGCGAGTCGAGTTTGATGGCAATGGCTACAATTGTCATCGGGATAGCAGCTACCAGCAGGAGGGCCAGCGAACCTAAAATATCTATACTCCGTTTCAAGAAGAGGGCGGATTTAGATAAAGGTTCTTTATCGGTAACAATCAGCGGTACACCGTTTATTTCACGGACTGTAACTACACCGGATTGCATATCCAGCATTGTAGGAACAATCGTGAAGTGCACATTATTATCCAGGCAAAGCTGTGCGATACCGCTAATAGTTTCGAACTGGTTCATAGGCAAAGCTACAATTACTTCGCCTACCTTGTGCTGCTCGATCAAGTCGCGTAACTGGTTGATCCCGCCCAGGTGAGGAACTTCCTTGTTACTGCGCTTGATGCTGTTACCATAGCGTACAGGGATAGTCCAGGTCGAGTAGCGGACTTCATCATCTACAAAGCCAACCAGCTTGTAGCCAAAGCGGGTTTTTTCGGCCAGAGTACGCATCAGGCGGAAACTGGTATCGGTAGCGCCTACTACGATCAGGTTTTGTACACCCACACCTTGCGCCCAGCGCACGTTCCGTATTTTCCAGGCAACCGCCCGTTCCAGGCTCAGTAGAGCCCAGGTGATCGGAATCATGTAGATGAAGAGCAACCGCGAAAAATGGGTGGTCGGGCTGACTACCAGTATGAGGAAAGTGACCCCCGCAGTAGTAGTTAACACTGCGTTACCGATCAACATCAGTTCCCCGGTGATAGTCATATTGCGCGAGGGGCTATAGAAATTTTTAAAGTAAAGAACCACTAAAAGGGCTGTTGTGTATAACGCCCCGATTTGTAAGTATTGTTCAAAAGTTACCGGCGCAAAATCGGCTGAGGAATCATCCAAATTGAACCTGAAAAGGTAGGCCAGCAAAAAAGAACTATAAATTAAGACCAGATTAAGTCCGAAACGACTGATTTGCAGCCAGGTTTTAGATGGCTGGGTTTTAACGGCAGCACCGCTATACGCTGGCTGAACACCTGCTATGTCCAGAGGCGTTTTTGTTATTTCGAGTTCAACACCCTTTTTTCGCTCAACGTAGCTCACTTTTTACTCCCATTTATCTGAAACTATTGAGGTATACGTTAACTAGAATGGGCGCGGTCAGCCCAGAAAGCGAAAATTAGACCGGATTGAGGTCCTTGTGCAAGGCGAAGTTTAATCCTTTACTAACCACAATTGTTCTAGACAAGTCACCATCTAGAAGTACCAGGACTTGTAAATTTATTTTAATACCGTGTTAATGTCGAGGCTAGTGGGTGTACCCACCTTTCTTAAAGAAATTTTATACTTCCCACTCTAATGCTGAAAATTGTTAATATCTATGACTATCCTCATTTTTCTGTAAGGATTGTACCGCTTACAGTTCTACTGAAAATTACTTTTAATGGTTTATTTAATATAAGGCTTAAAGGGAACCTTATTAACGCGTGTTATTGAGATGAGATAGATGAATATAAAGTTAATTTGGGGTAGTAAACCAAACAGAGCAATTCGCAGAAAGCTTGACGAAAAGATCGAATGAGGTATAAGATATATTCATTAGATTTGTCAGACAAATAGAACTATAGTATAATTCTAATAGTGGACAAAAAGATCTGAAGCTTAAAGCTAATAAGTTTCAAACAAGGGAAGAGATACGGGTGGACCTGGTGGAAAACAGTTTAGGACTACCTTACTACGCCGCAACGTCAGGCAACGCAGAACCAAACAATAATAAAGAGGTTAATGGTAAAACTGATAAGGTTTCGATGCGTCTCGATGCTTTGAAGGTACCACGCGCCAGTGAACTGGTGGCGGATAAATTACGCTCTTTAATTGTGGATGGTGTGGTGCAGCCGGGTGCTACCCTGCCGCCCGAAAAAGAACTGGTTTCACAACTGGGTGTAAGCCGAGCCACCTTGCGCGAGGCCTTACGTATCCTGGAAGCGGAAGGTTTAATTCTTACCAAGACCGGGCCAAGAGGGGGCATAGTAGTTCAGCGACCCGGTTCGGCTAATCTAACGCGTTCTCTTTCGTTGTTATTGCAACTGGAAGAAACTCCTTTTAGTGTCATCCTGGAGTCGCGGCACCTGTTAGAGCCCCTTTGCGCCAACCTGGCGGCAGAGCGGATTACGCCGGAGGAACTGGCGGATCTGACGGGTAGTCTCGAACGTATGCGCCAGTATATCAACGATATTAACTCCTACGTACGAGAGCAATTTGCTTTCCACATGGGAGTGATCGCGGCGGCGCACAATGATGTTTTACGGTTATATACTACCTCAGTCGGCGAAATAATTTCTGCACGAACTACTCAGGTAGGTTTAAGCCTTGAGGAACGGCAGGAAGGGATAAAGGCAGCCGAGAGTATTCTGGCGGCGCTGGAGAGTCGAAATGGCGCTCTGGCCGCACGAAGAGTCGAGTTGCATTTAAGAGCGTTTGAGCCGATAATTGAGAAGGAAAAATAGTTAGCGTAAGCAAGGGTTCAATCGCTGGCTAATTTTGTTTCATTTAATGTGGAACAAATATTGCAACTCGCTAGTTATTCTGCTCTAAAGGTAGTTGCGTTGTTAAACCCTTCGAGCATGTAGTAGTAGTTAACCGAACTGGCCCGGTAAGATTACGCGGCCAGGGGATATTAAGAGGAGATAAGAGAAATTGCTTTTTCCAAGTCTTTACGACCGGTTGGAGCGGGCCCGTTGGGATTTCAAGGATATAGACTATTCGGCGATTGACAAAAGCAAGGTAGATGAACAATTGATCCATGAGATCAAACACATCTGCCTGACCGAAGTCGGCTCCATTCCGGCCACCGCGATGTTTATGCGTGATTTCAAGCAGGACATTGACTTTCAGCGGTTCGTCTCAGTCTGGGCTTACGAAGAGGGGAAACATAGCCTGGTACTTCAGCGCTGGCTGGAAAACCTGGGCGTAGAGATACCTGAATCGGAAATGTCGGCTGTTTACATCGATTTTGAACCTGCGCCGTGGATTGATACCCTGACCATGCACTTCCTGGGCGAGCAGCGGTTGGGCTTATGGTATGGCGCTTTCTCGGGTATTGCGCCGGGCGCTAAAGAAAATCCGATGCGCGAACCGGTGCTGCGGCAAATTTTGCAATTGATGGCCCAGGATGAATGGAGGCACGCCGGCTGTTATTTTGCTTTCTTAAAGGAGGCAGTAGAACAGACTCCGGCTCGGCTTGAGAATATTGTCAAAATGACGCTCTGGATGTTACGCGGTAATTACCGTCACCCGACGAATATTACCAAACCCTCGGTTATGGATCAGTTGCCTGACCCCGGTTACTTCACCAGCGTTATTGACCGCTTTGTTACTCCTCAAGCCGTCCAGGTTATGGAAAAGCGTGTGTTGAATTGCATCTCTGTGCTTGCGAAAGAGACTGTAGAGACACAGCGCGATCTTGCGAAGCTGCTAAGAAAACGCTTCGGTGAAAAAGCCGAAGAGCAACCGCTCACTACAATCATTGCCTAGCAAGACCTCTGCCTCCTGACTCATTTTTTAGAAATGTAATATCGGGGAAGCTAACAGCTTCCCCGGCTTGAAGCCGCCCCTGTTTTCAAACAGGTATCAGGTTCATTTAGTTTACCTTTTTTTGCCCTTATTACTTATAAGTGCTGTTTTTTAATTACCTCAAAGTGGAGAAGGAGTAAACAGTTATGGATTTCCAACTACCCGAAGATCTGGTAGAGCTTAAAAAGAGCATACGCGAGTTTGTAGATAATGAACTGATCCCGATTAGCCAGCAGGTCGAGGATGAGGATAAGATTCCTGATAACGTCCTTAGCCAGATGAAAGAACTGGGTTATTTTGGCCTGCCTTTCCCTGAAGAGTATGGCGGAATGGGCCTGGGTTATCTGGGCTACTGTCTTGCGCTGGAAGAGTTGGGCCGCGCTAATGCCGCTTATGGCAATATTATCGGCGCGCATACTTCTATCGCGGGCGGCACCATTCTGCTTGGCGGCAATGAAGCCCAGAAAAACAAATACCTGCGCGGCATGGCCGAAGGCAAACTCCTGGGCGCTTTCGCTCTGACTGAACCCAGCAGTGGTTCGGATGCTGCCAGTATTCGCACTACTGCGGTTAAAAAAGGCGATCGCTATATCATCAACGGCCAGAAGCTCTGGATCACCAATGGACCTTATGCTGATTTAATTACCGTCTATGCTTCGACCGATAAAACTCTCGGCCCTAAAGGTGTGAGTTCTTTCATTGTCGAAAAAGGTACTCCAGGCCTGGATTATGGCAAAACTGACAAGAAGATGGGCTTGCACGGCAGCCATACCTGCCCGCTCTTCTTCGAAGATATGGAAGTACCCGAAGAGAACCGCCTGGGCCCTGAGGGCTCCGGCTTCTATATTGCTATGAAGGCTTTGGACGGTGGTCGTGTCAGTCTTGCGGCAGGCGCGATCGGTGGCGCGCAGGCTATGCTGGAAGCTTCCGTACAACATGCTCGCGAACGCCAGCAGTTCGGACGGCCAATTGGCAGCAACCAGGCTATTCAGTGGATGCTGGCCGATATGGAAACCGAAATCCATGCCGCCCGCATGATGATGTATCACGCTGCGTGGAAGCTCGATAAGGGCTTACGTGCCAGCCATGAAGCGGCTATGGTGAAGGTTTACGCTAGCGAAATGGCGGGCCGGGTGGCAGATAAAGCGGTTCAAATCCACGGCGGTATGGCTTATATGCACGATTCCCCGATTGAACGCGCCTATCGCGATGTCCGTATCCTGCGGATTTATGAAGGCACGAGCGAAGTGCAGCGCATGATTATTGCCGAGGACTTACTCAAAGGCCGCGACTAAATCATTTTCTCGAAGTTAGTTGCGCGAGTCACTCCCTCTCCTCTCTTAAGGAGTGGGAGTGACTCACCTCTTTCTAAAAGTACGAATAGTTACTGTTAAAGTTGATTGTCTTTGTATCCGTTGGTTGGATGTGTGTTAGTTTTGAGTGTTAGTTGTATTTAGGACGTTTAGTCAGTAAATAGCGCAGGCAGGTAAAAAGGTTCTTCGCTCTTAATCGGATTGAAGACCGCCAGTTTCTGTTACCTGGGGCTTAACTTCCCCGGAACAGACTTTCGTCACAGTCTTCTAGTTACTTAATTCAACTCTTTTTCTTACTATCGAGTAAGCCGAAATTAATCTAAAAAGCCGTTTAGTTGGTTTATACTGGAATTAGAACAGGGTAAACATTGTGGTTTGCTTGTTTTAACATATTCAGTGTGGAGTATGTGCAGGTAGTAAAGGAGCACCTTCTATGAGAGCAATCGAACAGGCCAGGTCTGTGACTCGTCTTAGCCGCGTTAAACTTGATGAGCTAGATCGGAGTCTCAAGTCCTTTCGCGAGAACCGGGTAGATCCCTACAGGCACGGCAGGATTCACAATATCCCTATTAGTGAAGAACCCCGTACCGATGTCAGCTCTGAGTTGCTGGCAGAAAAACCCTGGCTTCGCTTTTATTCCCCAAATGTCCCTCTTGAACCTGAAATTAATGATGATACCCTGCCTGATTTGCTGGTGAAGAGTGTCCGGCAGTTTCCGGACCATGTTGCCCTGACTTTTTTCGGCAACAGGTTAACTTACAGGGAACTGGACACAGCGGTTTGCCAGTTTGCCAATGGTCTCTGGGAACTGGGTATCCGTCCCGGTGAGCGGGTAGCACTCCTCTTACCTAACTGTCCTCAGTTCGTAATTGCCTATTATGGCGCTCTGCGAATCGGAGCCATAGTGATTCCTTGTAATCCACTCTATACCGGGCGTGAGCTAGAACAGCAAATCCGTGATTCGGGCGCAAGCGTATTGGTAACCCTTACTTTTAGTTTTAAGGTAGCCAAAACAGTCTGTGAAACGCTCGGGCTGAAACATCTGATTGTAGGAAACATTAAGGATTACTTTCCGCCTGCGCTTCAGCTCGCTTTTACTGTAGCCAAAGAAAAGAAAGAAGGTCACCGGGCAGAAGTAAGTGGGAACGGAGTTTATAAGTGGTCGGAATTTCTGGCCGCGCAGGCGTACAAGGACAAAGTACCCCAGGTTGAAGTAAAAGCTGATGATGTAGCCCTCTTGCAGTATACCGGAGGTACTACCGGAATACCCAAAGGAGCTATGCTTACTCATCGCAACCTGGTAACTAATGCCCGGATGTGCTGGGACTGGATAGGTGGCGGCGACATGGGACGCGATATTACGCTGGCTGCCATTCCCTTCTTCCACGTCTATGGCATGACAACCGCCTTGAATCTCTCTGTCATGGTAGGTGGTGACCTGGTTATGGTACCGCGGTTTACACCGCTGGATGTTTTGAAAGCTATTCAACGCTACAGGCCAACCCTTTTCCCCGGTGTCCCTGCTATGTATATCGCTCTACTCAACCACCCGCAGGTCACTAAATTTGACTTAAGTTCAGTAGAAGCATGTCTGAGCGGGGCTGCGCCCTTGCCGATGGAAGTAGCGCACCGCTTTGAAAAACTGACCGGAGCGAAACTGATTGAGGGCTACGGCATGACTGAGTCGAGTCCTGTCTCACACGCTAATCCGGTCTTCGGCAGACGAAAAGAAGGCAGTATTGGCCTGCCTTTCCCCGGTATTAGGGCCAAAATTGTTGACCTTGATACGGGCGAGACAGATTTACCCCCCGGTGAAGTGGGCGAACTGGTTCTCTCCGGGCCTACGATTATGCAGGGTTATTATAATCGCCCGGGGGAAACGGTTAACGCTTTACGCGCCGGTTGGCTCTATACAGGTGATATTGCCAGGATGGATGAGGAAGGTTACTTTTATATCGTGGATCGTAAGAAGGATATGATATTGAGTAACGGTTTTAACGTCTATCCGCGTGATGTTGAAGAGATTCTGTACCAGCATCCTGCCGTCCGTGAAGCGGTAGTGATCGGCGCCCCCAATGAACGCGGAGACGATACGGTCAAAGCTTTCATTGTATTGCAAGAGGAGCAGAGAGCTACGGCTGAAGAGATTATAGCTTTCTGCCGTGAGCGGTTGGCCCGTTATAAAGCTCCCCGGGCAGTCGAGTTCCGTACCGAATTACCAAAATCCATGATAGGGAAGCATTTACGGCGGGTACTGGTAGAGGAAGAACGGAACAGGCTTGCAGCTAAACAGCTTGAGGCTGCTCCGGCGGAAAATACACCGGTTAAAAGCGAGACCCACGCCAGGAAAAGTTTCCGGCTGCCGGATAATATCACCAAAAATCTGCCAAAAGTGACTATTACAGTTACTATGCCGGAAAATTTTCACATGCCAAAGCCTAGAATAAGACTTCCTTTTAATCTCGTTCAAAATGGCAGGCAGGACAAAGCAGCCAGCTAAAACTGTCCCATAAGCTGCGCTGCCAGATTTTAACTGTAGACCGTTTATAATTGAGGCTTCACAACAATTTTGCCTGGTGTGAAGCCTCAACTTTTATGTTTATTCAAAGAGGAAATTCATAAAGAGATTAGTAACGACTTTATTACCTAACCTTAAAAGTGCTGGTAGTTTTTATCTGAAATAATTGCTAAAAAAGTAAATCTGACCGTTATTTTCTGTGAATCTAGTATTTAGCCTTAAATAAAGGGGTACTAGGACTTAAAAGGAGTGTCCGAGTAGGAGATGTGGGGTACTTTTTTCTTATTGCCCTCAATTTAGCCTAACTTGACCGTGTTTAGAAAATTAGCTACAATGTAATAAATAGTTAAGTCAACTAAAAGTTAAGTTTTCTTAATAGAGCAAGCATTTTTAGCTGTAGGATTTGAGGGGAAAAATCTCAAATACTTTTCTTACTGAATCTGCTTTTCCATAATTAAATACTGTGCAAAAGAGTAACAGATCAAATCGTTGCTTACAACTCTTATTAGCCAGTAAATCCTCAGCCGAGGGTTTAATATATAGAAAAATCAAATAAGATGTACCAGAAAACCGTCCTGGATAATGGCATCAGGATAGTAACCGAACAGATGCCGGGAGTACGCTCCATTTCAATCGGCCTGGTGCTGGAAGTAGGTTCCAGGGACGAAGCGGCGGAGGTCAGCGGAGTTGCTCATTGTATTGAGCATATGTTGTTTAAGGGGACCAGTAGCCGGGATGCTGCTAGCCTGGCCCGTATGATGGATACGGCGGGAGGGCAGATGGGAGCTTTTACCGCACGCGACTATACATGCCTGTACGCCGCTGTTCTTGATGATTACCGGACCTTCGCGCTTGATATTTTTGGGGATATCCTGCTGCATTCATTGTTCGAGGCCGAAAGCCTGCGGCGCGAACAGGCAGTTATTTTTCAGGAATTAGAGTCAGGCGAAGAGCAGCCCGGCAAATTAGTCCAGGAACTGTTAAAGCAGCAAGCCTGGCGAGGTTATTCTCTCGGGCAGAATATTTATGGGAACCGGGACTCAGTGGCTGCTCTTACCACAATGAAAGTGGTTGATTTTTTTAAGGACCACTATGGGGCGGACCGCTTGATTATCTCGGCGGCAGGCAACCTTGATCACGATGATTTTGTCTCACAGGTTAACGATGTCTTCTGGTCACTGCCTAAAGCGCGTTTGAAAGCCACCGCCTCGGTTGAACCTGAATTTCAGGGGAGGATTACACTCAGGCAACGTGATTCGGCCCATGTCTATTTCGCTCTTGGAGCGCCTGCTCCGGCTTACACAGCCGAAGAACGTTATGCCACTTTTGTCCTGAATACTATCCTGGGTGCTAGCATCAGTTCTCGCCTGTTTCGCCGGATGCGCGATGAGCAAGGCTGGGTTTATGAAATCGGTAGCAATTACCATCCCTACCGGGATGCAGGTATGTTTATAGTAGAAGGTTTTACTACACCGCAGAATCTTCTACCCGTCATGGAGTCGGTTCTAAGCGAACTGATCGGCTTAATTGCTGAACCGGTAGACCAGGAAGAACTGTGGCGAGCCAAAGAGTACATGCGGGGTGAAATTTTGATCAGCGCCGAAGCCAGTAATACCCGGATGAGTCAGCTTGCCACACAGGAACTTTACTTCGGGCGGTTTCTCTCACTGGATGAACTGGTGGAAGGGATACGCTCGGTTGACGCCGCACAAGTGCAGGCGCTGGCCAGCAGCCTATTTCAACCGGGGGGTTTGGCGCTGGCCGCAGTCGGTGCATTCCAGGATAGTTCGCTCCTTGAAAAGCAACTGGCTGACCTGATCGGATTATGACAACAGATTTACTTAATGCGGACAATGTTCACTTCTTTTCAATCTAAGGTTTCAGGCGGGATCTCGTTGTAGGATAGTAACGGTTCTTAACAGCTTTGGTTTAATTGTACGGTCCTTGTTTTAGCAGGGTATAGGCATTTTGGAGGTGGCAATGCCGAATAAAGATTTCGATAAGATGTTAAAGGTTTATGGTGTTAAACCGGTAGAATTGGGGGATAACACTATGGCGAAAGAATCCAAAGGAAATCCGAACCTGGACCCTAAAATTAAACGCAACTGGGAAGACATTCAAAAGCGTTACAGCTACCCGGTGAACGCGATAGGGGTTAAAATAGACCCTAAAGATAAAGAGACTCTACGCGTTTGGCGTGAAAATGGTATTGATAAGTTCTTGAAAGATTAGCGGTATCTGATTAAGATTGGTCACGCTACGTAGGAGTAACCAAAAACCTGTTAAAGGTTCAGGTATTTAATTACTGCTAAGTCCTTTCAGTATGTCATAGCACATAAGGAGACCCGTGTGCCGGGCAATAACAAACTGGTTCTGGTGGTAGATGATAGCCCCACCATTCGCAAAATAGTAGAAGTCACTTTAAAGCGCGAAGGCTACCGCGTAATAACCTGTGATAGCGCCATGAAGGCGCTTGCCAGCGTAACGGATGACCGGCCTGATCTGGTGCTGCTCGACGTGATGTTACCCGTTATGGACGGATATCATGTTTGCCAGATTATTAAAAAGCGTTACCGTAGTATCCCCGTAATTATGCTTTCCAGTAAAGATGGTTTTTTCGACAAGGTACGCGGTAAGATGGCCGGTTCTACGCTTTATATGACTAAACCCTTTGAACCCCGCGATTTAATAGCCGTAGTCGAACGCTATATCGGGCGCTAAACAAGGTTAGAGTAGAGGATAGGATTACATGGCGTCTGGTTCAACAATGACTTTAAGTGGCCGCATCGAAAAGACCGATATACCTACCTTATTGCGGTCGGTTGAGAAAGATAAAAATAGCGGCGAATTAAGTTTTAATCGCAATAATGACCGAGTTGATCTCTACTTTCTCTTCGGGCAACTTTACCATGCCAAGTGGAGAGAACATATCGGGGTTGATGCTTTAAAAGAGTTATTGAGCTGGAGTAACGGTAATTATAGCTTTACCGAAGGCATTATACCTGCCCAGGCCAGTATAAATGAGGATATTGAAAAAATCCTGGCCGACCAGGAAAAAGCCCTGCCAGCCAATAGTAGTCAGAATGAACGGCGTTCGGCCGCATTGCCTCCGAGACCGGTTCACACTACTCCTCCCCCCTCCAACCATGTCTCAGCGCCGGCAACCTATAACTCACCCGCCCCGGTGGATGCTTCACCGGTTACAGGTTCGCCTTCTTTTGCCTCCCCTGAAATGGGAGAATTATTACCTTTCGATCTTGCTTCCCTGGACAGCATGAACGAAGTCTTCCCGGAAGAACCGTCAGCCTCCGCGGCCGTAAACCACACTCCGGAACGTCCGGTAGCCGTCGTTGCGAGCGGTACTAACCATGTAGCGGAGGAGGTTTATAGCGCAGGTAACGGGCGTGTCGCTCCTACCCCGCCGGCAGGAGGTCTTTATCGTACCCGCCTCTTTTGCCTGCCCACCGGCGAGCAAATGGCAACTTCGCTGGTAGCTACCGGGCCACAACTGGAAGAAGAGTTAATGCATTTAGCCGAAGTACGTTTTACCGGTTATGTGCTGGGCGGGCCTGAAATCAACGGCCTGCCGACTGTAGGAATCTGTTTATTGCGGGGCCGCTTTATTCACGCTTTTTATCATATTAATGGGCCGAGCGGCCTGAGTCTGGTTGAAGGAGAAAAAGCCTACCGCACAGCCCTTGATCAGGGGGACGCCGGGGCGGCTCGTTTCTACTGGTTCTATGAATTGACCACAGAGGCAATGCGCGCCGCTATTGCTCTTCTCACGCCTCCTACCCGCTATGTTCATCTTGAAGTCAGAATTATTCGTTTCAAAGAACTGCTGCGCCTGCTGAATGAGGAAGGTTTTACCGGAACCATCCGCATTACGATACCCGCCGGAGCGGTAGGCCTGGATCGCAATCCCAGCAATATGGCAGGGGAACGTGCCTACATACCCATTTATCAGGGCAATATCCTGGGCCTCTGGACTGAAAATAGCCCTCGTCTGACCAATGATGGGCAGCTACTCCAGCGCTTTTTGAATGAACCCCAGGCCTATCTTGATTTGCAATCTACTACTCCGGTAGCCGAACCAGGTATGCCCCTGGAAACTCTGGTTGCCACCAATAGCAGCCAGGTAGATATTCAGCTTGGGCTTGTCGGTACGGGACGCCTTGGTGAAATTTCCACCGGAACCGCTCGACAGGGTTCTACCGGCAACCTGGCAGGGCGTTCCGGTTATGCCGAGAATCCCTCTCCTAACCCCGCCCCAATGCCGGTGGTTGCTGTACCGGTAGTAGCTGAGGACGAATCTTTAGAAGAGGTAGATGATGATGAACGGCAAATCCGCCTGATCAGCTCGATAAGCCGCATGGAGTCGACCTGGACTCAAATGCAGAAAAAGGACCGGGTAGATGACCAGACCATGTTACTGGCGCTTGCCGGTTTCGCTAATGAAGTGCTTTCCTTAAATGAAGGCGTCAGCGGGCGGCGAGGTGTTCAGGAGATTATCCAGCGTTCTATGCGCCAGGAGCTTATGCCCTACCGGACTATTTTCCAGATGCTGGAATTAGGGCAAGGACGGATTAACATTAGCAAGTTGTTGCGCGAGTACGATTTATTTAGCCGCGATAACAACAACTCTGCGGAAGATTTCCTGCGTGAGGCCAGTCGCGGACTGAGAACTTTGCTGCGCAGCACTTTCCAGTATTATGTTTCGATGATCCGGGTAGAAACGATACGTTTCGAATGCCAGGAAATGTACGAAGTATTCTTGCAAGATGTTGTTAGAAAAATGTAAGGGAAGTCCTGATTTATCCTATTTTTAATCATTACTATAAAGGACCCTATGGCACAAAAAATCTTGATTGTTGATGATAGCCCTACTGATCTTACCCTGATGGGTAATCCTCTTCGTGATGCAGGCTACTGGGTAGTGACCGCGATTGATGGAGAAGACGCTATCAGTAAAGTGGTAGCGGAAAACCCTGACCTGGTGGTTTTGGACGTAGTAATGCCAAAAAAGAATGGCTTTCAAGTTTGTCGTGAAATTCGTACTCGCCTGGGACGTGACAAGTTACCGGTCATTATGCTAACCACCAAGAGTGAAGCCAGCGACAAATTCTGGGGACTGAAACAGGGAGCTAACGAATATATCAGCAAACCTTTCCGCCCCGATGAACTGGTGGCTACGGTGAGGCGGTTACTGTAACCGGCGTTTTATTTAAAGGCCTGAATTGATCTTGATCGCTTTAAGTTACCGGAACACTGAAAATGACTGAAAAGTATCTAGCGCAAGTACAAAATCTGACTGCGGACCTGAGTACGGATAACGACGGTTCAATCCAATATTTGCTGGTGAGCCTGGCCGGACGCGAATATGGTGTTCAATTAGCTTCACTGCAAGAGGTATTGCGTTACAACCAGTCAGGTGTCGCCCCGGTGCCAAATACCCCTGTCTGGCTGGAAGGTATCTTCAGTTTACGCGGCACCATCATTTCGGTCGTAAGTTTACGGGTGTTCCTGGGACTCCCGCGGGCTGATGAAATCAAGCAAGTATCCGCCCAGCGTTCCGCTGGGATAGGCCAGTTGTTTGGACTGGGTGCGCCTATTCCGCGTTTGCTGGTTCTACAGAATAATGAACTGGTGGTAGGTGTAGTGGTGGACGATATCAGAGGGGTGATTTCGGTCCGGCCCGAGAGCGTGGTTCCTGTGACGGACCAGGCTCATCCCATCTTCCCTTACCTGGAAGGCGCTTACGCTGATTCTGAAACTAAAAAAGAAACCTGGTTGCTCGATGTAACCCGGCTCCTTAATTCACCGGAGATGCTCGCTTTTGAACCGGTGCTTTAACTTTTGTTAATTCTTAAAATCAATTTAGCATTTGATTTTATTTCATTTTGCTCCAGCAGTTTGCTGTAAGGAGATTCTACCATGCGCATAGTCTTTCGCCCACAAGACTGGCCAATTGCGATCAAATTTCTGGTTGCGTTTTTAGTTATCGCCCTCGTTCCACTCGTAGTGGTAGGTATCTTGAGCCAGGGGCAAGCCCGCGACGGTTTGTTAACCGAGGCCCGTCGTAACCTGGAAAATACTTCACGCCGTACCAGCGCTACTATTGATGATTTTTTACGCAACCGTATTGCTGATTTACAGCAAACGGCCAGCCTTGACCCGGTAGTGCGCTTTGTCTATGACCTTAACCAGGATCGTAACGCGCTCGGTCCTAATAATACAAACCAGACTGCTACCTTCAGCGTTCTCAAATCGAAAGCTACTACTTCTGATGGCCAGCAAACTTATCTCGCTATTGCTTCAAGAGATGGGCAGGTAGAATTAACCTCAAATAACACTCCCGGGCAGGAAGGTACTCCCCTCGAAGGCGAATTGCGCGATCTTTCGAACGAAATTTACTTCCAACAGGCTATGAAAGGCCAAACATACATTTCTGATCCAAAACTGGTTACTTTCCAGGATAAGAATGTTGAAGCGGTAATGTATGTTGCCAGCCCGGTAAAAGATGCTCGTGGTGCTCCCTCAGGTGTAATTTTGCAGCGCCTGAGTCTTAACCCTATCTGGCAAATTGTAAATAACGACTTTGCAGTAGCCGGCACAGGCAGTTACACCATGCTCATTGATGATACCAATAACCTTGCTATCAAACTGGCTGATAGCCGGACCTTTAATCGCCCGGAATTAGAGACTACCTATCTTTTTAATATTATGCGCCCGCTACCGACGCTCAATCGCGGCCCCTGGGTTAACAGCGGACGTTTCCTGGATAACTTTAACTATAATAAGGCCAACAACAACGGCGAGATTCTGCCCAATCTGGTAGATGTGCTGAACCGGACCAGTTATGACCCCACCAATCCCTTCTTTACTACCAGCTTTACAAATGGCGATAAGAGCGAAGGTGCCCAGGTAGCCTACGCGCCTATTACGAGCAGACCAAGCTGGCGCTACTTCGTGTTTGTGCCGGACTCCACTTATACCGCTGCCGCAAACAATATTACAACCACCGTGCTTATCGCCATGGCCCTCGCCGTGTTAGTCGTATTTTTGCTGGCGTTCGTGCTGGCGCGTACCCTGACCGCACCTGTTCGCCGTATCACAAGAGTACTGGGCCGTATCGGTATGGGCGACTTTACCGCTCGTGTACCTTCCGCCGGCGGTGATGAACTGGGACGCCTGGGTGACTCGCTGAACGCTATGTTCGATAATACTCTTTCGCTAATTCAGAGCCGCGAAGAGAAAGAGGTGCTACAGGATCGTATTACGCACCTGCTGGAAGAAATCAGTACGGTAGCTGAAGGTGACCTGACTGTTCAAGCCGAAGTTACAGCCGATATTACCGGGGCTATCGCAGACTCCTTCAATCTGATGATTGAAGAATTGCGCAAGATTATTATTAATATCCAGAACGCCACCGGGCAGGCAAGCGCCATTTTTGACCAGGTGGTGTTGAACTTCCAGCAGATTGATAAAGTCTCTGACCAGCAGGCCAACCGCGTACTGAACGTTTCGAGTTCAGTTGGCGGTATGAACCGTTCTATTCAGCAGGTTTCGGAAGCGGCGGCAGTTTCGGCAAATGTAGCCCAGGAGGCGCGTCAAAACGCTCGTCAGGGTGGTGAGGCCGTAACTCAGACGATTGCAGGTATGAACCGCATTCGCAGCAACGTGCAGGAAACCTCTAAAAAGATTAAACGCCTGGGTGAGAGTTCACAGCAAATCGGTGAAATTGTAAAGTTAATTGACGATATTGCCGATCAGACTAACATGCTGGCTCTTAATGCCGCTATACAGGCCGCTATGGCCGGCGAGCAGGGCAAGGGCTTCTCAGTAGTATCGGAAGAAGTCCGTCGCCTGGCTGAACGAAGCGCTGCCGCTACCCGTGAAATTGCTGCGCTGGTTAAGTCTATTCAGGATGATACCGCTGAGGCAGTTATAGCGATGGAAGAGAGCACCCGCGAAGTGGTGGACGGTTCAAGAGTAGCCGATGAAGCCGGAAAAGCGCTGGCGGCAATCGAAGCGGTAGTAGACCGCCTGGCAACCTTGATTACCAATATTTCGGTAGTATCACGCCAGCAGGCTATTAGCTCCACCGATATTGCTCGTAGTATGGCTGAAATCTCCCGCCTGACCCAGGAAGCTTCCGCCCTGCGCCGCCAATCCGCTGAAGCGGTGCAACTGGCAGCTCATACTTCAGAAGAATTGCGCGTTTCGGTTAGCGCCTTCCGCGTTTTAGCGGAACCGGGCCGAGATGTTTCGGGCGCAGATGGAAATTACCACGAAGTGCTGGATTTCACTCCGCAGCTTGATGAGATGCCCGGTCTGATTAGCAATGATAGCGGAATGATGACGCCTTCTACCGGTTCACAGTACTACCAGTATATTCCATCCGCTTCATCCATAGCCGACTTTGAAAAACCGGGCGCATTCCAACCTCCGGCGGGCGATGGCGAAGCGTGGCCCGAAAGATCCCAACCACAGCCGGTGGTCCGTAATATAGCGACACCACCCGCAGCAGCTAAAATGGACAAAAACTCCCAATCAGAAGAAGCTACCGAGTTTGACCTCAATAAACTGCTCTCAGATGAGCCAATCTTTGAGCCATTTATGCATGGCGTTAACTCCGGTGAGCAATCTGATAGGGGAAAGGATGACGGCGAAAAGAAGCGATCCTTGCCTTTAGGCTAAATGACAAAGAAGATTGCTTCTTAATCCGGGGAACTACAAATGTTATACGATGCAGACATTATGCTGGCATTTATCGAGGAAATTGGCGAATACCTTCCTCAAATGCGCCAGCATCTGGACAAACTTGCCGCCAATCCACGCCATAAAGAGTCGTTGGATGAGGCCTACCGCCTGGCCCATACCATTAAAGGTTCGGCAGCCATGCTTGAACTGGATGCTATCAGTAATGAGGGTAAACAGATTGAGCAAACACTCCTGCCGGTAGTTGAAAAACGCGCTGCTTTTACTCCTGATATTGGCGTCACAATTTTAGCTAGAGTCAAAAATGTTGAGCGCTTGCTGGATCAGACTCGGGCAGAGGTCAATGGAGAATCCGCCGCTCTGACGGCTGAACCGGTTATTCCGGCCACTCTACCGCCTTCGTATCTTCCATCGGCACATAATGGAGATGGAGTAATCCATTCTCCGCTTATGTACCTGGAACAAGCCAATATTCCAGTGCCGCCACCTCCGCCCCATTATGAGGTTTCCGGCCAATCGCCTGAGTCTTTTGAACGTGATTTTAATTATGAAATAGGAGATGCATTAAATGCTCCACCCCCGCCCCCGCCTGGCTGGAATGGTGGGGATGCTTTTAATGATTTGCTTTTTGGGCTGCCCGATGATGTAGAAGAACTACCGCCTCCCCCGCCGGCCTTTCTTTATAACCAGAATCCCCGGGAGCATTTTAGCATTCCAGAGCCATCACTAAATAGCGCCCCCCCACCGCCACCACCGGCTTCATTGTATGAAGGTGATGGGATTGACCTGTTCAAGGAGTTTGATTTTCCAGAACCCCCTCCACCGCCGCCTGCTGTCAATTTTGAAGCGCCAGAACTTGCTGCTGTGGAAGAGTGGTCTTTTGAACCTTTTCCCGGTTTAAATGAAGTTTCGCCGCATGGCATTACTCTGGCTGAACCTGGCAGCAAGCCGGTTGATAAAGCTGAAACAGGCCATATTTCGGGGCAACCGGACCTGGATTTAATGGATTTATTGCTGGAACCATCTGAACTTGAAGCTCTTGAGCAGGCTCTTTTCGAGCAAAACCCACCTGCCGCGAACTTGCCTTCTTCCAGAACTTCTAATAATACTCTTTTCGATAACCTTTTCTCCGGGCAGAGTCCTGTGCAGGCTGCCGGAATACCGGTAGCTGAACCGGAAGTTGAGGTTACAATCACTCCTTCCCATGAAGGAAACTCAGCGTTACCTGCCTGGTTAGATGAGTTGGATCTTGAAGCGGCTACACCGGCAGAACCTCGGACTATTTTTGAAGAACTTCCCCCTTCTCTCGATGATGTGTTGACTACCAGACCCCTGGACAACACTATAGGAGATTTACAGTCTTCTATTCTGGATGAACTACCCTCCCAGATGGCAGCACTGGGTGAACAAAATATTCATACCGGTCACGATGTAGCTGACGCCGGGACATTACGTGCCTTTGATGCGGCGCCTACCCTGCGGCCTTTGAGCGCTCTCGATAGCCCGGCTCAACTTGACCAGCCTGATCTTACTCCGAGTGGCCCCTTGCCTTTTAACTTGCTGGAAGAAGCTCAGGCAACTGCCGAGAATCATCCTGAAAAACCGCTGCCCGATTTTTCGGCAGTTGACGCGCTCTTTACTGGATTAGAACCGCAGGCCGAGGAGCCGGTCACTGATTCCTCCGCTTTTCATTTACCGGATGCCATTGAGGATGTACCTACCGTAAGGCCTTACAGACCATTAGAATGGCCTGAAATGAAGTCCCCGGAAATAAAGCTACCGCCGGATGAAAAGCTTTCGCCAGCTTCATCCCCGCCCTATTCTCAGTTATCAGATTTCAAGCTTCAACCTGATAATCTAACTGAGGCTGACAAGGAACAGGACGAGTTCGGCTTTTTTGAGTTTGAAGCGCTCGATAGCGAGTTAAGTTCGAGCGCTGAAAAATTGGAAGCAGCGGAACATTTTGCTTTTCTGCCTCCTAATTTCTCCAGTGAACCTTCCGAATTACTGGCTAAACTGGATGAGGAAATGGAACCGGCGGAAGCTGAGCTTCTCTGGCGAGGTTTTACCAACAACCCAGAAGAAGATGCCGCTATTTCCGCCGCTGTAGCTTCCATGCAGGCCCAGCAAGGGTTTGATTCTGATGAAGGGGATGATGCGGAACAGTCTGGCGAATTTGAAACTGATGAAGGCGAAATGGGCGCCTTTTTCCTGGCCGAAGCTCAGGCTGATCTCGAAGAATTAAAATCCCAGGTAGCGCTTTACAATGCACCCGGTACGGACAAAAATACCACCGCGCAGCACATCGGAAGGATTAGTGCCACTCTTCGCAAAGCTGCTCAAATGATGGATCTTGAGGAGATTGCTCGGCAAAGCAGTGTTTTAGAACGTACAGCTTCCTTAATTACTTCCGGCGAGTTGAGTCCCGGCCCTACCAGCGGTACTCTTTTCCAAAATGCTTTGGACCAGTTGCTTTCGCTGCTTGCTCCTTTTGAAGCGGCGGCGGCTAACCTGTTTGCGGCGGCTTCGGCAGAAGCTGTGACAGAACCGGACTCTTCTACGGAAGTGCCAGAATTTATTCTTACCGAGGATGCCGAAGAAGCAACAGACGATTTACCTGCCGAGTTTTCTCCGGCCCCAACTGTTCCTCCCGTCGTGGTGCAGCCCGAGCAGAATCGACCTACCCTTTACGGCGGGAGCGATCTGGACCCGGAACTGGCAGAAGTTTTTGCGGCTGAAGCCGAGGAACATATCCAAAATCTGGATAGCCGCCTGGCTCAGTTGGAACAGGACCCCTATAATCGAGAGCTACTGCGAGAAATTCGGCGTACCGCTCACACCCTCAAAGGTTCAGCGGCGATGGTAGGGTTCAGGGTGGTCAGTCAAACCAGCCACCTCATGGAAGACTTACTCGACCGGTTGTATGATGGCACAGTTCAGGTTACGCCAGGCGTAGTTGAACTGCTCTTCGTCACTTTCAATACGATTGATATTATGGTGAGAGAGCTGGCCGCAGGCAAGCCTGAAGATGTTGCCAATCTGGAAGAGTTAAAACCTCGCTATGCCGCTTTATTGAAGGGCGAGGCTTTACCCGAAATAGCCGAGAGTTCTGGGGGAGCCGTACTTTTCGAGCGGAAAGCTACTCCTGCTCCTGTTTCCAGCCAGCCGTCCACCCCTACTGGTGTTGAAGCTCGCCGGGTTGAAGAAGCTGATGTGGCTGCCCTGGAAGCGGCGATAGCGGCTGAAAATGAGGCAGAAGAAGCGCAAGAGGCTGAGACTGGTGTTACAGAAACTGCTGTACCTGACTTCGTAGCCTCCCAGCCGCTTACTCAGGCTGTTGAACATGGCGCCGCGTCGGCTAAAATCGAACCTGAACTGTCAGTAAAAGTGCCGATTAAACGGCTGGATGTCATGATGAACCAGATTGGTGAACTGGTTATCAACCGCACCATGCTGGAACAGCGTAACCAGATTTTAAACCGGACAGTTGATGAACTGACACTTTCGGTCAAGCGCATGCAAAAAGTAGTGCGTGAGCTTGAAACGAACTATGAAGTAGAACTGCTTAAAAATGTTGGGCTTTCGGTGCCTCTGCCGGAGAATGGTAGCCCTGGCGAGGAAGCTAAAAACGGTAGCTCGACAGGCAACAGCTTGCCTGTAAATGCCACTGCGCTTCCCGCGAGTGGTCAGTCCCACAGTGAATTTGATACCCTCGAAATGGATCGCTACACCGAGTTTCACACCCTTTCGAGAGAAATGACTGAAACGGTAGATGACCTTGCGGCGGCTTTACGCGAACTGGAAAGCTTAAAGGCCGATCTAGAAAATGTAGTGCTGCAACAGGCTCGCCTAACCGATGATTTGCAGGACCGGGTGGTGAAGGTTCGGCTGGTACCTGTTTCCAACCTGACTCCTCGGCTTTACCGGACGGTCCGTACCCTGGCAGCGCAGGAGGAAAAAGAAGTTCAGTTTGTCGTTTCCGGTGAACACACTCAGCTTGATAAGACGATCTTTGAAGAGCTGGGCGATCCTTTGCTTCATCTTGTGCGTAACGCTATAGATCACGGTATAGAAAAGCCGGCCGAAAGAGAAGCCGCCGGGAAAGCGCGAACAGCTACACTTAGTTTCACCGCTCGCACCGAAGGCAGCCAGGTAGTAATCGAAGTTCGAGATGATGGGCAAGGTATCAACCTGGAAGAGGTGCGCCAGCGCGCCATCCGGCGTGGCCTACTTGAGCCTAATTCCGATGTCTCCGAAGAAGAGCTCTACGATCTGCTTTTTATTCCAGGCTTTAGCACCAGTGACCAGATCACCGATATTTCCGGTCGTGGTGTGGGGCTGGACGTAGTACGGGCCAATATTGCTCGTTTGAAAGGTATGGTCGAAATTAACAGTGTGCAGGGTAAAGGTACCGCTTTTATCATTCGTTTACCCAGCACCCTGGCAATTACCCGCGCTTTGCTCGTTAAGGTAGCCGGGTTTACCTATGCTATTCCGCTAAACTCGATTGAACGTACCGTGCGACCGGACCTGAATCTGCTCGAGACTTCGCAGCAGCGCTATTTTTACCGCCTGGAAGATGGTACTGTACCGTTATTGGATCTTAGCCAGTTGCTACAATTACCGACTCATCGTCGCCATTCACAGCTTGAGGACGAAGATGAAATGATCCAGAGCCAGTTTACCTTACGGAGAGAACGTCCGCTGCTGGTAGTAAATGGACCGGAGCGGGCAGTTTTGCGGGTGGATAGCCTGGTGGGTCAGCAAGAAGTCGTGATGAAGCCGCTGGGTAGCCATTTGAAGACTGTGCCGGGTGTGGCAGGCGCTACAATTCTGGGTAGTGGAGAAGTTATTCTTATCTTGAATGTATATGAACTGGTGGCCGGGGCTAGCGGACGGCGGAGCCGTTTTGCGGCAGGCCGGACCGGCGGAGCAGCGCTGGCTACTACACCGGTTGTCCAGAATCGGGAGCGCTCTACTTCTAACCTTTCAACTCCGCGCAAACGCGCTCCGCTCATTCAGGTGGTGGATGACTCGCTTTCAATTCGTAAAGTGCTGACAGCGGCGCTCGAAAAAGCCGGTTTCCGGGTGCGTACCAGTAAGGATGGCCAGGAAGCCCTTGAGGCAGTTCAGCAAGTTCCACCAGACCTGATTCTGATGGATATAGAAATGCCGCGTATGGATGGGTACGAATTGACAGCTCTGCTGAAGAGTCGCGAGTCATTACGCCATATTCCTGTCGTCATGCTGACCAGCCGGGCAGGCCCCAAGCACCGCTCGAAGGCTGAAGAAGTTGGCGCTGATGGCTTTTTGATCAAACCGTACCGCGAGGATGAACTTTTACAGATCGTCAGCACCCTTTTGATCAGAGCCCAAAAATAGATTTTGCTCCATCTATAGAGCCCCGGTTACTACTGGAACAGTAACCGGGGCTTTTATTATTGGGTTTGTTTACGGAGATAAGACTTTGGTTTCTGGTACAGCTTTTGCTTTAGTTGTCATAAAAACATTTATTGGAAAGAGTAAGCGTAAAAAATGACTTTAGAAGATATAGTAACCGACCCGGTGGAGTCAGCAAAAGCGGCCGGTTTGCGTTATGTAACCGATGACAGGCCCGGTATCCGTCGCGAACGCGAAGGAGAAGAATTTAAATATATTTCGCCTAAAGGGCAGATTATTGACGATCCAAAAATTTTACAGCGCATTAAATCCCTGGCAATCCCACCTGCCTATACTGATGTGTGGATTTGTCCTACTCCGAATGGACATTTGCAGGCTACCGCTCGTGATGCCAGGGGGCGCAAACAGTACCGTTATCACCCCCAATGGCGTAAAGTGCGGGATGAAACAAAATACACTCGTATGATTGCCTTCGGACAGGCTCTCCCGCTGATAAGAGCCCGGGTAGACAAAGATTTGAGCCAGCCGGGCCTTTCTCGCCAGAAGGTGCTGGCTGCCGTGGTGCGGTTGCTGGAAACTACTCTTATTCGAGTTGGAAACGAGGAATATGCCAAAGAAAACAAATCTTTCGGCCTGACTACTATGCGCGACCGCCACGTCAAAATAGAAGGTTCGAAAATCGAGTTTAAATTCAAGGGCAAGAGCAACAAACACCACAATATTACTCTAAGTGATCGCCGCCTGGCTAAAATTGTGAAGAGTTGCCGCGATATACCCGGTTACGAGCTTTTCCAGTATATTGACGAGAATGGCCAGCACCAGACTATTGACTCGGCGGATGTAAACGAATACCTCAAAGAGATTACCGGCGAAGATTTTACGGCTAAAGATTTCAGGACATGGGCTGGCACAGTGCTTTCCGCGCTGGCTTTACAGGAATTCGAGAAGTTCGATAGCCAGACGCAGGCCAAGAAAAATATTGTGAGAGCTATCGAGGAAGTTTCCCAGCGCCTCGGTAATACTCCTTCAGTTTGCCGCAAGTGTTATGTGCATCCCGCCATACTCGACACCTACCTGGAAGGTACAATGCTGGAAATGCTCAAGCAGCGCACCGAAGAGGAACTGACCAGTTCGTTGCAAGACCTTAAACCGGAGGAAGCAGCAGTCCTCACCCTGTTGCAGCAGCGCCTACAGCGTGAAGAAGAACATGATAGGGCAAAAGAACGTAAAGCCAGTTAATTTCTTCATTCCATTCAAATAAATAGCCTGTTTAATCCTAGAAAGAGCAGCACAGACTTGCCACTTTGTGAGCAACATGGTATATTATCCAGGCAGTTCAAGACCAGCCGATATTCAAAAAAAGGCGTAGTTACAGGTCAAAATTGCCACAATTTTCACTTTGTTTTGAACTCAAATAAGCCGACGTAGCTTAGCTGGTAGAGCAGCCGATTCGTAATCGGCAGGTCATCAGTTCGAATCTGATCGTCGGCTTCTTTTTTTTTCTCAGCGCTAACTCTCTCCACTAATTTTCCCCATTAGAATCTAAACTGCAATCAAAACAATTACAGGACTGATTCATCTATCAATAATACGGCCCCTTAAAATTAAGCAGGGGTATGATAAATAGTCGTATCAAATATCAATTTGTGAAATATACTTCAAGTAAGAAAGGACTTCAAAAGATCAAAATTTATTTCTTAACATTCCCGTAATATAAGCGCCTGTATTTTTAAATAAAAGCAAGATAAAATAAGATTGCTAAATAAATTATCTGCAAAATCAATTTGTATTATTAGATTTCGTAGATAATTGGTTAATTGGGTAACGCCCAGGAAGGGCGGTAGGGTAAAAATATCTCTAGAGCCAGGAATTAGTTAAAGCTCCTGGTTTTTAGGATTTTGGCGAATTTGCGTCGTAGCATTCGTCCTGGAGAATCGATATATGCAAAGCCTCAACGAAGCTCAGGATTTTCTGACCCAGGGGTACTCCTGGTTTGCCGCGGAATTCAGTTCCTTAAAAGAAACCTGCATCAGCCATCTACAAGAACTTGGTAGTTCTTATTACACCACCTTATCGCGTGAGAAACTAGAAAGATTAAGCCAGCAATACCTGACTGAGTTAAAGAAGGGATTGGAACAAGATTCTTCTTCATCCCAGGATTTAATGGCCAGTTTTCAAGCCTATTTCGAGCAAGGCGCTCAGATGAAAACATTGCTCGAAGGTCTGGATTTAATGCTAACGCTTGTCGCCCATCGAGCTCGGCAGGCTATGAGCAATGAACCGGAGCTTTACGATACTCTGATGTTAAAGATACGCCATACAGATGTGTTGATACGCTCTCAAATGGCGACAGCTTTTATCAACTTTATCAACAGGCAAAACCGTTCTTAGCTCAGGAGTTTACCCTGTTTTTGGAGCCGCCCCAGAGTTACGCCTAACTTGCTAAAAGCAGCCTAAAATGCTAAAGTTAAGGCTGTTCCAACTTGTGATTCCCGGCAGCGCTACTGCTCAAATACTGCCTGTTACTTTAAGTTTGGCTTGCGAGGAGGAGAACAAAACTCATGTCTTCTGAGGGCGGCAACAGCACCAAAAGAGCGATTATCAGTGTTTCTGACAAATCTGGAGTAGTGGAATTCGCACGCGGCTTGATTGAGCGCGGCTTTGAAGTCTATTCGACTGGAGGCACCAAGACCGCTCTTACCGATAGCGGTTTGACAGTGCACTCTGTCTCCGATCTGACCGGCTTTCCTGAAATATTAGGCGGGCGCGTCAAAACACTGCACCCGGGGGTGCATGGCGGCATTCTGGCCAAACGCGAAGATGAAGGCCACATGCAGGAACTTTCTCAGCAGCAAATCGGCCCGATTGACCTGGTAGCCGTTAACCTCTACCCCTTTGTTAAGACCGTTTCACAGCCCGGTGTCGATCTTGATACCGCGCTTGAAAATATTGATATCGGCGGCCCCACCATGATTAGAGCCGCTGCCAAAAACTTCAAGAGTGTGTTGGTAGTAGTAGACCCGCTCGATTACCATGAAGTTTTACAGGCTCTTGATAAACCGGAAGAACACTCCAGCGGGCTTGAATTGCGCCAGAAACTGGCCGTTAAAGCCTTCCAGCATACCGCAAGCTATGATACGGCTATCGCTCAATTCCTGCGCAGCCCTGGCGACCACTTCCCGCCGGAAGTCACTCTCAGCCTCAGCAAAGTACAGGATTTGCGCTACGGCGAAAACCCGCACCAGATTGCCGCTTTCTATGAATGGAAAACTCCTGGCGAAAGTAAGTTTAGCAGCCTGATTAATGCTCGCCAGTTGCAGGGTAAAGAACTTTCTTACAACAATATTCTGGACGCCGATGCTGCTCTGGCGGTAGTGCGTGACTTTTCCGCGCCGACAGTCGCTATTATTAAACACACTAACCCCTGTGGCCTGTCTTCTCATGTTGATCTAAGTGTGGCCTATGAACGGGCTCTGGCCGGCGATCCAATCTCTGCTTTTGGCGGTATCGTCGCTGTAAACCGTACAATAGAAATCGGCCTGGCTCAGCAGATCACTGCTACTTTCTTTGAAGTAGTGGTTGCGCCGGACTTCACACCTGAGGCCATTGAAATATTCAAGAAAAAGAAATCCTTACGGCTTTTAGCGGTGGGCGATATGACTCAGGGCATGGATCAACTGAATATGCGGCTGGAATACCGGGCTGTAACGGGCGGCTTTTTAGTTCAGACCCGCGATGCTCTGCCGGAACGCGATCTGCAAATGACTGTGATGTCGCAGCGTGAACCGACCCTGGAGGAAGTCACTAACCTGCAATTTGCCTGGCGGGCCGTAAAGCATATCAAATCGAACGCCATTGTGCTGGTCAAGAACCACGCTATTGTGGGCATGGGCGCAGGTCAACCAAGCCGGGTAGATTCGGTAAAAATCGCCCTTAACAAGGCCGGAGTGCGTGCCAAAGGTTCAGTACTGGCCTCCGATGCTTTCTTCCCAAAGGTAGATGGTGTGGAAACGGCGGCTCTGGGCGGCGTAACGGCTATTATTCAACCGGGCGGCTCGATCAGCGATACGGATGTAATTGAAACGGCTATTCAGCACAACCTTGCGATGGTCTTTACCGGGCGGCGGCATTTCAAACACTAATCAAGGAACCGGCCTGCTGTGAAACGGCAGGCCGGAGTTATAAATTTATAGCATTGTTAACAGGTACAATCCTTCTGTGGTTGTTCGCTAGAAAGAATCCATGACCCAAGCGGAAAAAATAACCTCTACTCTGAGCCGTTACGCCGCCGCCATCGACCGGCAAATCGTGAACGAACTGGAAACAGAGCTTGATCCCTGGCTGCGTAATGCCATTATGTATCACTTTGGCTGGTTGGACCAGGAGTTTCGCCCGGTAGAGGGCGGAAACAGTGGCAAAAAGCTGCGTCCCGTGATGGCTCTTTTAGCTTACCAGGGGGCGCTAGATAGCCTGGAACCAGGTTCTGGCTTGCAGGCCGAACTCGCTCCAGCTTTGCCTCTCGCCGCCTGCCTCGAAATGATTCATAACTACAGCTTGATTCACGACGATATCGAGGACGATGACCGGACCCGGCGAGGTCGCCCGACATTGTGGGCCCTTTTTGGCAAGCCGAAGGCGATTAATGCCGGAGATTGCCTGGATATGCTGGCCTACCGGGCTTTGTTGCGTAGCGCAGAACATGGTCTCGACCCTTCGAGGCTGGTGCAAATCGCTCGCACTGTTACCGATACTTCGGTGAAGTTAACTGTCGGCCAGAATTCCGATATGAGCTTTGAGGAGAGCCTGGACGTAACACCGGAAATGTACTTGCAAATGATTTCCGGCAAAACGGCTGCCCTTATAAGTTGCGCAACCTATTGTGGGGCGCTGGTAGCGCTTGATCCGTCCAACCCTCTACAGGTGGAACGCCTGAACGACTACGCCGTTTTTGGCGAGCAGATCGGCCTGGGCTTTCAGATTCGGGATGATATCCTGGGCATCTGGGGATTAGCTGCCGATACCGGCAAGCCCAGCGGTTCAGATATTCGCCGCCGCAAAAAGAGTTTACCGGCCCTTTACGCTCTTACCAATGCTCCTGCTGCCGGGCGTGAAAAACTTCTGGCGCTTTATCGCAGTTCCGACCCGGTGACGCCAGACCAGGAGCAGTTTGTAATGGAGATGCTGGAAGAGAGCGGGGCGAGGGCTTATTGCCAGCAGCAAGCCGATCACTACAAGCAAACCGCCCTGCAAGCGCTGGAAAAAGCAGCCGGTGGAGCGCAGGCCCTGGCTCAGAATGCGCCGCTGGCTCAGTTGCGTGACCTGTGTACCTTCCTGGTAGAACGCGATTATTAAAGGAAAGCCTAAAGGAAAGCCGCCTTTGGAAAAGCGCCGACGCCTCGCTCGCCAGATATCTAACCTGGCTGCGCCTCCCCAGATGGCGCTGCCGATTTATTTTCTTGCGGCCTGGTACGACTATGACCATCATTCTCCGGCTGTACCCGCTTTCCTGCTGGCAATAGCTGCTGCTGTCTTTTTTGGTGGGGTTTTCCCTATCATCTTTGTCCTGGCAATGCTATCTCGCCACCAGGTGACGGATATTTTCATTTCAGTGCGCCAGCAGCGCACTATTCCCTACCTGGTAACTATTTTCGGGTTTTTGGCCGGGTTTGGCGCTGTTTACGGTCTGATCGGCCCTTCGGCCCTGGCGGCTATCATGTTTACTAACGCCCTGACCACTGTTGTTCTCACCATAATCAATCTTTACTGGAAAATGAGCGGCCATGCTATCGGAGTGGCAGGCCCGGTGGCTGTTCTGACCGTTTTTTATGGCTGGGTGGCAGCGCCTTTTTATTTGTTAATACCGGTAGTCTCCTGGGCTCGCGTTACTATTAAGGCTCATACGCCCGGACAGGTAATTGCCGGTTCTATTTTTGGTTACGGCTTTACGCTGGCTCAACTGCTTATAATCTTTCGTCCCCTGGGCTGGCTCTAATTCACTGATCAACAGAAACAGATTTTAAATTATGTACATCTATCTCGTACGGCACGGACAGTCAGTATGGAACGCCGAGGAACGCCATCAGGGCTGGCAAAACGTACCGCTATCTTCTCTGGGAGAACGCCAGGCAGAACGTGTCGCTCAGCGCTTAAAAGAGCAGTCGTTCGATTATTACTTTACCAGCCCGATCTATCGCTGTTACCAGACAGCGGAGGCTATCGTAAGGGCGAAAAATCTTGAGCCCCAGGCAAACTTGCAGGTGCTGGAAGGTTTGCGTGAAGCGCGTTTGAGCGCTCGTATGGAGGGAATGCTCTCTAAAGAAATGGTAAAAAGCTGGAGTGAAGAAGAGAAAAGACGCTTTCGAGATGACTATACCTTCAAATTTGAAGATGGCGAGTCGGTGCAGGAAGTTGTAGAACGTTCCCGGGTTACTTTCAGGGAAATCGCGATGTTAAGCGAGGAAGCGCCCCTTGAACCGGAAGAAGGCGAGAATAGCGCCGCTTCGCGTGATGTAGCAACCCAGAATCCTGAGGCTACTCCGGGTGAGACAGCCCAGGATCCAAAACCTGACAAGCCCAAAATCCAGCCAAAAACTGCCCTGGTAGTGGCGCACCGTATTAATATTCAGTTATTCGTTTTGCAGGCGCTTGGCGCTACCGGGGTAGTAGCCGAACGCCAGACTAATATTGATCGCCTGGAAATATCTAATTGTGCGCTAAGTGTAATTGAGGTTAACCTGAAAGGTAAAGAACCTCTCTTTCGCTTGCTAACCTCTAATGATGTTACCCACCTGACCGGGCTTAAAGCAGAAAAAGCCGGTTAAGGGTTAAGAAAAACTTAACAGATTTGTCGCACTTTATACTTGCATTTTCATCTACAATTTTTATAATTACTTAACAAGAAAACAGCTATACTCAATATAGTTAGCGCTGGTTAGCTGGGTATTTTTGAACACCAATTTTTTACAGGCCACTGGCCTCTATGCCGGGGAGCGTTCTATGTCTCTTCATACTGAACGAGCAGAAATCCATAACTCAACTACATCAAATAATAAAGCTAATCCCGGCACTATTATGATCGTGGATGATCTGCCTGATAATCTCACTCTCCTTAATGCTATCCTTGTTGCCAAAGGTTTTAATGTAATTCAAGCCTCCAGCGGGCCAAAAGCCCTGGCGCTACTCGATCAGACCCAGCCGGATGTCATCTTTCTCGATATTATGATGCCGGAGATGGATGGCTTTGAAGTAACCAGGCGTATCCGCCAGCGGGAGGATCTGCCTTATATACCAATTGTCTTGCTTACAGCCCTGCAAGATAATAAATCCAAGCTGCTGGGCCTGGATGCCGGGGCAGATGATTTTCTTTCCAAACCTTTTTCACAGCCGGAACTACTGGCACGGGCTCATTCGCTGGTACGCCTGCGTCGGTATAACCAGGCTCTTTCTCAGGTAGCCGAGGAAAACCGCTACCTGAACGACCTGCTGCTGGTCGAAAACTCGCGCATGGCCTTAGAACTGGAACGTACTCGCGAGGCCCAGATGCGCCTGATGCCCGACAGTGGGCCACAATATCCGGGTGTTACCTTTTCGGCTTTCTACAAGCCTGCTCTCGAAGTAGGCGGCGATTACTACGATTACCTGATGCTGGATGAAGGGCGCTTCGTAGTGCTCCTGGGTGACGCCGTTGGTAAAGGCGGCGCGGCGGTTTTGAGCGTAGCTATTATCAAGAGCGTGGTATCTACGGAGTTCCAGCATATCGTAGAAACAAGTTCCCAGAATTTTAACCCGGCCCAGTTACTGGAGCGAGTCAATTCTATTATTTGTGGACCTCTTAGTACCAGTCAGACTGAAATGACCCTTTTTTGCGGGCTGGTAGATTTGAACAAACGCAGCCTCACTTATTCTAATGCCGGGCAGACTTTTCCCTACCTGGCTCGTAAAGGCGGACTCATCGAATTAAAGCTAAGCGGGCTACCGATTGGCCTTTTTAATGAAGCAGAATATTCCGCCTGTGAAATAGAAATTAAGCCCGAAGATCTGCTTTTGCTCTACAGTGATGGCATCAACGAAGCAATGAATCTACACAACGAACAATTCGGTCTGGCTCGCCTGGAAGCTGCCATTCTGCAACATGCTGGAAAATCGGCCCAGGGATTGCTGGATGGGGTACTCTATGATCTCAACCAGTTCTGCCAGGATGCCAGTGATGACCAGTCGGTGGTCGTAATCGGTTTCTAGTTTTTCGCTCTGAAACTCTAATAAATCCTATCCGGTACTTTTGATATAATGCCTGTAAAGCAAACTCAACCGTACCGGATTTTTGTATTCTTCTATTCTCACTCTTTTCTTCAATAGCCTCATTTCCGGCATCGGACAGCCATTGGCACAATCTGTGCAAATGGGTAGCGGTAGGTAACTGGGTACAGGAAACTGAAGTGAAAATGGAGCAAAACCTTTGAAAAGTACAAGATTAAGAGATCTTCTCGGCGGAGTTTTAATAGGCATTATTGCATGCCTTATTCTTATCGCCTGTGGAAGCGATAGTGGGCAGACTTCCGGTAGTACCGCCGCAGCCAGCAATCAAGCCACAACCGCTGTAACTTCCTTTAGTAATAACGGATCTAACGCAGCGGCAAATACTAATAACAGTAACGCTGCTGGCTCAAACCAGAACGTAGCGGTAGCGGCCAATAATCAGTCTGTTCCGACTGCTGCCCAGGCCACTTCCAATCAAGCTAACGGAAATTTATCCGTGCCACTCAACCCATCCGGTAATTATAACCAGGATATTCTTAATGTTATTAAAGCAGTCCGGCCTGGTGTGGTCTTGATTGCTGCTACAATTACCACCAACAAAAGCGGCGGCGGTTTTGGTGGGATTTTTGGTGGCGGTGGCCAGGGCCAGCAGGTAGAGCAGGGTATCGGAACCGGCTCGATTATTACCCCTGACGGCTATATTCTGACCAATAACCACGTGGTAGAAGGTTCAACCCGCCTTGCCGTTTCATTACCAGATGGTCGTACCTACCAGGGCCGCCTGATCGGGCGTGAAGGCCAGTCCAGCGACATGGCGATTGTAAAAATTGATCCCAAGAACAACGAAACTTTCCCGGTGGTTAAGCTTGGCGATTCCTCCAATTTACAGGTGGGTGAAGGGGTGGTAGCGATTGGTAATGCTCTTGGCTTACCCGGCGGGCCTACTGTAACTCAGGGAATTGTCAGCGCGATTGGCCGGAGTATCCAGGAACCAAATGGCGCCCAGTTGACCGACTTAATTCAGACCGATGCGGCCATTAACCCTGGCAACAGCGGCGGGCCACTGCTCAATTTGCGGGGTGAACTGGTAGGTATGAATACTGCTGCGGCGGTTGACCCTGAGCAGGGCGTGGCCGCTAACGGAATTGGTTTTGCTCTCAGCATCAACAGCCTGCGCTCCTATATTGATGCCCTGACTAAGGGTGGTGGTCAGGCCGCTATTAGCAGCAAACCATTTATGGGTATCTTGCCGCAGACTATGACTGCCGGTCTGGCTGCTCGTTACCAGTTGCCAGTTGATACGGGGGTGTTAATTGCTCGCGTAGATCAGAATTCACCTGCTGCTAAAGCCGGTTGGAAAGCGGGCGACATCATCGTTCAAATGGACGGTACAGCTATCAAATCTACTAACGACCTGGCAAATGTATTAAGCCGCCACAAAGCCGGAGATCAGGTGAATGTTACCCTTGTAGGCCAGAACGGCCAGCAGCGTAA
This sequence comes from Chloroflexia bacterium, assembly GCA_036261665.1. Taxonomy (GTDB): domain Bacteria; phylum Chloroflexota; class Chloroflexia; order Chloroheliales; family Chloroheliaceae; genus 54-19. The sequence continues at coordinate 44,543 of DATAKM010000130.1, forward strand.
CGCGCCGATAACATTCGGTTCTGTTCCTAACCAGTAATAGACTGAAATAAAAAGGCTCTGCGTTAAGAACAGAGCCTTTTTAGGTTTATAATATTTATGATGCCAGTTCTACGACTTGTTTTGAATTATCTTCTGCCTCTGCCTCACACAATGAAACCAGCACAGCCTTCTCAATCTCGTCCGAGTTGAGTTGTACCAGGTAACGAAAGCCCTGGAAGCGCCACAAACCGATGTTTAGCCCCAGTAAGAGCAGTGAAGGCAACCCCAGCAGAAGCGGCACCCCTACGGTGTGACTATGTTGTACCATCAGCCCGTAACTTAATCCTGCCACAATTGAAAGTCCCAGGCTGAGTGCGGTAGCCTGAAATAGTAGCCAGTAGAAACGCTGCCGGTAAGCTCGATTTATCTGGCGGGTTTCCTGGCGGCCATATTTCCCCTGGTAGCGGCGGCGCTGAATATCACTGAGTCTACCCATTAAAATGGCGAAAGAGAGGCTAAACAGCACTACGGTTTCTACCATGAAGAGCAACACCAGCAAGGTAGAGAGCATTACTACAAGTGTATTACCGTGCTCACGCAGATAATAGGTCATGCCGCCGCTGATAAGTTCGATTAAAAGCCCTGTAATATGCGCCAGAAACAACCGCAAGAAAGCGGCCATTACAAAAGTCAGGCCTATCGCCAGTCCGATAAAGAGGAGTACCACCCTTAATTCTACTGCTACCAGTCTGGCCGCCAGTTGAAGAGTGGTGGTGGGCCGACCGTTTACATCAGAGTCCAGCAGGGCAATCGGGTGGCTGAGAAAAGCTTTAAGGTTGGGTTGGAGGCGTTGTAAAAAGAAAAACAGCATTAAAACCAGGCTGCCGGCGAAAACAAAACTCAGCGATGGCCAGGTGAAATTAACCAGTTCCACCTCCACCCGGATTAACCCGTCTTCTCTGGATTGTAACGCGCTCTCAATTAACTGCGCCATGAGAGCCTGGTTGGAATGCGGATCAAGGTTTTGAGCCAGGGGTATAAAGGTTTCAGGATAGAGATGGGTGAGAGTCGGGCTATTTTTTACCACATACTGAATTTCTTCATTTTCGAGCATCACCTGCGGATTGGCGCTGTGGCCGATTCTGCTCAAAATAAACTGGCTGAACCAGATAGTCGCGCCGAGGGCCAGTAACATCACGGCAACTATCAAAGCTTGCAGCAGGTAGATTCGAAAAATACGCAGAAAAGGAATGCGTGGCAGGCGTTCCTGGATGGAACGCCGCATCAAGGCAGGGAAAAGAAGAAAACCTGTAAAGCCGGTTAGCGGTAACGCCACGAGCAAAACCCAGGCGTAAATCTCAAGGCGCTCGCCCTGGACCTGGTTGTAGCTCTCTTTAAGGGCCTGTTTCAAGAAGGGCACTTTGATTGCCAGTTCCTGGGTAGCCTGTAATTCGCTTTTAAGGTCGAAACCGGCGCTGAAAGGGGAATTACCGCTGACCTGGCTTAAGCGGACCGCCGGGGTAAAATTAAGGAGCACCAGCGCTACAAAAAGAACAATCAGTAACGGGTTGATGCTCCTGCTTTTAAGCCAGCCTGAAACATTTTGCATGAATAGTTAACAAGTTTCTTCCTGAGAACACCTGGGAGCCCTGGCTTACTCCAGATAGTCCGGTTGTTCGCGAGTGATACGTGCCAGGAGCGGTTGGAATTGGAACCAACCTGCAAGATGATGCCCGGTCGCTTTCTGGATACCCAGCGCAACCTCATGGTCTACAAAGACCGGCTTTCCGGCAGCTTCGGCGATCAATTGAGCCTGGCAATTGCGCTCCATGGTGATAAACCACCAGGCCGCCTCATCCACACTATGCCCGACTGTCAACAGACCATGATTGCGCAGGATAATTGCCTTGTTCTGGCCCAGTGCCCGGCCTATTTTGGCTCCCTCTTCCACGTCGTAAACTACCCCGGTATTATCATCAAAAAGAGTGTGGTCCTGATAGAAAGCACAGGCATCCTGAGTAATCGGGTCGAGCAGGCGAGCCAGGGACGAAAAGGCCTTGCCGTAAAGTGAATGGGCATGAGCTACGGCCACTACATCCGGGCGAGCGGCGTGCACCTGTGAGTGAATGGCAAAAGCAGCCCGGTTGACCGGCTTATCTCCTTCCACTATCTCACCGCTGTGGCTGACCAGCACAAGATCCGAGGCCCGAATCTGGCTGAAGTGCATGCCGAAGGGATTTACCCAGAAGTGGTCGGTCAGTTCAGGGTCACGGGCGGTAATATGCCCTGCTACCCCTTCATCAAAGCCGAAACGCGAGAAAAGCCGGAAGGCGGCAGCCAGGTGCTGCTTGCGATGCTGGCGTTCTTCCTCAACGGTGGCGAAGACGGGGGGAGTGGGCATGTTTTTGCCAATGGCAGCGGCATTTAGCTGCGGGTTACCGGTACGGGAGATTGAATCTACCATGATTTACTCCTCTTCTAATAGCTTCGATGCTTAAGTAATAGACAAAAGGTACTTATAAAAAGTTTCATATCTTGAATCAATTTGGTGAAATTGGTGTTATTATACAACAGGCCGTTCTTAGCGGCTAATAAAAGCTGAGCTGTTTTGGTTTTTTGGAGATTCGCTCCAAAGATGTTAAAATGGTGAAGTCTTTAACTAATGGCAGTTGGATGCCTTTAGGGTCCGGTGTTTATTAAACTTTCCGGGCATCAATTTGTAAGATAGGAATTTTTAGTAAAGATGAAAAAATACCAGTCCTGGGGGCATTATCCATACGCACCCCCGGCGGAAGCTAAAGTCATTTCCTGGCGCGATGCTCTGCCTGAACTAGATAAACTGGATAAAAAAGTGCTGCCATATGGCCTGGGGCGTAGCTACGGCGATAGCTGCCTGAACGAAGGCGGTATTGTGCTGGATACTTCCGGGCTTAACCGTTTTATCTCTTTTGATGAGGAAACGGGCATTATTCGCTGTGACTCGGGAGTTAGCCTGGCTGAAATCCTGGAAGTAGTTGTACCACGTGGCTGGTTCCTGCCCGTCACGCCCGGCACCAAGTTTGTCACAATAGGCGGAGCCATTGCCAACGATGTTCACGGCAAGAATCATCACGTGGCCGGGACTTTCGGCTGTCACGTTACCCAGTTTGAGTTACTGCGCTCTAATGGACAGCGCCTGCTCTGCTCTCCTACCGAAAACGCCGACCTGTATGCCGCCACTATCGGCGGTTTAGGCCTGACCGGTCTTATTCTATGGGCAGAATTCAAATTACAGCCTATCGAAAACTCTTTAATTGATAAAGAGCAGATCAAATTCCATAACCTGGAGGAGTTTTTTGAACTGGCCGATGTTTCCGACCGCGATTTCGATTACACTGTCTCTTTTATAGACTGCCTGGCTACCGGCAAAAACCTGGGACGCGGCCTCTTTATGCGTGGCAATCACGACCGCTCACGCTACCGCAGCAGCATGGTGCCCAAGAAAAAGCTGCCTTTGAAGGCTCCTTTTGATACGCCTTCTGTACTTCTAAACAAGCTGACCCTTACCGCTTTTAATACAATGTACTACAATACTCAGCTTGTAAAGCGCACTCGCAAGCTGGTTTCTTACGATCCCTTTTTCTACCCTCTAGACTCTGTCCAGGATTGGAACCGCCTCTATGGGGATGACGGTTTCATGCAATACCAGTTCGTAGTGCCTTTCGACAACGGGTACGAGGTAGTGAAAGAAGCGCTCGAACGGATTCAGGCTTCTGGCGTAGGCTCGTTCCTGGGTGTGCTGAAAAAGTTTGGCTATGTCGAGTCGCCGGGCATGTTGTCCTTCCCGCGACCCGGCGTAACAGCCGCATTAGATTTTCCGGTACGCGGTACTCAGATCTTCCAGTTGCTAAATGAGCTTGATCAGTTAGTTAAAGTGAACGGTGGGCGGGTATATCCGGCTAAAGATGCCCGGATGTCGGCGGAAAGTTTCCAGGCTTTCTACCCGAACTGGCGCGACTTCGCCAGATTCGTAGACCCGCAGTTCTCTTCGAGCTTCTGGCGGCGAGTTACTGTTAACACCGAGCCTGAGCAACCTCAAACTTCTTCTAAAGCTCGCGGGAAACAGAAGCAGCAACAACCTGTTTTGACAAATAAGCAATAACGGAGACGGTGACTCTTAATGCAAAGAATCCTGATTGTGGGCGCTAATTCCGCTATTGCCCACGAAACGGCCAAGCTGTTTGCGCGTGACGGTGCGCAACTTTTCTTGATTGGCCGGGATAGCGATAAACTTTCAAATGTGGCAGACGATCTCAAGGTGCGCGGAGCCGGTAAAATAGAAACCGCCCAGGCTGACCTGGCAAATCTTGATAGCCACCAGGCTCTTTTCGACCAGGCTGTTCAGGCTCTCGATGGTCTCGATGCCATTCTGATTGCCCATGGCACTTTGCCCGATCAGGGCGAGACTCAGGCCAGTGTCGAAGCAACTATCCGGGAATTTACGGTCAATAGCGTGAGCGTAATTTCCTTGCTGACCATTGCCGCCAACTATTTCGAACAGCAGAAGCGCGGCACTATCGCCGCTATCGGTTCGGTGGCAGGCGACCGGGGGCGACAGAGTAATTACATTTACGGCGCTGCCAAAGCCAGCATAGAAGCCTACATGCAGGGCTTGCGCAATCGCCTCTACAAGGCGGGAGTAAGTGTACTTATCATTAAACCCGGCACTGTGGATACTCCTATGACTGCCGGGTTCAAGAAAGGTCCGCTTTTCGCCAGCCCGCAGAAAGTCGCGCAGGAAATTCATGACGCTATGCTGAAGGGTAAAGATGTCCTCTACACACCCTTCTACTGGCGTTATATCATGCTGATTATCAAGAGCATCCCTGAGCCGGTTTTCAAGCGCCTGAATCTGAAAGCCTAGACTTACAAAAAATTAATCTGAACGATAACAAAAGCAGTCCTCTGAATCGGGACTGCTTTTGCCTTTTCACCTTACTTTTATCTTATAGTTAAAGCCGTTTCTATAGAGTATACTAAGCTAAGTACAAACGAAAAGATCGGTTCAAATCTTAGAGTTACCCGTCAATAGAGTATAAATTTAATGCCAGTTCGCTATAGTTTCAGCCTCAAAGTAGCTCTTGCCGTCTTAATAATCTATTTTGGCATGATGGTACTGTCCTTTCCCGGTCGCAGCTATCATTATATTCCCGGTGAGAGCAATGCAGATTCCGGGTTTTCAGTTAGCGGACTCGAAGCACCTACCGCTTATCCCTCTGTGGCTAATCAGTTAACTCAAAATTCTGAAATTCAGTACCGCTTTGCTCCACGCTATAGCCCTCTTGACTTACGCCTGAAGCTTCAATTTTCAAATGCCGCCCAAAAACCGCTGCGGCTGGAAATTTACGAGATGACCGTAACACCTTCTGATAACCAGGCCCAGCTAATAGCTACTTTGACAAATGTAACCATCCATAACCCTGAAGAGTACACTTTTACCGTTCCTGCAAGAACAGGCGGCGAAGGGCTTAAATTGCAATTCAGGCTGCTAGATAACGCTGCCGGTTCAAATATTAAACTCCTTGAAACGAATTTAAGCCTGCCGCCCACCCATTTCCTCTCACTCTTCTGGCCTAATCCTTACTGGCCTGCCGCTTTGATACTGCTGGCGGCTATGTCAGCCTGGATGCTACGTCTGGGACTTGGCTTTCCTCAGACACTGGTTTTTTGTGGCCTGCAAGCCTTTGTTATTGTTACAATGTCAGCTTCTTCCTTCTGGAATTGCTGGTGGATGTTGCTAACGGCTATTGCAATCTGGGCGTTTTACTGCTGGGAAGGATATCTTCTGAAAGCCGGTAAAGAAAGCTCTCTCTGGCCCTTACTGGGGGCGACTACCCTGCTGGTTTTCTTCTTTCTCTTCAGCCAGGATTATTACTACGAAGATATCGAGTACTACTTTCACTGGGGACAGCAGGTTCAGGCTAACGGCATCTGGAACGTTTATGATTACAGTTTTGCGGTTGATCCAGTTACACCCCTCAGCTATCTCCCTTTAATCGTATACGTTTTGCAAATCTACCGCTGGATAGTCGCGCCGTTTGTATTGGGGGAGAGTGTTTACGCCTGGCGAATTCTATGTTCTTTGATGTTTCTGGCGGTCATTATTTTCCTTTATTTAATAGGTAAAACCGCCAGGGAGGAAGAAGATAAAGAAAACCACAAACCCCAATCGAGTAGCTTTCTATCCCTACTGGCTTTTAATGCTGCCTTTTTCTATAATCCGGTAATCTGGGGCCAGACGGAGGTACTAGGTTTATTGCCGCTGGTTACTACCATGTACCTGTTGCTGAAAAAGCGGCCTTACGCTGCCGGGCTATCTTTTGGAATGGTATTGATCTCCAAACCACAGGCCTGGTTTATCGCTCCACTACTGGGTTGGATGTTATTGCAACGGTTTGGACGTTATAAGGGGCTTATAGCGTTATCTATAGCCGTGCTTGTAACAATTGTTCTTGGTACTTTTGCGTTTGGCTTTGATTCAGTAGCGATAAATACTTATTTTCGCCAGCCGGAATTTACCGGCAACTATCATAACGAGCTTGCTGCCGCTTTCAACCTTAATTATCTGGTAATGGGTAAAGAGGTTATGGAGTTACCTGCCTGGTTGAGCCTGGCAGGATTTGTGGTTGTATGCCTGGTGTGTGTCTGGGTATTAAAGACTATCTCGGGGCGAAATCAGACTTTAAGCCGGTATAGTGAGGGAGCCGCTCTTTTAGGTCTAAGCTGTTTTACCTTCCTGATCAAAATGAAAGAGCGTTACCTTATTTTCGGGATACCTTTTCTGGGTCTGGCAGCTATCCGAAACCCCCGGTTTTTATGGCCGTTATTACTCTTAAGCTGGCTTCAACTGCTTAACCTGACCAGCAGCCTTTTCCTCTATAACCACGCGCCTTATCACCGCAATCTCAATGATAGTTTCTACCTCTGGAGTATCTTGCTCGGTGAGGACTGGATGGGTTACTTGCTTTCCAGCTCTACCATCCTGCTTTTTGGCTGGCTGGCTTATCTTTACTGGCAGGAAGTGCGTACCAGAGTGGTGCTACCTCAGATCGAGGAATACGCCAGCGAAGAAGCTGTCAGACAACCGGTTTAACTGGCTTTTACCACCGCTCGCCAGACATATTCCCCGTCTTTATTTTTGACGGAGGCAATTTCCTGCCACTCCGGTCCCACCGGAATGGTATGGTCAAGGAAAAACAGGCGCTGCTTATCCGGCGTGCAACTGGCAGGCGGGGTATAGTTACTTTTATCCTCACCCGGTACGCCTATTTGCACATTATCGAAAGAGTCCATTATCAGCCAGCCGGTACGATTTACCTCCGAGATAATTTTTGCATGCTGGAACTTTTCGGGCGGGTATTTTGACAGGAAAAGATAGTAGATGTAGGCCTGATTATCAGGTTGTAGATAGATGGTATCGCAGGCAGTCGCTTGCTGCTGTACGGCCACAACTACTCTGGACATCCCAACATTATAAGGCAGATCTTTGGGTGCGGTGCTGGTTTGTAAAAGGGATGGACCAAAGAAATACGAGAGAAAGATAACCTGGAAAACAACAAAGAGCGCCACTGCTACAGAAGCCGCAATCCAGAAGGCTTTTAGCTTCCCCCATTGATACTTTGCCAGCACTCGCCCTGCCACTACCACTCCGAAGCCGGATAACAGTTGAGGCAAGGGTAAAAAGTTGTAGGCGCGAATTTCATAAGGAGGCTGTCCTACCGTCAGGGAAGCGGCTATCGGGAAGGTCAGGAACCAGATAACCAGCACGAGCGGTAAGTGGAAACCCACTTTCCGGTTTAATTCCCGGCTGAAGATTATAAAACCGGCAAAAGCCAGCAACCACAAAAGACCTTCTAACCAGAACAACTCTCCTACGCCATCCGGCCTGATGCCCACTCCTTCTTTGAAGCCATCGAAAAAGAGGAAACGCGGGTTGTAATGGGAGGCATATTGAAACAAAAGCTCAGTAGGCCAGTTTTTAGCTAAAAAGACCGAAATGTTCGAATAGCGCGTCTGCGTAGTGCTCCAGTTTTGCAACTGGTTAATCGCGACCGGGCTTACTACCAGGGCATAAGCAGCGATCAGCACAAGGCCCAGCCTTTTTCTTTTCCAGAAAACAGGCAGAGCCGCCAGGATACAGGCTCCAAACAACATTGGAGCTTCCATCTTCAGGGGCGGGTAAGCGGAAGTTAGCAGAGCAAAGGAGACCCCGGCAGCGATTAACCAGCCGTAGACGCTTCGTTTAGGGGACTGTTCCGATTCTGCTACACTTCTAATGAGGGTTAAAGCCTGCGTAAAGCAATAAAGAGATAAGACTGTGAAAAAAGGTACCAGGCTGGCGGGAAAGGCAATGCGGCTATAATTGAGGTGCCAGGGATCCGTGGCCATTAAGCCTGCCGCTACCAACCCTGCTATTACTCCGAACCAGCGCCGCCCCAGCAGCCCTACCAGCCAGACCGTAGCGATACCAAACAAGGCGTAAGGCAGGCGGGTGGTAAATTCATTTAGTCCCAGGATACCGACAAAAGGAGCGGTAATATAATTGCCAACCGGGGGCACATAATCATTGAAGGTTTGAAAGTGGATGGGCAAAAACTGACCGTGCTGGTCCCTTCCGGTCAGCCAGATGCTCCAGGCATCATATCCCATGACCATTTCGTCCTGGTTGAAACGTTGGGGATACAGGTCCAGGGCGTAGAGTCGCAATACAGCGGCAACCAGGGTAATGACCAGTAATAACGGGTAGAAAAAGTTTTGAGATTGAGAGGTTTCTTGATCTCCGGTTTCAATCTTAAAACTTTTCGTTAAAACACTCATTACGTGGATATTACCTTTCGTCGCCTAAAATCCCATCGCGCAACCATCCGCACGGGGGTCGCTACCGCCCCACAGGACACCATCAGGGTCGCGGCGAATTATCTGGCCCAGGCCAAACTTAGCGTTGCGCATCCAGCCAGAAACTTCTGGCACCAGAAAATGGCCCATCATAGCAAGCTTATGCACTACTGCCGGGGGTACGCCGTTTTCCAGCATTACCTTGCCTCCGGCGGTAGCCGTATCTATACGGAAGCGAGACCTATCGAGGGCCGCCTGGGGATTAAGACCATCATCCAGCAGGCCAACCAGTACTTGCATGTGTCCTTGCGGCTGCATAAAGTCACCCATCACTCCGAAGGGGCCGTAAAGAGAGCCATCTTCCTCGCGTGTGAGCAGGCCAGGGATAATAGTATGATAGGGCCGTTTGCCGGGCGCAAGCGCATTCGGATGAGCAGGGTCCATCGAGAAACCCATGCCTCGATTTTGCAGGCAGAAGCCCAGACCCTCGGGCACGATGGCCGAGCCGAAACCGAAGTAGATGCTGTTAATGAAGGAACAGGCGTTGCCAGCGCCGTCCACCACGCAGAAATAAACTGTGTTGGAGCCTGCTACGGGCGCGCCTTGTTTCGTATCCAGCACCGCCTTTTTCGGGTCGAGTATCTGACGCCTTTCAGCAGCGTATTCTTTTGAGAGAAGACCTTGCAGGGGAATTTCGAAGAAATTAGGGTCACTTACATACCAGCTAGTATCGGCAAAGGCCAGTCGCATTGCTTCGATAATCAGGTGCCAGCGCTCTGTGCCCATGGGGTCCTGGCTCGCCAGGTCAAAGCCTTCCAGCACATTGAGCGCCAGTAAAGCCGCCAGACCCTGCCCATTAGGCGGGCATTCCCAGACGCGCACCCCCCGGTAGATGGTGCTGATTGGCTCGTCCCAGGTAGAAAAGTGAGAGGCCAGGTCGGAGGTAGTCATTACACCGCCGTTTTCCTGCAAGGCGCGCGCAATAGTCGCGCCAATTTCACCCTTATAGAAGGCCTCTTTGCCGCCCTCGGCTATTGAGCGCAGGGTACGAGCCAGGCCCGGGTTACGGAAAATCTCGCCATCGCGAGGGCCTCGCCCATTAATCAGCAGACTCTGACCGCCCGGAGATTGGCTCAACCGTTCTTCACCAAACTCTCGCCAGAAATGGGCTGTAATGGGCGCTACCGGGAAGCCTTCTTCAGCCAGGTAGATGGCAGGGTTCAGCACTGTAGAAAGGGGCATAGTGCCATGCTTTTCGATCAGGTCACACCACCCCGCGCAGGCACCCGGCACTGTAACTGCAAGGCCATGCATGGCCGGGATAGCCACTAAACCCTGCTCTTTGAGGTAATCGAAGGATAACCCGGCGGGAGCGCGGCCAGAGCCGTTGATAGCAGTTACTTTTTTGCTGGAGGCGTCATAATAAAGGGCGAAACAATCTCCGCCCAGCCCGGTGGAATAGGGTTCAGTCACATTCAGGGCCGCCGCGACTGCGACAGCGGCATCGGCGGCGTTACCGCCCTGCATCAGAATCGAAAGTCCGGCCTGAGAGGCCAGAGGCTGACTGGATGCAACCATACCACGACAAGCTAAAACCGGAGAGCGATTGGATTTGAAATTAAGCATGCGATAAATCTTATAATCTGGCAGATGGAGGATATAAAAAAAGAGTAGCCCCGGAGGGACTCGAACCCCCGACGCAGGGCTTAGGAAGCCCTCGCTCTATCCACTGAGCTACGAGGCCATGAACTCTTTAAAGAATATAACACTCCGGCCCCTTAGAGTCAACCTGTTTTGGTCTCTCACGGGCCGATAATAAGTCCTATCTTTTCACGGGGCCTGCTATCCCGATGAGCTATTTTCAGGAAAGCTAGCGTTTTATGACAGGAAATAAAACTTCTGTGACAAAATTTGCCGAGTCGCCGGGAGGTGCAGCTTTTATAAAAATTTCCCGGTTAGGACCGCTGATCTGGTAGTTGTTAGTCTCTATCCAGCCTAGCAGGGCCGTGAATGCCCGGATAAGCTTTTCCCATGGCCCGGTATGCACAAGGGTAGCCGCCGTTTCCAATACAGGTAGCACCCGCACCTTTATCCGTTCGTTTTGAGGTAAAGTTCCTTCTACCGGTATAACTGCTTCTACCTCTAAATTTGTTTCCCGGTATTCTTCATCATAGAAGAGGGCCTGTGGAGGGCCTGCCGGATTAACCCTATGCTCCGCCAGGTATCCGGCCAGTTCCTCAAAAAGTAAATTGATACCGCTCAGGTCTGAAATAGTCGTTTTGATAGCTGCTACTCGCACCTGCTCTATCTTTCTGACAATAACCTGGTATTCCAGGTTCAGGTTGTTGTTATCGATCTGTTCAAGCCAGGTTTCGATCCGCGCTAATTGATTGTAGCCTTCGCTGATCTGTTGGTGGAGTTCCACCTGTTTAAGCTTTAGCATCCCTCGAATCTGTTCGGGAGTTATATCGCTATCTACCAGTTGTTTTATCTGGTCCAGAGATAGGCCCATATCTTTCAGAACCAGGATGCGATTAAGCCTGCTCAACTGGCTGACAGAGTAATAACGATAACCGGTAGAGAGATCCTGGCGCTCGGGTTTTAGCAGCCCGGTTTCATCATAAAACCGCAGGGTGCGGGTAGAAACCATCGCAAATTTTGAAAATTCACCAATCCTGTACATTTGTGCTTCCTCCTGATAACAGGATACAACTTTAACCCTGCGTCAAAGTCAACAGGTAAAAACAGTTTTTTTATTCTCTACCTGATTATGGAATATTTCAGACTAAACGCAGTTAATTATAGCGTATATTTTTCTTTTTAAAGAATTGAATTAAGCCTTTAGAAAGGGGAATGAGTTGTAGGGCTGTACAAAGAGGATAAACTGACGAATTACATTATTAACTTGAAACAAAGAGACCACTTCCTGCTTGAAGACAGAAAGTGGTACAGTCAGATAAATAATTATATTATCCAGGAAGACTCCTTTAAGAACTGGTTTTACCGCTGGGCTTTCCCATTACCTCAATTAAAGCAGCGGCCATCCCGGTCTTAGCCAGGGTGAAGAAATAAGTAACTTTCTTCTCCAGTGATGCAAGCACCTGGTCCTGGTTGAGCATATGCCTCCGAGCGGTAGCTATAACTACGTTCTGTAACCGATCTGCTGTATCTGATAATTCGTTAAGTGGAACACCCTCTTTAATCCGGCCTGCGTAAATATTTTTGATTTCAAGAGCATCCATAGGTTTGCCTCGCAAGCGATCAGTTAACTTATCGAGGTAAGTTCTTGCAATCCACTCGCGCATATTGTCATTAATACTCCTGTAATAAGGAGTATTGATTGTCCTAAGCTCGCTGACAAAATTTTCAGTTAGAAGATCACGATGGCTGGTTACCCAGTCCAAAACTTGTTGATCTACACTGGAGAAACTGGCTTCTGACATAGCTTTCTTCCACTAACCTTACTAAGCTATCCACCGGCACTGGAAATCTGTCCCCATGTTCTCGCCGGTTTTAAGCAGCTTTAAAATCGATCTCAATAAATTTTCTAAATTCAGGCTGACATCAATAATATAAGCAAGCAATATAACAATAGACATTACAGAGGCATTAATACTTGTTAACGATGTTAAACTTAGCAACTACTCTTAACAGTTATAATTAATGTATATCTGTAGACTCGTCTTAGTTTTATTACCTCTTTAGAAGTTTAGAAGAAGGTTTAACTTTGTGCGCTACACCTCTTCTGGTGTTATTATGCCTTTTAGAAAAAGGGTCTGCGGAACACCAGACCCAACTGTAAGTGCCGGTATTCCTGGCCAGAATAATAATTAAAGCGGGGTCATTTTCATGGGGACAATCCGCAACGCGGGTAAAGAGAGCAACACCAGAGGGCAGGCCGGTTTGCTGGCTGAAACGGCCCGCGAAATCCTGGCAGAACACGGGGAAGACCCGGAGCGCTGGATTATTGCTGCTCACGAAACGCAGGGGAATATTCAATTTATCTGCGCGACTCCTCCTTTACCCACCCATGCCGGTTATAATGGCCCTCTACTCGACCAGGTACTGCTGAGTAACCTTTCGCTGGTGGTCCGGTTAGAATCAAAGGGTCATCAGTATGAAAGCCTGGTATGCGCCTCCACCGGGTTTCTTGCCAGGCTACTGGCCGAGAACGCTTTTGACCAGGCCGATTTTCCCTCCGACTTTTGCGAGGCTATTCGTCCTAAAAGCCACAGTGATCTAAAACTGGCTTTAAGAACCGCTCTGGAGGAAATGTTACGGTTAGGCTACCAGCGTACCGCTACTCCTTTCGAAACCCCTTTTCCCTCAACGTCGTATAAGCTTGAATTAGCTATCAAGCCGGATGGCAGTTTGCGAATGCGCAGTTTTACCTCTGAAGCGACTCTTGAAGAGCTATCGCAAGAATTGAGTGTCAAGGCTGCCAGGGCAAAGCTGACGCGCCTTCGCCAGAGCGCCAAAAATTGTGGAGGCTGTGGCCGCTGTTGTCATGATACCGGTATTCCCTTAACTTATTTCGATGTAAGAAGCGTAGCTTCTACGCGCTACCCCAACCTGTACTCCCGCGAACCACAATCCGCTATCGGTCAGGCCCTGTCTCAGACTGCGCTGACTCACACCGCGGCAGGTGACAATCTGTTACCCGCGCCGCTGCTTTATTTGCGCAAGAAAGACGGTACGAGTGATGGCGGCAGCGCCTGCGTGTACCTGGGTAAGACCGGACTTTGCGAGGTTTATGAGGGACGGCCTTTGCTCTGCCGTCTCTACCATTGTGCTATTTCCTCAGTGGCTCTGGAGAATCTTTACCGGTCAGCTTTCGATAGCCTGGAGTGGCTGGGCCGGGCAATTGAAAGCGGCGCTTTGCGGCCCGTTCGCCCCATTAACCTGCCAGACTTGCTGCAACTGCCGTTAATAAAACTGGCCAGCCCTTATGCCCTGGCAAAAGTAGCTCAAGAAATCAGAGAACCATAAAAGGAGAACTATGAGAATAGTTATACCTGATGATTATCAGGATGTAATAAGAAGCCTGAATGCGTTTAGTAAACTCGAAGGACACGAAGTAACCGTTTACCACGATACCTCTAAAGATCTGGAAAAGCTGGTTGAAAGGTTCCAGGAGGCTGACGCTCTGGTGTTGACCCGAGAGCGCACAAAAATTACGGAAGAACTGCTGGCTCGTTTGCCAAAGCTCAAGCTAATCAGCCAGACCGGCAGAGGTACGCCTCACATTGACCTCGAAGCCTGCACCCGGCATGGAGTAGCAGTCGCGACAGGCGGAGGTGCTTCTTCCTCAACTGCCGAGCTAACCTGGGCCCTGGTGCTGGCTGCGGCGCGCCATCTGCCGCAGGAAGTGGCGGCCTTAAAGGCTGGAAAGTGGCAGATTTCGATAGGTTTCAGCCTGAAGGGGCGTACCCTGGGTATTTTTGGCTTCGGTAAAATTGGCAGCCTGGTGGCTGAATACGGCCGGGTCTTTGGCATGAAAGTGCTGGTATGGGGCCGTGAAGGTTCGCTGAGCCGTGCTTCAGCAGCAGGCTTTGAGGCAGCCGCCAGTAAGAATGAATTGTTTGAGAAATCGGATGTTCTCAGCTTGCATCTACAGATGAGGGAAGAAACTCATGGTATCGTCAAAGCCGCAGACCTTGCTTTGATGAAACCAACCGCCGTACTGGTTAATACCAGCCGGGCCGGTTTGATTGAAAGCGGGGCTCTGGTAGCAGCCTTAAAAGCCGGGCGTCCCGGTTATGCCGCGGTTGATGTTTATGAAGATGAGCCGGTAATAGACCATCCCTTGCTGCATATGGATAATGTCATCTGCACCCCTCACCTGGGCTATGTCGAAAAAGATAACTATGAACAGCTCTTTGGAGCGGCCTTTGACCAGTTACTGGCTTATGCGGCCGGAAATCCGATCAACCTGATCAACCCGGAGGTGCTGAAATAGTTACGCGCCTGTTCGCGAATTGTGGGGCAACTTGACCTTAAAGCCTGTTTGTGCTATAATTCAGTCATTCGTGGGGACACATGCCCCCGAATTTTTTTGACTGTTTTTACCGACGCAGGCAAGTTTATTTGCCAATTATACAACTGGTTAAAGGTTTTGCCCGCGCCCGGAAATTAGCTAGTAATAGCTATCAGAGGAAGAGAAGCGAAAAATGGCAGCAAAGAAAGACCGGATTGTAATTCATCTGGCTTGTACGACCTGCAAGGAGCGCAACTACACTACGACCAAGAACAAGCGCAACGATCCTAACCGCATGGAACTTAACAAATACTGCCGCCGCTGCCGGGATCACGTTTTGCATCGCGAAACGAAGTAGGCTGCGTTTCAGTAAGTTAAGTTTGTTAAGCGGCGTAATGCCTGGCGTAGTTTGCCGGAGCAAATGCTTCGTCGGTGGGATTTAGCCCCGAACACGTAGCACTAGAGCAGAAAGAGTTATTTATGGCTGAAAAAAGTTTGCTTGATAACCCGGCGGTTGAGCCTGGGGTGGTGCGATTTACCAAGGATGAATTAGCTGAAATTCAGAAGGTAGAATGGCCCAGCAGGCGTGATACCCGCAATCTAACCCTTGTGGTGATCGGTCTGACCGTGGTTATGTCGGCAGCATTGGGTCTTCTGGACCTGATATTGACCAACCTTTACAGCTTTTTCTTAAGCTTGATCGGTGGCTAAAAACTGAAAGCGCTAATAGTAGCGGAGTAGATAATTGTAATGACAAACCCTCAAGATTTTGACAAAGTTGATGATGCCGCCACTCCTGGTGGATTTCCCGGTGCAGATGATGTACCTGTTCAGCCGGAGGACGATGCGTTGGAGACTGCATCCGAGTTGGAGGACGATATCAACGATGGGCTGCCACCCACCACTGAAAGTGGTGCGGAGTTGCCGGTTGAAGGCGCTACCTCACCGGTAAGGCGTCCTTCTCTGGCTCCCAGCACGGGCCAGCAGGAAAACCTGGGCCGTCGTTGGTATGTCATTCATACTTACTCCGGCTATGAAAACAAGGTGAAACGAGCTTTAGAGCGCCGTATCGAATCTATGGATATGCGCGACAAAATCTTCCGGGTAGTAGTGCCTACTATGGAAGAGACCGAAATTAAAAACGGCGCGCGCCATACGGTACAGCGTAAAGTTTACCCCGGCTATGTGCTGGTCGAAATGATGATGACCGACGAGTCGTGGTATGTAGTTCGCAACACCCAGGGCGTTACCAGCTTCGTAGGTAGTGGCAACAAACCAACGCCCCTGGCGGAGGATGAAGTTGGCTCTATCATGAAGCAGATGGAAGCGGAAGCTCCTAAAGTCAAGACTAACTTCCAGGTAGGCCAGGCAGTAAAAATCGTAGATGGGCCCTTTGCCGAGTTTACAGGTTTGATCGACAGTATCGATAGCCTGAAACATAAGGTAACTGTAAAAGTTTCCATCTTCGGTCGTGAAACCCCGCTCACCCTGGACTTCTTGCAGATTGAGCGAATCGTATAACTTAGAAATTTAGAGTGGGAGAAGGCCAGTTGCCTCGTCGTAGGCCCGGACCTTCGATAGGAGACACAATCTCCCATACCACAAAGGAGTAACTTAAAGTGGCTAAGAAAGTTAAAGCAATCGTTAAGTTGCAACTGCCCGCCGGTAAGGCGACTCCGGCCCCCCCGGTCGGCCCCGCCCTCGGTCAGCACGGTATTAACCTCATGGGCTTTGTGAAAGAGTACAACGAACGCACCGGCGCCCAGGTTGGCGAAATTATCCCGGTAGAAATTACAGTTTTTGAAGATCGTTCGTTTACCTTTATCACCAAGACCCCGCCGGTAGCCGATATGCTGCGCAAGGCCATTAAGGTGGATAAAGGCAGTGGCAAACCGAATAAAGAAAAAGTCGGTAAAATCACTACCCAGCAGATCCGTGATATTGCCGAGCGCAAGATTAAGGATACCAATGGCGTCGAGATTGACGACGTTATGAAGATGGTAGCCGGTACTGCCCGCAGTATGGGCATTGATGTAGTGGAATAAGTGGGAGGGTGACTATAAAGCTCACCCGTAAGTACCACCAGGAGGTAATTTAAACCATGGAACACGGCAAGAAATATAATGAAGCTATTAAGCTCATTGAGCCGGATAAACTTTACCAGTTAGAGGATGCTATTCCTCTTCTTAAAAAAACCAACTATGTGAAGTTCGACCCGACTGTCGAATTGCACTTCCGGTTGGGCATCGACCCCCGTCACGCCGACCAGCAGGTCCGCAGCACCGCATCCCTGCCCAACGGCACCGGTAAGCCGGTTCGCATCCTGGTATTTACCCAGGGCGAAGGCGAAATCCTGGCGCGTAACGCCGGCGCTGACTTTGTGGGCAGCGACGAGCTGATCCGCCAGATTGATGGTGGTTGGCTCGATTTCGATATCGCCATCGCTACGCCTGAGCAAATGGCTAAAGTAGGCCGCCTGGGTAAAGTTCTGGGCCGCCGCGGCTTGATGCCGAACCCTAAATCTGGTACAATTGCCCAGCCAAACGATCTCCCGCGTGTAATTCAGGAAGTTCGCCGCGGTAAAGTAGAATTCCGCAACGACAAAACCGGCCTGGTACACGTTGGCGTCGGTAAACTGAGCTTCACCGATGAGCAGATCCGCGAGAACGTGCTGAGCCTGGTTGACGGTATAGTCCGCAACAAGCCCAGCGGCGCCAAAGGCGTCTATGTTAAGAGTGTTACCCTGACCAGCACAATGGGCCCTGGCATCCCGCTGGATGTCGCCCCGCTCCTGGCTCAGGTTGGCGCCTAACTTAACCGGAACTCTTTGAGTATGGGCGCTTAAATTAGCGCCCGTACTTAAATCTTTGGAACGAGTATAGTTCGTTCCGACCTTGAACAATTAAAAACCGCTTGAAACCGACCGAAGACAGCCGGTGTTCTCTCTCAAAATCGAGGTAGAGAACTTAATCCGTGCAAAAGCACGAGCCTGCCGAGGTAGTGGTTCCAGAAGAGGTTAAAAGAATAAACAGGATTTCTTCGATCTGTACTCATGTCTGAGTCTGCGCGATTGGCCTGAACTATTCACCTGAAACCCCTTGGACCCGCCTCCGCCGTCAATCGACGGGCTGCCGGTCAAGGGGTTTTTTCGTGGGATTGCTGAAGAGGATCTCTTTTAGAGAGAACTTTAAGTAGTACCGCAAACTTACAGGCATCATAAAGGGGGTGAATAGATAATGCCGACAGAGCGTAAGGCTAATACAATCAGCGACTTACAGGAACTGTGGGGTAGCAGCTTGCTTGCTATTCTGACCGAATATCGCGGGTTGACTGTAGCCGAGTTAACCAAGTTGCGTACCGATCTGCGTCCGAAAGGAGCCGAGTACCACGTAACCAAAAATACTCTGCTGCTCCGCGCCGCCAATCAGCTCGGTTATTCCGGCCTGGATGAAGCGCTGGCCGGGCCGACTGCCGTGGTCTTTATTAAAGAAGATCTGGCCGGTGGCTCTAAAGCGGTTCTGGACTTTGCCAAGAACAATAACAAAATCGTGGTAAAGCAGGGTATCCTGAACGGGCAACTGTTAGACGCTGCTCGCCTGGAAGCGATCACCAAGTTGCCTTCCAAGAATCAGTTGATCGCCAACATGCTTGGCTCGCTGCAAGCTCCGACCCGCAACCTGGTGACAGTACTTTCTGCCACCACTCGCAACCTGGTGAATGTGCTGGATCAGTACCGCCAGAAGCTGGAAGGTCAGGGCCAGGAAGGCGCTGCGAACGCCTAGTTATAAAGTTCGCTTTAGAAATTTAAGTAGAGAATATTAAGGGTCTTAGAACCCACGGGAAATAAAGCCCGCAGAAGTTTTTGAGAAAGGACGAAGAAAGCAATGGCTACCGTAGCCCAGATTGTAGAAGATATCAAAACCCTGAACGTACTTGAGATTTCCGAACTGGTGAAGCAGCTTGAAGACACCTTTGGTGTAACCGCCGCTGCCCCGGTCATGATGGGCGGTTTTGCTGCTGCCCCCGCCGCCGGTGGTGGAGAGGCTGCTCCGGCTGCTGCCGAGAAGACCGAGTTCGATGTCATCCTGAAGGAAGTTGGCCCGAACAAGATCAACGTCATCAAAGCCGTCCGCGAACTGACCAGCCTGGGCCTGAAAGAAGCCAAGGACCTGGTAGAAGCCGCTCCGAAGCCGATCAAAGAAGGCGTCAACAAGGAAGATGCCGAAGCTGCTCGCGCCAAGCTGGCCGAAGCCGGCGCTACTGTCGAAGTGAAGTAATCAGGCTTAATGCCTTACTAAAAATCCGTCCAGCATTAGCTCGACGGATTTTTAGTTTTATAATTTCCTGCCTTCAAGACTTTCTTTGCATGTAATGCTTAACAATAATGTGGCTTACCGCAAAGTATTTTTCACCCCTGTAAAAAAATATACTCCCACAACCCCTCACAGTGATTACAATAGTTTTAACTACGGTTAATATCGGTTTGCAACTAATTTAAGTGAAAGCTTTACAAAGGAGAAAGATGGCTGAAAATTCGGGCAGAGGCTATTCGAAGCTATGGTCGCTAATCGTAATGGCTTTATTTGCTTCATTTATTCTGAGCGCCTGTGGTTCTGACGCAACAAGTACAAATCTCCCGGCAGCTACTACTCAAGCCGTCGCGACCACGGCCAGTACCACTCAAGCTGTGACGGCTACCAAGAGTCCTACTCAGGGGGCTACCTCGACAAGCCCTACAGTAGCGACCACCGCCGCGGATAATCTGAACGGGAAATCAAATCCGATGCTGGAGCTTTTTGGGCTGCTGCCAAATGACCCGCAAGTGCTCAACTTACTTACTTATAATGATTATACTTATGCCAAAAAGTTTTCAGGTGTGGCGAAAGATATCCCCCTTCAGGCTCAACCTGAAGCTACCAAACGGTTTTTTACTGAAAACTGGCATTTCTATCCGGCTGAATTCGCTCTAACCGAGGATAGCCAGGAGGATTTAACTAATCTGGTTGGCTATGACTTAAACCAGTTTGACTATGATGTGTCCGCTGGACTACCGCCGAATGTTTACTCGGTGGCAAAAGGAAAGTTCAATTACTCCCAGATTGAAAAAAGCCTGACTACCAATGCTAAAGCTGTCAAAAGCCAACAAAATGGGGTGACTGTACTCAGTAACTTAAGAATTGCATAAATAATTCACAACCTGCCAGACAGCAAATCGCACCTTAACAAAACCAAAATAAATGGTCAAGACTTCCCAAGTGCTAAAATGAAGTTACCACACACCATTTTAGTAACAAGGAAAGTCTATGACC
>DATAKM010000071.1:0-171072 GCA_036261665.1 Chloroflexia bacterium
ACTTTCAACGAGATTGACCGCTTCCCGCTTAAATTCCGCGGTATATTTGCGCAGTTGCTTGGCCATGGGTGATGCTACCTCCTTAAAGTCAAGTATAGCATCTCGGCTCTTTCTTCTCTCCACTTTATCGGGGTAAGGTCAATCCAGGCCCTTCAACACCCTCGGAAAACAGTTCGTCTAGCTGCTGAAGAAGCTCTAGGATTACTTGGAGATTAGAAAGCTTTAGCTGCTTTTAACGGTTAGCGCAGCAGCAGGCGGCGAGCCCGTCGGCGAAAGTGCTGCCAGAGCGTTTTGAGGTTGGCGATAACGGAGGGCGGGTTGTGGCGCAAAGCCTTCAGCGCGGCGATGGCCTCGCGGTGGCCCATGCGAGCGGCCTGCTCGAAGTCCAGGTAGGCGGCCTTTCTATTCTGCAAGGCCAGGCGGGTTCTGCCCCGCCAGTAGAGATATTCCCCATCGGCGGGAGAGTTTAATTGCAAAGCCTGGCTGAAGGCGACTTCGGCCCGGCGAAGATCACCGCGCTCGAAAAGCTGCAAGCCGCGCTGGAAATGGGTATCGGGTTGATTCCGGGGTGAGGCCGGTTTTATAACCGAGCGCAATTCGTGCAGAGCGTCCAGGTAAGCCGCTTTGTGACGGTAGGTATGCTGCACCACTTTTCCACCCAGGCGGGTAGCTCGCCGCCATTTCCCGACAGTCTGTGGAGTAGAGAGTTCCGCCGACAGTTCCGAAACAAGTTCCGCTAAAGGCAACTGGGCCAACTTTGACTGGGTATTGTTCAGGGTAGCGGCAGGGCCTGGCGCCTGCACAGGAGTGGCAATCCAGGGAGAGGGGTAAAGCCGGGGCTGTTCGTAGACTTGCCGGACTTCCCGGATAAATTCCAGGGCGCTGCGTGGTCGCCTGGCCGGTTCTTTGGCCAGGGCGGCGGCAATTACGCTATCCAGGCCCGCCGGGTAACTCAAACCCGGGTTTACTCGCTGCAAAGTGGGCGGAGTATCCTGCAAATGCTGCTTTAAGAGCGCGGGTAAGCTACCCTGAAAGGGCGTCTGCCCGGCCAGCATTTCAAACAGCACGATGCCGAGAGCATAAATGTCGCTGGCTTTACCCACTTTATCTTCCCAGACTTCCGGGGCGGTATATTCAGGAGTGCCAAAGACCGTGCGCAGGGTTTTCAGCGCGACTGAATGATTGATGGTCATGGCTAAACCAAAATCGGCCAGCAGAGGTTGGCCGCTGCGATTCAGTAAAATATTCTTCGGCTTGATGTCGCGGTGAATAATACCGGCGCGATGGGCTTCATCGAGAGCTTCGGCCACCGGTTCGAGGTAGCGCAGGGCCTGGGGAAGCGGCAACGGTGTGACAGGTTTACCTGCCGGATGCACCAGGCTATCGAGTGAACCGCCTTCCGCCACTTCCGTGACGATATAGGCCTGGGTAGGCGCGAACTCAAAGTCAAGAATTTTAAGAATATTGGGATGGTTAAGCCCGGCCATCAAACCGGCTTCGTTCGTCAGGTCGCGGCAGACTTCGGCATCGGTTAAGAGATGGGGATGCAGTAATTTGAGCGCGACCGAGCGGGGAGGCTGGAAGCGGGTATCCCAGGCATAGAAAACCCGGGCGAAGCCGCCTTCACCCAGCGCATGGGCCAGTTGGTAACGCTGGCTGATGGTTCCCGGATTGGCGCTCGCCGGTACAGCAGGCCAGGAATTTTGGCTCAAGCTCCCCTCCTTTGATTAGCAGAATAACAACCTTTTGGCCGGACCAAAAAAGTAACTACTGTAATTATACCCACAGCAGGCTAACAGGCAAGTTTTTAGCCTTTTCATTTTCGCAAACAAAAACCGGCTTCCCGTTAGCGGGGAAGCCGGCTGGTTTAATTTTGGACTTAGGCTCCCGGATTTACGCCCGGAGCAAGGGTTTCACAGACGGCATAGGTGTTGATGTTAAGAGTGGTGCCGGGCTGGTTCGGGTCGTTGTAGTTGAGGACTACTACCCGCCAGTAGTTGCCGTTGGCATCCGAGACGGGATTGCTGGCCGAGACGCGCACGTTAGCCTGGAGGGTCTGGTTAAAATTGATGAAGTAACCACCGCTGATGGGCTGCTTACCTGCCGGGCAGAAGGTGCGGATTTCCTGGGCTACCAATCCGGCAACGGTAGAGCTATTTCTAACATAGCTGATGGTCGAAGGAGCGGTAGGACCTTGAGCACCGGTATCGCCTTTCGGTCCCTGCGGGCCGACAGGACCTTGAGCACCGGTGTCGCCTTTCAAACCCTGCGGACCCTGAGCGCCAGTGTCGCCCTTCGGGCCTTGAGCGCCAGTGTCGCCTTTCAGACCCTGAAGACCCTGGGCTCCGGTGTCGCCCTTCGGTCCCTGCGGTCCGGCTGGGCCGGTATCGCCTTTCGGGCCTTGCTGATTCCAGGTCAGGAGTTGTTCGTTTCGTTTGCAATTATTAGTGGGGTTAATCAGCCGCAGGTCCTTGCCGTTGTCGGCGTTGAAGCAACTATAGATCACGCCGTTCTGGATCGGGTTAATAGCGCCGGCGGCGGAAGCGATTGTGCCAAGCAACAAAGTAGCAACCACACTTACCATAAAAGCCAGGCCCACTTTGGCGCGGCGGGTGCGGTTTTTGAAAAGGCGCGTTTTGAGGGAACTTTTCTTTGATTCAACCGCGTTAGCGACCTCTGCCACAACCGTTTCGAGTTCGTTTACGTTCGATGCCTGGCCCTGATTGCTATGCATAATTTAAAACTTTTCCTTTCTTTCTGTTGAGAGAATTAAACTTTTGAAACCAACCGGATAAATTAACCTGTCGAATTTGATCAATAATCAATAGAAATAACTGAGGGGCGAGTTTCCTTTTGTTGTGGGCTTTCTGCGTTTTAGAGGTGGATTGGTTGCCCACGATCAGTATACTTGAAGGGTAGACTCAGGAATGTGCGGTATTTCAAAGTGATGGTAACCAGAAGGTAACTGTGTAGTAATCGAATATCGCAGGCGATTACCATACCTCGGCGGTGACCTGTCGTTCATTAGCCATAAATAAATTATGGGCTACAAGCTCAAGTGCTCTAAAGGCACTAAAAGATGAGTGCTAAAGCTTAAATCAGCCCCTTTAGCGGGCTTGAGCCGGTAGCCCGCATTTTAATTGTGGGCGCTTTTGACCCGGTTGTGCCTTGCGCCTTGCGGCCGAGATCCTTCGCTGCGCGCACACCCACCAGGGGCGTGATATGGCATAGAACGGGGCGTGATGGGAAGAGCGAGGTAGCATTTCAATCGCGCGGGAATGAATCCCCGCGCTAGTATAACGAACCCCCATGAATGGGGCTGAATATCATTTCACGCGCTCAATCCAGCTAAAAGCTATCAAGCGGGTTCAGCCGCTTGCGTTGAAATAGCCCGGTTCCTTGGCTTTATGCCCCCCTTGCGGGCAGGTCCGGGCGTTCGAACGGGCGGCACGGTCGTGATGCGTAAAGGGCAACCCTCGTTCGCATGTCACGCCCCTGGTGGGTGTGAGGCCGCAGCCGAAGGATCTCGGCCGCAAGGCAAGCCTACCAACGTGACAAAGAGCTTCTTCGGGACTCCAAACGGGGTAAAGCAACATTTTGAAATTGACGCTAAATAGTAATGAAAATACCAGTGACTTTTTTTAAAAGCCTCCGTCCAAGAACGGGTAGCATTACAAAGATAGACCAAACCAATAAAGAAAAAGGCAAATTTATAACTTACCTACCAGCATTGTACGAAGATTTTAGGAGATTAAACTTCGAGTAGTTTCTGAAAGGATTGAAGGTTACTTAAATGGACATTTTTGGGAACGCGCTTAGCACCGCCCTGGGTAATTTATTCAGCTCGCTTCCGGTCATCCTGGGGGCTGTGATTTTGCTGCTGATCTTCTGGATTCTGGGGAGCATCCTGGGTGGTTTAGTCAGCAGACTATTACGGAAGACCGGTATAGATGCATGGCCTGAACGCTTTAATGTAGAAAAATACCTGGAAGGGCCGGGCTTCAAAATTACGCCTTCAGGCGCAATCGGCGGGTTCGTGAAATGGTTTATCCGGCTATTTGGCATCAGCGCTGCCGTAAGCGCCCTGGGCCTGGCGCAGGTCAGTCTCTTCCTTGATGAAGTGCTGGCCTATCTACCGAACGTGCTGGTAGCCGCGCTTATCCTGGCCCTGGGTCTCTACCTGGCGCAGCTCGGGCAAAAGTTCGCCTACCAGTTAGCCGCGGCTGCCCGCTTCAGCAATCCGAGTTTAATCGGCAAACTGGTCCGCTACGCCCTGCTATTTTTCACCGGGCTGGTAGTTCTGGATCAGTTAAAAGTCGCTTCTGCCATCGTAATTGGTCTATGGGCAGCGGTAGCGGGGGCGATAGCCCTGGCCCTGGCGATAGCGGTTGGATTGGGCGGCAGAGAGGTAGCCCACTCCTATCTGACCAGCCGGGCCCTGGCCCAGGACATCGCCCCGGGGTCTGTGATTGTGCTGGGCGGGTTAAGCGGGCAGGTTAATAAGGTAAGTCCTTACTTTATTACGCTCAGGACCGATACCGGCCTGGTCAAAATCCCGCTCAGCCTGGCTACGGGTAATACTGTCAAGGTTATCAGCGATACCTCAACCGCCCACTTGCGGACTGTCGCTAAAGGCTAAAGGGGAGACTCAGTAAGAGGCCCGGCAATGAACTTTAACTATTAAATCCGTGTACCGTTGATCCCGTAACTAAAGTACGGGCTATCAGCTCAAGTGCGCTAAAGGCACTTTAGGGCTTTGGAAAGATACAATTAATCTAACCTCTTCAGTGGATTTTAGCTTGTAGCACGCAGTTGGCTTTATGCCCCCTTGTGGGTACTGACGGGGTTGTACCGGAATATTTTGTTAAAGTTTATAACCGGGCCTCCGGTTGCTCAAAGTGTGGACACTGCCTGGTTTTGTTATTATAATGAACCAAATAGCCAAGCGCAGTAAATCGCCAATCTCTGAGCAATAACTTTAACCTTTTAGAAAGCTTCTTTCATAATGGCCACAATGGTTACTCTGTCCGACGAAGAACTGGTAGCGCGTTGTAAGCTGGAGTTGCC
Organism: Chloroflexia bacterium; assembly: GCA_036261665.1. GTDB lineage: Bacteria > Chloroflexota > Chloroflexia > Chloroheliales > Chloroheliaceae > 54-19. The sequence goes on from DATAKM010000071.1 coordinate 5,068, forward strand.
CGGCGACACGCGCAGCTATGAAGTACTGGTTCAGCGCCATATGCAGCGGGTTTTCAGCCTGGTCTACCGGATAGTCTGTAACCGCGAGGAAGCGGAAGATATAACCCAGGAAGTTTTCGTTAAAGTTTATAACGGCCTCAAGAAGTACGACCAGCAGGCGGCCTTCTCAACCTGGCTTTATCGAGTTGCCACCAACGCCGCCCTGGATGCGCTGGACAAAATCAAACGCCGCCCGCAAGCGGCCACGCCTTCCCGGCGACCGGACGGGGCAGAAGCGCTTGATCCGCTGGGCAGCCAACCCTCACCCCTGGCGGGCCCTGAGGATAGTTCGATCCAGAACGAATTACGGAATTGTATAAGCAACGTTTTGAAGAAAATGGACCGCGACCAGGCCCGGATGCTGGTCATGCGGGACTTTGAAGATTTAAGCTATGATGAAATAGCTAACAGCCTGGGGGCAGGCCTGAGCGCCGTAAAAATGCGCATACACCGCGCCCGGCTGGCTTTTCAGGAGCGCTTCAGCCAGCTCTGCGGGCGGATTTATCTGAATTTCGCGCCCGCCGGTCCCTCGAACAAAACCGGTTCTAACAAATTAGAAACAAAGTAGGCTTAAGATTATGACCTGTGAAGAATTAAAACTGCTCATCCCGGATATGGTAGACGGTAGTTTACCGGCCGATGTGCTGGCGGAAGCGCAGGAGGCTCTTGATAAATGCCCGGATTGCCAGCGCGAACTGGAAATTGCCCGGCAGGTACGCGCTTTTATGGTGCGGTTGCAGGCTGAAAATCTTCAGTTTCAGCTTCCGGCCGGTTTTGAGACCCGCCTGCTGGAAAGAGTGCGGCGCCAGAGCGGCAGTGTAGACCTGGTGGATTTATCATCAAAAGTATTTGCAATCTGGCTAATCGAGTTAACCAATTTAATCGGCGGTTTGCTGGACCCCCGGGCTAATGCGAGAAGAGCGCAGCCCCGGCAGGGTACGGCCTAACCGGAGGAGCTTTGCCAGCGGGAAAGGATTATTGATGAATTTCCAACCTGTTATTGACTCGCTATCTAAAATCGTCAGCGATATACTGGACTTCATTCCGCGCTTTATCAACGGCCTTATCATCTTAATAGTCGGTTACCTGGTTTGCCTGCTGGTACGCGCTATTGCCCGCTTTATCCTGCGGAGAGTACACCTCGACCAACTGGCGGAACGCTCGGGAGTGACCGGCGCGATTCAAGGATTGGGCATTAAGGCTCCGCTCTCCGAGATTTTCGTCCAGATCATCTTTTTCTTTTTGATTCTGAGCTTTGCCACGGCTGCCGTGCGGCTGATGGGACTTGACGCGGTGGCGGAACTGCTCGAAAACGTCCTTCGCTTCGTGCCAAAAGCGATTAGCGCGGCCCTGCTGCTTATTTTCGGCTCGATGCTGGCGCGTTTCCTGGGTAATACCATCGCGGCTGTGGCAGAGAGCATCAATATTACTTATTCTTCGGCCCTGGGTAAAGTCATCGAATACGCCGTGATCGCTTTCACCGCTATCCTGGCGATTTCGACCCTCGGGGTGGATACCACCATTCTTACCAGCAGCTTTACTATCCTGATTGCTTCCGCCGGGCTGGCTATCGCTCTCACTTTCGGGCTGGGCTCGCGGGAAGCCGCCCGCAACGTGATCGCCGGGTATTACGTGCGCCAGAATTTCAGGCCGGGCCAGCAGCTCTCGGTCGGCAGTTATAACGGTACGATTCGCGCTACCAGCGGGGCTTACACTATTATCGAAACCACAGATGAAACGGGTAACGCCAGCACTGTTTCGGTACCAAACGCGCTGCTATTACAGGAAGCCATCCGAGGCCGCGAAAACTCGGCACCCCTGGGCTAAAAGCTAACTGAACCTAACTAAGGCCAGATTACTCTAGAGTATGATGTTAGATGAATAATTTTGATAATGCTGACCAGATAAGCGATAACGCGCCGCTCTCCGGTCTTCGCGTAGTCACATTGGAGCAGGCGATTGCTGCGCCGCTCTGCACGCGCTACCTGGCGGACCTGGGCGCGGACGTGATCAAAATCGAGCGGCCGGATGGCGGTGATTTTGCCCGGCGCTACGATAGGACCGCCGGTTCGGTCAGTTCATGGTTCGTGTGGGCCAACCGGGGGAAACGCAGCCTTACCCTCGACCTCAAGAATGAACACGACCTGGCTGTGTTGCATAAACTGATCGGGCGGGCTGATATTTTTGTGCAAAACCTGGCGCCGGGCGCTGCCGAAAGGCTCTCTCTCGGCCATCAAACCTTGCGAGCGAAGCATCCTCAACTGATTACATGCAGTATTTCCGGTTATGGTGACAGCGGCCCTTATCGCGACCGCAAGGCCTTTGATCTGCTGTTACAGGGCGAGGCCGGAGTGCTGGCTATCACGGGTGGGCCGGACGACCCGGCCAAAACGGGCATTTCGGTTTCGGATGTCTCGGCTGCCATGTACGCGCTCAGTTCCATTCTGGCCGCCCTGCTGCAACGCGGTCTTACAGGGCAGGGCCGTCACATCGACATTTCCATGCTCGATACTACGGTCGAATGGCTGGGCGGCCCTTTCTACTACCAGATGTACACCGGAAAACGGCCTGGCCGGGCCGGCATGCGCCATAATATGATTGTGCCGTATGGCCCGTATAAGGCGCGGGATGGCTATGTCAACCTGGCTGTCCAGAACGAAACTCAGTGGGAAAGGCTGTGCGCGGTCGTACTGGAACAACCCCAACTGGCTTCTGATCCGCTCTATGATACGAACCCCAGGCGGGTAGCTAACCGGGCGGCACTGGAAAGGTTGATAGAAGACTATTTCGCGGATTACAGTGTAGAGCAGTTGGAAGCTCGCCTGGAAAAAGCAGACGTGCCTTTTGGGCGACTGAACGAGTTGGAGGCAGTCGCGAACCATCCCCAATTGCTGGCGCGCGAGCGCTTTATTGAAGTAAGCGGCCCGGAAGGCCAGCCTTTACGCGTGCTGGCTAATCCCTTTGGCCTGGAAGGGTTGCCTCAGAACAGGGGAGGAGTTCCGGCCCTGGGCCAGCACAACGCCGAAATCCTGGCCGAACTGGAAGGTGAGCTTTAGCGTCATTACCATGCAAATAATAGAGTGCCGCCCGTGCGAGCACGCGGGAATGCCCGCAAGGGGGGGTTACAGCCAATCCCCGCACTAGTCTAACGAACCCCCATGAATGGGGCTGAAATTACCTCAATTTTTTGATGCTATCAAGTTGAACCCGTAACTAAAGTACGGGCTATCTGCTAAAGTCCACTGAAGGGACTATTTAAGGCTTACTAATCATTTTTAGTACCTTTAGAGTACTTAAGCTGATAGCCCGCAGTTTACTTGCGGGACGGGATAGCGGCCCATTTTCCTGATTTACGGTTTATTTTGTTAAAGAGCAACATGCCCCGCTCTTGATATATAACCCGGCTCTTAGGCATGTCACGCCCCTTGTGGGTGTGAGAGCCTCGCTTATCACCCAATGTTGCTTTACCCCAATTGAGGCCCGAAGAATCTCTTTTCGGCGTTGGTACGCTTGCCTTGCGGCCGAGATCCTTCACTACGTTCACACCCTCAAGGGGCGTGACATGGGGTGGAGGAGTGCCCTGCCTTGCGGCCGAGATCCTTCACTGCGTTCAGGATGACAGGTGAACGAACCGGGTGGGCGGACGCCTGCCACCGCTTTGACTTACAAAAGCTTATTTATTGACAGAGGCAGGCGGGATGACTTTGCCATCTTTATGCTCCTGCTGCCTTTCAGCAAGCTCTTTATCAGAATCGGAGTCATTTTCGGGATTGGCCTGGTCTTGCTGGTCTTCACTTTCGCTGCCCCGGTTGAGCATGGCGTTGACCACCACCTGGATAGTAGCGGCGACCGGAACGGCAATGGCGGCCCCGGCGATGCCAGCGAGGGTTGAACCAACCAGCAGGCCGATTATCACGGTAAGCGAACTGACCCCTACCGCATGCTGCATCACTTTTGGCACCAGTACATTACCCTCGAAGAACTGGAGGATAAAGACAAAGACCACTACAATAATAGCCAGTGGTAAGCTTTGAGTCAGAGCCACCAGCATGGCGGCGCCGCCTCCCAGGAAAGGGCCAATTACCGGGATAATCTCGGTCAATCCGGCGAACACGCCCAGGCCCAGCGAAAAAGGCAAGCCCATCACGGTATAGCCAATCCCGCTGATAACGCCGATTAAGAGCATCATGAGTAACTGGCCGCGTACCCAGGCGCCCAGTTTTTGCTCGATTTCCTCCCAGATATTCCGCACTTCGCTGCGGTGCTTCCGGGCAAAGAGGGATAAAATGAAGCGGCGAACGCCACTTTCTTCGTTGATCCAGTAATAGGCTATGACAAAAACAGTGATGAAAGAAAAGAGAATACTAAAAACATTCAAACCCAGCGAGATAGTACTGGCATCTATTTCAAAATTCTTCGCCAGGTTGCTGGCAGCATCATAGAGGTTGTTGGCTACATCCCGTAAAAAAGGGACTTGCAGATTATTGATCGCTTCTTTGGCCGTATTTGGATTAACAAAGACCGCCACTAAATCTTGCACTTCTCTGATTAAAGGCGGCAAAGTAAGATAGAGCAGCAGAGCGATGAAGCCTATAATCAGTAAGTAGACGGTCAGGACTCCGGTAGAGCGGTTAAAGGGGCCGCGCTTCTGTAGAAAGTTGACAATGGGCCGAATCCCGGCGGCCAGTAGAATACTCAGAAAGACAATAAAAACAACATCACGGATTTGCCAGAGGAAGACAAAACCCAGCAAAATCAATACAATAGTGAGCGTCCAGCCTGCTACTCTGCGATTAGTTACCCTTGACACTAATTTTACTCTCCAATTAATACTTTAATTACTACTTCAGTTACTACTTCCTGTTTTTAACAGGTCTCCGATATGCCGATAACATGAATTAAACAGCAAATTACTAACCAGTAAAGATTAAAGTTGTATAAGCCTTTCCGGTTGCGTTATAGGTAGCTCGGGTGTAAACTTCCTCTTTGCGAATTGAAAACGGAAACATGAGTTAAGCCGGGAAAATAAATTGGAGGCTCCCTTCCCAGGGAAACCTCTGTAGAACAGGAGAAAAACTACGCAACGCCCTCACGCAACTACCATAGTAGCGGTTGTCCGTAACGACCAGGTAGCTATGGCCGGAGACGGACAGGTCACTTTCGGCGACACCGTCCTGAAAAGCACCGCTCGCAAGATAAGAACCCTCTATGACGACCAGGTGCTGGCAGGCTTCGCCGGAGCGGTGGCCGACGCCCTGACCCTTTTTGAAAAATTCGAAGCGCAACTGGAACAATATCACGGGAATTTGCGCAAAGCGGCCGTGGAGCTAACCAAAGAGTGGCGCAGCGACCGGATTTTGCGCCGCCTGGAAGCGCAGTTGCTGGTAGCCGATAAAGAGCAGGTCTTGATTCTTTCCGGCGACGGCGATGTGATTGAGCCGGACGATAAGATCGCGGCTATCGGTAGCGGCAGTGTCTACGCCCTGGCTTCGGCCAAGGCTCTCTTGCGCCGTACTGAACTCAACGCGGAAGAAATCGCCCGCACCAGTCTGCAAATTGCCGGGGAGATGTGTATTTACACCAATACCAATATCACCCTGAAGGTAGCCCCACCACCCGAAGAAGAGCAGGGTGAAGCCCAGGCCGAGGAAAACCCGGAGGAACTGGATGGCAGCAGCCAGGAAGGCGGCTCTATTTAGCAGTCGTTTTCTCGATACTGCCGGAAACAGGCCAGGGAAACTTAATTTTACTTTTGACGTATATAATAAGCATGAATATTAAAAAATAAAACTTTTTCAAAGAATCACCCATTTAAGACCTTTACCGGGTAGCATAATCAGCAAATTTGTGCTATTATTTCATGCTGGCTGACCTGTTTTTAAGATGGTAGTTGCTCCCGGCAGTTCATTCAAAAATTAGAGGATAAATAGCGGAATGCAGCACGACAAAATAATTGTGCAGGGCGCGCGTGAACACAACCTCAAGGATATTGATGTTGAAATGCCACGCGATAAACTGGTGGTTATTACCGGGCTATCCGGCAGTGGCAAAAGTAGTCTGGCGTTCGATACGATCTATGCCGAAGGACAGCGGCGCTATGTCGAATCACTTTCAGCCTATGCCCGGCAATTCCTGGGCCTGATGGAGAAACCGGACGTAGATTATATTGAAGGTTTATCTCCGGCCATCTCGATTGATCAAAAAAGCGGTAGCTCTAACCCTCGTTCTACGGTTGGCACCATCACTGAAATATATGACTACCTGCGTCTTCTTTTCGCTCGCATCGGCCACCCGCATTGTCCCAACTGCGGCCGGGAAATCAGCCGCCAGACTGTCCAGCAAATCGTAGATACGGTAGCGGCCCTTCCCGAAGGCAGCCGCCTGATGATTCTCGGCCCGATTATCAAAGATCGCAAGGGCGAGCACAAAGGCGTTTTTGAAGATCTGCGCAAGAAGGGTTTTGTGCGTGTCCGGGTCAACGGTACTGTGCGCGACCTGGAAGAAGAGATCGAATTAGAGAAGTACAAGAAGCACACCATCGAAGCGGTGGTAGACCGCCTGATTATCCGGCGGGATGAGAACGGAGAGTTCAACGAGCGCAACCGCCTGACCGATAGTATCGAGACGGCCCTTAAACTGGGCGGCGGGATTGTAACGGTCGTGGTGATCGACGGCGAAGAACTTTACTTCTCGGAAAACTACGCCTGTGTTTATTGCGGTATCAGCGTCGGCGAAATCGAGCCGCGTTCATTCTCTTTCAACACGCCGCACGGCGCCTGCCCGGAATGTAGCGGTTTAGGCGAGGTGCTGGACTTCGAACCGGACCTTGTTATACCCAACCGCAGCCTGAGCCTGGCGGAAGGAGCGGTATTACCCTGGAACAGGCTGGGCCAGTTTAGCAGCACCTACATGAGCGCCCTCTTGAGCGCGGTTGGTAGTCGTTATGGCTTCGACCTGACCACTCCGCTCAAGGAATACAACGCCGAGCAAATGGGCGTGTTGTTATACGGCATCAACGGCGACCTGGTGCAGGTGAAACTGCGCGGCAACGCCGCCACCGAAGCTACCTTTGAAGGCGTTATTCCCGACCTCAAAAAGCGCTACAAAGAGACCAGCAGCGATTACATGAAGTCGGAAATCGAGAAGTACATGGTAGGCAAGACCTGCCCGGTCTGTAACGGTAGCCGCCTGAAGAAAGAGGCTACCAGCGTAACCATCGCCGACCGGTCTATTGTGGATGTATCGCAGATGAGCGTAAGCGATGCCGTACAGTTCTTCACCGGCCTGTGGGTGGAAGACGGCCAGAAGAACGGCAGCGGCAGCCTGAGCGAGCGTGAGATTATGATCGCCCGGCAGGTTTTGAAAGAGATCCGCAGCCGCCTGGGCTTCCTGATGGATGTCGGGCTTGATTACCTGACCATCAATCGTTCGGCCTCTACGCTGGCCGGAGGCGAAGCGCAGCGTATCCGCCTGGCGACCCAGATCGGCAGCAGCCTGATGGGCGTGCTCTACATCCTGGACGAACCCAGTATCGGTCTGCACCAGCGCGACAATGATCGCCTGATCCAGACGCTGTTGAAGCTGCGAGACCTGGGCAATACCCTGATTGTAGTCGAGCACGACGAGGAGATGATTCGCTCAGCCGATTACCTGATAGACATGGGCCCGGGCGCGGGCGAACATGGCGGGGAAATAATAGCCTGCGGTACGCCGGAAGAAGTAGCGCGGCATCCGCGCTCGATTACCGGGCAGTATCTGAGCGGGGTTAAGGAAATTCCCATTCCCGAACGGCGACGCAAAGGTAACGGCAAGAGCCTGATACTCAAGGGAGCGCGGGAGAACAATCTCAAGAATATCGACCTGCATGTCCCGCTCGGTAAATTCATCGCGGTGACAGGGGTAAGCGGTAGCGGCAAGAGTACCCTTATTACCGATACGCTCTATCGCAAGCTCGCGCATGTCCTTTACGGCTCGAAAGAACGTCCCGGCGAACATGACGCGCTGCTTGGCATCGAGAACATCGATAAGATTATCGAGATAGACCAGTCGCCCATCGGGCGCACGCCGCGTTCTAACCCGGCTACTTATACCGGGGTCTTCACCCAGATTCGAGATATTTTCTCGAAAGTGCCGGAAGCGCGTATTCGCGGTTACGAACCGGGCCGTTTCAGCTTCAACGTCAAAGGCGGACGCTGCGAGGCCTGCCAGGGTGACGGTATTATCAAGATTGAGATGCAGTTCTTACCGGACGTGTATGTCCCCTGCGAAGTCTGTCACGGGGCGCGTTACAACCGCGAAGCCCTCGATATTCTTTACAAGGGTAAGAATATCTCCGATGTGCTGGAGATGACGGTCGAGGAAGCCACCGAGTTCTTCTCGAATGTGCCCTCGATCAAGAATAAGCTGGATGTGCTGAAAGATGTGGGCCTGGGCTATATTCGCCTGGGACAACCCGCCACCACGCTATCGGGTGGTGAAGCGCAGCGCGTAAAGCTTTCTACCGAGCTATCCAAGCGCTCTACCGGTAAGACTCTTTACCTGCTGGACGAACCCAGCACCGGGTTGCACACGCACGACGTAGCCAAGCTGATTGATATCATGCAGCGCCTGGTTGACCAGGGCAACAGCGTACTGGTCATCGAGCACAACCTTGATATCATTAAGGTGGCTGACTGGATTATAGATATCGGCCCGGAAGGCGGATATCGCGGTGGAAACATCGTGGCGGAAGGTACGCCGGAAGAAGTGGCGAAAATGCCCGATTCCCATACCGGAAAATATCTCAAGGAGTTGCTGGCCAAGCATAGCGATAGAAATTCGTCTAAACTGGCCGCCGCTTCTTGAACATAGCACCTGAAACACACCAAAATCCCCGTCTGGTACGGGGATTTTTCTATTTCAGCGAGGCTAATCAGGGAGCGTGAGGACGAGTTTGCCGAATCTCTTTTCCTCGCCCGTGCCTGCCTTGCGGCCGAGATCCTTCGGCTGCGGCCTCACACCCACAAGGGGCGTGACATGACAAAAGAACCGGGCGTGATAGGGAGAGCGAGGTAGCATTTCAATCGCGCGGGAATGCCCCCTTGCGGGTATTCCGGGGCGCTCGCGTGCCTGTCCCGCTTTATCAATAACGCCCTGGTTATTAAAGGGGGTGCCATGTGCCAGACCGGCCTGAAGTTTTATTTCCGGTCAGTCGAAATACTATCCTGATAAAGATAGAATACCTGGGTAGTGAGCTGATTTGGGTCCTCGTGCCAATCGCCATAGACTTCCCAACTGCGACCGGTAAGCGGATAGTGGTGGGCTCTGGCCCAATCCATAATAGCCGTGTGCGCCTGGCCTAACTGGTCATAAGGTCCGGTGTGGAGAGTGGTAGCGGCTTTGCCCCGGGGTGTTAATGAGCTTACTACCTGACCATCGCCCTCGAAAGGACCAGCGACTTGCACCCCAACCTCAATTTCAAATTCTTTCGGTAAGTTTCCAGCAAACTTTGGCCGGTCATTTTTATAAACAATAACATTGTGGCCCGCCTTTTCCAGGCCGGCCTGTTTTATAAACGAGTAAACTTTATTGCTAACCAGGATTTGTCTGATAGTTGCGCCAAGATTTTGAGGGGTAACCGTAGCCCGTACTACCGCCAGGTAACTGGACTGGACTTCACACAAGCTAATGACATAACTCATGCTGCGCATCCTCCTTATTATGGGTTTGCCAGAGCAAACCGGGTAGCAAAGTTTGGACTTTGTTTGCTAATAAAGAGTTTATCCATATAATATTTTCAAAGTGCCATGTTTATATAGACCGGAAATCTGGTTGAAGGCCCCTTTGGCCGTTTCCGGGCTGTCGCGTGCTTACCGCCGCGTTATCAATAACGCTCGCTTTTAACCATGTCACGCCCCTTGTGGGTGTGAAGGCCTCGGCTACCACTCAACATTGAATTACCTGGTTCGTAGGCCCGAAGAATCTCTCTGCCCCGTTGGTACGCCCGCCTTGCGGCCGAGATCCTTCACTGCGTTCAGGATGACAAAAAGAGGTGGGTTATCTTTATGTGATAAATCGGGCTCATTGCTCAACCGTGAGGGAAAGCCCACAAGGGGAGGGCTTGGCCGGGCGCTCTCGCCTCACTCCGTTCTTAATTATGAAAGGCTCTCAGCCCTGAGATTGTTTTTTGCCGTCCTCGCCCTCGGCGGCATCGTCTTCTTCCTGTTTCTTGGGACCGTGCAATAGCCAGGTAAAGAAAACGGCTATTAAGGCTCCCAGGATAGGCCCGGCCAGGTAAATCCAGGCATTGCTGAAATCCCAGGCCACAATTACCGGGCCCAGCGAACGGGCCGGGTTCATGGAAGCCCCGCTAACCGGTCCGGCAAAGAGGCCGCAAAAAGCAATCGTGCCGCCTACCGCGAGCGCGGCGTTTGCCCCGATTACCTGGTGGCGCGAACTGGTACTCAGTATGACGGTCACCAGGAAGACCGTCAGGATAATCTCCATGACGAAGGAGGTAGTGACACCATGCTGGGGCGAACTGGCTCCCAGGTGCGCAACATTACCGAAGAGAAGTTTCAGGACGAAGGCGGCCAGAATGGCCCCGAGCATCTGGAATAACCAGTAGCTCAACAGGCGCTGCCAGGGAAAGGCCTGGCGCAGGGTAAAAGCCAGTGTGACGGCAGGGTTGATATGCGCCCCTGAAACGTTCCCGATGGAATAGATCATCGCCATTACTACCAGACCGGGGGCCAGGGCTCGGGCGGTGTGGTCTACCGCCCCGGGGTTGAGTTGCGCTACGATTTCGCTCCCGGCTGATACGAAAGTCAGGGCGAAGGTGCCGATCAATTCGGCGAAATGGGCCCGTATGCCAATCTCCGGGCTGCCGTCCCTTTCAGGCTCTTCTGACTCTTTTTCCTGGGATTGGCGCTTGATTTCGGTCTCTGTACTCATAAAGCCCACGATACTTTTCTAATAACACCATGCTATTCCTCACCCGTAAGAAAATATTATTTGCTTATAGCTGTAGCAAAGTTGTTAAGCGTTAACATTTTCTTAAAAAGTGTTAACTAAAGTAGCAAAGAATATGCCATATTCAGCCGGCTTTTGGCAGGAAAAACGGTGTTAAAAGAGTGGGCTCTATTTTCCAGATTGACCGAGAAGCGGCGCTGCTAAGCCGTCTTACAACCGGAAGGACTTTCAAAGGTCTGCCGAGTGATTACGGGGCTAACCGTCTTCGGCAGATTGATAACTTCTGGAGAGCTAGCCGGTTTTTGGGCCTTTTTTCGTTTCGGCGAGTTGAGGCGGGCTTCCCTGACCAGTCGTCCGTGGGCGCTTTCGGCCAGAAACTGGTTGATGCGATCATTACTGAAGTCTAAATTCCACATATATTTGCTCCCTTCATTCTTTTAAGTAAGCTACTTTTAATTCAAGATATGATGCGTAGTTCTATAATAGTTTAGCTATTTATCTAATCTTATAGTCAAAAATTAAGAGCCGTTTTAAGCGGCCCTGTTTGACTGACTACTGGCCCAGCAGCACCACGCTACTTTGGGCCAGTAAGGTACGTAAGCGTTCGATATCCAGCACCCAGTAAACCCGGTGTTCGATGCGTTCCAGGTGCACCACGTGAATCTTTTGCAGGTAGGAAAGGTGATAAGAGACTGTGGCGTTTGAAATGCCCAGCAGCTTTGCCAGTTCCTGCCCGTAATGCGGCCGTTCTACCAGGGCCCTGACCACCTCCAGGCGAGTTTTATCGCCCAGGATATTAAAGACCAGGGCCAGTTTTTCCGTGTCGAGGTTCTCCTCGACCCTATCCGATTTCTCAGCCTGCTTCAAAGCTTCATTACCGCCCCCAAAGGCGAGGATTAAGGCGCTTTCGCCCTTATTTTCGGTGGCTACCGTGCTACAACCGCCGCAGAATGAACTGGGCGTCAGCAAAACTTCCTCGTAACTCCCCTCGGATAGTTTAAGGCTGGTCAGGGATGAGACAAAACGGTGTTCGCCTGACTGGTTGATCCTGGCCTCGCATTTTTCCTTTATCTCGGCCTGCTCCCTGGCCCGTTTCTCTACTTCCGGGGCCAGGCTGACGTACCAGAAATGCTCGATCAGCTCAAGCAAACTATCGCGAGACTCTTCGAGGTTAACCAGCGTATCAGCCAGGCTTGCCACTTTCTCGGAGGGCACGCTCATATTTCGCTCTATATACTCGACCAGTAACGGGCGATTATCGAGCAGTTCGGCCAGGTTATCGCCTAGCGGCGGATTATTGCGGAAGACTCGCCCGAAGGCCAGCAAAGCGGCGGCCAGTTCTTCCCGGGGCATAGCAGTCAGCGCGGCCAGGAAGGCCGGGACGCTTTCGGCATAGTCCTTATCCATCAGGCTGAGCAGGCCCAGGCCCGGGTAGCAATCCTCGTCAAAAAATTGCTTTAGCTCGGCCTGCAAGCGAGGGCGCAAAGTTTTTAAGACCCGCCCGGTAAACTCGGCCTCATCCTCGAAATTCTCGGGATAGGCCAGCACCCAGAGCCCGGTCAAAACGTCACAGACCGGAGATATTACTATTTTTACTTTAAGCTCGCTTTTACCGGCAGCCATCCTTTTACCTGAGTTTCTACTTTTGAATTCCATCTAAAGTATAATCTAACCAAAGGCTTCTGTCAATAGGTATTAATGCCGGGTTTAGATAATTATGAAATCATGTTATACTAGGCACAAAGGTGTACCGAGGTTAATTTTGGTGATTTAGAATGGCAAATCAAGAACAAATAGGCCGTTCAGATGAAAGCCTGTTAGAGGATCAGTCTGCTCCGGTTTCAACTGCTCGTCTCCCCAAAGGTGTCTATAACAACTTTACCTTTGAATTTTTCAATGCTGTGATGTGGCAGAGCTTTAGCTCTCCGGTGGTTCTGTTTATCCGCCAGGCGGGGGCCAGCGCTTTTATTGTGGGCGCCCTGTCGGCGATCCCGCTCCTGCTGATGCCCCTGACCCTGGCAGGTTCGCGCCAGGTAGAGCGCATCGGCTACCGCCGCCTGGCCCTGATCTGCTGGACCTTGCGCTGGCTCTTTTCGGGCATCCTGATTCCCGTAGCCCTGATGGATTGGCTGGGTTACTGGCGGGTAGTGATTGCGCTGGGGGTGGTTTTTTTATTCCACCTGACCCGTAATTTCGGGGTCTCGGCCAACAACGCCTGGCTCACTTCTATTATCGGGCCGCACCAGCGCGGCCTTTATTTGAGCCGGACGCAGCTTTTTTCTAATATGGGCAGCGTGGGCGCTTTCCTGCTGATTGGAGCCATGCTGGGCAGCAACCCGGCCTTTTCGCAGTTCTCCCCGGTCTTTGTGCTGGGAGTAATCGGCGGATTGCTCAGTTCTATTTTTATGGCCAGGATCGCCCCACCGCCTGTAACCAGGGTCGTGACGGTGAAACATTCCGAGCAAACTTCGCGTCTAACCTTCTGGCAGGGTGTTAAACGCTGTTTCGCGCAGCCCGGTTTTACCAGTTTTGTAGTGGTTCAGACTTTCTACGGCGTGGCCTTCTTTGCCATTCCGAGCTTGAGCCTGATCTATATGCGCGAGAAAGTGCATATCGCCCCCGGCACTATTCTCTATTTTTCGACGGCAGGTGTGTTTGGAGCCACGCTGGCTTCGCTTTTCTGGGGCAAATGGATTGACAAGCGCGGGATCTATTCGCTGCAATTGCTCGCTTTCCTGGGACTCTCGTTCAACTCGATCCTGTGGTTCTGCATCGGCCTCTTTGGCGCGACCGCCGCTAACCTGGCCCTGGCCGCCCTGGTCAATTTTCTCAGCACTATCTGGATCAGCGCGCTCAATATGAGCCAGACCCACTCCATTATGTCGCTCGCGCCGGACGAAGACCGGGTGCTTTTCCAGAACATCGCCACGCTCATGACCTATTTTTCGCAGGCGCTCGCGCCCATGCTCTGGGGTATGCTGCTGGATATGCTGGACGCGCATCGCTTTACTTTCATGCTGGGAGGCCTGGAAGTCAGTTCTTACCGCTTCTTCTTTCTGATTTCGATGCTGGCGGGACTGGTCGGCTGTGTTGTGCTCTTCCGGCTACAGCGAGTCGAGCGAAAGGCGATGGCGGTGCGAGAGGAATACGCCGAATGACCCGCGAAGCCTGGCGCAAGCTTCCTTTTAACTACAGCGACGCCGGGAGGCAACTGGCTTTGAGCGAAAGCCTGCTGGCGCAACTCGAACAACCTTCGCTTTACTGGTACGAGGCCAACCGCCCGGCCCTGATCCTGGGCGCGGCGCAAAAACCGGAGATCATGGACCGCGCCGCCTGCCGCCGCGAGGGCTTTGAGATTTACAAACGTACCAGCGGGGGCGCGGCGGTGCTGGTAGGCCCAAATTTTCTGAGCCTGGATGTGGCCCTGCCGCCCGCTAGCCTGCTGGCCAATAACGATGTCACCCTGGCCTATCGCTGGTTCGGTGAATGCTGGATTGATACTATTAAAAGGCTGGGGGGCGAAGCGCGCCTGGTAACGCCGGAAGAGGCCAGAGAGGCCCGCCTGGCGCTGGATGGCGCTTCTTCAGAGACAAAACTGGTCAAGCTGGTCTGCTTTGGCACGCTCTCTTCCTACGAAGTAGTTACCCTGGATGGTCGCAAACTGGTCGGGCTGGCCCAGATTAAGCGGCGTAGCGGCCAGTTGCTACAGGCGGGGTTACATTTCGAGTGGCCTTACCGCCAGTTCGGGCAACTGCTGGCTTTGACGGCGAATAATCGGGAAGCGCTGGCCGCCAATCTTCAAGAGCGAGGAGCGGGCCTGGTGGAAGTGCTGGGCAGGCGGCCTTCTAACCAGGAAATTATGGAGGCGCTGGAAACGAGCCTCGTAGCACGCTGGCCGGTAGAGGTAGTCGAGGGCGACTGGCGACCGGAAGAACTGGCCCAGGCCGGCCAGCTTGCAGAAGAGAAATTCACTGACCTTGCTGCCAAACCGGAGTCAGAGCGGACCGGTTAGAGGGGCAGCTTTAAATAATTTAAGAGAGCCTTCATAATTCAGCCAGCTATAGCATGTCATTATGAGCTCTTTAACACAATAATTCTATCGCTTAGAAAGCCTGATTGTAACCATGTCATTCTGAGGGCCTCGGCTAGCACTCAACGTTTGTTTACCCCGTTCGGAGGCCCGAAGAATCTCTCTGCCCCGTTGGTACGTTCGCCTTGCGGCCGAGATCCTTGGCGGTGCTCACACCCACAAGGGGCGTGACATGCGAACGAACCGGGCGTTATTCATAAAGCGAGTGACAAACGTTCAAGCGTCCGGAAATACCCGCAAGGGGGGCATAAAGCCAAATTTCCGGTCTAATGTAATCAAATCTCTGCGAGATGGGCCGGGTTTCGGTTATGCCCGATTTAGCCCATTCCGCAGGAATTTTATTAATATAGCCCGGAAATCTCGTTTCCGGGCGTTCGAACGTGTGCCTGGATTATTAAATCTGTGCTGACCGTTCGAGCGCGCGGGAATCAATCCCCGCGCTAGTCCAACGAAGCCCCATGAATGGGGCTGATAGCAAGGCAGGCGCTCACACTGGTCGAATTGCATTAAGCGGGTTCAGCCGCTTTCGTTGAACTAGCCCGGTCCATTGGCTTTATGCCCCCCTTGCGGGCTTGGCCGGGCGGTCGTACGCTTGCCCGATTTACAATCATAAAAGACTCTCAATCTAAATAAAAGCGGCGGGCCGCTTCTGTCTTTTGTAATACCTCTCTTTGAATTGGCTTACTGATGTGAAAGGCAGCTATGTTACGGGAAATCGAAGCCGGGGCGGTCAGGCAGGGCAGGCAGTTCAAGTTTAGCCTGCTGGCCTGGGCCACCGGTTGGTTGTTAGCTTTCCTGGCCCTGGGTTTCATCTTCACGCTCCATCCTCAGACCACGGTACCGCTCGGCGACAGGCAGGGCGCAAATAATCTCCCCGGAACCAATTTTTTTGTTACTATCCAGCGCCAGGGTTTTGGCGAACCGTCCAGCGACGGCTCGCAAACGGTGCAGCCCGGCGCGACTCTGCGAGCGGAAGTCTTCAGCTACCACCCGATAGAACTTAAATTTAAGATTGTAGAGGGGCAGGGACCGCTCAGAATCAGCGTTAACGGGCAGGCGATTGGCCTGCTGGAGAACTCAGACCTACGCGGGGAACACAGCCTGGCTTTTATCCCGCAACGTCCTGATAATGACAGGCCGGAAATCCATCTGCTTTTTGAAGCGCCCGCGCCCCTGCGGCTTTCCGGCTTGCAACTCGATCTTTCCGGGCAGTGGCAGCCTTTCAGCGGAGCGAGTGATAGCGTGCGCTGGGCGGCGGGGCTTTTACTGGCTTTGACCGGCCTGATCGGTGCTTTAGCGCTGCGCTTTGAAGCCGGCCGCCTGGGATGGCTGGCCCTGGCGCTTTCCGGCGGCTCAGTTTTAGTGCTCAGTGCGCTTCTTTCATTACCGCTACAGGTGGGGCCGGGCGGCGAGATGAATGCCCTGGTTTACTACGGCTGGATAAGCGTCCTGACAGGTTTGATCTGTTACCTCCTGGCTTTCGGGCTGCTGGCTGTTCCGGTCAATGCAGGGCGCAGCCTGGTGGATGTTTTCAGGCCCACGGGTCGCAGGCTGGCGAAGCGCCATCCTTTTATCGCCGCATCCGCCATACTGGCCGCTTTTAACGCCCTGCTTACCGGGCTGCTTTACAGCGTCATTTATCTTCAGAACATGAGCCTTGATAATATCGCCCGCTTCTGGGATGGGCCAGAGTACCTGGTGATTGCCCACAGCTTCTACGACCCGGCGGACCCTCTCCTTAAAATTCCGGCCTTTGCCCAGAAAAGCACCGCCTACTGGGGGGCTCATTTTCCGCTCTATCCCTTCCTGACCGGGGCTTTTGGTCACCTGGTTGGCTACGTCCCGGCCATGTTGCTGCTCAATTACCTCTTCGGAACCGGCTTTGCCATCGTCCTTTATCGCTTCCTGGCCGATTTCGATTACAGCCGTTTTCCGCTCTGGCTCTCGGTAGTGGCGCTCTGCCTGCCGCTACGCTGGTTGATCTACCATACGACCGGGGCCAGCGAGGGCGCTACCCTCTTTTTCCTGATGCTCTGTCTCTACCAGTTCAAACGGCAGCATTACGCCTGGGCCGGAATATGGGGCGCGGCCATCGTGATGACCCGTCCGAACGGGATATTTGTCTATATCGGATTTGGAGTTTTCTTGCTGTGGCAGGCCCTGGAGCGCAGCCGCAATCTGCCTTACTTTAGCTGGAAGAGTGTGCTGCCGCGCATGTGGTCCAGCTTTAACTGGAAAGCGGCCTGGTGGCTTTCTCTTATGCCGCTGGCCCTGCTGGCCGTTTTTGGCCTGTATGGCTGGCGCTATGGAGATTTCCTGGCCTACCTGCATATTACGGAAAATGTTAAGCATATCTACCCGCTGCCGTTGTTATCGCTGGATATAAATGTAGGCCGGGCGGAAGGGGATTTTTATTACTATCTGCTGGAGGCGGCCGGGCTATATCTCTTATGGCGCGAGAAGCACTACGATCTCTTCTGGATCGGCCTGGTTATGACCATCCCGACGGTGTTCCTGCTGCACGATGATATCCTGCGCTACAGCCTGCCGGCCTTCCCGCTGGTGCTGCTGATACCCTTCTCGAAAGCGCTGGAAAGCAAGCCGGCCCGCTGGCTGGCGCCGCTGGTGCTGTTAGGGGTCTTGATTTATAGCTGGTCGCAACTCAATACTAATATGGTAGATATCGAAACCTGGCGGGTGATGCGGACTCTTTTGCAGAACTAGGCGGTGGCCCGGTAGCCGAGCGATTGTGAAACCTGGGCAGCGCTGGCCCTGACCGGCTCGATAATGCGGTTGATATCAGGAGTATTCATGCGGCTGATAGGGCCACTGACGCTGATAGCGGCCACTAAATCGCCTCCCCGGTCGAAGATGGGCGCCGCCACGCAAATAACACCTTCTTCCATTTCTTCCTGGTCGAAACTGAAGCCGCGTTCGCGGATACGGTGCAGTTCCTCGCGCAGGGCTTGCGGAGTGGTAAGGGTGGCGGGAGTATGCGGTTCGAGGGTAGTATCCTGCAAATAGCGATTCAGGTCTTGCTCAAGGTTATTGCTGTAGGCCAGGAAGAGCTTGCCAGAACCGGTGCAGTATAAGGGAGCGCTACTGCCGACCCGCGTAAACATGCGCACCAGCCTGGCGCTCTGCACCTGGTCAATGTAGACGAGGTTGTTGCCGCTGCGTACCGAAAGGTTCGCCGTCTCACCCACGCTGGCGGCCAGTTGTTCGAGGACCGGGTGAGCCTCCTGGCGCAAATCCACCTGTTCGCTGATGCCCCCGGCCAGTTCGAGCAGCCTTCCGCCTATCAGGTAACGCCCGCTGCGCTCATCCTGGCGGGCATAACCGCGCTCGATCAGGGTGCCGAGCAGGCGATGCACCGTACTGATATGCAGCCCCAGTTGCTGGCTTAATTCTGAAATGGCTACCGGGCGGCGAGCGATAGCCAGGGCTTCCAGCACGTCAAAAGTGCGCTCCACTGACTGCACGGTCTGCCTGCCGGCGGACTGCGCTTCGTTCAGAGTCTCCTTCTGAGAAGTGCTTTTCAGATTGTTGGCGCTTTCGCTGCTTTTGGGTCTGCCCCGCATAATCTCCGGCTTTCCTGCTAGTTCACCAGGTAATTTTCACATTGCGAAATATACTTTCATCATATAGTTATATCTACCGCTTGTCAATCTTTTGGCGAAAAATGCTATAATACCGGGCATCAAGGAAGATGCAGTAAATGTAAACGGCTAGACCCAGCAACGCCGCCGGAGGGTTTCCGTAACAGGGGAGAAAGAGCATAAAAAAAAGAGGAGCCTGAGTATATGAGTGAAGCAGTCGCCGCCAAACCGGCCAACACGCTACGCCTGAGCCAGCGTTGCATGAGCGTGAGTCCCTCCGCCAGCATGAGTATAGAGGCCCGGATTGCCGAAATGCGCGCCGCCGGAGAGCCCGTGATTTCTTTTGGGGTAGGAGAACCCGATTTCCCCACTCCTGAGATTATCAAGGAAGCGGGCCACGAGGCCATCAATAATAACCAGACCAAATATACCCCGGCAGGCGGGACTATTCCCCTGCGTAAAGCGATTGCTGCGCAACTAAAACAGGATACCGGGCTGGATTATGCTTACACCCAGGTTACCGTGACTAACGGCGCGAAAGAAGCGCTCTACCTGGCCTTCCAGGCCCTTTGCGATAAGGGCGACGAAGTGATTGTGCCTGCGCCCTACTGGGTTAGCTACCTTGAGCAGGTTAAACTGGCGGAGGCAAC
Organism: Chloroflexia bacterium; assembly: GCA_036261665.1. Taxonomy (GTDB): domain Bacteria; phylum Chloroflexota; class Chloroflexia; order Chloroheliales; family Chloroheliaceae; genus 54-19. The sequence goes on from DATAKM010000071.1 coordinate 24,396, forward strand.
CCCGGTGGTGATCGAGACTACGTCCGAAGCCGGTTTCAAAGTTACGCCTGCCCAACTGGAGGCGGCTACTACCCCGAAAACCCGCATGCTGGTGCTCAATTCTCCCTCTAACCCGACCGGCATGGTCTATACCAGGGCTGAACTGGAAGGCATCGCTAACTGGGCTCGCTCCAATAACGTTCTGATTATGACCGATGAAATCTACGACCGGGTCTTGTATGTCGAAGACTATGCCCGCTTGCTGCGGGTGGCCCCCGACCTGGTGGATCGCACCATTGTGATTAATGGCCTTTCCAAAACTTACTCCATGACAGGCTGGCGGGTCGGTTACGCCGCCGGGCCGGAAGCCGCGATCAAGGCCATGATTAAAATCCAGGGCCATAGCACCTCGCACCCCTCGTCGGTATCGCAGTATGCCGCTCTCAAGGCCTATAACACTGACCTGAACGACGAAATAGCCAGAATGGTGGCAGCCTTTAAAGAGCGCCGCGACTGGATTGTAGCCGCCCTTAACGAAATACCGGGCGTGCGCTGCCTGACCCCGGAAGGAGCTTTCTATGTCTTCCCAGACTTCACGGGCGTATTAGGGCGTGAACTGCGCGGCGGCAAAGTCTGCAATACCACCGCAGAACTGGCTTCTTACATTCTGGACGAGGTGAAGGTCGGGATTATTCACGGCGAAGCTTTTGGCACGCCGGGCTGCGCGCGTCTCTCCTACGCTCTTTCACTGGATAAAATCAAGGAAGGTATAGGTCGCATTAAAGAGGCGCTTTCCTAGCCGAACCGATAGCTTCTTATTACTGGATGAAAAAAAAGACTGCTCATGCCGGGCAGTCCTTTTTGCATGAGAATTAAAATATAAAGTCGAGTTGCGCCCTCGTTTTATCAGGAATGCCCGACTTAAACCCATGTCATTCTGAGGGCCTCGGCTAGCACTCAACGTTAGTTTACCCGTTCGAAGGCCCGAAGAATCTCTCTGCCCCATTGGTACGCTTGCCTTGCGGCCGAGATCCTTCACTGCGTTCAGGATGACAGGTCATAGAATGGGGCGTGATGGGAAGACCGTGCCGACCGTTCAACCGCGCGGGAATCAATCCCCGCGCTAGTTTAACGAAGCCCCATGAATGGGGCTGATAGCATAGGCAGGAGTTCAAATAGGACGAGATGCTATCAAGCGGGTTCAGCCGCTTTCATTGAACTAGCCCGGTTCATTTAGGTTTGGGCGCTCGAACGCTTACCACCAGTCTACCAATAACGCCCGGCCCACTGGCATGTCATTCTGAATACTTTGACACATAAGTGGTGGCATCATTAGCTAAAGATAAGCCTGCGGCCCTACCCGCAAGTAAACTGCGGGCTATTGGCTTAAGTCCTCTAAAGGGACTAACTTAAGCTTTACCAATCGCTTTTTAGTGCCTTTAGAGCACTTGAGCCGGTAGCCCATAATTTATTTATGGGTAGCAGCGGCACAATACATCAGAGGCTAACGAGTGACAATAGTAATGTTTCAGAGTACTGAGGCCGAACCTACCACCCAACCTTGCCTTACCCCGTTCGAAGGCCCGAAGAATCTCTCTGCCCCATTGGTACGCTTGCCTTGCGGCCGAGATCCTTCGGCTGCGGCCTCAGGATGACATGGGTTAAGGAATTCCCTGACTGGCGGCAGAGATTCTTCGCTCTGCTCACATCCACAAGAGGCGTGACATGGCAAAAAGCGGGGCACTCTTGCTTTCGACCGAGCCAGGCACTCTCCCGCCTACCCCGCTCTTATTTGCTTCGCTGGTAGGTATAGCTGGCCTACCGCCTAAACTGCCAGGGGATGGTCAGGCAGGGAGATTTCCTCCGATACTTCCTCTTCTTTCACATTTTCGAAGAAGATATATGTCATAAACAGGCCGGCCAGTACCAGCGCGACAAAGATACCCGCTTCTGCCACGTTTACTTCATCTCCGGCCAGTACCTGCGTAATAACCATGGCCACAATCGCCAGTCCCATGGTCAGGCCGTGGAAAAGAGACACCGCCGCCAGTAAATAGCCCCAGGCGTTCTTCTTTAATAAGAGCCAGCCCGCCAGAAACGCTACCGGCATAATAATCCCGAGGTCCATTACCTGCACAAAGAGAGTGGTGGAGCTTTCCAGGCCTACCGGCGTGCTGTTGTCCAGCAGGGCCGGAACAATCCTTCCCGACCACGCCACCAGTAAAAAGAGGCCCAGCAAGAAGAAGTAGCCCGCGATGGTTTTTCGCGGCAGATGGACGGAAATATGCAACGCTAAAGTTTTAACATCTATCGTCAGCAGGGTAAGCACGAAGGCAAACAAACTGAGTGAGAAAAGCGCCACATACACCAGGAAGAGGACGTTAAAAGCGGAACCAAAGGCATAGGTGGTGTAAGCATAAAGAAAGTAGGCCAGCGTACCGGCCAGTAAAAGCTTGCCGCGCAGCCAATTCTTCCGGAACATCCACAGCCCCGCCGCCAGCAGTGGAAGGCCCACCAGCAGGGTAACAACATCCTGGCCCAGCGCCTGTGAAACCAGGTTTGCCGAGTCATATTTGTAAAGGCCGTGACCTTGAATTGTAACAGTATCACCGCGCACCGTTTTGAAATCAAAGGAATTTCCGCTATCCTGCCAGAAGACCCCCAGGCCAGCGGCAAGCAGGGCCAGTACGCCAATAAGCACTACCAGTGTAAAAAGCACTCTGGAATTTTTCATAATTTCGCGCCTCTCGCATTCGTTACTTTCGTTTAACCGTTTCCGTTGCAACCTTTTCATAAATCTTTTCTGCAAATCTCAACTATGCATTATAGGTTGGAGAGGTTAAAAAGAAGGTGGAAATCAGTTAACCGGCGCTTAAAATAGTGAAGCTTGCTACAAAGTAAGATCCGCTTTTACTATCTTCATTGCATTTATTATATTTTGAGACTCATGGTCCTGAAATTGCAATTATTTTTATCGCTATGATTGGGAAAAGATATAGAAGTATGTTAAAATAGTAACGTTCTGTTAAAAATTAATAGAAAGTACATAAATATGGTGGCCTTCTAGGACTGGATGGCCAAAGGAAAGAAGTTTCAAATGTTTGGGATTGGTAAAAGTAACAAAGATGTTCAACTAAAAACTCCAGGTCACGGGGTTGATTTTCATATGCACACCATCGCCAGCGATGGCGCCTGGACTCCCGAAAAACTGGTGGAAACTGCTGCCGCCCAGGGGCTTAAACTGATGACAGTCAGCGACCACGATACTATAAAGAGCGTCCGGCCTGTAGCGGCCCTGGCTGCCAAAAAAGGGATTGATTTCATTCCGGGTGTGGAAATTACCGTGGAGTGGAAGAGCGCCATGTATCATATGCTGGTGCTCAACTTTAATCCTGATGACGCCGCCCTTAACGCCCTGCTCGATGAAACCGAAGCGCGGGTGAACGCTAAAAAGCAGGAAATGATTGAAGGCCTGCAAAAACGGGGCTTTACCCTGGCAAAGCTGCAAGATTTAAAGCGGCCCGATGGCTCCTACCTGCCGATGGATATTGTACGCGCGCTGCATAAAGGCGGCGAGGTGCCCACTTTTGATATGGCGCTCAACCTGGGACGCCAGGTCGGGGTGGATAAAGTCATTTCTCAGCCGATAGACCGGGCAATTGAGGTAGCACTTAAGGCCGGCGGAACTCCCGTGCTGGCCCACCCAGGACGCCAGGAGTACGGCTTTACGGTAGCGACCCTCGAAACTTTGCGCGAGATGGTTGAACTGGGTCTGGCCGGAGTAGAAGTCTACCACCACTCCCACCAGCCAGCCGATGTCGAGCGCTATCGCAACTTCGCTTTGCAGCATAAGCTGGTAATCAGCGCCGGTTCGGACAGCCACGGCGAAAACCGCAAACCGATGCCCTGGAATCCGGAGTTAATCCGCGGTCTGCTGGAACGGGTTGACCTCGATGTGCCGGTAGCCGCCAGCGCCTAAATTATCAGGACAAACAAGCCTTTATAACTCGTAGCGATGCTCACTTCAGGAGTAGTAGTCACAGGGGCAGACTGAGATGCACAATAAGCCCACAATTAAACGGTAAATGTAATATTTAGCATAAGCTCACACCCCTGTACTATACTTTAGTCAGTAGCTGATTTTATCTGAAGTAGTCTATCTTTTATGCATCAACTTGAACTTGATGATGCCCAAAAACATCTTGCTGAACTAATCGAAGCCGCCTTAAAAGGCGTAGAGGTTATTATAAGTAAAGATAATCATCAACTTGTTCAACTCATTGCCGTGAAAACTGCTCAACCTCACCTAGTCTTTGGCAGCGCAAAGGGTTTAATTGAATTTTCCCCTGATTTTGATGTCTTACCAGATGACTTTCAAGAATACACTGCATGAAACTCTACTTCTGCGTTGATTACCCTTCCTTTTCATCACCGTGACCCTTTTGACCGATTATTGATAGCCCAGGCTATGGTCGAAGGAGTACCTCTCGTCAGTGTTGATACTTCTTTTGATTCTTATCCTGTAACCCGCTACTGGTAGAGTCATTTATATTTATTTTATCTGATAAAGGCATGCCCTCCGGGCATCGCTCTATTGTTGCCAGCCGGGAAGTCTTTTCTTACCTTGCCTGTAGTCGGGTTAAGTAATATAATCGAGATTAAATCGTGCTAATAAAAAGGGGAGGGCGCCTCACCATCACCGGCCCTCATGTAATAGAAAGAAAGCTTTTATTTAAACATGGAAAAGCGAACGATTGACCTGATGGAAAAGCGCGGCTATCACCGGGCTATCCCAAAACCGGAAGTAGTCTGGCGCGAGCCCAAACCATCCTGGCTCAAAACTAAATTGCCCAACGATCCCAATTATTTCGAGTTGAAGAAAATCATGCGCGATCGCGGGCTGCACACGGTTTGTGAAGAGGCTAATTGTCCCAACATCACCGAGTGCTGGACCCACCGCACGGCCACTTTCCTGATCCTGGGCGATATCTGTACGCGAGCCTGCGGTTATTGCGATGTGACGAGCGGCAAACCCCTGGCGCTTGACCCGCTGGAAGCCCGCAAGGTGGTCGAGGCTACCAAGGCTATGGGATTACAGCACGTGGTAATTACTTCGGTCAATCGGGATGATTTAGAAGATGGCGGAGCGCCCGTCTTTGCCGAGATCGTTAACCTGCTGCGTGAGGAGATGCCGGAATGCCGCACCGAGTTGCTCATCCCGGATTTTTGCGGACGCTGGGAGAGCCTCGAAACGGTCATGGACTCGCGGCCTGATATTCTAAACTACAACACTGAAACGGTGCCCAGTCTTTATAAAAGAGTGCGCCACAAGGCCCGTTACGAACGCACCCTTGAACTGCTCCAGCGGGCCAAGAACCTGGGCCGCCACTATAATGTCGTGACCAAATCCGGCATTATGGTCGGGCTGGGCGAAACCAAAGAAGAACTGGTAGAAGTCATGAAAGACCTGCGCTCGGTAGAGTGCGATGTAATGACGCTCGGGCAGTATATGCGCCCTTCGCCCAAACATCTCAAGGTTGAGCGCTACTACACTCCCGAGGAATTCCGCGAACTGCAAGAAATTGGCCTCAGTTTAGGCTTCTCACATGTCGAAAGTGGCCCGCTGGTGCGCAGCAGCTACCACGCTCACCAGCAAGTTCCGGCTCGTTAACAGCGTTATGCCCGCTAAGGAGAAAGCTATGATCCAGGCAATTGTGCTAGTAAAGGTAGAACGTACCAGCATCCCGCAAACCGCCCAGGCGCTGCTGGAAATCGAGGGCGTGACTGAGGTTTATTCAGTTACCGGCGAGTATGATCTGGTAGTGATGATTCGCGTAAAAGAGTATGAGCGGCTGGCGGAAGTGGTCACTGAAAGACTGGCCGGGGTAAAGAGTATTCTCAATACTTCGACTATGGTCGCCTTCAAGATTTACAGCCGGGCCGACCTGGAGCAAAGCTGGCAAATCGGCGTAGACTGAGTATATCGCTATCCGGCGCAGGCCGGAGAATAATTATAAAACTAAAAAGCCGCTGCGAGGATTAAATCGCGGAGCGGCTTTTTTAATACCGGATTTTAGAGAGGTTTTCATCATAAGGTGTTCGAGCGCGCGGGAATCAATCCCCGCGCTAGTTCAACGAAGCCCCATAAATGGAGCTGATAGCATTTGTGGCGCTCGAACGGGATAAATGCTATCAAGCGGGTTTAGCCGCTTTCGTTAAAATAGCCCGGCACCTTCAGGTCCGGGCGGTCGAACGCCTGCCACCGCTTTAACAATAACGCCCCTAACATCGCCGGGCGGTCGCTGCCTCGTCCCTTTTTTATTACGAAGGGCTCTTTATTTCACTAAACTTTCCAGGTCAGTTACCAGCTCCGGGGCACCCTGCGTGAAAGCGTGACCGGAATGGTCCAGTTCTCGCAGGATAGCCTGAGGCAGCTTTTCAGCATAAAGCGCGGCGTGTCTCTCTGGCACTACCTCGTCATCCCGGCTGTGGTAGATAAAAATTTGCCCGATAGGCGGAAGTTTAGCCGCGAAATCTTCTGGCAGCGTAAACTCGGAATAGCTCCAGTCACTATCGCCACCCCAGTACGGCGAAGCCACTATAAAAAGGGCCGCAAAGCGTTTATCAACGGCTTCCTCCGCTAAATATTTCAGCAAAACCGAGCCGCCCAGCGAATGTCCCATCAGCACGGCATCTTCCGGCACAGTAGCGATGGCCCGGGCCACTTCGTTTCGCCAGGCAGCATAGTTGGGCTGACCGGGGTCAGGCATTTTGGGGCAGAGCAAATCATAATCTGTCCCGACCGCCTTTTGCAAAAAGGTTATAAAGTCATCACTGCCTTCGTGCGGCCCTTGCGGTCCGGCGCTATGGATAAATAAGCATTGTTTTTTCATAGGCTTATTCCTGAAGCTACTCCTGTTGCAATCTTTTAGAAGTTCTTTCTGTCAGTAGTATTTCCAATAGTAATTCTACTACCCTGTCACAATCCGGCATATTGAGCTTTAGTGCCTCTTGACTGAGAAATGGGGCAACCATAATGAGTTATTTATATCCTGTGGATAGATCAGGCCCTAAATGTTGAAAATGGCGATAGTCCAGTAAGTAACTCTTTTAGCGCTGGTAAAGCTTGCTTGCCTTAGAGTAGGAAAATTCTGTGCACGATGAGGAGGGAAACTTCTATGCGAAAGCTGTGGGTCAAGGCCTGGATGACCTTCGATGGCGTCTTTGACGCGAATACGATGGATTACTGGTGGCAAAATAGTAATAGCCCTGAAAGAATGGACTATATCACGGAGCAGTACTCCCAGGGCGATATTTATATGCTGGGACGCGTCACCTATGAGATGCTCTGGCCGGGCTGGTCTACCCAGACGACCGGCGAGGGACCGGGGCCGCTTCTCAATCGCATGCACAAATATGTGATTTCTACTACCCTCACCGAGGCTCCCTGGAAAGAATCGACCATCATCCGAGATAATGTAGTGGAAGAAATTGCCAGACTGAAACAGCAGCCGGGCAAAGACATCATCATTGACGGCAGTGCGATCCTGGTCCAATCGCTCCAGGGAACGGGGCTGATTGACGAGTATCGCTTCCTGGTCGAACCCTTCATTATGGGCCGAGGAAGACGCTTCTTCCCGGAAGGCACACCTCTGCACCAATTGCGGCTGGTCGAAAGCAAGACCCTCGGTTCCGGAACCCTGGCCCTTATCTACCAGCCTGTCGCTGCCTGACCGCTTCATTATAAGCGCTCTTTTACCGGCGCTTGCGCTATCTATGCTCTTAAAAATCATCAAACGTCAAACCGAATAACCCTGCCTTTACAGGGCCCTGATTATATTAATACTTAGATGGGTATAGCTACGGAATAGCCTGGATTCAGCCGGTGAATTAATAATTGAAAAAGTGGCTTACAAATAGAGAACCGCACCTTATCGGAGTTAGGTGCGGTTCTGATTCGTGTGATAGGAGCTTGCGGATTTGTGCAAATCCTTAAAAGTTAAGATGGAAATTATTGCTGAATATAGATATAGTAAAGATATGGTTTATTAATCATAAGGTTTGCATGTAAAAAAAGTGTTATCTAAATGTTACCTAATTGTTAAATTTGTAAAATTTTCCCTACTTCTTATTAACAACCGGCAGAATATGGAACTGGCCCGTGCCTGATGAGCTATCCGACTTTGAGATGTTATTAACAATTGCCGGGAGTACCACCGTAAACTGGGTTCCCATGCCTTCCGTACTGACCGCATCGATCTTGCCACCGTGCGCCTGGATGATTTCTTTGACGATAGCCAGGCCCAGTCCGGTTCCTTCCTGCGTTTGATCTCTACGCCGCGACTTATCAGCCTGGTAAAATCGCTCGAAAATATGCGGTAAATCGACTGAAGGTATACCTACCCCCGTATCGGTCAGAGTAATAATGATATTTTTACCGGCGTTATAGCCTTTTACCGTAATGCGTCCTCGTTCGGGAGTGTATTTCAGGGCGTTATCTATCAAATTGTTAAAAACCTGGCGCAAGCGGTCACTATCGCCGTTTACCAGCAGCGGCGACTGAAAATCTTTCACCAGGCGCACATCCTGGGCTTCCGCCCTGGGTAAAAAGCTCTCTATACAGCTATCTAACGTACCGGCCAGGTCCATTTCATGGCGCTGTAGGGCGGCCTGCCCGCTTTCCAGCTTTGACAGGTCGAGCAGGCTGTAGACCAGCCGAATCATGCGATCCGATTCGGTAGAAATAATTTCAGCGGCACGGGCGTATTCTTCCTGTCGTATTAAAGCGCCGTCCAGCATAGCATGCGAAAAACCCTGGATACTGGTAAGCGGTGTCTTTAGCTCATGCGAGACGTTAGCGATCAACTGGCGCTGCATTCGCTGAGATTCGGCCACGTTGTAGGTCATCTGGTTAAAAGCTTCCGCCAGGCGGGTCAGCTCATAGCCGCCCGCCGGAGTGACCCGCTGCTCGTAATCGCCCTGGGCCACTGCCTGGGAAGCTCTGGTCAGGCGCACCAGCGGGCGGCTTAACTGGCGGGCCAACAGCAGACCGACTATTAAAGAAAAGGCCATGGCTACCAGGGCCGCCAGGGTCAGAATTAACAACAAATCCGCCCAGACTTCGGTGGAGGGTAAAGGAGGGATTACTATCGCCACAATATATTCCAACGGTACACTCCGGTTAGTTATACCGAAGAGGTTCGGGGCATAGACTGTACCTGCCGTCCGGTAAAGGATATTGTAAGCTTTACCGGAAGAAAGGGTAATAGTGGCATCAATAGCGCGAGCGCTGGCTGCCGTAGTAGCGCTGGTAGTTGGAGCGGGAGTAGCGCCGGCGGTGGTGCCGGCAGTGGGTGAAGGGGTGGGCGCCAAAGCTTCTAACCCGGTAAGGGTCTCGCCTTGCAGGGAAAGTTTAGGATCGGTTTCCGTATCCACCTTGACCTCCCGGTCACGCACGGTCATTACGAGCAGCCGAAGTTGTTCGCTTTCGCGGCTTATTTCGTTAAACTTTTCTCTTACGACATCAATCGAGGGGGCGGTGGGCCAGACCCGCTGGGCGGGGGCAACTTTAGGATTGGACAGCAGATACTCGTGAAAAGGATTGGAGTCTCTTTGCTGCACCATCACGTTAATCAGGGAGTTCAGGCGGTCATTATATTCCAGGATCAGCCTTTGCCGCCACAGTTCGTTGCGGTCATCCTGATAATGCTGGAGCAGAGGTAAGGCCACTACTCCGGCGGCTACTACCGTTATCAAAGCCACCAGAAAGTAGTTGAGAATAAGCCTGGTGCTTAGCCGCACCCCTTTTGTTTTAGGAAACCCTATCATAACCGCCAAACCACTTCTTATCAGGAAAAGAGAAGACCCAACCCCACATTCAGGAAACTGGATTTATAAACAACATTTATAAAGAATACAAAATCAATTGTAGCATAATCGCCCGGTGTAAAACCAGCATTACAGGTCTGTAAAATGATTGTAAAAGAGGCTTAGAGAGTCTTTCAAAATTAAGCACGGGCTGAGGCCAGTGTGCCCTGTCATACCTGGAGGAGGGCATAAAGCCAATGGATCGGGCTAACGCCCATACTGGTCAAAAAGGCTATGGAAGTTAAAGCCGTGGCAGACGTACGACCGCCCCGAAATGCCCGCGAGTGAGCTTTCAGGGCTACCTCAACAAAATTCCTGCGGAATGGGCTAATTTGGGCATTAAGGGAGCTCGGCTCATCTCGCAGAGATTTTATTGTGCTAGACCGGAAATCTCGTTTCCGGCCGGTCGCGCGCTTACCCCCTTCTTGTCTACAATGCCCGGCTCCATGCTCATAAATAAATTATGGGCTATAAAGCTCAAGTGCTCTGAAGGCACTATCTCATATGTTCGTGTTCAGTCGCTTCAGCCGACTTTAGCTGATAGTCCGTACTTTAGTTACGGATCAAGCAAGGGGCGTTTCGGATCATTTACGGATTTAAAAGTTAAAAAGCATTATGGGCTTCGTTATAATAGCGCGTGGATTGGCTGAAAGCCCCCCTTGCGGGGATTCCCGCGCGCTCGAACGCCTACCTCGCCCTCCCCATCACGCCCCCTGCGGATATTCCAGGCCCTTATGCCAGGCTAAAAAGAGTGCTGATTGAACGGGCGGCTACAGATTGCGGTGAGACTGAATCAGGTTCAGCACTTCCTGGCGCGTTTTGGGGTCATCCCGGAAAGCCCCCAGCATACAACTGGCTACCGTGGAAGAATTTTGCTTTTGCACGCCCCGCATCATCATGCACAAATGAAAAGCTTCGGTGATAACAGCTACGCCGTGCGGGTGCAGTAAATCGTCCAGGGCGTGGGCTATCTGGGTAGTCATGCGTTCCTGCACCTGCAAGCGGCGGCTGAAAACATCTACAATCCGAGGTAACTTGGAAAGCCCGACAATTTTACCGTTCGGGATATAAGCAATATGGCACTTGCCGAAGAAAGGCAGCATATGATGTTCGCACATGCTGTACATTTCGATATCGCGTACCAGCACTATTTCATCATAAGTCTCTTCAAAAACGGCGGTGCCGAGCACCTCCCGGACATCTTCGGTGTAACCGGCGGTTAAAAAGGCCATGCTACGCCTGACGCGTTCAGGAGTATCTTGCAGGCCATTGCGATTGGGGTCTTCGCCCACGGAGAGCAATAATTCCTTTACCAGGTTTTCCATTTTTTCATTAGCGGCCTGCTGTTCCGGGCTGTTCGCTTCCTTCTCCTCGCCAATCAAGCGTTGGACGACCCCTTCATGCTCATCGAGACGCACGATTTTATTGTTGGCATTTGATCCGACATCACTCAAATTAAAGGCCGCTTCGATACTTTTATTTTCCATTTATTGCTTCTCCTTTTTATAATCGGCTCTATAAGATACTGATTTAATATAGCTGGCGAGATTTTACTCTATTTTTAACTAAAAGCAATGCCGGTAGATTGTCGTTTCCTCTTCCTTAACTCAAAGGCAAGAGATCTAACGACTAATATACGTAAAACTGTTAAGTTTGTAACAAATTATGTGTGACTTTTTTGTGCGCTTTGCCGTTGTTTTCAATTCTCGCCATCTGCTTAAATATAGGCGTGGTCTGTTGGTTCAACCACTCATCCTCCTCAAGCAACGAGGTCTGCGTACCGCCTGAGTACGCAGCCTTGTCTTTATTTTATACCATCTAAGCCTCGCCTGATCCTCTCCCAACTCCTGTTTCTAACTCTGTTTCTAACCTCCTTCTAAGCCTGTTTCTAGCCTCATTCAGGCTCATTTTATGACCCTTTCAGATATAAAACATGAATAAAACGTAAATCGTATATAAAAATAATAAATAAAACTTTGCCTGATACCACCCAACCACGAAAGGGAGTCAGACTGGAAAGGCCAGTCGAGGGAGCCTGTAAGAAGGCTTATAAAGGAGCTTGAAAATGAAAGATACTATTGAAGAAAAAGCCGTAGCCATCCGGGTTTTGATAGAAGCGGCAAAAATCCATCCTGAAAGCGCCGCTACCCTGTGGCAGGCGGCCCGTCTGCTATTGAACAGCACCGGCAGCGGACACCTGGATGCCCTGGCAGCACCCGCGCATCTGCAACCGGCTAAAGCAGGCGAAGCTGAAATCCCGGCCATCCCCACCCTGAAAGCCGAGTTCGATTATGTGGATGAGAACGGGCTGCACAGTCACCGCACCGTCTATGTCATGGGCCTGACGGATGGGCGCGACATCAAACGAAATACCCACGTGCCGGTTGCCGACCGCTATGGCTACCTGCTAACCGGTTATTGCACACTGCGAAAACAAATTCGTTCTTTCCGTTCCAGCCGCATCAGCAACCTTCGCACCTTCATCGAGGGTGAACCGCTGGAGCCAAATCGCCAGTGGTGGCCGCAACCGGCCCGCACGCCCTTGCTGGCTGGATGAGGTTAACTTGGACATAAATTTAGCCTTTAAGGTCTATTGCGCCTCGCTCTAAAGTTTATTACAATACAGCTAGTTATGTAACCTTTCTACTGTTCGGCACCGGTTTATAGTGCGAGGATAAGCTTAAATGACCTTCGTGGATATCTTTATATTCTTTATCTTCCTGGTATTGTTGTACTTCAGTTTTAGTTCAGGCGTGTTGAAAGTACTTTCCGTTATTATTGGAATGTACGGCGGCTTGCAGGTCGCCGCGCTCTTTAATGATATTTTCGCAGAGCTTACTTCCAATAAAGGCGATCCTTCCTCCTATACCACCAACCGGATAGTCTGGTTCTTTGCCCTTTTCGTAGTCTGGACCATCATCTTCACGCTGGTGGCCTGGAGTTTTATCGGGCATATAAATTTACCGCGCTGGGCCAAAAACTTCGACCAGGTATTGGGCCTGGTCCTGGGTGTTTTCGCGGCGGTTTTCGCTATGCTGGTAGTGGGGTTTGTCTTCAAGAATACCATAACCATGATCTGGTACGGTTCCGGGCGGCCTACCAACTGGCTGTTAGGCGTAAAAGAGGGTTTTGATAACTCTTTTATGATGAAAATCTTTAACGCCATTAAAGTACTATACCTCAATATTCTCTCACCCTGGCTGCCGGATAAGGATTTACCGGTTTTCAAAGAAAATCTCTAGAGCCTGATATTCAACTTCGAGGCGGCTTTCAGTAACGAAAGCCGCCTTTGCCGTTTAAATCTATTCAGAACAGGTTCGGAGGTGTATAATATGCGCCATGCTTACAGGTACGAATGAAGTTTTACTCGCCTGTTCGGTTTATTCTAAGGACCATCCCTCTGGCTGGCAGACTCACACCTAGCACAAGAATCTACAAAATTCGGTAATTACTTAAAATTAAGCATGAGTTACGAAGAAACCAACAATGATCAGATTTTAATAGAAGCCTGTCTTTCCGGGGAGGAAAGTGCCTGGGAAGCGCTTGTCAGGAAGTATGAGCGTTTAATCTTTGCGACCTGCCGGCGGTACGGCCTGCAACAGGAGGAAGCGGAAGACATTTTCGGTAAAGTTTGCCTGACCCTGTTGCAACACCTTGAGGGCCTGAAAGACCGTTCGCGCCTCGCCTCCTGGCTGATTACTACTACTAGCCGGGAATGCTGGCACTTTCGCAAGTCCGCCGTGCTGGTGGAGTCGACCTCGGCCAAAGAAGGCGATGGCCGGGTAGCTCAAGAAGAGGTAGTAGACGAAGGCTTGTTGCCGGAAGAGACTCTGCTGCAACTGGAACGCCAGCAGCAAGTGCGCGAGTGTATGCAGCACTTACCCGAGCGATGTAAGAAGCTCATCTGGTACCTCTTCTATGACGCATCCGAACCCCCCTATACACAGATCGCGGCGGCCCTGGGTATCCCGGTCGCCAGTATCGGCCCTAACCGGGCGCGCTGCCTGGATAAGTTACGCCAGCTTTTACAAAAAGTTAATTGAATGTTTTGCTTTATATTGTATTTTTAGCTATTCGTATGCCTCTCTCTAATAGTAAGAAGTTCACAGATTGATTGATACATTTTGTGAGAATGCTGAAAGCGTAAGAAGTTGCATAGAAGTAATTTTAAGGTTCTAGCCGGATGTTGTTCTTGAACAGGAATTAAAAGGGACTAAAATGAGCGGGAAAAACTGCCTCGATTTCGAAACGATCTTAGACTATCTCCAGCACACGCTTCCGGAGCAAGATGTAGCCAGGGTTGAGCAACACCTTAAAGAATGCGGCGATTGCCACCAAAGGCTGGAAGAGAGCTGGCTGCTGGTGGCAGATTTGCGGGAAGACGCGGCTCTACAGGTTCCCAAAGAGGTTCATAAGCGCGCGGTAGCCCTTTTTCGCCCGGTAAGGCAGGCCCGGCGTAGAACCGGCCAGGAGACTTTTGCCGGCCTGAAAAAATTCGTGGCGCAACTGGTTATGGATACCCGCTTAAAACCGGGCCTCAGTCTACCGGCTATGGCAGGTTTGCGCCTTAGCCCGGTGGCTAACAACTCCTACCAGCTTTTGTACAGCATGGATGATGGGCGGATTGAAGTAGACCTCGATATTCACCAGGTTTCGAGTGATGGCCGTTTTAACCTGATCGGCCAGGTAACAGGCGTGGAAGCGAAAGAATGCCTGGCCGAACTGGTCGCCCTGGAAAAGGAAGTTACCCTGGAAAATACTCCTGACGAAACTTTTACCTTCGCTTTCGAGAATATTGAACGGGGAGGTTACGCTCTTAATATTTATTGCGATGATCGTTACCTGGAAGTCATTCCACTTTTTCTGTAGATTACGGAAAAGCCTGTAAATGGCCTCAAAAAAGATGACCTGGTGCTGATACTTTTATGACCGTTCCCAACCAGAGAGACTTACTGATTGAACAACTCCTTGCCCTGCCTGACGCTGCTGCCCGCCAGGCATTATTAGCACAATCCGAAGCAACTGGCGACTTTAAGGAACTCCTGGAAGCAATCGCCGCCAGGGTTGATTTTTGTTGCCGCAGTAACCCGGCGCAGGCCCTGGAACTGTCCGACCTGGCGCTGAGCCTGGCGGGAGACAGCGAGAATAACCTGGCGGCAGGCCTGGCTCAACGGGCCAGGGCCAATGCCTTGCGGGCGGTGGGTAACTACCAGGAAACCCTGCCTTATTATCAAAAAGCCATCGAATGCTTTAAAAGAGCGGGAGCAGCGGCCGAAGAAGGGCGCACTTACCTGGGAGAACTGGCCGCCCTTTCCAACCTGGGCCGCTTCGCGGAATGCCTGCAATCCGGCGCTGCCATCCGGCGAAGGCTTAGCCGCCTGGGCGATACCCTCAACCTGGCTAAAATCTGCTCAACCCTCGCCATTGTCAACCATCAAACCGGGAATTACGACAGCTCTCTCCGCCTGCACAATCGCTCGCTGCAACTTTTCAAAAGCCTGGGGCTGAACGACATGCTAGCGCCGGGACTGGTAAACCGGGCCAATACCCTTACCCAGCTAAACCGCTTCCGGCAGGCCGCCCAGGATTATGAAACCTGCCGGGCGGATTTTGCCGCACGGGGTATGACTGCCCTGGTGGCGGTGATCGATGCGAACCTGGGGTTTCTCCTTTTCCGGCAGGGCCGCTACAACGAGGCTTTGTCCCTCCTGAATGCCGCCCGCGAAGGCTTTGAGGCGACCGAGCAGGCCGATAAACGAGCTTTAGCCGAACTGGACCTGGCTTTCTGCTACAGCGCCTTAAGCCTCTATGATGAAGCGCTGGCTTTTTATGAGATGGCCGGTAAGACTTTTGAAACTCTCCAGATGCAATACGAGGCTTTGCGAGTGGAAATTGGCCGGGCTGAAGTATTGCTGCTCAAGGGAGAAACCCGCTATGCCGCCGAGCGTTTGCAGGCCGTGCTTGACAGCTACGATACGGCTACGGAAAGCGAGCAAAACCGGCATGCCCTGGCGATAGTCTGGCTTTACCTGGCCCAGTTGAAGCTAAAAGAAAACCCGCAGCAGCCCGATACTGCCCTTGAGTTGTGCCGTAAGGCCCAGGCGGTCTTTAGCGAATTGAAACTTCCTTACTGGTATGCCCAGAGCCTTATCACCGAAGCTGATTTATTGCGCCTGGCGGAGCGCTGGCAGGAAGCAAACCTTATTTATGAGAAAGCCCTTTCCCCGGTCAACCGGCTCAAATTACCTCATCAGCTTTACCAGTTGCATTACGGCTGGGGGGCGCTCCAGCAGGCGCTGCCCTCTCAAAATGGAGAGGGGCAGCGGGCCGCGCGCGAGCACTTTTTGCTGGCTGCCGAACAGGTGGAGTCTATTCGCGCCCTGCTGCGGCCCGAAGAGTTGCGGGTAGCCTTTATGGAGAACGGCTTAAATGTTTACGAGCGGCTAGTTGAGTTATGCCTGCAAGACACCGGCAACCCGCAGGTAGTGGAAGAGGCCTTTGTCTACGTGGAGCGCTCTAAATCCCGCGCCTTACTCGATCAGCTATCCCGGGAACTCTCCGGCGGCGAGGCCAGCGCTAACCCGCAACATAGCGAGTTACTGGAAAGAATCCAGAAGTTACGCGGCGAGTTGAACTGGTTTTATTCACAGGTACATCTACAGACGCCGCATAGTTCCAGTTCGACTCAGCGCAGCGGCGAGTTCGAAATTGAGAAGGTAGCGCACCAGTTAGAGACGCGTGAGCGGGAACTGACCGCTTTACTGCGCCGCTACGCCTCCTACAACCAGCCGAGTCTCCCCCTGGCTAAAAAGAATCTCAACCAGTCGCAGGCCCTCGCTAAACATATTGCCGGACTGTTGCAGCCTGACCAGACCCTGCTGGAATATTTCGCCCTGGACAACCGCTTGATGGCCTTTGTGCTGACTAAAAATAGCCTGGAAATCTTTCCAGACCTATGCAAATTGAGCGAGGTGGAAATTCTACAGGAGCGCCTGAATTTTCAGGCTGACAAGTTCAATCTTGGCCGCCCATACGTGGAAAGGCATCTGGAGAGCCTGCGCCAGAATTTCGACCTGTATCTCAAAAAGCTCTACCAGTTGCTGATTGCGCCGCTCCGCCAGAGCCTTGCGACTGAAAAGTTACTGGTTGTGCCGCACGGTAAATTACACAGTTTGCCTTTTCATGCCCTGCACAGCGGCGAGAGCTACCTGACCGAACAGTACGAAATTGCCTACGCGCCCAGCGCCGAGATTTTACGGCATTGCCTGGAACAGCCCGAACGGCCCGCCAACAAACTGCTGGCGCTGGCCGTGCCGGACGAATTTTTGCCGGGAGTGGCAGCAGAAGTGCGTAACATCGCGCCCCTCTTCCCGGACAGGCGCGTATTAGTGGGCGCAGAGGCCAGTTTCACTAATCTTCAGGCCAATATAGGCTGGTGCGATATCCTGCACCTGGCCTCGCACGGCGTTTTCCGGGAGGACAATCCGCTCTTTTCGCTGCTAAAGCTCTCGGATAGCTGGCTATCCGTATACGACATTGCCAACTGGCGCTTTAAGCCCTCCCTGGTAACCCTGAGCGCCTGCCAGAGTGGCCTGAACAGGTCCATCAGGGGAGATGAACTGCTGGGGTTGGCGCGCGGCTTTTTTACTGCCGGTACTTCCTCGCTGGTAGCGAGCCTCTGGCCGGTCAGCGATGATGTAACGGCCCTGTTAATGCAAAAGTTTTATACCAGCCTGGCCGGGGGCGCAAAACGCTCGGAAGCCTTACGCGCCGCCATGCTTGAAGTAAAGGCGCAAGAACGCTTCTCACACCCGCATTACTGGGCGCCCTTTGTTTTGATCGGCCGCCCTTAAAGCCCCTGAAAGTTATTCAGGCCAGTAGTAGTTAACTGGCGCATACTGGTCAGAATCTGGTGAATTTTCTTCGATTCGCTAAAGATCAAACCGAAATCATTCAGCATTTCCGGACCCGGCGCCTGGTTTTGCGCCATCTCCGAGACGATCATAATTACAGTCAGGGGCTGCTGGATTTCGTGCATTAGATAGCGCAGGTTTAAGAGAGCGCTAAGTTCATGGTCAATGGCAACCTCACCCTCAAGTTTTTTATCTTCGGAAGTTTTGAGTGATTTGGTGTCCTCCGACTTTTTAGACATTTGCTTTGTACCTCTCGTAATAATTGCTTTTCTACTGCTTACAAATTGTATTTTTTATTATTAGTTTGAACTGGCAGATGTATAAATACTTTTCTTTACACCTCTCACTAACTGAACTAACTTTTGTCTTACCTTTGTGAAAATAGTATCAAGTAAAATTGACCTGAACAACCGCAATAAGGCCTTTTTGTCAATCATTCCAAAGGCTAATCAGTCATTCCATTCTGGCAATCAGGAATTAGTTCAAAAGACTTATGGTTACTTACACAATAAGTAGCAGCTTTGTGCTTTGCAGGAGGCCTTAGATCTATACTCAGACATTTAATGCATGTCATTCTGAGCGAAGCGAAGAATCTCAGCCGCAAGGCAAGGCACTCACTACACCCATGTCACGCCCCTTGTGGGTGTGAGGCCGCAGCCGAAGAATCTCGATCCTCGGCCTGCCCTCAAGATTGGGGCTAAAAGCGAGATTCTTCGGGCCTTCGAACGGGGTAATGTTAAGACCGGAGCATAGACGGCCCTCAGTTTGACATGGCCAAAAGGCGGGCCTATAGGGTAAAAGTGGAAGCAGGTGCTTGACCGCCCGGACCTGAAGGAACCGGGCTAATTCAACGAAAGCGGCTGAACCCGCTTGATAGTACCTCGACTGGTTTGAGCGCCTGGATTGCTAGCAGCCCCAGCATACTTTTTAACTTTTAAATCCGTAAATGACCCAAAGCGCTGCACCTGACTCGCAAGTAAACTGCGGGCTATCTGCTAAAGTACACTTAAGGTACTTAAAATGATGAGTAAGCCTTAAATAGTCGCTTTAGTCGACTTTAGCAGATAGCCCCTACTTGGCTGTAAGCCCCCCTTGTGGGTAGTCAGGGGTGTGACATGTCAGAGAGCCGGGCCTCCCAGGGACAATAGTAATTAGTGAGGGTACTAAAGGTCTCTTACCAAAAGAAGTCTTCAACCAGAAGTGTTACAATTGAGCCACCAGAGTTAGAAGCAAAGGCCCAGGTGCCTTGTAAGAACCACCGCAGGAGGCGACCCGCAGTGATCCGGCAGCAAGCTATCGTGATCGGATTTGTAGAAAACCTGGCGCAGTCAGTCCGTTTGCAACGTTATGCGCTGGCCGCGCTTCAAAATGATGCCTGGTTAATTTGCGCCGATAGCGGCGCAGAAGCGGCGCTGGCCTGGGGATTGCGCCCTGATTACCTGGTGGGAGATATGGACAGTATCAGCCCGGCGACCCTGGCAGAGCTATCGGCTTATCCCGCCACGAAAGTGATCCGGTTGCCTGCCGAGAAAGATGAAACCGATTTAGAAATCGCTCTCTATACCGCCCTTGACCTGGGAGCAACGGATATTACGATCCTGGGTGGGCTTGGCGGCAGGCTTGATCACACCCTGGGCAATCTTTATCTGCTGGCGGCCCCGCGCCTGGCAGAAGGGCAAGTTCGAGTCAAAATCCTGGCCGAGGATTCTGAAATCTACCTGCTGCGTGGCGGCGAAACGCTCGAATTAAGCGGAGAACCGGGCAATATTCTCAGCCTGATACCCTTTTCCGCCGAAGCGCGCGGTATTCGCACCGAGGGGCTTTATTATCCCCTGCGCTCCGAAACCCTCTTGCTTGGTCCCACCCGTGGAGTAAGTAATGTTTTTACCGCCCCGGTGGCGACTGTCAGCTTTGACCAGGGCCTCTTGCTGGTTATCCACACTTTCTCCCATTAGCGGTTGCTTTAACTAACTTTTGTTCCTTTACGCCCTTTGGCCTATTGACAGTGCTTTAACCAAATTTTAAACTTCATAATGAGACTAATCTATTTTATCGGCACGAACGACCCTGTTTGTGCGGCATAAAGCTGTTCTCCTGACTAACATAAAATCTTAACGATAAAAACTTACCGGACTCTGGGATAATTTTGAATTCAAATACGCAAAAAAATAACGAAAAGGGGAACAATCCCGCTTCTCCACGCAGGACTGTCTGGCGTATCGCCTGGCCTACCATCATAGAACAATGCCTGAACCTGACAGTGGGCTTAAATGAAGTCTTTCTAATCGGCCATCTCTCCGCCCAGGCGGGGGCAAAACTGGGCTATGATAGCGCCCTGGCCCTGGCTGCTTCCAGCCTGGGTAATTTCTTTACCTGGATAGTTTTATCCTGTTTCAACGGCATAGGCATCGCCACCACTGCCCTGGTAGCGCGTTCTTTCGGGGCGCGCCAGCCGGAACAGGCCGGCACTTACGCCCGGCAGGCGCTTATCCTGGCCCTCCTTTTCGGGATTGGTATGGCCGCGCTGATGTGGTTTACCGCGCCTTATCTACTCTATCTTCTGGGGGCGGAAGGCCAGTTGAACCAACTGGGAACCCTTTTCGTGCATACCACCGCCTTCGGCATGCCCCTCTTTGCCATGCTCGTCACAGGTAATGCCTGTTTGCGCGGTAGCGGCGATACCCGCACCCCCCTGATCGTGATGATGGTAGTCAACGCGGTCAATATTGCGGTGGCCTGGATTTTCGTGAACGGCCAGTTTGGGATACCTGCGCTGGGTGTCCAGGGAGCGGCCCTGGGCGGAGTAACGGCCTGGACCTGCGGCGCGCTGCTGGTGATGGCGCGGCTTATTTTCGGCCTGAAAATTGGCCCGACCGTGAGAGGTTTCAGGGTCAGACCCACTTATCGCCTGGATCGCAAAATAGCTAAAGAAATCCTGGGGCTGGGGCTGCCTACGATGGGAGAGCAATGGGCCTTTCAGCTTGGCAATGTTTTGTTCGCCCGCATGTTGATAGACCAGGGAGTAGTGGTGTATGCCGCGCACAACGCCGTAATCAATATAGATAGCATTTCCTTCCTGCCGGGTATGGGCCTGGGCATTGCCAATACCGTGCTGGTCGGGCAGAGCCTGGGAGCAGGCAAACCGGAAGAAGCGGAACTTTATGCCTCGGCGGCTTACAAAATGGGCCTGCTCTTTATGGGAATTATGGGCCTGCTCTTCATCGCCATTCCAGAAGTCTTCCTGCTGGCGCTGGTGGACAATCACGAGGTGGTAGCGGCGGCAGCCCCGGCCCTGCGCTTTGCCGGGCTATTTGAGATGTTCGTGGGGACCAGTTTTATTCTGACCGGGGCCTTGCGCGGCGCGGGCGATACCCGTTACCCGTTATATATGCGGATGGTCAGCAGCATACTGGTGAGAGTAGCTACCGCTTTCCTGTTTATCGAAATTCTGCACCTCGGGTTGCTTGGCGGGCGTATGGCTATGGCGGCGGACGTGGTTTTCCTCTCAATCATGATTTTCCTGCGCTTTAAAAATGGCAAATGGAAAACCATCTGGAATACGCGGACGCTCAATAATGCGACGGCTCAAGACGCCAAAGTAGCTCCTGTTGAGCCTCTACCCGTGATTGCTTACTCCGCTCCCGATGCTGACTAGCAGAGTTTAAAGTTCCTCGCCACTAAACCCCGGCCTAACTACTTAGCGACATGCAAGCAGATAGCCTGGGGTTTAGTTTTATTGCTTGAACTAAAGGAAGTCCGGGGGGTGTAAACATTGTAATAGCCCTACTTGAATGATATAATTCCGAATGTTAAGCAGATGCTCACCTTGCATCATCGGAGCTGCGGGAACAATAAATTGAGCCTCTACAATTTGCCGGGTATATATTAGCCTAGCCATCAAAGAAGAGCGCCTAACTTGAAAGACATCAAGCGAGAAAACCTGAGTGAAATTATCACTCAGTGCAGGGAACAAACTGAGTTATTCATCCGACACGAACCGTACGACCAAAAGTATTGCCTGGAAATCTGGCGTAGAGCCATTGTAAATAGAGATGAGGCCGCCTGGGAAGCCACTATTACCCAGTATGCCGTTTTTGTGCGGCGCTGGCTATCGCAAAGGCTGGCCAACCACCCGGCCCTGCGCTTTGAAGAAGAAGTGCTGGTTAACGGTGTCTTTATCAACTTCTTCCGTTTTGTCGGGCCTGATAAGTTCAGTAGTTTCAACAACCTGGCGGGTGTCCTGCAATATCTCAAGCTGTGCTGCGCCACTATCGTGGCCGATGCGCAGCGGGATTACCAGGCCCGCAATTTAAACCTGCCGCTCGAAACCACTGACCCGCAGGAGGATTCTGGGGACAGCGGGCTCAGTCACGGTGAGAGGCTCAGTAGCGATTTTGACCTGGAAGCAGAGGCTCTCAACCGGGCGGATCGCAGCACTTTCTGGAACACTGTCTGGCGGAAACTCCCCGACCCTACCGACCGCTTACTGGTCTACCTGCGCTACGTGCTGGATATGCCGCCGCGTGAAATAACGCAGTTATATCC
Organism: Chloroflexia bacterium; assembly: GCA_036261665.1. GTDB lineage: Bacteria > Chloroflexota > Chloroflexia > Chloroheliales > Chloroheliaceae > 54-19. The sequence continues at coordinate 46,700 of DATAKM010000071.1, forward strand.
CCAGCACTTCCCGGACGTAGCGGAGGTCTACCGCCGGAACAAAAACCTGCTCTGGCGCCTCCGCAATAATCCTGAATTTTAGCCCTTTTCAACTCCCTCATAGACAGCAGTCGCAGAATATAACGGTTTATGGCCCGCTTTATCGAAAAAAAAGCGGGTTTTTCCGTTTATAGAGTCAAACTGGGCTGTGTTGAGCGGGTCTCGGGCTGCCATAGGGAGCGACAGGCCGGGGATTAGCGCTTTTAGTGGTTAAATTCAGGGAACAGGTTAATTACTGCTTCACCGGGTATCAAGGAACTTCAGGGATGAAAGAGTTATTGGAGTGTACCGCGCCGGACATGATAAAAGAAGAAGATTTATTCAAAGCGCTAACCGGGAGTCCTTTGCCAGCCTTTGAAGAACACCTGACCGAATGTGCTTTTTGCCGGCAGGAAATTGAAAAACTGCGCTCCTTAGATCGCGATCTTCACCAGCAGTTCGGTTTTATTACCAGTCCGGGCCGCACACTTTGTAGCGAGGCGCAGTGGCTTGGCGATTATGCCCTTGATCTCCTGCCATCCGTTGTAAAAATCTCAATCGAAAACCACCTGGCCTGCTGCCCTCATTGCGCGAAAGAATTGCAGACCAATCTGCGCTGGCTGGAAGAAAGCGATACTCAGAATTATTACCCACCACAAACACGGGATGTTGAGACTCCCGGGCCTCTTAAAGCCCTGAAACGCCTGCGCCGGGTAGTAGCGGAACGCTTTAGCCCGCATGAGCTTGAGCAAAAGGCGCTTGGAAACTTGCGCGGAAATCCTGAAAAGGAGTCTTTTTATCCTTTAACTTATCGCGCGGATGACCTCTTCATTACGGTTTACGTGCAGCGTGAAAAACAGCATAGCTCCCGATTGAAAATAATAGGCTTTCTGCATTCGGAAGAGCTGGATATACAAACTCTAAACGGCGCAAACATCAAGTTAATGGCAGGCGAACAGCTAATCTCCAGCGAAGTGATTGACGAGCTGGGCAATTTCGCCTTCAATAATATCGGCAATTTTGGGACTGTTTCAGGTTTAAACCTGGAGATTGTACTGGAAGATCGCATAATAGAGCTTCAGGGCATACCCGCTCAATTTTATAAGTTCAAATAACCCCTAATCTTCACTTTACCTGGGAATCCAGGCCTCTGCTGGTACAAAAATTGCAGTAGGCTAAAGCCAAAGTTATTGTTTCAGGTAAATTCTTTATAGCTTTCACCCTTTTTTTCAGCCTTAACTGAAAAATTTATAATGAAATCTTAACTTTTCAGCGGCTTAAATCGGTTATAATTAGTATCAGCAACTATTTCGTATTGATATTATTCTTGGTCTTATGCGCGGAATAGTCTACTGCTACACGCTTCACCATATGTAATTTAATTGTTTTATTTCGCAGGTCCCGGTTACAAGCAACATTTAAGAACGCAGAATTAAATAAGAGACTGAATGATATCCTTTCAACTGGTAGTTGAGAGGATGGTTTCAGGTATACAGTTTTAACATACTAGATACTTAACCTGGCCGACTGGACCCAGACGGAGCATTTTTTGGCAGGCGGGTTTTTTCGATGTTGAAGAAACCTCCAGAGTGATGAGGCACAGCCGTCGAAAGGAGAATTATGTCACACTCACCATATAAACTGGCCCCCGGAGAAAGAGTTTGCCCTATTTGTAATATATTAATGGGACCAAAACGTTTAGCGAAAGAGACTGAAAAAGGCTATTGCACATTTTGTGAGGCGGATATAAAGAAACGGCAGCACCGGCTATTTCGAGATGGACGGCAGGGAATGTTGCTCGCACAGGATATTCTTTTACAACCGGCTACCCCGCAGAGCGGAACCTGCGGTCGAACCGAATGTGGCCAGGTGCTCAGCCATGCACAGATAGTAAAAGGTAACAAATTTTGCTCACGGCGCTGCGCTGCGCTGGCTCGCAATAATCAACCTAATGCAAAAGCGGTCTGGACCGATAAAAAGGCAAGTTAAGCTTTAATGAATTCTAAATTGAGCTGCTCCGAGTAATCAGAGCGGCTCTTTGTTTTATACTTTTAATCAGTCATAAGTATAAAATTTCATCTTTTTACTTGCCGGGGAAGTTCAAACATGCTAATATTAGCCCAGTTTTCTTCCAGACAGTTAATTTAACATTCACTGGCGGGTAAATCAGGTTAATCCCTGCTAGTATTCAGCTTCATTGTTACCCGCCGTTTGCGCCAAAAATTTGTAAAAGTAATAAAAGAAAAGAATAGAGTAGGGCTGTACCGGTATTGTCCGGTAGTATTACTGTCCATAGCGGATAGTTTTACTTCACTCTAAACAACCCCTTGAAAAGGGTCTGCCATAATCTGTAAATTCCTGTTGGGTTAATAAATTCAGCAGTAAATGGACTCCGCAACCGTTTTTTACTGCTAAGAGTGTTACTTTACAAAAGGAGCCTTGATACGATGAAATTGAGGAGAGATTATTTCCGGTTAACCATCCTGGTTGTGATGGCTATGCTGGCAACTATGGCCCTGGCGGCCTGTGGCGATAATACGGCAACCAGCGCTCCGGCGGCTACCACCGCTGCTGCGACTACTGCTGCTTCGGCCACCACCGCGGCAGCCGCGACTACCGCTGCCAGCGCTACCACCGCTGCTTCGGCCACCACCGCTGCCGGTGCTACTACTGCGGCGGGCGCCACTACCGCTGCTTCCGCCGGAGGTGGAAACCTGAGCGGCACGATCAAAATCGGGGCGCTGGAGAGCATGACCGGCAACGCTTCGGTCTATGGCGTTTCGATCAAGAATGCCCTGGACCTGGCTGTGAGCGAAATCAACGACCAGAAATTCCTGGGTAACGCTACCATCAATCTGACCGTGCTGGACGACAAGGGCGACAAGCAGGAAGGCATCAGCGTGATGAACAAGCTGGTAGACCAGGAAAAAGTTTCGGCTATCCTGGGCCCGACCCTCAGCACGGTGGCTTTCTCCGCCGACCCGATTGCGCAGAAGGCCGGTATCCCGGTCCTGGGCACGAGCAACACCGCTAACGGTATCACCGATATGGGCAACTTCGTTTTCCGCAACAGCTTGCCGGAATCGGGTGTAATTCCCGGCACTATCGCTGCCGTCAAGGAAAAACTGAACCCCAAGAAAGCGGCCCTGCTCTACGACTCCTCGGACGAGTTCAGCAAGAGCGGCTTCGAAGTCTTCAAGGCCGAACTGGGTAAGAATAATATCCAGGTTTCCGATACCGAAAGCTATGGCAAGGGCGATACCGACTTCCGCACTCAGCTCAATAAAATGAAGTTGAGCAACCCTGATATTTATGTGGTCAGCGGTTTGATTGCCCAGGCTATTCCGATTGTGCAGCAGGCTCGTGAAATCGGCATCACCCAGCCTATCGTGGGTGGCAACGGCTTCAACAGCCCCAACATCATTACCCAGGCCAAAGACGCCGCCGAGGGCATCATCGTGGGTAGCGCCTGGTTCCTGGGCAGCCCCAATCCGAAGAGCCAGGCCTTCGTGACGGCTTTCAAGAAGAAGTACAACACGGACCCCGACCAGTTCGCGGCCCAGGCTTACGATGGAATGTGGCTGATCGCTACCGCCATCAAGAACGCCGGTTCTTCCGACCCGAAAGCCATCCGCGACTCGCTGGCGAAGATCAGGGATTTCGACGGAGTACTGGGTAAATTCTCCTTCGACGACCACCGCGACCCGCAGCACCAACCGGTTGTGCTGGTGGTCAAAGGCGGCAAATTCGACCTGTTCAAGTAGGATAGTTGATTGATGAGCAAGAAACACGGAGAGCAAAAATTCTCCGTGTTTCTCTAATTATAAAAATTTCTCCAGAGCGGACCAGGCATGGTAGATACAGAAATCCTGACCAACTCGACCTATTTCTTTCAGAATATCGTTGACGGTCTCTCACGTGGAGCGGTATACGCCGTCTTTGCGCTGGGCTTCACCCTGATTTTTGGCGTGCTGGATATAGTCAATCTGGCTCACGCCGCCACCTATATGTGGTGCGCCTTTATCGGCTGGATTGTCATGGCGCAGATGGGCCTGCCTCTTTACATCGGCCTACCGGTAGCCATGCTGGCAGGCGGCCTGATCGCGGTAGGGCTGGAATTTGTGGCGTTTCGCCCGCTGCGCAAAGAAGGAGCGGACCGCCTCGCCCCGATGATCAGCAGCATCGGCGCGTCTATCATCATGGTAAGCGTGGCCGAGGCGATCTTTACCGTCCAGACCAAGCGCTTTCCCAGCGGCGTACTTGATCCCAAGCCGCTTTTCATCGGCGGGAATAACGGCGTGCGTATCTCCTGGGCGCAACTCCTGATTATCGTGGTCTCCATCCTCCTGATGGCCGGGTTGGGCTACCTCATCCGGCGCACCCGCACCGGGAAGGCCATCCGGGCGGTAGCTTACAGCCAGAAAACGGCCCGCTTACTGGGCATCAACGTCAACCGGGTGGTGGTGATTACCTTCTTTGTAGGCGGAGTGCTGGCGGGCGCTGCCGGTATTCTAATCGGCCTGCTCACCAATAATATCGCGCCGGGTATGGGCTCCGATGTAGAACTACGCGGCCTGGCCGTAGTAATCCTGGGCGGCCTGGGCAACATCGAAGGCGCGGTGGTAGGCGGCTTCGTACTGGGCCTGGTGGAAACCTTCACTATCGCCTATCTCCAGAAAGGCAGCGATTATAAAGACGCGGTGGCCTTTGTGATCCTCTTCCTGATTCTGCTAATCCGGCCTAACGGCCTGTTTGGGCGCAAAGAGGTCAGCCGGGCATGAGCAAAACGGGCAATAATATGCGCTATCTGCTCTACGGACTGCTGGCGCTGGTAATGCTTGGCAATATTGTCATTTTCATTCAAAACCCCAGCGACTTTGATCGTTTCCTGATTAACGCCATGCTTGGCCTGAGTGTCTATATCACGCTTAGCGCCGGGCTGCTTTCGCTGGCGAACGCGGGCTTCATGTCCCTGGGCGCTTACACCTCGGCTATCATCGTGGCAAAACTGGACCTGCCGCTGCCGCTCGGCCTTTTAGGCGCGATGCTGCTGTGTGGCATCATCGGCCTGCTGGTTGGCCTGCCCGTGCTGCGCCTGACCGACGTTTACCTGGCGATTGCCACCCTGGGCTTTGGCGAGATCGTACGCGTCCTGATTATTACCAACCCCGACCTGACCGGCGGTGCAACCGGAGCTAACCTCTCGACCGGCTTTCCCTATGACCGGATGCAGCAGACCCAGACCTGGATGCTGGTGGTGGCCCTGCTGGTCCTGATTTACCTCTTCTTCTGGCTGGAGCGTTCGCGCACCGGGCGAGCTTTGCGGGCCATTCGCCAGAACAGCCAGGCCGCCGCTACTATGGGCATCAATGTAGTCTTCTACCGCAACCTCTCCTTCGTCATCAGCGCGGTGATTGCAGGCGCGGCAGGCTCGCTTTACGCTCACTCGGTCGGTTCGCTCAGTAACGATGTTTTCAGTTTCACCCGTGCGGTGGAAATTCTCAGCTACGCCGTGCTGGGCGGCAGCACTAACTGGTTCGGTCCTATTTTGGGAGCCGGGCTATTGACCAGCCTGCCCATTTTCCTGCGCGAGACGGTTACTTTCCTGCGCGACTTCGCCCAGTTACCCAACATCATCAACGGCCTGGCCCTCATGCTGGTGATTATTTTCCTGCCGGGCGGTCTTTTTAATCCCTCGCGTTTTGCCTTACGCCGGGCAGCCCGCCACGAGGCCGAAATCAAACGCGAAGAAGCGCAGGCGGTTATGCCGGAAGGACCCCTGCCTCCCGAGCTTCACCCGGTTTCTTCGGCAGCGGACGGCGCTTCCGTCCCGGCGGGTAAGGAAGCTTTGCTGGAATTGCACGATGTAAAGCAGAGTTTCGGCGGCCTGACTGCGGTGGACGATGTTAGTTTTGCCATCCAGAAAGGGGGCGTCTACGGGCTGATTGGACCTAATGGGGCCGGAAAGACTACTATTATTAATATCATCAGCGGCCTTTACAAACCGACTGCCGGGAAGATCGCTTTTGAAGGGCAGGATATCACGGCCAGACCCGCGCACCGCATCGCGGCGATGGGTATAGCGCGGACCTTCCAGAATATCCGTCTCTTCAGCGATATGACCGTGCTGGAAAACGTGGTAGTCGGCCATCACGCCCGGATTAAAACCAACCTGCTGACGACATGGCTGCGCCTGCCGCAGGAACGGCGCGAGGAAAAAGCGGCGCGGGAGGAAGCCCTGGCCCTTTTAGACCGCCTGGGCCTGACCGATTTCGCCGAGTTGCCGGCCAGTAAACTTTCTTACGGCGACCAGCGCCGGGTGGAAATCGCCCGCGCTTTAGCTCTCGACCCGCGCCTGCTGCTGCTGGATGAACCCGCCGCCGGGATGAACGACGTAGAATCGCGCCAACTGGCCGAATTTATCCTGGAGTTAAAGCGCCAGGGCTATACTATCCTGGTTATCGAACATCATATCGACCTGATTATGCAGGTCAGCGACGAAATCCTGGTGCTCAATTTCGGGCGCAAAATTGCGCAGGACCGCCCGGCGGAGGTAAAACAAAATCCGCAGGTGGTGGAAGCCTATCTTGGACAGAGTTAATAGATTATTATGCTAGAGGTAAAAGATCTTTCGGTAAACTACGGCAGTATCGAAGCGGTCCGCGATATCAGCTTCTCGATACCCGCCGGTAAAATTGTCACCCTGATAGGCGCGAACGGGGCCGGAAAAACCACCACGCTTTCGGCTATCAGCGGATTGGTGCGGCCCCGCCAGGGCCGGATTACTTTTGAAAACGCGGACATCACTCGCTGGCCGGCCGACCGGATTGTACGCGCCGGACTGGTCCAGGTAGCGGAGGGCCGGGCCATTCTCAGCCCCCTGACCGTGCAGGAGAACCTTGAACTGGGCGCTTATATCCGCAGCGACAAAGAGGGCATCCGGCAGGATATGCAGCGCATCTACGATCAATTCCCGCGCCTGGCCGAACGGCGCAATCAGCTTGCGGGCAACATGAGCGGCGGCGAGCAGCAAATGCTGGCGATTGGCCGCGCCCTGATGAGCCGCCCCAAGCTTTTGCTGATGGACGAACCGAGCATGGGCCTCGCTCCCATTCTGATTAACGCTGTTTTCGATATTATCAAAACCATTAACGAGGGCGGCACTACCGTGCTGCTGGTGGAGCAAAACGCCAATAAAGCCCTTCAAATTGCTCACTATGCCTACGTCATGGAAAATGGCCGGATAGTATACCAGGGCGAGAGCGCCGAAGTGCGCCAGACCGCTCACGTGGTGGAGGCCTTCCTGGGCAAAAATTAGCCTGTTCACTGGATGTTCAGGCTTTATTTCCCTTTTTATACCTAAGCATGTCATTCTGAGGCCGCAGCGAAGAATCTCGATCCTCGGCCTGCTCTCAAGATTGGAGCTAGAAGCGAGATTCTTCGGGCCTCAGAACGAGGTAAGGAAGGTTGAGGGATAGCGAGGCCCTCACACCCGTAAAGGGCGTGACATGTCAAAGAGCCTGGCCTTCCGGTGACAATCTTTATGTGTCGCACTACTGAGGGCCGCTGCTACTACCCAGGGGTGCTTTACCCCGTTCGAAGGCCCGAAGAATCTCTTTGCCCGGTTAGTACGCTTGCCTTGCGGCCGAGATCCTTCGGCTACGGCCTCAGGATGACAGGTTAAAGAGAGTCGCCCGTATCCTTTAGGCCAGGCTTATTGCTGATCGACCGGAAATACCCGCAAGGGGGGCATATCCGGACGGCCGGCAGAAATTCCTGTCTATTTGAATGGTATCAAGATTAAACTAACTTGTTCCTTGAAAAGCCCTATTACGGGCTTTTTTGCTTAAAATCAAACCTCCCTGGCACATTTACTGCAATTGCAGTTAAGGATTGTTGCAGAGTTGTTTACTTTTCGTAGAATAATCCGGCCTGTTTACGCCGGTCAGCGCCTGTGACTACCGGCTTGAGGATGTGTAACGAAGTTAGTTTACAAGGAGAAACAGACCATGGACAACGACAACCGGTTCAGGGCAGGAGAGAACTCGCGGTATCCGCTGGATGAGAATGTCAGCGAGAAAGATTTGCAAAATCTTCCTGACCGCAAGATTGCGGAGAAAAATTCGCCGTATCGCCTGGGTGACCAGAACGTAAACCAGGAAGAGCTCGAAAACCTGCCGGACAGGCAGATCGCGGAGAAAAATTCGGTCTGGCGCAGAGGCGGCCAGGAGCGCGACGAGAACCTGGTGGCGCGTGACAGTGCGGATAATGAGCGGCAAGGGAACGATTATCAGGCCGGTAGCTACCAGCGAAATGACTATCAGGCCGGTAGCTACCAGGACTCGAATAACGATTACCAGGGCGGAAATTACCGGCCTGCCCGGCAGGACCACCAGCACGGCAACTACATCCCCACCAGAGAGGCGGACCGGCGCGGCAATTACCAGGATTCCGGGGAAACTTACCAGGACGGCGGCAAAGAGAACGATCTGCCGGAAACCGTTTCCCTCAATACCGACCCGATTGATGGGCCGAGCAAACTGGACGGCGACAACTTACAAGGCGATTTGTAAGTAGTAAGCAGCCCGATAATCGCGATATCCCGACCCTGATTCATCCGTCAGCCAATACCTGTCTGCTGGCTGACGGATGCTGGTTTATACCCGGCTAAGACATTTACTCAAGCCTGCCCCGCCCCCACCCGATCTAACCCCGGCTTCGTTACCTCTCATCAAAAAAAGTGACAATATTCCTCTGAGCCCCTGCCTGATGACGGCTAAAACCGCACCACCATCCGGTATATTCGAACGAGGTTTGACAACCGGAGGCGGCCTGGTAGAACATGGTAGCTTCCAACGATAAAGGCCAGACCGGCCACTTCAGGTCCAATATTCTGGCAAGTTCCCGGCGACCGGTTGCCGGTTGCAAGCAAGAGAGCCGCACAGGGTCCAAACCGGGGATTACCGGGCAAGAGGAGGAGAGCCGCTATGCTAAAAGAAGAGAAAGAAAAAGGGGTTGCTGGAGGAAGCAGTACTAACCCGGAAGGCGCCCTGAAGACGGTACGGCGCTGGCCGCGCTGGTCGGAGTTCCAGCCTTTGCTGCGCCCCAAACCCCTCGAACTTGACCCGGTTAAACGCAGGCTCTCCCGGGCCGGTACGATTGACGAATTAAGAGAGGTAGCCCGCCGGCAGGTGCCGCGAGCCGTCTTCGATTACGTGGACGGCGCCGCCGAGGAGGAGATCAGCCTGGCCAGGGCTCGCGAGGCTTTCCGGCGGGTTGAATTTGTGCCGAGTATTTTGCGGGATGTCTCTGCGGTAGATACCTCTACCACTATTCTTGGCAAACCGAGCGCCCTGCCGCTGGTCTTTGCCCCGACCGGCTTCACCCGCATGATGCATCACCAGGGCGAAAGAGCGGTCGGGCGAGTGGCCCAGCGAGCAGGCATTCCCTATGCCCTCTCGACTATGGGGACCACCTCGATGGAAGAACTGGCCGCCACCGCTCCCCGGCTGACCAAGTGGTTTCAGCTCTATGTCTGGAAAGACCGCGCGGCCAGTCGCGAACTGATCCGCCGGGCCCGGGCCGCCGGGTACGAGGCCCTGGTGCTGACCGTGGATACTCCCATAGCAGGCGCCCGGATGCGAGATGTGCGGAACGGCCTGACTATCCCACCGGCTTTAACTCTCAAAACAGTGGTGGATAGCGCCCTGCACCCGGCCTGGTGGTTTAACCTTTTCACCACCGAGCCGCTTAATTTTGCCTCGCTTAACTCCTGGAACGGCACGGTGGCCGACCTGGTGCAGCACATGTTCGATCCGTCGGTAACGCTGAGCGACCTGGAATGGCTGCGCGGGGAATGGCAGGGGCCTTTGATCGTGAAGGGCATTCAGAACGTGCAGGATGCCCTGGCGGTAGTGGAGCGGGGAGCAAACGCTATCGTGGTTTCAAATCACGGCGGGCGGCAGTTGGACCGCGCCCCCACTCCCCTGCTGCAACTACCCCGCGTGGTAGAAGCCCTCGGAGGGCGAGCCGAGATTTACCTGGACGGCGGCATTTTGAGCGGGGCCGATATTGTGGCGGCGGTGGCATCCGGGGCGCGGGCCTGCCTGGTTGGCCGGGCCTACCTCTACGGACTGATGGCGGGCGGAGAGCGCGGAGTACAACGGACTATCGAGATCCTGACAAAAGAGATTGTGCGCACCTTGCAGCTTCTGGGCGTACAGGCAATATCGGAGCTTGGCCCGCAGCATGTAAAACTCAATAACCTGTCTCTTTAGGGCTGGCGGCCCCGGAAAGAGGCTTTTCAGATCTTAAACCTGCGCTGCTTCTCCATTTTTAGGTCAGTGTGGATGCTGGCAAATTTCCGGCTAAGTACTTTGACACATAAATGGTATCATTATAAGCCGCTTTTAACCGTGCCATTCTGAGTACTTCAACACGTAAATTCTGTCATTCTGAGGCCGCAGCCGAAGAATCTCGATTCTGGGTCAGTTCTCAAGAGCGGGGCAAAGAGATTCTTCGGGCCTCAAAGAGAAGTAAGGTAAGATTGAGTGATAGCGGAGGCCCTCAGAATGACATGTTAGAGAGTCAGGCCTTCCGGTGACAGGAATATTGTGTCGTACTACTAAGGCACGGTGCGGCCTTCCGCCGCCCGTTCCGCTCGGCCTTTGATGGGGCATGGAATTTTTTTCAGCAGGGCAGAACCGCTTCAAGCTCTCGCCAGCGCTATTCGAAGAATTGCCAGAGGAGGGAAAGCTATGAGTTCCTATGTGGTTGGTTTTCAGAATGTAGACAAAACCAAACTTTCAGTGGTAGGAGGGAAAGGCGCGAACCTGGGCGAGCTTTCCAGGATCGAAGGAATAAACGTACCGGAGGGCTTTTGTATTTCTACGGCGGCCTTTTCCAAGGTGATGGAGGCGGCGCCTTCGATTAACGAATTGCTCGACCGGCTATCGCTGCTAAAGCTGGAAGACCGCCATAAAATCGCGCAAGTAAGCGCTGAAATTCGCCGGCTCATCGAAGGAATAGCCATCCTGCAAGAGATTGAGGAAGAAATCACCCGCTTCCTGGCCGGGTCTGATGAAAGCACGGCCTATGCCGTCCGCTCCAGCGCTACAGCAGAGGATTTACCGGGGGCCTCCTTCGCCGGTCAGCAGGATACCTACCTGAACATTATCGGAAAGCAGGCCATCCTGAAGCATATCAGCCAGTGCTGGGCATCCCTCTTTACCGAGAGAGCCGTGATTTACCGTATCCAGCAGGGCTTCGACCATCGCAAAGTTCAGTTGGCCGTAGTCGTGCAGAAGATGGTCTTCCCGCAGGTCTCTGGAATTTTATTCACGGCTGATCCTGTCACTTCTAACAGGAAGGTCTTATCCATTGATGCCGGCTTCGGGCTGGGCGAGGCCCTGGTCTCCGGTTTGGTGAATGCTGACAACTATAAAGTGCGCGGCGGCAAGATTATCGATAAGAAGATAGCCGCCAAGAAGCTGGCTATTTATGCCTTAAAAGAAGGCGGTACCCAGGAAGAGCAGATTGAGCCTGAGCGGCAGAACCGGCCCGCGCTGGCCGATGAGCAGATTTTGCAGCTTGAGGGCCTCGGCAGAAAGATCGAAGAACATTTCGGCGTCCCCCAGGATATCGAGTGGTGCCTGGCTGATGCTACCTTCTATATCGTGCAGAGCCGGCCAATCACTACTCTATACCCCATCCCCGAAGTCCATGATGGCGAAAATCACGTCTATCTATCGGTAGGCCATCAACAAATGATGACCGACCCCATCAAACCGCTGGGCCTGTCTTTATTCCGGATAACCTCTGGTCGGCCCATGTTTGCAGCGGGTGGCAGATTGTTTGTGGATGTCACGCAGGACCTGGCGGCCCCCACCACCCGAAAAGTTTTATTAACAATGATGGGTCAACACGAACCGCTCATGTCAGACGCCCTGATGACCGTGATAGAGCGAGGAGACTTTATAAAAACGTTACCAGATGAACAGAAGGAAGAGAGCGCCGGTACAGGCCCTAAACGCAGGTCGCCTGAGGATTTTCTCACCCAGATGGAAAACGACCCGGCCATCGTTTCGGAACTGATCGGGAAGAATCAAAGATCGGTAGAAGAGTTAAAACAAAACATCCAGGCGAAATCAGGCCCGGATTTATTTGATTTTATCCTGCAAGACCTGCCGGAATTAAAGAAGATCCTGTTTGCCCCCGAAAGTACGCGGGTCTTTATGGCGGCTATGGGGGCTTCATCGCTGATCAACGCCAAAATGAGCGAGTGGTTAGGCGAGAAAAATGTCGCCGATACCCTTTCGCAGTCCGTACCCAACAACGTCACCTCGGAAATGGGCCTGGAGCTACTGGAGGTGGCGGATGCCATTCGGCCTTATCAGGAGGTAGTTGCTTACTTACAACAGGTCAAAGACGATAACTTTCTGGATAAGCTGGATCAGTTTGAGGGCGGGCAACAGGCCCGGGAGGCTATCGCGGCATATCTGAGCAAATACGGCATGCGCTGTGCCGGGGAAATCGATATTACCAAACCGCGCTGGAGCGAAAAACCGTCTACGCTGGTCCCGGTCATACTCAGTAACATCAAAAACTTTGAACCCGGGGCCGGCAAGCGCAAATTTGAGCAGGGGCGCCAGGAGGCCTTGAAAAAAGAAGCGGAGTTACTGGAGCGCCTGAAGCACCTACCGGATGGCGAACAAAAAGCCCAGGAAGCCAAACAATTGATCAGCCTGCTTCGGAATTTCATCGGTTATCGTGAATATCCCAAATACGGCATGATCAGTCGCTACTTCGTTTATAAGCAGGCCCTCTTGAAAGAAGCCGCCCGGCTGGTCCAGGCCAACCTTATTCGTGAAGTAGAGGATATTTACTATCTCACTTTTGAGGAACTGGGCGAAGCGATACGGACCCAGAAACTGGATTACGAGATCATAAGCAGACGCAAGGCGGAGTACAAAATATATGAAAAACTGACTCCCACGCGTGTTATGACCTCTGATGGTGAACTTATTAGCGGCCAGTACAAACGAACAGATCTCCCGGCCGGCGCTCTTGCCGGTCTGGCGGTATCTTCTGGAGTGATCGAGGGGCGCGCCCGGGTGATCTTAAAGATCGAAGATGCTAACCTGGCGGAGGGAGATATCCTGGTAACTTCCTTTACTGATCCTAGCTGGACGCCCCTGTTCATATCCATAAAAGGCTTGGTGACCGAAGTGGGTGGAATGATGACTCACGGCGCGGTTATCGCCCGAGAATACGGCTTACCGGCAGTGGTCGGAGTGGAAAACGCCACCAGGCTGATAAAAGATGGCCAGCGCATCCGGGTGAACGGTACGGATGGCTATGTAGAAATCTTGTGACGGCGCGGCGCTCTCACGCTACCCGTCCGTTGCGCGACTGGCCGGCGAAGATGAGGAGGCCGCTGGCGGCATAATTGAAGCATTCGCCGCCTGGAGAGCGTGCCGGACCATATCTTCGAGGGTATAGCGCGGCTGCCAGTCCAGTTCGCGCCGGGCTTTCTGATTGTCGGCCCAGATAGCGGCAGCCTCACCGGGACGGCGCGGTTGCTCGTAAACCCGGAAATCGCTGCCCGTAAGTTGCTTTACCGCCTGAATCACTTCACGCACCGTGTTGCCCTGCCCGGTACCCAGGTTAAAAACAGTGCTGCGGCCCGTTTTGAACAGGTACTCCAGGGCTTTAAGATGAGCCTCCGCCAGGTCGCTAACGTGAATGAAGTCGCGCACGGCGGTACCGTCCCGGGTGGGATAGTCCGTACCGAAAACTGAAAAAGAGGGCGCTTTACCGAGAGCCACTTTAAGCACCTGCGGAATCAGGTTGTGGCTGAGATTCCAGTCTTCGCCGTAGCGCCCGTCCGGCGAAGCGCCCGCCGCGTTAAAGTAGCGCAGGCTGATACTTTTCAGGCCGTGGGCCTGCTCATACCAGGGCAGGGCCTGCTCTACCAGCAGTTTACTGAGGCCGTAAGGGTTTTCGGGAGAGGCCGGAGTGCTTTCGCTGACCGGCAATTCCGCCGGGTTTCCAAAAATACTCCCGGACGAAGAAAAGATAAAATTCGGTATGCCGTGTGCAACCATCGCCTCCAGCAGATTAAACGTACCGGCGGTATTATTCAGAAAATAACGGGCCGGTTGCCTTACCGATTCGCTACCTCTTTTATAAGCCGCAAAATGGATCACCGCTTCAATCTGGTGGGTTTTAAAGAGATTATCCAGTAAAGGTCTATCGAGGATATTTCCAACCACCAGTTCAGGCGGCAAACCTGCCTCTACCGCGAGCGAAGCGGCTGTACCGTATTCGAGCGAGTCTAAAACTGTTACCCGGTGCTGCTGCCGCAAGAGCGCTCGCACGGTTTCGGAGCCGATATAACCTGCGCCGCCGGTTACCAGTATGTTCATCTTATTTTCTCCTGAAGGGCTTTATTCTGCTACAATATCTTGCGGGCTGAAAAAGACCGGTTTGTTTTGTTCTTTTGCGATTCGGACCATCAGGTCCGCGCCCTGCGATGGCCCGCCAATGCGCAATACGGCATCGCAGCGCTGCAACAGCAGTTCGGCCACCGGGTGAAAGATTTCATTGAAAATAGCATCTCCGGGCTGGCGCGAACCGGCCGTGGCAACCAGGGGCAGGGCAAACCACTCCCCTACTACCGGAATATGGCCCGCCCGGTAGATCTGTAAAGCGGCCCGGTTCATGGCTTCCAGGTTAGCTTTCAGCAGGTCAGGGTTATCAAATGTGCCGGAGCGATAAGGCCCGGCCACCAGGATCATTAAAGGTCTTCGGTCAGGGGTAGTAGATTCCATAGTTTTAAAAATTCCTTTCGTTTAAGAGCTAATTTTTAAGAGCTAATCTTACAGCCCGGCAAACTTTGCCTGGTTAAATAAAACCACATTCAGACTCGGAAGGGTCCCTGACAGACTATGAAGATTCATAGTCTCGAAAACCGGTAGACCCTGGACAGCGGAAATATGCGTAATGAAAGATTTGGCCGCCTGCTAAAAGGGGCGATTGGCAGTATCGTAATGCACGAGGGCAAAACCGCCCCGGTAGTTGAGGAAGACCTGGGGAATCAACTTGGTCTGACCGCGGCTTCCATTCAGCGCTACAAAGCCGGGCATATTCCGCCCGACCCTCCCAAAATAGAAGCGCTGGCAGTAGCCGGTGTCAGGAGGGGCTATCTCAACCGGGAGTGGCTGCTAAACTTCCTGTCCGCCTCTAACTACCCCTATCCCGAAGAATTGTTGAAAAAGCTCTACCCTGACTCCGCCGGGGCGAGTTCGGTCTCGGCCAAAAAAAGCTACAGTAATCTTCCGGCTCCCGGTTTCGCTCGTTTCATTGCCCGGCAGGCGGCCTACGCACGTTTGATGGAGGGGCTGAAAAGCCGCTTACCGGTCGTACTGGTGGTAGGGCTGGGCGGCATGGGCAAGACCAGCCTGGCTTACCAGGCCGCTTCCGATTGCCTGCATTACCGTGAGGGTAGGCCCCATTTTGCCGGAGTGGTCTGGATCAGCGACCGGGAACAACCGGGGACACTCACCCTGCCAAAGCTGCTGGATGAAATAGCCCTTACCCTGGATTATCCCGGCTTTATCGCGCTAGAGCTTGAGGCCAGGAAACGAGAAGTGGCCGGTCTGTTACGCCGCCAACCGGTGCTGCTGGTGGTCGATAACTACGAGACTACCAGCGAGGTGGCCCTGGCAAACTGGCTAATTCAGATACCGGAACCGAGCAAGGTTATTATAACCAGCCGCGAGTTCCGAAAAGAGTTTGAGCAGCGCTGCTGGCCGGTTGAATTGAACGGCATGAGCAGGAGCGAGGCCCTTCAGTTTATCGAGTATAAAGCCGCTCTGCTTCAGCTAGAGGGAATTCTTAATCACGAAGAATGGCTAAAGGCTTTGCTTGAAATTAGCGGCAGCAACCCTAAAGCCCTGGAGGTTTTACTTGGTTATCTAAAATATTCTGATAAAACCTTTGAAGAGTTGCTAGCCGAACTTGAAACGGCAGAAGGCGAGCTGTTCGAAGACCTCTTTTCAAGAAGCTGGGCATTGCTGGGGTCTGCCGAACGGCAGGCGCTTATGGCCCTACCTCTTTTTACAGGTTCTGCCGGTCGTGAGAGCCTGCTGACTACCGCGGGATTGGCAGCGGCGGCGGGCCGTGAAGCGCTGGAAAAACTGGTCAAATTATCGCTGGTAGACCGCCAGAAAGCTTCTATCGCCGTTGAGCCCGGCTACAACCTGCACCCTCTTGTGCGAGCTTTTGCGCTTGCCAGGCTCAGGGAGCAGCCTGATTTTGAAAGAGAGGCCAAGGAACGGCAGTTAAACCGTTATCTGAAGCTGGTGGAAAAAGTAGGCTATTGCTGGGATGAACCGGAGCGACTGAATTTACTTGATCCTGAGCATGAAACGTTAAGCGAGTTGATGCGCCGCTGCTACGAGCAGCACTCCTACCGAGTACTGCTGGAGCTTATTTCCGGGGCGGATTACTATTATTACATCAGGGGAGCGTGGACGGGCGACCCCGGCGTCAGTTATATGCGGGTGGTAGCCGCCAGTAAAGTAGCCGGTCTGGCCGAACAGGTGCGAGCGATTAGCTATCACGTGCAGTTGTTATGTCGCAAAGGCGACCTGGAAGAAGCGCGTGGCTGGCTAGACCGGTTAGAAAACCCGGGAGACGCGCAGGATTTTTCGCCAGAACTGCTTTTTGAGATAAAGTACGCCTGGGGTTTATACCACATGGCCGGGCATGATTATGAGCGAGCCAGCCGGCTGTGGCAAGAAACCCTGCCGATGGCGGGGCAAATCTCGGAAAGAAATTTAGCGGTCACTCGCGGGCAGCTTGCCATCTGCCTCTACCAGATGGGTAAAGCGGAAGCCGCCGAGCAACTCTGGCAGACCGTGCTGGAGGAAGCGGCCACAGGTAAGTTTACTCGCGGCGTAACCAGTTCTCAGATTGGCCTGGCCCGGATTTGTCTGGACCGCAGGGAGCTTGAACGAGGCGAGCAATACCTGGAAGTAGCCCAGAAGTCGCTCCCGGATAGAGTCAGGCAGGCCGAAGTTCTGGCCCTCTATGCGCGCCTCTACGACCTGAGAGGCGATACGGAGAAAGCATTAGCCTTCAAAGAAGAGGCCCTGGACCTTTACGAGCGCCTGACCCTGAACCGCAGGCTGCCCCACGATCAAGTAGATGACCGTTAAGCACCTACCAGAAAAGAGAAAGTATGCTCAAAATAAAAAGGAGTAAGAACTGATTTAGGTTCTTACTCCTTTTTATTTTCCATAGTGTTAAGCGGGCAGGAATCTGGAATTAGCGTGAAGCGCGCAAACGCTGCATGCGCTGCCAGAGCAGATACATGGCGCGGTTGTAGACAAGGTCATAAGCGCCGGCGTAGCGCACTACTTCACCGCCAAAGCCCTGCTTAAAGCGGTAGACTCCCCACAGGCCATCCCTGACATTTTTCTGTTCGAGCTTTTCGTTTTCAGGCTCTTCCTCAAGGTTGCCGATCTCTTCGGGGATACCCCAGAAGTCATACCAGGCGGCACCCTGTTCTTTGGCCCAGAGCATCGCTTTCCACTGCAAGAGATAGGTGGGCATCTCGCGGCGGTTTTCGTCGCTGCTCGCTCCATAGAGATACGCCGACTCCTGGCCGAAAGCAAAAACCATTACCCCCGCAATCACTTTGCCGTTGTATTCGGCCAACCAGAGCGCTCCGCTGCCGCTGCCTGCCGGAGAATTATAAAAAGTTAGCCAGGCATCTTTATAATAGGCCGCCGAGTGAATACCAAAACTATCGCGCTGCCCGGTGGTCTCCATCAGTTTATAGAAAGCCTCAAAGTCTGCCGGATTCGCCGGGTCAGCCTGGCGGCAGGTGACGCCGCGCCGTTCCGCCAGGCGGATGTTATAGCGCGTCTTAGGTTTCATGCGCTCCAGCCACTCTTCGGGTTTCCCCTGGAGGTTTACCCGAATGGTGCTGCGAGGTTGCACCGATTCGTCGGAAACGCGAAAATCCAGTTCATTTTGTAAGAAGCTGGCAAACTGAGGGTCTTCCAGGTGTTCAGGTTCGATTTTGAGGTAAATAGCGCGGCGGCGTTTAGTAACTTGCCGCAGAGTTCGGAAGAGCGCTTCAACCAGCGGGCGGTCCGACCAGTCTACTACCGGGCCTTTGGGAATATAGGCCACCGATAGACCGGCCATTTCCCGGAAAAGCACCTGGGCCCCGGCCAGAATACGGTCGTTGCCCTGCTCCGTAATTACCACTCGCATGGCTGGCCACTGGTGGCGCCGCTTGAAATCACCCCAGGCAAAGCTTTGCAGTAAGTGCCCATTCGGATGGGAGGCTACGAAACTATCCCAGCGCTGGCGCTGTCCGGGGCCCGCCAGGATAGTTCCGGTTAATTGAGATTCACTGATCACTTAGAGTTAGTTACCTGTGCTATGGGTAAGGCCGGGGAACGGCAAACCGTTATGCGAATAGACTTGAGGATGGCGCTCCAGTTCCATTCCCTGGTTAGGAATCATCATGCCATTATTGCGGCAACCGCCATTTCGGAAGATATCTGGAATGGAGGAAATTTCGGTAAACTGGTCTACCAGGTTGATCAGTTCGTTAGAGGTGCTGATACCAAAGCTGACCAGTTCAAAGCGCACCCCTTTATCCTGTACCGCGCTGACCAGGCGAGCGAAATCGCCATCGCCGCTGACCAGCACCGCGACATCCAGGTTCTGGGCGAGCAGCATCATATCAACCGCAATTTCAATATCAAGGTTAGCCTTGATCCGCCCGGTATCATACTTATGGATATCCTTGCAAACCACTTTATAGCCGTTGGAACTGAGGAAATCAATAAATTTCTTCTGGCTATTGTTATCGGGGTCAATGCCGGTATAAGCGCAGGCCCGGATTAAATCTCGCCCGCGAGTGGCATAATCCAGTAAGCGGCAATAATTAACTTCTACTCCGGCGCTCTTTGCCGAGTAAAAAAGATTCGATACATCCACAAAAACGCCAACGTTCTGGCCCATTTGAAACACCTCGTCTGTTGTAAAAAATTCTAAAAAAGGTAATCTTTTGTAAAAAGAGTTTATTGAAAACAAAATCTCAACTTACTGTTGAGGTAATGGCCACCGATTACCTCAACCGCTTTTAGCTGGAGATCAAGAGTTAAGCTCTCGCTCGATTACTTCCCCAAGTATCCTCAATCCCGGCTCAATCTCTTCCAGCTTGATATAACTGAAAGCCAGCCGAATGGTATTGCGCCCGCTTCTACTGGCGAAGCAAGCCGGACCGGGTAGATAATTAACACCCGCTTGAATCGCGGCTGGTAACATTTTAACAGTATCTACCTTTTCAGGCAACTCCAACCATACAAAAAAGCCACCCTGGGGCTCCGTCCAGCGGGAACCATCCGGCATATAGCGTTCGAGGGCCGCCAGCATCCGGTCGCGTTTTTTGCGGTATATTTCCCGTAAGACTTCGATATGTTTATCAAGCTGGCCGCTCTCGGCAAAGCGGGCGGCTACGTAGCCGGAGAAGGCGTTAGTGCCGCCGCCATCGCGCAAACGGGCAATTAAACTGATCAGTTCAGGCGGGCCACCCACCCAACCGAGACGCATTCCGGGCGCCAGCGTTTTGGAGAAAGTGCCGCAGTGCAGCACAATTCCGCTGTCGTCAAGCGTCCAGAGCCAGGGCGGAGACTTTTCTCCAAACTCCAGCCCGTAATAGGCGTCGTCTTCCAGGATGAACGTTTCATAGCGCCGCGCTACATCTAATAAAGCCTTGCGGCGTTCCAGGGTCATGGTAACGCCGGTAGGATTCTGGAAAGTCGGGATAGTGTAAATAAACTTAACTTTTTTCCCGGCGGCTTTTAGCTCAGCCAGTTTGCTTTCCAGGGCCTCTATAATCAGGCCATTCTCATCCAGCGGTGTCTCCACCACTTCGGCTTCAGCATTGTGGAAGGTATTGACCGCCCCCAGGAAAGAAGGCGCTTCTACAATCACCACATCTCCGGGATTAAGCAGCAATTCGCAGATAAAGGAAATAGCCTGGCTGGAACCGGCGGTTACCTGAATGTTCTGCGGGGTGACTTCCAGGCCCTGTTCGCGCTTGATATAGCGCACCAGGAAATCGGTCAGAGGTCGAGGATGACCGTACTGCAAAGCGGGGGCAAACTGGTCTTGCATCACCTCCCGGGTAACATCGGCCAGGGCCTGCGCCGGGAAAGAGGGTTCATCCGGCAGACCGAAAGTAAAAGCGATAACGCCGGCCGTACCGCTCATGGTGATGGGAGCGGGCAGTTGCACTGCCCGCCGGGCCAATAAATCCCGAGTCCATTCGGAAACAGGTCTCTTATCAGAATTTGAGTGAGTGTGTTCGGATGCCGCGGTCAAGTATTAACTCCTTTGTTATTAACTGATTTAGTCGTTGCGCAATACGTTCAGGGGATTAGAAGCGAAAGAAACTTCCGCCAGGGCATCTTGAGCAGCCTGGGCCAGAGTTTCGTTCTCGCTTCCGGCGATTTGCTTCAGAGCGCGTCCGGCCTCCTGTCCTCCCACCTGGCCGAGCGCCCAGATAGCCGCCAGTTGCACTTCCTGGTCGGGGTCTTTGGTCAGGGTCAAAAGGGGTAGCAACAACTCTTCGCTGCCCATCTCCCCGGCGGCGGTGGCCGCTTCATAGCGCAAGGAGGGGTCGCTGTTGCTCATGCTCTGCCCAACTTCCGGCAACCAGCGCTTGTTAATCGAGCGGCCCATGGCCTTGAGAGCGCTGGCGCGGAGCAATTCATCGTCGCTTTCGTAAGCCTGCTGAATCAGGCGAATAATCTGCTCATCGTTGCCGAAATAACCCAGGGCCTCGATAGCCCGGCGCCCTATATGGACAGATTTCATTTGCTCACCGCATTGGGCCAGCAAAGCCTCGCGCAGGCGATTAACCCAGCGCTCGGTCAGGCGGCCCAGTTCAGCCCGGTAAGCGAAACGGCTCAGGCCCAGCGCCGCTTTTTCCCGGACGGTATCATCGGGGTCGCTGCTTAAAGTAGTGAGCAACCTGGCCAGCACTTCCCGGCTTTCGTCCTCCCACAGGCCTTCAATCGCTTTACCGCGCACCTGCGGGTCGCTGTCGCCCACCATAAAAAGCAAGGCGCTGCTGAAGTTCAGTTCAATATCATCTTCGGCCAGTTCGGTAAGGGCTGTGACAGTCCGGCGGCGTCGTTCCAGGTCAATCCCGGGCCAGGCTTTCTCGAATTGCGCCTGGTTTTCAGGCTCCATATTAGAAAGGGCATAGAGAGCGCCGGTCGAAAAAGGTTGTTCGCTATCGCTGATCTTCTCTAAATTCTCGGAAAAAGAATGTTTTTGTGCCAATTTATAGACCTCTAAATAAGTGATTTTATATGTTCCTGGAGAAAGCTTCCCTGCTGTAACGGCGATTTTTTAATCAATTCAGGTTTAAATATTTATGTTAAGTACATCTTATGATTCAGGCCATGAAGCAAATCTCCATCCGCTATTTTATCATAATTGACAAGGGGTTTGAGGCTTAAGCGTGGTTGAAGCGTGAAGCTGAGCCTGACCAGAAAGCAGGCTCAGCAGACTTAAAGAAAGTGCAAAAGGATAAAACGGATAACTCGCTAGCGATGTGATAAATCATCCGGTGTGGGCGGAATGTTGCCGGGCCTGGGCCAGGCCTGGCCTGCCGGGGGATTGGCGGATGGCGCAGCTTTATCCTCTGTCCTGGTAATTTCGACAGTACAATCACTCACTACCGCCGCAATCGCACCTACCGCTGCCAGGGGAGGAGCCATAAGAGCGCCCACGGCCGCCCAGGTTACAGGTAAATCGAGTAGCACCCGCTCGCCCTGCCGGATGCGCAGGCGGCGAACCTGACCTTCGCGTAAGATACGTTCCACTTCATTGACGAGGTTCTGGCCCGTTACCTTAAATTCTTCCACAAATTCACGCGGGTTAGGCCCAGCGGCGCCGCGCCCCTGATTCTGGCCCGGATTAGGGCCGGGGTTAGTGTTGGCATCGGGGTCCGGCGTTTTGCGCCAGAACTGCCAATCTTTGAAGTTGCCGTAATTGCCGCCCATCTGTTTATTGCTCCTTTATCTGAAAAAACCTTAACTGCCCTGTAAATCCTGCCATTTATTGTATTTATTATACGGAAATGAACCTGAATTTGTTACAGCGCGGCCCATCCTCACAAAATCAGCTCAAAATAAAAATGCCGCTCAGCGCGGCATTCTTACAGGTTTATTGACTAATTAGAAAGCCTGGTCAGGCGTTCCATCAGCATGGGAGGCCAGGTAGTCTGCCCGGTCAGGGTTTCCAAAATCCTGCCCGGCGTAAGTCGAGGGCCGGGCGGCGCCTTCAGGCGTCCGGGAAGCCGGTTCAACCTTAGAGGCCGGTGCGCCGGAAGCCGTATACTCCGGCGAAGTGGCGCTCTCAAGCTCCTCGACCGGAATCTGGTCGCGTTCTACCTCGATTCGGGCGTCGTTATTCATCAGCCTGAAAGTGATGTAAATTATGTGATCGGCGCTTTGCCAGGCGAAATGGCGTTGCGCCTTACTCAGTTCCCTGACAATATCCTGCCGGGTTGGCTGAGCGCCCTCATGCTGAAAGTTGCCGCTGAAACGGTCCATGCGCTCATCGGGAAAGACTACCGTATAGTCTACCTCATAAACTTCATGAGCAGCAGGATTATCTAGCTGGGTCATACTTTACTCCTTTCCCTTTCTGCTTTACCTCTCTAATCCGTAATTTCTCACAAAAGTAACCGGATGCTTACAGCGCTTATAACAGGCCATGCTCTTTCAAAAGACTATCAAGCTGGCTGTTCGGCGGGGCGGTTACAATCTCGCCCTGAATATCAAGGGTCGGTTTGATTTCCATACCGTCATTCTGGTCTTTCACCCAGGCGGAAGCCTGCGAGTCTTGCTCAACGTTAATGTAGCGGTAGGGAACCCCGATTTCATCCAGGTGAGTGCGCGTTTCAAGGGTATGCCCGCACCAGTCGGCGCCATAAACTTTGATATTCTCCTGGTTATTCTGCATTAAATCCACCTTCACAATCTATTTAAAAGTTCTGTTTTTCCACAGAGCCCATCATCACAGTGATAGACTTTCCGCAATCCTGCTATAGCTAATTGCAAATTATTTGCCACGATTCGGATAAAAACAAAAGCCCAGTCAAAACCTGACCGGGCGATAGAAACAATTGAACTATTCTATTTTTATCTGGGCTGAGTAAGCGGGTAACTCAGGAAAAAGGGACGGCGGCTCAACAGGAAAGCTCGCCCAAATTCAACTACCTGCCGTTCGCGATCCATGCTATGCCCAACTGAAGCCGGAATTTTCAGATCAGACAGAAACCGGGCGAAATCAGGAGCGTCCCAATCGCTAACATCGGGCGCTGCCAGGTTATAGCGCTGGCAGAATTTCAGAAAGCGCTGGCGAAACTTGACGGCTATCTCTTCTTCGGGTAAATAGTCGCCGAAGCGAAAACCCAGGGCGGGCCAGACAAACCGGCCATCATAGATGGCGATAGCGGTAATGGCTTTTACTTCAAGGGCGAAGGCCAGTTGCTGGACCAGCCCAAAAAGAGTTTTACCCAGGCCTTTGCCCCGCATGTGGGGATACCACAACTGGCACTGCTCCAACTCCAGAAAAATATCGGTATCGCCGCCGCGCGGTTTGCGGTAGAGCGTGACCATCAGTTGCCCGACCGGCTCAGGCTGGCCGGTTTCTTCAAAGCAATCGGCAAAGAGGCGGCTATCAAATTCATAGCGCCGCCCGCCAAAAGCCCCGTGGTCAATTTCGATGCGGGTCTTGATCTGGCCCAGGCGTAAACCTTGCGGAAGTTTGTGGAGGTACTGCCAGCATAGTTCTTCAAATTCACCTAAACCGGCTTCGTTATCGAGAAGAACTGCCCCTGTAGGGCGAAGAATTAATTGCTGTAGTTCTAGAAGATTATCCGTTGAATCTGTTGAATCTAAAGTTGACGACATTTCCCTTATTACTTAATACTACCAGCGACCTGAGCCGCCTTACACTTTTACTATAATTGTTTTTACTATAACCAGTCTTATTATGATTGGCCTGCGCTGGACTGAAGTAAAAAAATACGCACATTATCCTTGTTGTATAGCAGCGGCCACCCGGCACTGGTGGGATCAAACCCGCCAAGTCGTTGTTCGCGCCAGCCATAGACCAGATATTTCAGGCCCCAATTTTTTATTATAGCATACCTTGTACCGTTTGACTCACTTTTCTCAAAGAATTTTTTGAGAATCGTCAGCTTTTGATCCGCCTGAAGGGTTTCCATGCTATGCCCGTAAAAAACATGCACTGGCACCCGGCCCGGCAGCACATTTCCCAGCACAGGCCCTGTTAATATTACGTCAGAAGGGCTGCTATGGTTTCGCAACCAGTCTAGCGCGCCCAGTTCGCCCGCGCTGAAATAGGGAGAGCGCACCGGGTCTACCGTATCGGGCGGCAAATAGAGCAAAGAGATTGAAAGAATGACCAGTCCCAGGCTGGAAAGGGCCGTTACGCCCAGCAGCGCACCCCCGGCAAGTTTACGCCAGCCCGCTTTGATCCGGGGTGCCACGAAAGCGTACCACCCGGCAGCCGCCAGGCAACACAACGGCAGATGCAAACCCTCGACAAAGCGGCGCGAGAAACTTACCGGCAAGAGTTGCAGCCCAACCGTCACGATTACCCAGGTAGTGACCAGTTGCCAGCGCGTCAGCAGGCCTTTGGCTTCGAGGGAGGCGTTTTCGCGCGGCAGGGTACGCTCGACCCACCAGCCGCCCAGCAGCGCCAGCGGCAGCAACAAACCGTAAGCCGCCAGCATGGAAGGCAGGTCCAGTGTAACGGTCTGGTTCTGGCTCATCCAGCTTTTAAGCAAAGGGTCTTGCAGGGTTCCCCACCAGGTCAGAAAGGCCCCCGGCCCACCGCAAATTCCGGCGGCGGCCAGCATTAGCAGCCCGCGCCAGTCCGCCTGATGGCGCATAAAGGCCAGGCGCAGCCAGAAGACTACCAGCACTCCTCCCAGGGTAAAAAGCAGGAAAGGATGCACAAAGCCCAGGCCAAAGGCGGCCAGGGCGGTCCAGAGGTAGTACCGGCGTGAAGCTCCTTCGAGGGCCAGCAGACCTCCCGTAATGCCGGCAATCAACAGCGCGGTGGCCAGGGGAAAGTGAGGGTTGGCGAAAATGGACTGGAATGTATAACCTTCCGCTACCCAGAAATCGGCAGGCTGGATACCGAAGGGGCCAAGCAGCCAGCCCAATCCGGCCGCAAAACAGACCAGCCCAAAAGTAAAGCGCCTCCGGGCAATTTCGGGGAAAAGCAGGGCAATAAAAGCGTAACTGGCCACTAAGAGCGCCAGCCCGCACACCAACCGGGCAGCGTGGAAGATAACAATTTCGGGGAGGCTGAGTAAGCCGGCCAATTTGCCCAGCAGCAAATAAAAGACAAAAGTTACCGCGCCACTATCGCCCTGCTCGCTGGTATGCATGAGGTGAAAGACCCAGGCGCCCTGGCGACCTTCCAGCATCTTGGCGAGATAGGTATTGGCATCGTTGGCGTTAAAGTAAAGGCCGGTGTATTGCTGGCCGGACGGGGTAGCCAGCCAGCCCCATAATAAAGGTAAGGAGCTGAGACCCAGTGTTAGAAAACTGACCGCAAGAGTCCATTGCCATTCCTTGCGGGAAAATTTCAACATGCTGTCTTTAATTCCAACAACTTAGCCTGCCACAGTTACTTTCAAAGATTCTGTAGTCCCTTTTAGACGGTTTGACTTAAACCAGGCCAGCGCCACCGTGCAGATAACCAGGAAGGTAACCAGGTTTTCGAGAGCATAAGTAAACGTACCGGCCATGAGGTGTACAGGAACAGGCAAAAGAGCCAGCAACCAGCATACCAGGCTCCAGGGCAGCCCCTGCCGGTGAGTCAGTTCGTAATTACGCAGGCTGAAGTAGCTGAGGATCAACGGAAAGATTAGCAGAGCGCTGTCATAGTCGCGAATATAAGGTGTGGTCATGATGTTCAGGGTAACAGATATCGCCAGCAGATAGGGAAAGTTAGCAACATTCGAGCGGTTACGCCACCATAAAAGGCCGAGCCCCAGCCAGAGCGGTATAGCCATGAGAAACATTACAGGCTGCACCATACTTTTATCAGGGACGAGGACCGCGGCCAGACTGCGCAGGGAGGTCATCACACCATCTAAATTGTTGCTGTCGGAATAGCCTGTGGCGGAAACCCCCTTGATCCATTCGCTTAACCAGCCCGGTAAAAGAACAAAACTATAGACGGCAAAAATCAGCCCGCCGCAAATGAAACCCAACCAGCGCCGGTAAGTCTGCCTGTTTAACCAGCCAGCAACCCCCGACGGGTCAAGGGTAGGTACAACCAGCAAAAAAGGTAGAATCAGGAAGACGATTTGAGGTTTTAAGAGTAAAAGAGCGGCAAAAATTCCGGCCAGGAAGGGACGCCCTTTTCTGCTGCTATAATAAGAAGCGGTAACGGCAAACAACAGCAGCAAAGTCAGGTTTCCAACCATCATCACCAGGAAGGTATAACGCAGCAGCATCGCCATGCCAATGCCCAGTAGAAGGCTGCCCGGCGTTTGCTTCCTCCCACTGATCCTGATAATAAGCACCAGCGCTATCGCCAGCAAAACTTGCTCTGCCACGGTCCAGATAAGAGCGGCAATTCCCAGTGGAAAAATCGCTACGGGCATGAAGAGTAAAGTCAGGTAGAAAGGGCTGATAAAAGGCTCAAGCGGTTGGAGATTGCCGCCTGCTGCTATCACGGTGTTTCGATAAATCGAGCCCGGTGCGGTCAGGTAAGGATTACCGCCCTGCGCTACCGTCCGGGTACCACTCCAGAAGACCCCAAAATCATTACCTGAGTTAGGTAAGTTCAACTCTTTCAGAGGAATAATCACAGAAGCGTCGGCCCAGATCAGAAGGGCAAGACTTAGAGCTAAGAGGGCCAACGCGGGCAAATTCTTTTTCAAGTTCGAAGTGGATTTAGGAGTTTTCAGGTCAGGAGCGTTTTGTAACTGCATCTTTGAAACCTATCTGGAACTTGGCTGGATTGGCGGTTAAACAAATTATTCGCTTGAAGTTTACCATGTAACTAACCTCCCCACAATCCCTATCTTTGATAATTAAGCGGCTATGGAGTATAATCCTGCCGGAAAACAGGACTTTAGTACATCAATAAACCAGGATAATTACTTTGCAAACGGACGCCCAGCGCGATCAAACTGAGGATAATTTTGGCGAAACTACCTCCCTGCGGGTTTCGGTTATCATCCCCTGCCATAACGAGGAAAAGCATATCGGCGAATGCCTGGATAGTTTGCTCAAGCAAACCATTCCCGCCGAGCAGTATGAATTGATTGTGGTGGACGATGGTTCCAGCGACCGGACGGTAGAGATAGTCAGGGGATATTTAAGGCAAAACCCGGGTCGGTTGCGCTTTTTCCAGCAGAACCACGCCGGGCCTGCTCTCGCGCGCAATTTTGGCGCAAAGCAATCGCACGGCAAAGTGCTGGCCTTCCTGGATGCCGATATGCTCTTTGCCCCCGATTTCCTGGAAAAATTGGTCGCCCCGGTAGAAGCCGGAGAGGTAACCGGCACTTTTACCCTGGATGAGTTTGTGGCGAACGTAGACAACCTGTGGAGCCGTAGCTGGAACGTCTGCTACTATCTTCCGCCCGACCGGCGGGTGCCGGAAAACCTGACCGAGCAGGAAGGAACAGTTTTTCGCGCGATCAACCGCGCAGACTTCTTTAAAGTAGGCGGCTATGACAGCACGGGCTACCATGACGATCATACCGTAGCCAAAAAGCTCGGTAAAACCGCCCGGCGCGTGGATGGCGCAGTTTGCTACCATTACAATCCGGGTAGCGCTCGGGAGGTCTTTGCCTCGGCAAACTGGATTGGCAAAAGCGATGGGCATCCTCATACGGTCAAGGAGTGGTTGCGGCGTACGCCGCCCGGTTCGCTCAAACGCGGTATTGCGCGGGCCATTGAGGAACATGAACCTTTCTATATTATTTTCGACCAGGTTTACAGCTTTGGAATCTTGACCGGCCTGTTCAAGCGTTATGTCCTCAAAAAGGATCACTCGCGCTAAACCCGCCCGGCCCTAATTTGAGAAAGCAGAAGTTTTGCCCGTTTCTGAAGAAAACCAGCTTAATAATCCCGCCGCCATCTCCGGTAGCGAAACTTTACCGGATGTTTCGATCATTATTGTCAGCTACAATGTCGCCAGCCTGTTAGCTGATTGTCTCAACAGCCTGATCAAGCGCCCGGCAGACGGCCTCAACATTGAAATCATCGTGGTTGATAATGCCTCCGCTGATGGCAGCCCCGACCTGGTTCGCCAGAATTTCCCCGAGGTTAAACTGGTAGCAAATCAATACAACTACGGCTTTCCGCGCGGCTGTAACCAGGGTTTGCGGCGGGCCAGAGGCCGCTACCTCTTTTTTCTGAATCCCGATGCCGCGCTTGAAGCAGGCAGCCTGCAAAAGCTGGTGGGCTTTATGGAAAAGCAACCCCGGGCAGGTATTGTCGCGCCGCTCGTGCGCTATCCCGATGGCAGCCTGCAACCCAATCGCCGCCGTTTTCCCGGCCCGGCCCTGGCTTTCGTGGAAAGCACTATCCTGGAACGCTACCGCCCCTTTCGTAATTTACCGGCGCTACGCCGCTTCAAGTTCAGTGATGTTTCTCCCGAGCAAGCGCACGAAGTGGACTGGATAGTAGGCGCGGCCTTTCTGGTGCGGCGCGAGGTAATTGAGGCCATCGGCGGGCTGGATGAGCGCTACTTCATGTATTCGGAGGAACTGGACTTTTGCCGCCGGGCTAAAGAGCAAGGCTGGCAAATCTGGTACGAACCTGCGGCCGCAGCCGTGCACCAGGAAGGCCAGAGCAGCAAACAGGATGTGCCGGCCCGCCATATTAACTTCCATACCAGCAAACTTTCCTACTATCGCAAATTCTATGGACGAACCTATGCCGGGCTGCTGCGAAGCTTTCTGTTAGGGAGCTACCTTTTTCAATATGCCGAAGAGTGGGCCAAGTTGCAACTGCGCCACAAGCCCGACCTCCGGCGTGAACGCCTGCAACTGATTCGCAAAGTGCTGGCTTCCGGCCTGCGCCCCTACCGCTCACCCTACCCGCGCCCGCTTGCCGAACTGGATATTTGCCTGCTCTCCGCCGAATACTTTCCGCAACCCGGCGGAGTAGGCGATTACACCGCCTGCCTGGGAATGGCTTTAGCCGCAGCAGGCGCGGGCAGCGTTGAGGTCCTGACCGGGCAGAGTAACCGGCAGCCCGCCGAACCCACGCTGCCGGCGGAGGCTCTGGTCAAAAAATGGGGATGGCAGAGCTTGCCGCAAATTGCAAAGTACTTGCGCCGGCGCCCGGTAGCGGTCTTGAACATCCAGTACCAGACCGGGGCTTACTCGATGCGCCCGGCTATTAACTTCTTGCCCTTATATTTGAAGCTGGTGATGGGCCAGGAACGCCCGAAGATTATCACAACCTTCCATGATTTGCGGGTGCCATATCTTTTCCCTAAAGCCGGTAGGCTGCGGAAGCAGGTTAACCGGCTACTTTTGAAGAGCGGCGATATGACCGTGGTGACGAACCCTGCCGACTACCGGCAGGCCCTGGAATGGGGCGCGCGGCAGGCCAGGTTGAAATTGATCCCGATAGGCTCTAATATTACCCCCGGTAACGCTTTCGAAGATGCGGCTGCCCGGAACTCTTACCGGGCGAGCCTGGGGATAGCCGAAAGCGATTTTGCAGTAGGTTACTTTGGTTTGCTCAATCCTGGCAAGGGAGTAGATACCCTGCTTGAAGCTTTCGGGCAATTGCTGAAAAAGGACCAGAGCTGGAAGCTGGTGATAATAGGAGGCGAGGCGGGCGAAACCGACCTTACCAACCGGCCTTATGCCCGCGAACTGGAGGAGTTAATCAGGCGCCTCGGCATTGAAAAGCATATCATCCGGACCGGCCACCTGGACCCCGCTCAAACCTCAAAGGCGCTGCTGGCCCTCGATGGCGTGGCGCTGCCTTTCCGCGAGGGAGCCAGTTTCCGGCGGGGCAGCCTGCTGGCACCGCTGGCGCACGGGTTGCCGGTGGTCACTACCCAACCCTCCCGGGAAACCCAAAGCGGGCCGGAGGAGCCACAACTTATTGACCGGCAGAACGTTCTACTGGTAGCACCTGCGCAACCTGGCCTGCTGGCGAACGCTTTAGAGGAATTACGGCAGAATTCCACTTTAAGGGAAAGTCTTAGAACCGGAGCGTTAGAACTTAGTCGTAACTTTAGCTGGGATGGGATAGCTTCCCGGTTTCTCGAAATATATCAGAATTAAGGATTGTCCGTGCTTTTAACTCCCGGAAAGAAAAATAAATTCAACCTCATAAACTCCGCCTTGATGGTCAGGCTACAGGCGCGCGCCAACTGGCTGGCCTGGGGTTGTGTGGCAATCCTGACTGTGATCGCCTTTTTCATGCGGCGTAAGGGACTGGCTACCCAATCGCTCTGGTTCGATGAGGCCGATTTGCTGGCGCGGGCCCAGCGCGGTTTAAGCGATATCCTGGGTGACTTCCTGCGGCCCGGTGAAAATGGTCCGCTCTATACCCTTTTTATGCACTACTGGGTCAAAGTAGCCGGGACAGGTGAAGCGGCCCTGCGCACGCCTTCTCTGCTGGCGGGAACCGCAACTATCCCCATGATTTTCGCTCTCGGTCGCAAATACCTGGGAGGAACCGCTGTCGGGTTAGTGGCGGCCGCCCTGGTAACTATTTCACCCTACCAGCTATGGTATTCCCAGGATGCCAAGATGTATCCGCTTGCCATGCTCTGCACCCTGGCCTCGGTTTATTTATTCCTGACCGCCCTCAAGCAGGGTTCACGCGGGTGGTGGATAGCCTACGTGGTCTTCACCACCCTCAGCTTTTATATCCACCTGATGAGCGTATTAATCGTTGGGGTGGAAGTACTCTACTACCTGCTGTCGCGCCCTTCCAGGGCCTCGACTCCGCGCCTCTATAAGCGGCGGAGCGTAATTGCGCTCTGCCTGTTGACTCTGCCCTACCTGCCGATTGCGGTCTGGCAGGCCCGAGCGCTATGGGATGGCGGGATTGGTAAAACCTGGTTTCAGCCGGTGGGTTTGCTCACCATGCTTGATACTCTCGGGCGCCGCTTCGGCGTAAACCGGATTGATAACTACCTGGTAGAGACGCTGGGCGCGCTCTTTTTCGCTATTCTGGCTCTGCTGGGCCTGCTGGTGGTCTGGCGCAGCTCACAAAAAAACCAGTTTTCAAAAGAGTATTCCTACTCAGACGGGCGAAACCAGGAAAGCCCCGTTTTGGACAACCAGGCTCTTCCTGGCAGCAGATGGGCCAAAATCAGGTATGTTATTCAGCATAATAATGTAGCCCTGCTGCTGACGCTTTACCTGGTGCTGCCGGTGCTGGCCTTTTATCTCCTGACCATGCGCATCCCGGTCTTTGCCGATCGCTATTTGCTGATTGCTTCTCCCGCCTACTATCTGCTGGTAGCCTGGGGTTTGGTCTGGCTGGGGATAAAGTTCTGGCCGGTGGCGCTGCTTGGCGGAGTAGCTACCCTGGTCTTTGCGGGAGTAGCCCTTTTCAGCTTCAATTACTCGGATACGCCTCAAAAAGAGGACTGGCGAGAATCAATGCGCTGGCTGCAAAGCCAGTTGCGGCCCGGCGATGAAATAATTGTCCTTCCCGGTTATCTGAAGACCGCTGTAGATTACTACCTTAAACCGGGCGATGTGCCGGTTTATACCATTCCCCAGGATTTAATAGACGGCCACGATGACCCGGCCCTGGTTTCGTATCTTTCCGCCGAGAATGGCATTATTCGCAATCATGAGCGGGCCTGGATTATCACGTCGCCCGAACGCTATATCAAAGATGACCCTAAAGAGTACGTAAAGAAGGTCTGGTTCGATAATAATACCTGGACCTTCCACGATCCAAAGGTCTACCTGGGCGTGACCATTTACGGTTACACTTTCAAACAGATACCCGGCACTAACGCCGATTACTATCCGCCCGAAGCGGGCGGCAAGACAAGCCTCAAGTTCGGCTCATCCCTGCAACTGGAAGGTTTCAATGTAGTCCCTGTCGTGGGCCCAGACCGCAGCCAGGCCAGTTATGACCAGTACCTCCATCTGACCCTCTACTGGCGCAAAATTGCCCCTGACGATACCGACTATGAAATGACAGTACGGCTGCTGGATAAAAACGGGCAGGATACCGGTACAAATTACACCGCCCAACCGCTGGCTGGTTACTATCCTACCGGCAAATGGAAAGTGCATGAAGCGGTTCGAGACTACCGCGATCTCTATATTCATGTCCCGCCCGGACAGTACCGGCTTGAAATAACGGCTTACCCGGCGGGGCAGCCCGAGAAGGCTTTGACTGTTTCCGGCAACTACTCCGGCAAAGAGATTAATAGCTCCGCTCAGGTTCAACATCTCGTGCTGGACTGGACCGTAAATATAGTAGAAAAATAGCCATTCGCCTGGTCATTTGCTGGTACTAAAGTACCAACGTCTCCTATGCAATTCTGGATACTCCCGTGTTAAGATTTAGATGGCGCTAAGGGTCAACTATAGATATGTTGACAATTACTTTAGAACACGCTACATTACACTTGTGCTTTCTATCAGTTTAATCCCTTTACAAGCTTACAGCCTGGGAATACATTTTTTAAAATTAAATGCAGCAAAAAGTAAAGTAGAAAACCGTGGATCTTGTTAATCGTTCCCGTAAAGTTATCTTGCAGCGCTCTCAAACCTTTGAGCGAATGCTCAATAGCCGGCTCTCTTACGCAAGATGGCTTTTCGTAATTGCGCTGGCCGGCCTGTACTTTTTTCAACGCGCTGCTCTGAATCAACCGGCCTCGGCTACCGATAATAACAATGTGACAATCGTGCTTGGGGCTTATGCTATTTATAGCCTGGCAGTCATGCTTGTCACGTTGACTTTTGGCAAACAGTCAAGGCGTTTACCGGTAGCCAGCCTCTTTGTAGATGTGGCGCTGACAACAGCAGTCTGCTGGCTGATGGGAACCCCCATTTTTGCCCTGGCCTACCTGCCCGCCCTGGTCCTGACCGTCATGGGAGGGTTCGTTGAGGGAGGCGTGGCGATTGTAGCAGTAGGCCTCACCAACACGATCTTCTTCCTGGCTCAATCCGGCAAGTATGACTTGAAATCGGAACAGGGGCTGGTAATGCTGGCGCTTTTTGCCGCGGCTTTTCTCTTTGCTGTCTCAATCTACGTTATTACGGGAACCCATCTTTCGATCCTGAAGGCCCAGGCAAATATGCTGGAAGACGCTATTGCTAACGCCAATTCTACCAATTTACAGGAGTTGCAAAACCGGGTTAAAGCGGTTTACCGTGTAGCCAGCACGCTAAGCGCCACGCTTGATTACCAGAAAGTGGTGCGTAACATTCTGGTAGAAGTCGAGTCGGTCTTTGATGTCTCAGTGGGTGCGGTCATGTTGTTTGAAGGTACTATGAACTACATGCGGACTGCTGATGCTACGGGCCTGACCGACGAAGAAAGCCATAAGGCGATTGAAACCCGCTACGGTATCATCAAAGAGGCCCTCAGTGAAGCTCGTCCTATTTTGATAACGGACGAAGAAACCCTGGATGAACTTCGGCGCATCTTCCCCTCGTTCAAAACGTGCAAGAGCGCAATCATTATGCCCTTGCGGGGTGGCTACGAAGTTTACGGCTTACTGCTGATTGGCAGTACTCAGGCCGATAGCTACCAGGAAAGCGACCTGGAACTGATGGTAGCCCTGACCTCACACACCATCGTCGCTATGCAGAACGCCACGCTCTACCGAAATCTGCTTGAGGACCGCAACAAGATGCTGACCGCCGAAGAAGAGGTGCGTCACACCCTGGCGCGTAACTTACACGATGGTCCTGCCCAGGCGGTGGCGGCTTTCTCAATGCAGGCCGAATTTATCCGGCGTCTCTTCCGCAGTGAACCGGAACGGGCGATGGAAGAATTAGCCCTGCTCGGCAAGCAAGCCCAGCAGACCTCGAAAGAAATTAGAACTCTTCTTTACGAGTTACGACCGCTGGTCCTGGAATCGCAGGGCCTTAACGCCGCGCTGGAGCAGTACGCTTCGCGCTTCCCGATGAGTCCGAGCGACCCGCAGGTCCACTTCTCGGCTAATGACGACTACAGCAACCGGCTCAACCCGGCGGTAGAAACCACTATCTTCACCATCCTGCAAGAAGCGGTCAACAACGCTCGCAAGCATGCTCAGGCCAGAAACATCTGGCTGCACGTGGAGTTTAAGGACGGCTTTGTAGTAGCATCCTCACAGGATGACGGTAGAGGGTTTGACGTGGCGGCGGTGGAGCGCACCTATGACCGGCGCGGTAGCCTGGGTCTTACCAACATGCGAGAACGGGCGCAACTGGTAGGCGGTACGGTCAATATCGTTTCGCAACCGGGTCGCGGTACCAGCATCATTATCCGTATCCCCTTGACCGAAGCCACTATGGCCTCGTCTAACTATGACCCGGCCCTCGGTCGCAGCTAAAGTTTAAAAGAGCAGTTTAAGGAGCAGGCTTTTCTGGCCTGCTTTTTTATTGCAAATTTAAAGGCACTATCCGGGCCAATATGTTTCAAATTCGGGCTCTTTCCTGGCGTTACTTTTCCTGAAAGGGTAACTGAGCTGGCTAAGATAGTCTTTGCCGATATATTCGTCCACACCATACCGTTGCGGCCAGATATTTTTCGGGATATAAAGGGTGCCGAAAAGAAAGTCGAGCAGCGGCAGGCCGGCGAAGTTTTTATTAATTGCCTCCCGCTGGTTGGCATGATGCCAGTGATGGTAATGCGGGTCGGCAACCAACCACCGCAAAGGTCCATAAGAAACTCGCACATTAGCATGATTCAAAATGGCCAGGAAAGTGCTGACGATGGTGTAGACCCCAAAAGTCTGAGCCGAAAAGCCCAACAGGGCAAGCGGCACTCCGATTGTCAGGTTAACCATTATCATCTCAACGGGATGCAAGCGCACCGATGCGAGCCAGTCGAGATTCTCGCTGCTGTGGTGTATAGCGTGAAATTTCCATAACCAGGGAACAGCATGGGAGAGGCGGTGCAGAGAATAAAAAGAAGTCTCCGCTACCAGGTAAGCTTCGAGAAATTGCAGCCAGGCAGGCTGGGAAGTAATGGCAGCCTGAAAGGGAGTGTGCAACAGCCGGTGCAGTAAAATGTAGAACAGGACAGCCCCGGCATAAGTTCCGACCTGTATCAGCACCCGACTGATAAAAAAGTGGATCACATCGGTAAACCAGCCGGAACGAAAAATGGCCTGGCCGGGATAGAGAGGCCGGAGGCGTTCCAGGGGGATAAAAATTACGGCAAGTATGACAAAACCGAGCACCATTTGATGTAACATAACTCTACCAGTCCTCAACTAAAGCCCTTCAACCCGGACCACTAAAACCAAGAGATTAGAAAGTAAGGCTGCGATCAGATCATTTTGCCAGGTTATTTGAGATTTCAAATGCCTTGATGCCGGTTTGACACTCAAAAACAGAAGAAAGTTTCAGTTCTTCAAATAGTTGAAATGCGCTGCTGCTGACTGAAAAGGTGGAGTTTTCGATTTTTCCATAAAAGGATCTGCAAATTATGCTTCTTCCGGCTGACTCAACCTGAGAGCGCAAATCAGGTAATTGGCGCAAAAGACTAAATTTTCAGGCGGCTCCCCGGTAAAAGAAGTATCAGCTACAGGTAGCGTATCTGCAGGGGCTTCCCGGCTAAGAGTGGCTAATTGCTGGCGGTAGTAGCGGTCTACCATTGGCTCCAGTTTAGTACCTCCCCGCTCCAGCCAGATTTCAACTGAGTGCATTATACGGGTAGCCATTTCCGGATAAGGATCACTCTTCCAGTTGCTTCCAGCCATGTTCTCATGCGGGTTCCAACCTTGACTGACCAGCGTAGCCAGACCGACCAGGCTGCTTGCCAGGAATTTCCGATTAGTCAGTTCGCGGTTTATAAACAAAGCCCTGACAAAATAACTGCCCGCTCTGATATAGCGTTCCTGAGCCAGGGCCACATACCCGAGACCATTCAGGGCGTTACCCATAACCACTTTATCCCCTATTGTCCGACCTATATCCAGGCTCTCTTCAAAGTATTTGGCAGCCTGCTTATAGTTCCGCTCGCTTAATAAAGCCAGCAAACCGAGGCCGTAAAAGCAGTAGGCTATTCCTAACCGGTCGCCTATTTCACCACGAAACGCCAGGCTCTCCTCTATAGCTTCTTTAGCGGAGGGGTAGTCTCCAAGTTGGATCAAGGATATGCTCAGGTTACCCAGGCTAACCGCAATCCCGGCTTTGTTGTTTAATCTTCGCCATGCCCTTAAACCAGCCTGTACATAGTCTATGGCCTGCTCGTAATTTCCGCGCCTTTCGCTAATTATCGCTAAATTATTCAGGGCATTACCTGTCAAACGGTGCGCTTCCAGGTGAGATACCTGCACCAGGGTTTCCTCAAATAAGCGGCTGGCCTCTTCAAACTCCTCCATTTCAGACAAAAGGACGCCCAGGTTATGCAGTTCGGTAGCAATCGAAATCTGATTACCTGCTTCACGATACCCGGCCAGACTTTCCTCAAAGCAATGCCTGGCCTGGTTGTATTCCGCTCGTCTGAGGTGAATACCGCCTAACCCATTGAAGGCTTCCGCCACAGCCTTTTTAGCGCCGCAGACCTGACCCAGCTCAAGCCCTTCTTTGAGATAAACTTCTGCCGATGTATAGTTTCCTTGAGCCAGATACAACCAGCCCAGCACCACCAGGGCATGGGCGCGGTAGGAAGCTTGCACACTCTCCCCGGCCATTCTCAAGGCGTTTTCCAGGTAGTAGCGCCCTTCAGTATAGTAGCCGCGATTATGCCAGTGCTGGTTTAAAGCCGTAGCAATCCGCATAGCTATTTCCGGTTGAGCCTCCGCCAGGGTCCGATTCATGACTGCTCTTAAATTAGGGTATTCACTATCCAACGCGTTTAGGAAAGTGGGATGTCCGGTTTCGCTTAAAGCTTCCGCCTGCTTTTCGGCCCACTCCAGATAATAGTGAGCATAGTTTAAGGCCACCCTGGCTGCGGCTCCACCGGCCTCCAATTTTTCCAGGGCATATTCCTGAATAGTTTGCAACATACTATAACGTGACTCAGTACTCTCACCGGCAAACTGCTGTTTTAGCATGTTTTTTACTACCAGCGATTCGAGCCCCTCAATAACCGTCTGCTCTCCGGTAAGCTCCTGGCAGACCGCCTCTGCCGCTTCCAGGGTAAACCCTGCCGCGAAAATGCCCAACCCCTCGAAAAGGCGTTGTTCATTCTCGCTCAAAAGCTCATAGCTCCAATCAATGGCACTCTTGAGAGTCTGTTGTCTGGCCGGTAAATCTCTGGCTCCTCCTGCCAGCAGCTTCAAACTAAGGCGTTCTAAAAGTTTGTCGAGAGTGAAGGCGCGGGTACGAGCAGCGGCCAGTTCAATCGCCAGGGGTAGCCCGTCCAATCTGCGGCAAATTTCAAGAATAGTAGCGGCATTTTGCCGGGTCAATTCCAGGTCCGGACGAACCGAGCGGGCTCTCTCCATAAAGAGGCTGATGGCAGGATAATCTGCCAGGGTGGTCAGGGAGTCAGCCTGGCCGGTATCTTTTGAGGCCTGCTCTGTACCCGAGTCAGGCAACTCAAGCGCCGGAACGGGGTAACTTTGCTCTCCGCTGATATTAAGGCTCTCCCGGCTGGTAGCGACAATTACCAGTCGGGGGCAGGTTTTAAGCAGCCTGGCGGCCAGGCGGGCGCTGGCTTCAACCAGATGTTCGCAGTTATCCAGCACAAGGAGGCTTGACTTTTCCTTCAACAAAGCAAGCAAGCTGTCCAGCAAAGTCTGGCCGGTCTGCTCTCTTAAGCCCAGCGCTTCGGCTACCGCCTGTTCAAGCTGTTCAGGCCTGCTCAAGGGAGCCAGTTCTACCAGCCATACCCCTCCCGAAAAGTCAGCCAGGCTCATGGAAGCCAGTTCTAAAGCCAGCCTGGTTTTACCGGTTCCTCCCGGGCCGGTCAGAGTAACCAACCGGTGGTTTTTAAGCATGCTTCTTATTTCAGCCAGGGCTTTTTCTCGCCCAATGATATTCGTCAGGGGTTGGTGCAGGTTGTTAGGCGGCACAGTCTCCGGTGCGGATTTTGGAATTGAAGGGGTAGTCTCTCGGGGACGAGGTAAATCTTCAGGGGCAGATTGCTCCACAATCACCTGTTCAGGCGCTCGATCAGGCCGGATAGCGCTCGCCTCGCTGGCAGCCACGCCCGTTCCCGCTCTTTTATGGTGCTGGCTTTGCAGGTAGTCCCGGGCGATTTCCTGTAGGGCCGCCCAGCTTTGCAAAGGCTGCGTCTTTTTTAAGGAAGCCTTGATGGCCTTATTTAACTCCTGCAACAGTTGCGATTGCAGTTTGGAGATGTCTGGCGGAGGGTTCCGCGCTGCATACTTCTGAAGCAGTAGCAGGGCAAGCCCCGCCAGGTAGCCCGCCGGAACCTGCTTAATACGACCACTCTCATAGCTGGTAACGGTAGAAGGATTGAGTTGAAAATGAGCTGCCGCCTCATCCCGGCTGTAAAAGACGGCCCGGCGCAAAAGGCAGACGAAGTTAGCTAATTCATCGCTTTGATCTTCGGACGGCTCAAAACGGGGGATTTGAAGTGTCATCTACAAACTTGCTCCATCACGAGTGTGCACATGTGCGCACCTCAGAATCCAACTATGGTTTCATAAGAGTGTGGTCTGGAAAACATGCAAAACGGAAATAAAAAACTGGAAGCTTGGCTAAAGCTTACCACACCAGACTCAGGCCGACAAGATATTCTCTCGAACCAGGCTGTTGTAAAGAGCGAGAGCATCCTCGGCCGGCCATCAGTAGCAAAATTTTGTTAACAGGAAAACAACTAAAAGAATGAAGGAATCATCTGAAATGACCAGAAAACTTAAACGCGCGACCCTGGGTGGGCTGCTGGCTCTCAGCCTTTCAGCAGGGCTGGTAACTTCTTACAACTCTTTTCCGGTTGATAACCACCGGGCGGCATCGAACAGTATTGCCGGTTCACCGGGTGGTAATTCCAAAGGTGGCCCTGAGTCCAGCGCTACAGATCTAGTAGTAGCCGGTTCGCCAGGTGGTAACTCCAATGGCGGCCCTGAATCTACCCTATTCTAAAGCATCCAGAAGGCTGGATTTGAGGTAAGGGTAATTCGTATTCTCCGAGGCGCGGCCATTATGAGCCTTAAAGGCCGCGCCTCGACCAGGACAGGTTTGCATAAGGTAGTGATGATCAAGTGTGTCTCCTGATACCACAAATAAAGCTTTAAGAAATTTCAAAGAAAAAATCGAAAGGAAAAAGAAATGACTCTCAACCTGGCCGAGCGGAAATTCGTAATGGGCGGCTACCTGGATATGCATAAAGCGATTCGCCGCCAGCTAGACCGGATTATTGAGCAAGCGGCTAGCGTGGCGGATGTTGAAGCCCAGGCGATTGAGCAGTTACAGAGCCGCTTCGGCTTCTACTGGGAAATAGTCGAACATCACCATATTACTGAAGATAAAGGTTTCTTCCCAATGCTGGCAGGTACCGATGCCCTTTTTGCCGGGCAACTGGCCCGGTTAACTGCTGACCACGAGGAGATTGACCAGCAGGTATTGCTGATTACGAATAGCCTTACAGCCGCCCGTCAAAGCAAAGATGCCAGTTTGAGCGAACTTTATTTCAACCAATCCCTGGCAGCCATACGCTATTTCCGCGAATTGATGTTAATACACCTGGAACGAGAAGAAGCGGCGGTTATGCCTGCGATCACGCGCCATTTCTCGGAAGAACAACAGGTTGGCATGGAAACACACGTTATGACTAACATGGGGGTTGAATTTGTCTCTAAAATGTTTCCCTGGACCTTTGAAGTGCTGGATGACCAGGAACGAGCGGTTGCTTTCAATCACCTGCCGGAAGGGTTCCGTGTAGCCTATCCCGAATGGGAGCAAGCCTATAACCGGGGTAAGTTAGCGCTGTAAACATCTATTTAAAACTGAACTATCAAGCAGTTAACCAGGGCCAGGGCTTATTAGTTAGTCCTGACCCTGACTTTTTATAGGTCAAAACAACTTTAACTCTCTTCCAGATAGTGGCGGGAACCTCATTTTACTTTTCACGGTTTTCTATGCGCAGGTGGAAGGTTGGTCGGGGAGCTACAGGCGGTAGCGAGAGTTAGAAAGTAAAGTTATAAAAGTGCGGCTCCTCGACGGTGAGGAGCCGCTTTATTTACAATGCTAGGCCTTTTGATAATCTTGAAAACTGAACAGATTCAACATCTGTGACGGTAGTTTAAAGCAAACAGAGCCTCTTCGCATCATTCTTCCAGTTACTCCTTTAGAATGAAGAGCCTGGTCAGGTCTTTTGAAAGGGGATTCACCGAAACTTTTGCTTCCACACCCAGGTTTGGAAAATGCTGATATTCTTCCAGGCTAAAAACCTCATTTTCTGCCCGGACTGTCACCAAATCACAACCTTTTTATACTTGGGTTTCGACCTGTAAGGTCTACAATAAAAAGGAAAAGAAACCAGGAAGTTTAACTGGTACTAACTTTCTGTCTGTTGTATTTTGCACAGAAAGGAGATCGCGATGTCTGCTCCAATTTTAGTGGCATATGCCACGCGTTATGGTTCGACTGAGGAGGTTGCTAAGGCAGTTGGCGCAGTGCTACGAGAACAAGGGCTTGAGGTAGAGGTCAGGCCCGCCCGGCAAGTATCAGCTATCGAAATGTACTCGGCGGTGGTGCTGGGTGCCCCCTTCTATGTCGGAAGATGGCACAAGGAAGCCCTGGATTTTCTCGCAAAGTACTCGCGGACCTTAGCTGAACGACCGCTGGCTATCTTTGCGCTCGGCCCTCTGCACGATGATGAAAATGAGTGGCAGGATGCAAACGATCAACTCGGTAAGGAGCTTGCCAGTTTCCCCGGGCTTTCCCCGCTAACACTTAAAGTATTCGGTGGAAAGTACGACAAGGCCACACTTCATCTACCGGATAGACTGATCAGCTTTTTGCCCGATACTCCCTTAAAGAATATGCCGTCTACCGACCTGCGAGACTGGAAGGTGATGAATACATGGGCCGGTAGCCTGGCAGTCAAGCTTCAGCCTGCGTTAAAACCATAGGGAAGGCATGGACAAAACTCGATCAGAGTAAAGCTTTAGCTTACTTTCTCACAGTGTCGGGAGGCGCTACCGGAGCAGGTGTTGAAGAGAGGCGCTCGACCATAGCCTTGAGCAAGACAACCAGCTTTTCAAATTCGGGCTGGTTCGAACTCTTCTTCACCTGCAAAGCTTTATCCAGCCGCTGGAGATAACCTTCATCAAGATACTGCGGCTTAGGGCCGCGACTCTCAGCCAGAGTGGTATCAATCTGCGTTTTGTACTCCTCGAAACCTTGCAGAATCAGCTTTTCCTCTTCGGTCAGCTTATCTTCAGGTAAGTACTTTTTAAGGATCACGATCACTTTCAAAATCTGGCTGAGTTGTTTGCCATAACTGCCTACCGTATTCAGGACTTGCTGTTCGTCCTTCACATCGTCAATATTACAACCAAAGTAAATTTGAGGATGGAAGAAGTTTCCGAAAGTATCAAGCCAGTAAGTGTAGGGCTGGTACCACCAGTTTTTTAAGAAGTCGAAATCGCTGGAAAGGATGCTGTTGTTTGACGGCATGCTTCTTTTCCTCCTTCCTGCTAATTAACTTTCCGCCTGAAGTTGAAATCCGGGATTAATCAGACAGTGCAAGTTAAGTGAGTTAGTATTCGTTACCCGAAACTTTACGGCAATATAACAGGAAAAAGCGGGAGCTTCTGGCAAGCTCGCTAAAAATTGAGGAATAGACTACTTGCAATATTTATTATAATTGACTGGCGTTAAATTTTTTGTAAAGGATAGTCAAAATATGGAAGATAAGACTGCGGTTAACCCGCTTCAACCAATCCCGACTACCAGCCTTTCCGATGCCATGCAAGGGCTGAATAACCTGGACCCGGTCATTAAACCTTTGAAAGAGGAATATAAAATTGCGGGAAGGGCTTTTACGGTCAAAATGCCGGTGGGCGACAATTCAGCCGTTCTTAAAGCCCTGCGGGAAGCGCAACCGGGGGACATACTGGTAGTGGATGCCAAGGGAGATATGTACCGGGCCATAGCCGGGGACTTTGTAGTGGGACTGGCCCAGACTCTCGGCCTGGGCGGCATTGTGGTAGACGGGGTTGTACGCGATGTGGTTGCCATCAAGCAGTTGAATTTCCCGGTCTTTTGCCGGGGTACAACGGTGGCGGCCAGCGGCAAATTTGGAACCGGTGAGATTAATCTACCCATTTCATGCGGTGGAGTCAGCGTGCAGCCCGGCGACCTGATTGTCGGAGACGCGGATGGGGTAGTGGTCGTTCCGAGGGCCAGTGAGCACGAAATTTTGAAGAAAGCGCTGGATAAGCTTGCCAAAGATGAAGCCCGCGCCTCCAAATATAGCGGAACCGCCGAAACGGCCCGCAAGTATCTGGAGGAGAACGCCTGAGAGCAGTGATTAATGAATAATCCGGCGGCGCATCAGAGCCACCGCTACCAGGTAGAAAATTACTGAAAGAACCAGTATCCAGAGCAGGTAGCCGAGCAGCGCCAGCGAAATATTCCCGGCGAATAAATCGCGAGAGAGTTTTACCGCCGGGTAAAAGGGGGAAATGTAGACCAGCCAGCTTACTTCCTGGGGCAAGCGCGATACGGGGAAGAATATCCCGCTAAAAAGCTGCATCGGTATCACTCCCAGCGTAATATAGTAGTTAAAAGAGTTAATGCTGGGTACAAGGCTGGTCACAATCACAGCCATACTGGCCAGCATAAAGCCGGTAAGAAGCGCCACCGGGATAACCCCCAGTACCCACCAGGAAGGTGCTAACCCCAGGACTGCCAGGACAATCAAAACGCTGCTGCCGGTCAGCCCGGCCCGGGTAGCGGCCCAGGTAATTTCTCCGCTAACCACATCGTCCAGGCTAACGGGCGTGGCAATCATGGCATCGAACAACTTTTCCAGCTTCATGCGGATGTAAGTGCCAAACATACATTCAAAGCTGGCCGTGAAAAGGACCGAGCTCATTACCAGGCCCGGGGCGATAAACTGTAGATAGCTCATGCCCTCAACCTGACCCTGGATATATACTCCCAGGCCAAAGCCGAAGGCCAGCAAGGTTAGCACCGCTTCCACAAAGGGCGGCCAGAGTTCGGTTTTCCAGAGCTGAAAGAAGGCGTCCCGGTTACGCTGCCAGACC
The DNA here is from genome assembly GCA_036261665.1 of Chloroflexia bacterium. GTDB lineage: Bacteria > Chloroflexota > Chloroflexia > Chloroheliales > Chloroheliaceae > 54-19. The sequence continues at coordinate 90,173 of DATAKM010000071.1, forward strand.
CGGTAAGCTCCCCTGGAGAAAGGGTTAGCAGGCGGCAAAGTAAAGGGCAAAGTTCTTTTACTCTCGGGCAGTTCTTCCAGGTTATATGACGAGTTATATTGCATCGGTTAATTACTCCCCTTCCTCCAGACCGCGCCCGGTCAGGAGCAGAAAGACATCTTCCAGGCTGGCGCGTCTTTGCAGCTTGTAGCCGGTCTCGGGCAACTGCCAGTTTTCAAAAGCATCCGGGGCATGGCCGAAGAGATAGAGGGTATCCCCGGCCTCCTCATAGCGGATGGGTCGCGCCCCTATCAGGGCCGGTAGGCCTGTTACATTCAGACTACCGGCCCTCAGCTCGATTACCTCATAGCCCACCAGTTGGCGCACTAATTCCGCGGGCGTTCCTTCGGCCAGTATTTGACCCAGGTTCATAATTACCAGCCGGTCGCACAGTTGGGCGGCTTCTTCCATATAGTGAGTGGTCAGGATCAGAGTTGTACCGCTATCGCGCAGATAGCGCAGCTTTTGCCAGACCAGTTGGCGGGCCGCCGGGTCCAACCCGGTGGTGGGCTCATCCAGGATAATCAGGCGGGGCTGGTTTATCAGGGAGCGCGCGATAACCAGGCGGCGTTTCATGCCGCCCGAAAGCTCGTCAATCTGATTATTGCGTTTCTCGGTAAGCTGAAAGAGGGCCAGCACTTCTTCAGCCCGGCGAAGGGCCTCACTTTTACTGATCTCAAAGTAGCGAGCGTAGACCAGCAGATTCTGGATAACCGACAGGTCAGGATCTAAATTATCATCCTGAGACACTACTCCAAGCTGGGCTTTGATTTTACGCGGCTGTGTCACTACCGAATTACCCAGCACCGTCAGGCTACCGCCACTGATTGGCGAAAAACAGTGCAGCATGCGGATAGTAGTGCTTTTACCTGCCCCGTTCGGCCCAAGAATACCAAAACATTCCTGCTGATACACGGTAAAATTGATGCCTTTGACCGCCTCAAAATTCTTGTAGCGTTTGTACAGGTTGCGCGCCACCACTACCTCTTCACGCGCTTGCTCTATCTTACTGTTTAGTTGCATGCCTGAGAGGTCCTGTAAACGGTGCTCCACGTCTGCCATACTTACTCCTTGATCTTATAACAGGGTTGCTTACCTGTTTATATAGTATCATACTTCCGGCCAACACTCAAACAATGTAACTTATCAAAAGGAGGTGTAAGAGACTGACAGTTGTAAAAACCATAAGAGTAGTGTATATATACACCGCAGTTGCGGAAGCAGGTATGAAGCTGGTTGCAATCATCGAAACAAGCAGCCTGGTACAATTCCGAATGCCAACCAATCATACGGTATCACTTATTTTGTAAGATCAAAGCTTTATAGTTAATAAATGGTTAGAATGAATACTCTACATCTAGTTGACCCGGAACTCGCGCCAATCCTGGCTATGATTCCCGAATCCCGCTTAAATAAGGAAACCCTGGAGCAAGCGCGAGCCAGCCTGAGAGAGATGGTTGCCGGCACGAAGGTACCGGCTTTTCCTGAGATTGAAGTTAGCGAACAAATAATCCCGGGCCCGCCAGACTCCCCGGAAGTGCGAATACTGCTATATATTCCTAAAAATATGACTCGCCCGCTGCCAGCGCTCCTCTGGATTCACGGTGGTGGTTTCGTGATGGGGTCGGCTGACAATGAAGACTTTAATGTCAAAAATCTGGTAACGCAAGTCGGTTGTGCCGCCGTAGTGGTGGATTATCGCCTGGCTCCTGAAACACCCCATCCCGGTCCGGTCGAGGATTGCTATGCCGCCCTGAAGTGGCTATTTACTCACGCAAAAGAGATGGGGATTGCACCTGAGCGGATTGCCATAGCAGGCTCCAGCGCCGGTGGAGGACTTTGCGCGGCGCTGGCTCTGCTTAGCCGTGACCGGGGAGAATTCCAGATTGCTTTTGAACTTTTAATTCATCCGATGCTTGATGATCGCACCGCTGTGACAGGCGACCCTCACCCCTACACCGGAGAATTTATCTGGACAAACGAGGCTAACTACTTCGGCTGGCAGTCTTTACTGGGCAAAGCGCCCGGCAGCGAAGACATTTCGCCTTATGCTTCCGCCGCCCGGGCAAAAGATTTAGCGGGGCTACCGCCTACTTTCATCAGTGTCGGATCGCTTGATCTCTTTTTAGAAGAAGACCTGGAATATGCTCGCCGGCTCACCCGGGCGGGAGTGCTCACCGAATTTCATCTTTATCCCGGAGGCTTCCATGGTTTCAACATGGTACCAACGGCGCAAATTACCCGGGCTTTGCAGCGCGATATAATAAACGCGCTTAAACGGGCATTACATCCTTTAAAGCGCTGACGTTCAGGATCAGTCCGCGGTTAAGTCAAACTAATTCTCTCTAAAACTTCAGCTAAACAAAAAGGTTTGTTCTCTATCAGTCTATCGGCTGAGAGAACAAACCTTTAACTTTCAGTCTTAAGCCCGGCTAGATAAGACCGGCCAGGCGCCTGACACCTTCTTCAATCTGGGCTGGTTCTATGGCAGGGAAGGGCAGCCGGACGAACCGCGAGGCCTGAGTGCTATCCTGGTTGCCGTCATCCGCCCACTCGGCAAAGAAAGTGCTTCCCTCGGTAAGCATCAGGCCGGCCTCTTTAGCCCGGTTAAAGAGGTTCGAATAATTAGCTTCGGGCGGCAGCATTATGCTGACGAAGAAACCACCTTCCGGCCTGGACAGCGGCGTAACCTGGGGCAAATAGCGCTGCAAAGCGTCTAACATCGCCTCTAACCGGGGAGTATAGAGCGCTTTTAAACGCTCGATATTGGTTTCCAGCAAGCCTCTCCGGCGGAACTCGGCCACTGCCGCCTGGCTTACCAGCACGGGGGTTAGAATAGTATCCTCGGCCAGGCGGGTCACTTTTGCCACAAGCTCTGCCGGGCCGACCATGTAACCTACCCGCATGGCCGGGCTAATAAGCTTACTGTACGAGCTAATCGTAATCACCCGTGTCGGATTAATTTCACGCAGTAAGGGCGGCGGGGTACTCTCGCGGTAGCGCAGCAGGCGATAGGGAACATCCTCGATTACCCAGAAGCCGTATTTTTCGGCCAGGCTCAAAATCTCCCGGCGTTTCGGCTCGGAAGTGGTAATGCCGGTCGGGTTCTGGAAATCGGGTATCAGGTATAAAAAGGCCGGAACCTGCCGCCGCAGTTCAGCTTCAAGCTTTTCCAGGTTCAAACCGTCCTGCTCCAGGGGTATCCCGATAACCCGGGCGCCGCGCCGCCGGAAAGTTTTGATAGCGCGGTCATAGCTGGGTTGTTCTACCAGGACGGTATCGCCCGGCTTGATCAGGCAGGCCGCCAGCAGGTCTTGCAGGTGCAGCGAGCCGTTACCGACCAGCACCTCCTCGGGACTGACCTTAAAATCCTCGGCCAGCATCTTTCGCAGCGGCGGGTATCCTCCAATATTGCCATACTGTAGAACGGTAGCGCCGTCACTCTGTAAAACCGCCTGCATACAACCGGCCAGCCATTCATCCGGCAAAGCTTCAACCGCCGGCACGCCTCTGGTTAAAAAAATCGTTTCGGTATTTACTTGCATTTTAGGTCCTTTTCTGTGTTAAAGTGTTTGTGACTTTATTATAACAAATTTCGGACGCGGATATTTTCTCCGTCCTGCCAGGCTCTTTAAGAATAAGCGAGACTGTTGGGGCAACCAGGCCCATCATTTAACCACTAGAGATTATAATAACGGGAAAAAATAAACAGGATTGTAAGCGGGAAAGGCAGAAAGGTGTATGACGCGTATTGCTATCATCGGGGCGGGGGCGATTGGCAGCGTTTTAGCCGGGCTCTTAAACCGGGCAGGCCAGGAAGTCACTCTGATTGGCCGTCCTGACCAGGTTAAGGTGATCCAGGAAAAAGGCCTTCAGGTTGAGGGAGTGCTGGGCAGCTTTGTTGCTCCGGTGGCTGCCGCGACTTCCCTCACGTTTGAACCTGATTTTGCCTTCCTGACGGTCAAAACCCAGGATGTGCTGGAAGCGGTGCAGGCTAACCTGGAATATCTCAAAGCGGCACCCCTGGTGACCTTCCAGAACGGGGTGCGCAGCGATGAAATGGTTGCCTCGCTCCTGCCGCGCTCCCAGATTATCAGCGCAGTGGTCAGTATCACGGCCAATTACCTGCTGCCGGGCCGGGTAGCGCTGGTCTATCCGGGTTCACTGGTAATAGGGCGGCCTTTTGGCCCGCCGGATAGCCGGTTAGAGGAGTTAGCGGCCCTCCTGCGCCCGGTTACAACTACCAGCCTATCCAGTAATATCGAGGGCGCTCACTGGCTCAAACTGATTGTCAATCTGAATAATGCCTTACCTGCCGTCACCGGGCTGACCTTGCATCAGGTCTACGCTGATCCTTATCTACGCCGGTTAACGGTAAAAGTATTGCGAGAAGGGCAGCAGGTAGTAAAAAAGAGCGGAATACGCCTGGAATCACTTCCCGAGATATCTAAAGGTCTGTTTGAGCTTGTAGGGAGACTGCCGGTGGGACTGGCGGGTCGTTTGCTGGTCAGGCGTGCCCGCCGCCTGGAAAACGAAGTGCCTCTGCTGGGCTCCACTCTCCAGAGCCTGCAAAGAGGCCGGCCAACCGAGATTGACTACCTTAATGGAGAAATCGTGCGGCTCGGCCAGCAGAAGGGGATAGCCGCCCCGCTGAATAAGGCCCTGGTGGAAATGATACACCAGAGCGAAAAGAGCGGCGCATTTTGGACGGCCGAGGAGATTCGAACCAAAGTAGGTTTTAGCTAATGGCTCTTTCCGGCAAGCTACTTTTAAATAACCGGCTCTTCTGGCGCCTCTGGACCGGTCTTTTCATTTCGCGCCTGGGCGACCAGTTCACGATCATAGCGCTCCTGTGGTTTGTGCTGCAACTGACCGGTTCCGGGCTGGCCCTGGCCTCGGTCCTGTTATGCTTCAGCCTGCCCGGCCTTTTTTCAAGCCCCATCCTGGGCCGTCTACTTGATCATGCCCGGCTGCAACCGCGTATCGTGATGGGCCTGGATAATCTTTTCCGTACCCTGGCGGTCGGCGCAATTCCGGTGCTCTTCTGGAGCGGCTTGCTTCAAATCTGGCTGGTATACCTGCTGGCGGCCCTGGCAGGTCTAACCGCCCCGGCTACTAATATAGGAGTAAGAGTAGTCCTGCCGGAAATGATCAAAAATAACGAGCTTGAGAGCGCCAACGGCCTGTTATCGCTGGGGGAACAAATTTCTTACCTGGCCGGCCCGGCCCTGGCGGGTTTTCTGGTAGCGCTGCTGGGTGGCCCTTCGGTGGTGATGATAGATGCGCTCAGCTTCCTGGTAATGACGCTGGTACTTTTCAGCCTGCCGGATGTGGCGCGCCTTTCCCCGGCATACCCGGCAGAGGCTGACGGGACGGTAGCCACTTTGAGAGGCAAGCTTCTGGAGCGGTTTAAGCCTCTTTTCCAGTTGAAAGAAGTCTGGCTTGTCAGCGGGTTATCTTTTGTTTTCTTTCTGGCCTACGGACCGCTGGAACCGGCCCTGCCGCTCTTCACTCAAGATAGGCTGGCGGTAGGGGCCGAAGGTTACGGTTTACTGTGGGCGGCCTTCGGAGTGGGCGCTTTAGTCGGCCTGCTGGCTATTCCTTTTCTGTCCACGCTGTCGCGCCCGGGGGTGGTCTTTGCCGCTATCGCCATTTTGTGGGGCCTCTGTTTAATCCCCTTTCTGTGGATCAAAAATCTGGAATGGGCCATGTTATGCCTGAGCCTGGGCGGTCTCTTCTGGGCGCCCTACACTACCGTAGAAATTTCAATGCTCCAGCGATTAATTCCGGCGCACTTGCGAGGCCAGGTCTTCGGAGCGCGGGCAACCCTGGTGGGCGCCGCCGGACCGCTGGGGTTAATGGCGGGCGGCTTTTTGCTAACATTTTTAGAGGCCAATTACGTTATCGGATTATCCGCGCTGGCCTGTATCCTGGCAGGTGTCGCCGGGCTGCTTTCTCCACCCCTGCGCCGGATTACCCGTGTTACCGATTAGTATACTTACTACCCTTACTGTGTTTACCCGGCAATAATGCCGGCAGGCGCTTTCCCGCTTACAACTGGCCGGTTTGGCGCGTTGGATTCTTCACGACTTGCCGGCGCTCTTTGCGGTTATCTTCCAGACTCTCTCAAATAAAGCCTTGACAGGCCTCGATTTATGCGCTATTTTATGAATGAAAATTTCATTCATCCATAAACTCGTAAAAGGAAAGGAAAACTGAGATGAGTCAGGAAAGTGCCGGGAGACCATCAGGCCGCCTGCGGGGCAGAGGCGTTAACTACGATACCGGCTTTATAAACAAGGGGATGAGCAGCCGTCCGGGGTTCGACCCGGCCATTGTCAGGCGCGAGTTAGAAATTATCCGCGACGACCTGCACTGCAACGCGGTACGCCTGACCGGGGGTGATATTCACAACCTGGAAACCGCAGCAGGTATCGCCGCAGAACTCGGCCTGGAAGTGTGGCTCTCGCCCTTCACCTGCGACCTGAATGAGGAGGAGATGCTGGCGCTGCTGGCCGATTGCGCCCGGATTGGGGAGCGCCTGCGCCGGGAGGGTGCCGAAGTGGTGCTGGTCACCGGGGCGGAAATAAGCCTTTTAAATAAGGGCTTTTTACCCGGGGAGGACCTCGGTGAGCGAATCAAACTACTGGCCGACCTGCCGCGCCTGCGCGAATTGATTCCCGCAGTCCCGCCAGCGGTTAACCGCTTTCTCGCCAGAGCCGTTGAAGTGGTTCGGGCCGACTTTGGCGGGAAGGTAACTTACGCCTCCATGCCCTTTGAAGGAGTAGATTGGACCCGCTTTGATATTATCGGCCTCGATAGTTACCGCACGGTTGAATTCGCCGCTCAATACCGGGAAGCTATGCGGGCGTTTGTGGCCCAGGCCGGAGGCAAACCGGTAGCCATCACCGAGTTTGGTTCGGCAAGTTACCGGGGAGCGGGCGACAGGGGGGCCAGGGCTATGGAGATTATTGTATGGGACCCCGAGCAGGTCAAACCGCTTGGCCTGGACGGTGATTATATCCGTGATGAAGAGGAGCAGGCCCACTACCTGGAAGAACTGCTTGAAATCTACGCCGAGGCAGGTATCGACAGCGCCTTCGTCTTCACCTTTGTCCAGGACCAGTTGCCCTACCGCCCGGAAGCGCGCCAGGATCTTGATATGGCCTCCGGTGCGTTAGTAAAGGTCTACGAGGACCGTTCCGGCGAGACTTACAGGGATATGCGCTGGGAGCCAAAGGCAGCCTTCTGGACCGTGGCGAACTTCTACGGGCAGCGCTGAGTAAAGCCCATATTTCTACTGAATATCCTGTAACCTGCCAATAAACTATAGAAAATCTGTTCTAATTGTGGTAGAATGTCTTATCCTGAGAGGGCTAAAATATTTTAGAAAAAAGGACCGACTACTATGTTACAGGATGTCAACATTGATTTACCGTGCGGCTGCAAAATCAAGCGCAACCAGGTAATTGTGCATTGTGAGAAAGCCGCACTGCTTAACCAGGAGAGAAAACTGGCCAGCAAAAACAGTTCCTCTGGTAAAGCCGAAAGAGCCGCCCTGAATTACGAGGAGCATTTCACCGAGCAATTTGAAGCCATGGAGTACGAGTAAATTTTCAGTATTGCCGGACTCAACCATCCAACCAGAGTCGTGACCATGGCAAAGCCAAAAACCCAGCCGCCTGGTTGCCGGGCGATGGAGTGTAAAGTGGTGGATTTAAGCAGAGAGTAAAGAAGAACTATGGAGACTTCGTGGAACAGCGCACTATGGCGGCAGTTTAGCGCGGCCATCACTATGCTTGAAAACGCTATCCTGGCATGTCCAAGCCCTCTGTGGACCGGGAAACTCTGGCCCGAGCCCGTGGACCAGGGATTTCCGCCTGAGTTCTCCCGGTTCTGGTATATCGCCTACCATGCCATCTTCTGGTGCGATTTGTATCTCTCCGGTTTGCCGGAGGAGGAATTTAATCCCCCCGCGCCCTTTATCTGGACTGAGCTAGACCCCGCCGTATCACCCGAGCGGCCCTATAGCAAAGAAGAACTGCACGCCTACCTGGTAGCTACGCGCCGCAAATGCCAGGAAACCCTGCTCGGCCTGACGGATGAGCGAGCGGGTCAGAGCGTCGAATATCCCTGGACTGCGGGGAAAGATGTCAGCTTCCTGGAATTACAACTCTATAGCCTGCGCCATGTCCAGGAACATGCGGCTCAGCTCAATCTCTTCCTCGGACAGAACGAAGTGCCTGCCGTTCCCAACTGGATAGGGCGGGCAAAAGATGAAAGTAGCGGCCAGTAAAGCCTTTTCGAGGGAGTTAAGACACCTCAAAATCAGTTATTGTGAGATTTGCCAGCCTTCCTCTTTGACTCTCTGGCTGAAGTAGGCTTCGTCCAGACCCAGGCCGAAGCCGGGCCGCTGCGGCACGATTAGCCGCCCTTCCCTTATTTCATAGGAGGAAGTATCTAACCCGCGGGCCTCCCTTCCGTCCCATTCCACGTAGAGAAAGTTTGCGATGGCAGGGGCGAGATGGGCTGAAGCGTAGTTGCCGTAAAGGCCACCGTAATTGTGAGGCCCGCTTTTAACCTTAGCCGCGTCCAGCAGCGCGCCCAGTTCCAGCCAGCGCCCAAACCCATACTCTCGCAAATCATACTGAATCACGTCTACCAGCCCGGCTTTAGCCCACTCTAATAAGCGAGGATCGGCCTGGCCCTCGCCGTCAGCTATTAGAGTAGCCAGGTTTTCCCGGGTCAACCACTCCTGCAAGTCTTCCAGCAATATATTATCTTCGTGAAAGGGTTCTTCCAGCCAGAAAAGCCGGGCAGCCCGGGTTAGACTGAGGAATTGCCGGGTGAGGTTGAGGTTATAGCCATTATTCGCGTCTGCCATGAGAGTAGCGGTTGGCCCGACTGCCTGGCGGATAGCGTTTACAATCGCTACATCTCTTTGCATACCCTCCGCCAGGGGCATATGGCGAGCGCCTCGCCCAACTTTGATTTTGAAAGCGCGATGCCCCCTGGCCCATCCTTCCAGGGCTTCGCTTTGCATGAGTGCCACAGCCGCTTTTTCGTCCTGAAGCTCCAGATCATCAAAGTAAAGAGAGGTATCGTAGCATGGTACGCTGAGCTCCTCAGCCTGATTGAGGCCACTGTTCCGAAGCCCAGCAGAAGCTTTTAGCAGTTGGTAAACGGGGCGCCGGTTTACCTGTCCCCACCAGTCCAGCAAAGGAAATTCCAGCAGGCGATATTCGGGTAAAACTCTAAGCGGCTCTTCCCTGTAAAACATCTCGCGCAGGGGAACATCAAGAAAGTTTTTGGCGATTTCGGGCGAAAGCATAGCCCAGCCAAAACCCTGTACGTCTCCAGCGCTGATGCGAGCCAGCACTACCTTTACTTTTTTGCCGTGCACTCCCAGGCGGGCATTGGCCCCCGCCGCGCGCCAGCGCTCACCGGGCAGCGAAGTCCACTCTATTTTTTCCAGCTTGCAGCTATTATCCAGCTCGTCTATTAGCATTTTAAGTTAGCCTATCGAGATAATCTCCAAAATACAGATCAAAAAACAAAAGATGACCCAATTCTAGCAGATTGAATCGATTAAGGATATATCAGGGCAAGGGCAGCCCGAGGTAGGGATAAGCATGTTAAGCCCTGAGTAACCCTCGCGTTATTTCTCAGTACCCCTCAGGTTCGGGCAGGCTGCCCTGTGGTGGGGGCCGCCCGGCGAATTGGCAAATGGGCTTTTAAGCTTTATTATAGGCGCACATGATAGGCTTGTTAGTTGTGGCAGTTGCCTGATATGAGGATATAATGGACTTTAGCCTGGTTATTTCAACTTTTGCACTTATTTTCGTGGCCGAATTGCCGGACAAGACGGCCCTGGCTTCGCTGGTCCTGGCTACCCGCTACAAACCGCTGGTAGTTTTTACCGGTGCGGCGGCGGCTTTTGTGATTCAAAGCCTGGTGGCGATCTGCGTGGGCGGCCTTTTTTCGCTGCTGCCGGAAAGCCTGGTACACCGGGTGGCCGGGGCGCTCTTTTTGCTCTTCGCCGTCCTGATGTGGCGGCGCAACCAGGAAAAGGAAGAAGAGAGTGTCGAAAAGCTCGAAGCGAAAGAAGAACGCTTTCACCGGGGCGTCTGGGCCGCTTTTCTGGTAGTCTTCCTGGCGGAATGGGGCGATTTGACCCAGCTATCCACCGCGACCCTGGCCGCCAAGTACCACGACCCGGTTTCGATCTTTATAGGAGCGACCCTGGCGCTCTGGGCGGTGGCGGCCCTGGCGATTACCCTGGGGAACCGGGCCAGCCTCTTCATCAACCCGGCTCTGACCCAGCGTATCGCCGCCGTTATTTTTGCCGTTCTGGGGCTGGCCCTTTTGCTGGGACTGCTTTAGAAAAGGCTGAATAAGGCAGTTTATTGAAAAATATTTTGACTAAACTTGATGATTTATGATATATTTGAAAATCATATAACAAAGTAACACTGGGTAGTTATTGACTTAAACTTTTAAATATTTAATAGAGAAGAGATAGATTAAATGCCTCTGGCTGACAGAATAGCTGAGGTTAACGCACGCATAGAGGCGGCAGCCCGCCGGGGTGGCCGCAAGGTGCAGGAGATAACGCTGGTCGGAGTTTCCAAAACGGTAGGGCGTGAAGCGGTGGAAGCGGCTTTCAAGCTTGGTATACATGATTTTGGAGAAAATCGCGTGCCGGATGCCGAAGCCAAGTTTGATCCCTTGCCTTACCCGCCCGGTTCCGCCCGGCTACACCTGATAGGCCACCTGCAAACTAATAAAGCGCGCCGGGCCGTAGCCCTGGTAGATATCATTCATTCGGTAGATAGCGTCAAGTTGGCTAAAGCTATCAGCCGCTATGCCCAGGAATTGCAAAAGGTCATGCCGGTGCTGCTGGAAGTTAATGTTTCAGGCGAGGAAAGCAAAGAAGGCCTCGCGCCCGCTGAATTACCCGCTGTACTGGAAGAGCTTATCCGGCTGCCCAACCTTGAACTGCGTGGCCTGATGACCATGGCTCCCTATACCGCTACTCCTGAAGAAACTCGGCCTGTTTTTGCCAGTTTACGCGAACTCTTTGAGCGAGAGAGTCCCGGCCTGGATAGCTGGCGAGATTTATCAATGGGTATGACCAACGATTTCGAAATAGCCATCGAAGAAGGCGCCACGCTGGTGCGTATCGGTCGGGCTATTTTCAGCCCGGCAGAGGCTGCTGTATAATAAATAGAAATCCAAAAAAAGATGTCGCCCGGGCCAGGGCTGCTTTGTAGGTATTATCGTAATGCTTAATACATCACACCTTACAGAATATCTTTCCAACCTGCCGCTGTTACAGGTTCCCTCCACCCTATTACAAAGCGCCTTGAACGAGGGCTTGCGGATTGGCCGCACTCAGACCGGCCTGATCGCCTTTCTGGACTACGAAGAGGGCCGCGAAGCGGGGGACGAAATTAATTTACTGCGGCAGTTTTTCGCCCAGGAAGCCGCCCGCGCTAAAGCCTCTTCCGGCCTCTCCAATGACTCTAATCCCCTGACAATCTGGCTCCCCAAAGGCCCCACCATCCGGGTGATGCCTACCGAGAACGGCTCGCGCCGCATCCTGGTCTTACCGGTTACCAACCCCAGTAACAGCCAGTACAACGGCTTTATGCTGATTCTGCTGCCTCGCAGCGAGCGCGAGTATGGCTCAGGTGGCCTGACGCTTGGCCCGGAAGAACTGGCCGCCCTTTCCACTTTCACCCGCGCTACCGGCAATGCCTGGTATAGCTTGCGTTCCCTGACGAACGTGTCGCGCCGCCTGGAAGACCTGGTGCTCTTAAACGAAATCGCGACCGCTATCACTTCCAACCGCGACCTGAACGACCTGCTCCGCCAGATTACTTCCACCACCAGCCAACTGGTACGTTCCGGCGCGTGCACCCTGATGCTACTGGATACCAGGACGGACGAACTGGTTTTCAAGATCCCCGAAGGTGAGAAAAGCAACATTTTGCGCGAGTTTCGCCAGCCTGCCGGTAGCGGCATCAGCGGCTATGTGGCCCGTATCGGCGAACCCGTGATTGTAAACGATGTCACCCGCGACCCCCGCTTCAACCCCTACGTGGATGAACAGACCGGCTTTAAGACCCGCAACGTTATGTGCGCCCCGATGATCGTCCACAATAAAATGATTGGCGTTATCGAGGTGATGAACAAGCTGGATAAATCTCCGTACAACAATAACGATATGGCCCTGCTCACCACCCTGGCAGCCCAGGCGGCTATCGCGATTGAAAATGCCCAGCTTTACGCCGACCTGCGTGATGAACGCGACCGCCTGGTGGCCAAAGAGGAAGAAGTCCGGCGCGACCTGGGACGCGATTTGCACGATGGCCCGGCCCAGGTTATCAGCGGTATCGCCATGCGCATTGCCTTCATTAAAAAGCTGCTGGAAAACGAGCCGGGACGGGTGATGGAGCAACTGGATGAAGTGGAGAAAGTAGCCCTGAACGCGGCCAAAGAGATTCGCACCATGATGTTTGGCCTGCGCCCGCTCATGCTGGAAACCAAAGGACTCATTCCGACCCTGGAAGCGTATGTCGAAAAGTTGCAGTCCGATCCCTGGCAGACTCATCTGGAAGTCTCCGGCTTCGGCGATGATGAGGAAAATTATGTACGCCTGCCGCATAACAGCGAGGCTGCTATCTTTATCATTATCCAGGAAGCCATCAATAATATTCGCAAGCACGCCTCGCCCAAAAATGTCTGGATCACCCTGGAATACGGTGCTGAAGATACCACGGTAGTGGTGCGGGACGACGGCAAAGGCTTTGACAGCCGGGCTATCACCAGCCGTTATGACGAGCGAGGCAGCTTTGGCCTGTTGAATATGCGCGAACGAGCCCGCCTGATCGGGGCTACCTACGATCTCTTTTCGCAGCCCGGCCAGGGTACTACTATCATGCTCACCCTTCCCCACGAAACCAGCCGCACGCACGTGACCGGCAATATCAGCGTAAACACTCCTGCCACCAGCATTCTCGGAGTCAGCCTTAACGGCGAGAAGTAGATAACCGGACCGGAAATACCCACAAGGAGGGCTTACAGCCAGATTTCCGGTCCAGTGTCATAAAATCTCTGCCAGATGGGCCGGTCTTATCTTCAGGCTCAAAGAATTATCAATTCCAGATAAATTTGGCAACATGTGTTAAAATAGCCGGGATTTCGCTGGTAAGGCGGGTGTAAATGCAACTATTGCTGAGTGAAAGCCTGGAAATTTTGACAGATCGAATGTCTTTTTGTAGCGCTGATTTCCCTCACATTTTCCAAACAACCCCAGACCACCAGAAATGAGCGAAGAAAGCTTGCCGGGCCAGGCGCCCCGCTTGCCTTATTAAAGAAGTAGAAGGAGTTTTCTAGAAGTTGTCAATCTTCAAAAACAAGCAGCCCGGTTCCTTTAAGGTTTCGTTCAGCCTGGCTATGGTTCTATTGATGGCGCTAACCATGCTGTTAGCCGCCTGCGGCGATAGTAACGCTACACCTGCTCCGGCTAACGGTACTACAGCCGCCAGTTCCGCTACGACTGCTGCTACCGGCACTACAGCCGCCAGCGCCACTACCGCTGCCGCGAATACCACGGCTGCCTCCGGTAACGCCACCACTGCCGCTAACGCCACTACCGCTGCAACAGGCGCCACCACTGCCGCTACTACCCCCGGCGTGGGCGCTTCTTCCAGCACTATTAGCGCCTCGGGTGATGTCTGCGTGGACCCGGTGGCCGCTCCGGCCAGCTCTACCAAGCCGACACCCTCCGATACTACGGCAGCTCAATTGCCTAACCTCGCTTATAAAGACCAGCGAGAAGTCAACGCTAACGATGGCACCAAAAGCACCATCCTGAAGAGCCTGAATGACCCGCAGGGCGAAGCTACCCTGGGCAAGCTCACGGCTGATAAAGTAACTTTCGCCTTCACCAGCGATACTTTCGACAATGTGCAGGCTTTCTACAAAAAGACCCTGGAAGACGCGGGCTGGCAGTCATTCAGAACCGAAGCTGACCCGGCAACCAAACAGGCCCTGCTGGTTTACCAGAAAGGCGGCACTAAAGTAGTAATCAACCTGGTAGGGGTAGATGATATTTCTACTTACCCCCAGGAGTTCCAGACCGGCTGGAAAAAGGGCGATATTCTTATCCTGATCGGCAGCGGCAGTGCCAATTCCAATGCGCCCAGCCCGACTCCTTTCGCTATCCCCGGCACGCCTACCCTGGAAGTGAAGTCGAACCAGAAGAAGCTTGCCACTATCGAGATGGAGAAGGGCGGCAAGATCGTCATTCAGCTTTGCCCTAACCTGGCGCCAAAGACGGTCGAGAACTTTGAGAAACTGGCCACCAGCGGTTTCTACAACAACCTGACCTTCCACCGGGTGGAAAAAGATCCCAAGCCCTTTGTAGTACAGGGCGGCGATCCCAAAGGTGATGGCACGGGTGGACCGGGCTATACCATCCCGGACGAGTTCAGCACTCAGAAAAAGCATACTCGCGGCACGGTGGCCATGGCGCACAGTCAGCAGCCCAACAGCGGCGGCAGCCAGTTCTATATCTGCCTGGATGCAGCGCCTTTCCTGGATGGTAACTATGCCGTCTTTGGACAGGTCATCCAGGGTATGGATGTGGTGGATAATATCCAGAAGGGTGATAAGATGAAATCTGTCACTATTTCGGTAGTCAACAAGTAAAAAGTAGGCCCAACTTAAACAGTTGGGCTTTACCCTGGCCCTGCAAGCTGTTACAATGCTCTCACGACTTGATTAGAGGTGAGTTCAAAAGTAACAGCTTTTCTTTTGGCTCTTTCTGGAAACTTTGAAAATTAAGGAGATGGAGAAATGACACAGCCGACCGGCAAAAAGATTGGAATTATTGAGCTTGAAAATGGTGGTATTATCAAACTGGAACTTTATTCCGACTCGGCTCCCAATACGGTCAATAACTTTGAAAGACTGGCTAATTCGGGCTTCTACAACGGCCTGAACTTCCACCGGGTAGTCCCTGGCTTCGTAGTGCAGGGCGGCGACCCCAACGGTGACGGCACGGGTGGCCCTGGTTACAAAATCAAAGCTGAATTTAACGAACGCCCGCACAAAACCGGCACCCTGGCCATGGCCCGCTCTCAGCAGCCGGACAGCGCCGGCAGCCAGTTCTATATCTGCCTGGCGCCCCAGCCCAGCCTCGACCGCAATTACACCGTCTTTGGCGATGTGATCGAAGGCATGGATTATGTCCAGAACATCCGCCGGGGTGACAAAATGAAATCGGTCAAAGTAGTCAACGAGTAAACTGAGCTTTTCCTGATTGAAAATCGGGCAAACAAGTGGTCGCCATACATATTATTCCCTTTAGGGAGTGAGAGCCGACGGTGGCAACCATTTGTGCAGTAACGCCCCGCTTGTACCCATGTCATTCTGAGGGCCGACTGTTGGCAACTAACGTTAATTTGGCCGGACTCAAGGCCCGAAGAATCTCTCAGTCCCGCTCTTGAGAACCGGCTCGGAATCGAGATTCTTCGGGCCTCAGAGCGAGGTAATGCAAAGTTGAGGGATAGCGAGGCCCTCAGAATGACATGTTAAAGAGCCGGTTGAGTTATGAAAGGCTCTCAACTGTAGAAAAAAAGATGGATCGCGCATACCTCGAAGAAAAAGTAAAATCGCTGCCTCACCGTCCCGGCGTCTACATTATGAAAGACAAGGACGGTACTATTATTTATGTCGGCAAAGCCGTTTCACTGCGCAACCGGGTTTCCAACTACTTCGGTTCGCTGACGGGTCAGGCACCCAAAGTCCGCCTGATGGTTTCCAACATAGCAGACTTTGAATACTATGTGCTGGACACCGAAGCGGAAGCCCTCAACCTCGAAAACACCCTGATTAAAGAGCATCGCCCGCATTACAATATTCTGCTGCGCGATGATAAAACCTACCCTTATATCAAAGTGACGGTCAACGAAGAATGGCCGCGCGTTTTTATCGTGCGCAAAGTGCTGGACGACGGAGCGCGTTATTTCGGGCCGTTTGCCGGGAATAGCACGGCAGCCAGAACCATCAAGCTGATGGACAAGCTCTTTCCCTTCCGCAATTGCGACCTGAAAATCACCGGGAAAGAGCCGCGCCCCTGCCTGGAATATTTTATCCACCGCTGCCTGGGGCCTTGCGCCGGGCTGGCCGATAAAAAAGAGTACGACGCCGCCATCCAGCAGGTCATTTTATTCCTGGAAGGCAAGTCCGACGACGTGCTGAACCAGCTTGAGAGCAAAATGGAGCAGGCCGCCGAGAACCTCGAATTTGAACGCGCCGCCATGATTCGTGACCAGTTGGGCGCGGTGCGGCAGGTGGTCGAAACCCAGAAGGTGGTCAGCACCAGCAGCTTTGATGAGGACGTAATCGCCATGGCCCGCAGCGAAGGCGAAGCCGCCGTGGAAGTCTTCTTTATCCGGCGCGGTAAGTTGATCGGGCGTGAATACTTTATGCTACAGGGGGTTGAGGATGAAGCCGAAAGCGATATCCTATCCAGCTTTATCAAGCAGTACTACAGCGAGGCTACTTTTATTCCGCCGCGTATTCAGCTTCAATACCCCCTGACCGAGCCGGAAGTGATTCCCTGGCTGAGTCGCAAAGCCGGTATGGATGTAGAGGTAAATGTCCCAACCGAAGGCGACCGCTACGAACTGGTGCAACTGGTAGCTCAAAACGCCCAGGAAGCCATGGAACAGAACCGCCTGCGCTGGCTGAACGATGAGCAGAAGACCACAGGGGCCCTGGTAGAGTTGCAAAAGTATCTGAACCTGCCTGAATTGCCGCGCCGGATTGAATGTTACGACATTTCCAATACCCAGGGGACTAACAATGTCGCCAGCATGGTAGTTTTCGAGAACGGCAGTCCCAAAAAATCCGACTACCGTAAGTTCAAGATTAAGACGGTGGAAGGCGCGAACGACTTTGCTTCGCTGCAAGAGGTGCTTCGCCGCCGCTTCAAACGCGCCCAGACGGTAGAAGAAGCCGACCTGAACGCCCGCGAGGATGTTGAAGAAAATCTGGAGGCGGCCACCGAGGAAATCGCCCAGGAAGAAGGCTTCGAGGTGCAAGACCCGCACGACCAGCAGTGGGGCGTGCGCGGCCATCCCGGTATGGGAGCCGAGCCTGAAGAAAAAAGTAACGGCAAGCAACCCAAGAAGGCTAAAAAGCCCGATTTGAAAGTTACCAAAAAGGTAGATTACTCCTGGCAGTCCATCCCCGACCTGATTATCATTGACGGCGGGCAACCCCAGTTACGGGCGGTTTCCGAGACCATGCAGGAACTCGATCTCTCCGACATTCCAATGTTTGGCATGACCAAAGGACCGGGCCGCAGCCACGATGAGATAGTCAAACCCTTCCAGGATTTGCCGATCTTCGTGCCGCGCGACAGCCAGGCTTTTTACCTGGTGCAGCGCATCCGCGATGAGGCTCACCGCTTCGCTATCACTTTCCACCGTCAATTGCGCAGCAAGGCGGCTTTCGCCTCACCGCTCGACAGCGTACCGGGCATCGGACCACGCCGCAAGCAGGCCCTGATCAAGACCTTCGGCACGGCAGCCAAAATCAAGGCGGCCAGCGATGAAGAGTTGTTGCGGGTGGAGGGTATCACCAGAGGCACGGTGGCCAAACTGCGCGAGTATCTCTAGCCCGAGGCTGCTGTTTATTCTGCTTACCCTGACGTAATATTTTTCCACGAAAGGCCCCGCTCTCCGGCATATCATTCTGAGGGCCTCGCTTATCACTCAATGTTGCATTACTCAGATTGAGGCCCGAAGAATCTCGATTCCGGGCCTAACAGAGCGGGGCAAAGAGATTCTTCGGGCCTTCAGTCCAGCCTGCACATCGCTGATAGCCAACCGGCGGCCCTCAGAATGACAGGGTTAAAAGCGGGGCATTATTCCTGGAGTCGGGGCAGGCGTTCGACCGCGCGGGAATGCCCGCAAGGGGGGCGTAAAGCCAATCCCCGCGCTAGTAGAACGAACCCCCATGAATAGGGCTGGTAATAATTCAGGCGTTCAAAAGGGATAAATTGCATTAAGCGGGTTTAGCCGCTTTTGTTGAAATAGCCCGGTCCATTCATGGCCGGGCGCTCGAACGACTGCCCCGCTCTATAGCCCGAAGAATCTCTCTGCCCCGCTCTTTCGAACCGGCCCGGAGTCGAGATTCTTCGGCTGCGGCCTCAGAATGACAATGACATACCTAAAAGATAAGGCGGTGTTGTATAAGATTGGGCCCGGCTTCCGGCTAAAGTAGTTGGCCTGCAAATTGATGGAATAACCTTTTGTTTAAGATGCTCAGTCATAAGTAATAAAATAGAGGGATTTTACTATGTCCAGTTTGAACGCCGGTTTGCAGATAAACCGTACTGATCCCGTGACTGCTATAAATCTAATCAAAGAGGTTGAGAAAAGCGGGGTTAAAATGGTCTGGTCCACGGCAGGACAGGGTGCTCCGGACTCCGTTACGGTCTTTGCCGCCGCTGCCGCACAAACCTCCACCATAGCTATGGGAACCTCGATTGTGCCAACCTACCCACGTCACCCGGTAGCCCTGGCTTCACAGGCGCTGGTACTGGGCGCGTTAGCTCCCGGTCGCTTCAGACTGGGGATTGGTCCCAGCCACCGCCCGGTAATTGAAGGCGCCTATGGCATTGCGATGGGCAACCCGCTTGAACATTTGAAAGAATACCTGACCATCCTGCGCGGCCTGCTCTGGGAAGGAAAAAGCGATTTTGAAGGGACTTACTACAAGGTGCATAGCCAGTTATCGCCCGCTATCACACCGCCAAAGACCCCCTTACCGGTAGCAGCCCTCAGAACCAACGCTTTTCGCCTGGCAGGAGAAATCGCCGATGGGGCCATATCATGGATGTGTCCCGTGCCTTACCTGCTAAAAACAGCCTTACCCGCAATGAAGGAAGGCGCGGAGGCTGCCGGTAGAGCGGTACCGGCCTTGATTGGGCATGTACCGGTAGCGCTATCTACCGACCGAGAAGCGGTGCTGGCAGCAGCGCGCAAACAACTTGGTTACTACGGACGATTACCTTTTTATGCCAGGATGTTTGCCGACGCCGGGTATCCGGTTAGTTCGGACGGCACCATGACGGACGAGTTACTTGAAACGCTGGTCGTGGCAGGGGATAGCTCGACGGTGGTCGCCCGGTTAAGCGAAATTCAGGCTGCCGGGGTGAATGAGATACTGGTTGCGCCGATATATACCAGAGATCAGGATAAAGAACTGATCGAACTGGCCCAGGTGCTAGGCCAGGCATAACTATAGTCAAAGCGAGCTTGCGATTTTAATTTTATGCTATAATAGCCGCGTTACAGAAAAGCTCCTGTTTGCAGGTAGAAAAGGACTTGCTACAATTTTGTCCAGAGTCAAAACGCGTATACTGACCAGCGATACTAATAATGCCCTTTCCCTGCTTGCCCAGGAATTGAAGGAAGGCCGGATTGCGGCTTTCCCGACCGATACGGTTTACGGGATGGGCTGCCAGGCTTTTAATGCCGAAGCGGTCGAACGGCTCTATTCTATTAAGCAGCGCAGCCGTAACAAACCTATCCCCATCCTGGTCACCGGCCCGGAACAACTGGCCCTGGTTACCAGCGAAGTAACCCCGCTGGCCGAGCGCCTGATCGAACGTTTCTGGCCCGGCGCGCTGACCCTGATTTTGCGCCGGCACCCTGATTTGCCCGATGCGATTTGCGCGGGTGGCGATACCGTAGCGGTGCGGATGCCCGGGCACGTCATGACCCTGGCCCTGATTCAGGAGGTCGGTTCGCCCTTAGCCACGACCAGCGCTAACATCAGCGGTCGGCAGAGTCCGCTGGATGCCCAGCAAGCTCTTTTCAATCTTAATGGACGAATTGATGTTGTTTTAGACGCAGGCCCTTGCCCCGGCGGAGTTGATTCTACGGTGGTAGATGCTACCGGCGAAAAAGCGGTGGTGCTGCGCGAAACGGCTATCCCGGCACGGCTTATCCGGGAAGCTTTAAGCTAGAGGTTTTACACTAACTAATGCGTGTTGATCGAATTATCGTACTTTCTATTCTGATCGCCCTCACCCAGGGCTTCCTGCTGGTAATTGACCCTACCAGCGGGCCGTTCTCTCACCTGGTTTCGAAAGATTACCAGTTACCGCTGACGATTGTGCTGCTGGCGGCCCTGGTAGCCATTACCGCAGGGATCGCCGATGCTACGGTGCGCTCTCATCCGCAGATTTACCTGCTCAAGTTACCGGTAGCGCGCATCCGGGGCCAGCGTTTCGAGTTTGCCCCTTTCTCCTGGATTCTTCCTTCTCTGCTGGTAGTCGGTACTTACCTCTTTTTGCGCCTCTTCGATAGCGCCCCTATCCAGGTAATCGGCACGATCATCTCGGCCCTGGTGTTGCTGGTGGTGATAATGGCCCAGTATTATACGGTCGGGCGGCAGGAACGGCTTTACGGTTGGGCCAACATCGGCCTTAACCTGGCAACTTATATTGCCGGATTCCTGATCTTCAGCGCTATTTATGTAAACAAGTGGCGAGCCTTGCAGAGCGCTCCGCTGGTCGGGATCGTTACTTTCCTGCTGACCTATGAACTGCTGCGCCAGTCCAAAACCAACAATCGCCGCTTGCTGCTCTATTCCATCGGGGCCGGTCTGATTTTGGGGGAGGTTACCTGGGCCTTGAATTACTGGCTGCTACCTGTGCTGATCGGCGGCGTCATGCTGCTGTTGATCTTCTACGTGGTAGTCGGCCTCATGCAGGCGTACCTGACTAATAACTTGAACCGGGCGGTGGTGCGCGAGTACCTGATCGTTTCGCTTATCAGCCTGGTGCTGATCGTGATTTCGATCCTGAGCAACCCGCAATTGACCAGCTAAACGGAAACCATTATCTTATAAAGAAGGGAGATTTATGAGGAAGTCTCCCTTTTTGCTGAATATTCAGTACGACTCGCAAGTAAACTGCGGGCTAGCGGCTGAAACCCACTAAAGGGGTTAGGAAATTTAGCTCTCTGCAAAACCTTATAGTGCCTCTAGCGCACTTGAGCCAATAGCCCCTACCTGGCTGTAAGCCCCCCTTGCGGGTAGTCAGGGGTTTGGATAGCGCAACTTTTGCAATCGTAGAATACATTAGAATATAAAGGACGTTTTTCAAAAATGAGCGACGAAAACGAGCTGAATGAGAGTGGCGAAAGCGGCGAAGAGTACGAACTGATGCTGGAGTTGGATCGCCTGGAAAGCCTGCGCGAGGACCTGGAAGACCTGGGTTTGAACACCATTAACGAGGTGGAAGCCGCCCTGGCCCTGCTAACGCCGGGCAGCAATGCCGAACGCGAGGAAAAACGCGAGATGTTACAGGATGTCCGAACCGAACTGCTTGATCTCAATCTGACCGGGCTGGCCGATGTAGAAGCCCGTATTGATGAGCTGAACGAAGCACTGGACGCGCTGGAAGAAGATTAAAAAGGCTCCCCACCCGGGGAGCCCCTACCTTAACCCTACCTACCCAAATAAGTGCCTACACCCCAACTTCCTCTCCCAGATAGGTACGGCGAACATTCTCGTTTTCGAGCAGGTTCCGGCCCGTATCTTCCAGTACAATTGATCCGGTTTGTAGCACATAACCACGATTGGCGACATTAAGCGCAGCCAGCGCGTTCTGCTCCACCAGCAGAATAGTAGTACCCTGCTTATTAATGTCGAGGATAATATCAAAGATTTGCTCGACCAGTTTAGGGGATAGACCCATACTGGGTTCATCGAGTAACAACACTTTGGGGCGAGCCATCAAAGCACGTCCAATCGCCAGCATTTGCTGTTCGCCACCGGACATGGTACCGGCACGCTGGCGGATACGCTCCTTCAGGCGGGGGAAGAGTTCAAAGACTCGTTCCATGTCGGAAGCAATACCGTCTTTATCGTTGCGCTGAAAGGCGCCCATTTCCAGGTTTTCCAGCACGGACATACGAGGGAAGATCTGGCGGCCTTCGGGCGACTGGGAAATGCCCTGGCGCACAATTTCTTCCGGCGGGCTGCTGTCGATCCGTTTGCCATTTAGCTGGATTTGACCGCCGCGCGGCCTTACGATACCGGAAATGGTTTTGAGGGTAGTAGTTTTACCGGCGCCGTTTGAACCGATCAGAGTTACAATTTCGCCGGGATAAACAGTTAACGAAATACCTTTGAGAGCCTGAATATTGCCGTAGAAGGACTGGACTTTATCCAGCGCCAGGACAGGCTGGCCCTTATCACCTACAGTCATAGCCTATCTCTTTTCTTTCTCTTTTTCTTCGGCGGCAGCATCGGCAAAGGCCTTACCCAGGTAAGCTTCAATTACTTCGGTATTAGCCCTGATTTCTTCCGGCTTGCCTTCCGCGATCTTCCGGCCAAAGTTTAGCACCGTCACCCGGTCGCTGATTTCCATAACCACTTTCATATCATGCTCAATCATCAACACGGTTACGTCACGCTCGCGGCGCACCCGGTCTACCAGGCGGGTCAGGCGGGCCGATTCATTGGGGTTCATGCCGGCGGAAGGTTCGTCCAGCAGGAGCAACTTGGGATCGGTCGCCAGGGCACGAGCGATTTCCAGGCGGCGCTGGTCGCCGTAAGGCAGGTTCTTGGCGAATTCGTTCTCTTTTCCACCCAATCCTACGTAATCCAGCAGGCCCATGGCTTTCTCTGTCGCTCTCTTCTCTTCGTCCAGCACGCGAGGCGGGCGGAAAACCGCTCCAAAGAGGCCCGAATGCAGGCGGCAGTGTTCGCCTACCATGACATTTTCGAGGGCGGTCATGTTGGCAAAAAGGCGGATATTCTGGAAAGTACGAGCGATGCCGCGCTTGGTTACATCGTGGGTTTTTAGCCTGCCCAGAGGCTGGCCGTCAAACACAATCTGTCCGGTACTCGGTTCATAAATACCGGTTACCAGGTTAAAAAAAGTGGTTTTACCGGCCCCGTTCGGCCCGATCAGACTGACGATACTGCGGCGAGGAATGGTAAAATCTACCCTCTGCACTGCCACAATACCGCCAAAGTTTTTCGAAATGTCTTTTGCTTCTAGCAGATTTTCGGTCATGTTAGCCTTCTGCATCAATAATACGGTTGATTAGCTCTTTTTACGGTCGTGCTCATCCGATTTGTGAGGGCCTTCGGTTTCCTCAGTAACAGACGGGTTAAAACTCAAGGAGTGGGTTTCATCGGCCTGCTCAAGCGGATCAGATGATACCGATACAAAGGGTTGTAGATCGGTCGGGTCGCCCCGGTGCAGTTCCATTTTGCGGCGTCCGCTGGGGAAGAGACCTTCGGGCCGCAACAGCATCATTGTCACCAGCACCAGACCAAAGACCAGTAGACGAGAGTTGGTACCGACATTGGTCATGATATCTTTAAAGGCGTTTGGCTGGGTAGTAAGCACGCCGTCCACCAGTTTAGAATCCAACTGAATGCTATCGGCGAAATTTTTGACCTGCCCGGTCAGGAAGGGAATGATGTAGCGGTCACTCATAGCCAGCACCACTGCGCCAAAGATAACGCCCCAGATATTACCCAGACCGCCGAGAATAATCATGGAGAGGACCAGCACCGAAACGTCGAACTGGAACTGGGAAGGGTTGGCGGAACCGAGGCTGTTGGCAAAAATGGCCCCGGCAAAACCGGCGAAGGAAGCGCCCAGGCCAAAGGCCAGCAGTTTGGTCTTGACCAGGTCAATACCCATCGAAGAAGCGGCAATTTCATCCTCGCGCATAGCCATCCAGGCCCGGCCTATGCGGGAGTTAATCAGGCGCCTGATCATAAAGATCGAGAAGAAAACCACCAGCAGGGCCACCAGGTACCAGGCTTCAATCGTGCTGGCCGTAAACTGGAAGCCAAAGAGATTAGGCTGGTCCATACCGGCCAGACCGGTATCACCTTTGGTTACCTGAGTCAGGTTACGGAAGGTGATTGGTACAATTTCGCCAAAGCCGAGGGTTACGATAGCCAGGTAATCACCGCGCAGGCCCAGGGTAGGCGCGCCCAGCAGGACGCCGAAAAGGGCTGCCATCAAGAAGCTGATCGGCAGGGCAATCCAGAAATTGGTATGGAAAGTATCGTAGAGTGGACTCTGGTGAGCGGTCAGGAAGCCCATAGTATAGGCGCCGATGGCAAAGAAGGCGGCGTAACCGAGGTCGAGCAGACCGGCATAACCGACCACAATGTTCAAGCCTAAAGCCAGCAAAACAAAAATCAGCGTACTGTTTACCGCAGCGAAAGTATCTCCAAAGACCGTCGGCCCAAAGAGCTCCAGAAACGGCTTGGAGATAAACGGGAAGGCGATAAAGAAGACCGCCAGCACCGCCAGCAAGATAATCTTTCCGTTCTGGTTACTTGTGCGGTTAAAAGGTTTTTTTGTAGTTGGCGAGCCTGGAGTTGTAACCGGCTTTGTTTTAACTTCTGCCATACTTTACACCTTCTCCTGTATATTCTCGCCTAAAATTCCGGTAGGCCGGAAAATCATTACCAGCACCAGTACTCCAAAGACAGCCACAGGCGCCCAGATTGACAGGGAGAGGTATTCGGAGGTCATGCCAAAGAAACTGGACTGGCTGAGGGAGTAAATCATGCCAATAAAGATACCACCCAGAACTGCCCCATTAACGTTACCAATACCGCCCAGCACGGCGGCGGTGAAGGCGAAAAGACCGTTTACAAAGCCCAGGTCATAGCGGACGGTACTTTGCACCTGGTAGATGCCATAAATTACTCCGGCGGCCCCGGCTAAAGCTCCACCGACGATAAAGGCAAAACTGATCGTACGCTCGATACTGATGCCCATTAAGGCGGCGGCTTCACGGTTCTGGGCTACGGCGCGCATAGCCTTACCAATCTTGGTGCTGTTAATCAGATAGCGCAGGCCCAGCAGCAGAACACCAGCGCCGACCACCACCAGGATAGCGGTAATCGGGAAAGTAATCAGGGTATCATTGTTACCCAGTACATCGCTCACCAGGTCAATATTTGAGACGCGGGTGGAGTTGGGGAAAAGGACCGGATAGCCTTTAGGGGCCGAGCTGTTCAGATATAGACCGATATTCTGGAGGATAAACGAAACGCCGATGGCTGAAATCAGGGGCGCCAGGCGCGGAGCGTTGCGCAGGCGCTTGTACGCGATGCGGTTAATCAGATAGTTGAGGAAGGCGCAGAAGACCATCGCCACCACCAGGGCCACCAGAATGGCTACAATCACCAGGGGAATCGGGGTATTGGTCTTGATAGCCTGGCCCGGTTTGGCGCTCAGGATGGTAGTGATGATCGCAAAGCCGACCAGCGAGCCCATCATAAAAACGTCGCCGTGGGCAAAATTGATCAATTCCACAATACCATAGACCAGGGTGTAGCCTAGAGCAATCAGGGCAAAAAGGGCGCCGCTCAGCAGACCGTTGATAACCACGCTAAGTACACCGTCATAACGTGGTGCAGCTTTGAAAAGCGAAAGGCTGACAACCGGCAGCACCAGGGTAATAAAGAGCATTCCGCCGAAAATCAGCCAGCCGCGCATCCGGGCGAAGCTATCCCGGCGCAGAACAAGGGTAGTAGCATCGCCGTGCATATCCGGCAAGAGGAACCCGGCCAGCAGCAGGGCCGGACTGACTATAACCATTGTAAGGGCTAACAGCACATTGACTGTCGAACCGGGTATGTTGGCAGGCCAGGCCGTTTTTTCATCCTGGACAAAATTGAAGATTATGTAGAGAACCACCAGGACAGGCGCCACGAAATAGGCTAAATTGCGCAGCCACTGTAGCCTGTAGCCTTTTTTTAACAGCAGGTTTATGCCATAAACCCCGGTACCAAGCCAGATTGCTAATAGAACCAATTGAACTGGTAAACTGTTCATTTAGTTTTAATATCCTAGATCAAATTAACGGTCAAAAAGGTTGGCGAGTGCTTTAATACATTTGGTGAGCAGTAAAGAGTTTGTCTTTGCCAGAGCATCCCTGCCATTCTGACAATCGTTTCCACAAACCAGGCAATTAAGCTCTAAATTGCCAGAATGCACGTAGAACTTACCAACAGGTAAGTTCTACGTGCCATTTATCGAAGAACTAGCCTCCGATGTTTACTTTCGGTTTAACAGTAGTGACGACCTGCCACTTACCATCAGTTACCTGATATACGGTGTAGTCGGTCAGAGAGGTATCGCCGTTTTTGTCGAAGCTCCACTTACCCAGGATACCATCGAAATCTTTGGTATTGGCCAGAGCCTGCAAAACGGCCTTGCGATCCTTGGTGCCGGCGGTCTTGATCGCGTTGAGAGCAACGCTCATCGCTTCATAACCGTAAACGGTGTAGCCCTGGAGTTCGCCATATTTGGCCTTGTAGCGTTTGACGAAATCCTGGCCTTTAGCAGGCAGTTTGTCTTCCGGCAAGCCACCCAGGGTAGAGTAAACGCCTTCAGCCGCGGCGCCACCATCTTTGATGAAAGCGGTTTCGTTGATACCGTCACCACCCATAAACGGAGCCTTGATACCGGCGGCGCGAATGTCGGCTACCAGTTTACCGGCCTGCTGCTGGGTAATACCACCGAAGAAGATCGCGTCGGGGTTGGCCGATTTGATCTGAGCGGCCAGGGACTTGTAGTCGGACTCTTTGCCGTTGATCGAAGCGCGCTGCGAGCAATCAATATTGGAGTCTTTGCAAGAGTTAGCTACAGCGTCGGCCAGACCTTTACCGTAAGCCTGGGAGTCGTCAATTACGAAGACCTTTTTGGCTTTCAGGGTGTTGTTGATGAAATCCACTACCGCCGGACCCTGGACATCGTCCGCGGTAATTACGCGGAAGTAGTTGCGGGTCTTGTTCGGATAGTAGGTATCCGGCTCGCTCTTGTCGCAGCCAGCAGCCGCCGAGAAGCGGGTCAGACAGGGCAGGGTGTTGGCCGGGCTGATCATGCCCAGGTTAGCCTGGTTCAGGATCGGGATAGAAACTTTGGCCGCGCCGCTGTTGAAGGTGCCGAGGTAAACCATGGCATCCGGGTCGTTCAGGGCTTTGTTAGCGTTGGACTTCTCCTGGTCGGCATCCCACTGGCCTTTAGCCGCAGTAGCATCGTCCAGCGGTTGGTAGTCGATGGTATAGTTGCCAATTTTGTTGGTTCCCTGGGTGAAGTCTTCCAGGGCCAGTTTCATGGCGTTAACCAGGGTATCGGCCTGCTCCTTGCTGCTACCGGTCATCGGCAGGCTGGAGTAGATCCGAATAGTACCCGAACCGCCCGCTCCGGCAGCAGCAGCAGTGGTTGCTCCGGCGGCGGTGGTAGCGGCAGCAGTCGTGGCGCTGGCAGCAGCAGTGGTAGCGGCAGCGGTAGTAGCGGCGGCAGTCGTGGCGCTGGCAGCGGCAGTCGTAGCGGCAGGGGCAGTCGTAGCGGTATTGTCACCGCAAGCGGCCAGCATACCGGCAACGATCAGGCTGAGAAGCGCTACGGCCATCAGTCGAAACATTTTTTTCATGCGAAACTTTCTCCTCCTGAGTATTGATTACGAATGTAAACAAGGAAACTCAGCTTACCTAAATCTTAGCCTCTCAGATGCTACTCTACTAGCCAAAATCCGGCATTTGACCCTAATAGTCAAGTCCGAAGTTAGCATCTGAATAAAAGTAACACTAATACAAAAGATGCACAGATACTGCGTCAATGTTTACCTTTATAACGAAGGCTGTTGCCCGTTATTCGCCGCTAATCAAAGCGTGAGAGTAAGTGCAATGCCTCGCTAATGGCAGTTCCGTAACTTATCTATTTCGCTTTCACCATAGGTTAGGCAGAAATAAAATTCGCTCCGGTGCTGCCCTACGGGGAGAGAGTTTTTCCTGGTTTATACAATAATGGCTGCCGGTGTAAGCAGGCGGCCCGGGTACAGCAGTTTTAGACTTCTTACGCTGGTTGTGCCCTTACGTGTCCAGTAAAACCAGTTGCGTTTGTTATTAAGCTATAGTGCCTTAATAACGCCTTAAAGGCATTATTTCTTAGTTTAAAATCGGAAAATGCAGGGTTCACTAACATGCTGATTTATTTGCGACCACTACTTACTACTTTTGTGTAAATAAGCTGGCACAAATGTTACTATTTGCAGGGGATTATAATAAGGGCTATATCCTTTGTCAAGCAGGTGCGATTTCAATCCGCACATCGGGTAATTCTTTTATCGTCAACAGATTAGATTTAGTTTAGGGTTTCTTAATTTGAGTGATTTTCAGGTCTATAAAGTCTATTTTCGAGTTGACGCGGCATTTACACCCGGTTAAAATTCATCTGCTTAGGCTAATTCTTATTTTAGATACTCATAATTAACCGGTTAAAAGTTTAAAAAATGATTGAAGCAGAAAATCTAACCAAGTTTTATGGGGACCGTGCAGCCGTAAAAGACCTGTCCTTTAATGTGGAAAAGGGCGAAATAGTAGGTCTACTTGGTCCTAACGGCGCCGGGAAAACCACCACTATGCGCATGCTAACCGGCTATTTGCCTGTCGATGCGGGAAAGGCTATCGTTGCCGGCTACAACGTGGCCGACAAACCAATGGAAGTAAGGAAGCGATTAGGCTACCTGCCCGAAACTGTGCCGCTCTATACCGAAATGCCCGTGCGAACTTATCTTGACTTCACCGCCAAGATCAGGGGCGTTCCGGCCAACGGGCGCAAACGCCGGGTAGAAGAGGTGATGGAACTTTGCCGGATCGCCGATGTGCGCGACAAGATTATTGGCAAACTCTCACGCGGCTATCGCCAGCGCGTCGGGTTGGCCCAGGCGATTGTACACAATCCCCAGGTCATTATCCTGGACGAACCAACCGTAGGCCTCGACCCTCGCCAGATAATCGAGATTCGCAAAGTAATCCGAGACCTGGCCGGAAATCACTCCATGATTCTCAGCACCCATATCCTGCCGGAAGTAAGCGCGATTTGCGACCGGGTGGTGATTGTCAATCGCGGGCGAGTGCTGGTCGAAGATACCCTGGCTAACCTGGAACGGCGGGGCGCGGAAGGCGAACGCCTGCGCCTGCAAGTACGGGCCAATCCTGAGGAGGCCGCACTGTTCCTGCAAGAGTGGCCGGGCGTTGTGCAGGTTGAAACGGTTACACCGGCGGAAGAAAGTGAAACGGCCCTTGATGGCAGCCTGATTTTCGACCTGAAAGTGCAACCGGGCGCCGAAATTCGCGAAAAGCTGGCCGCCGCCGTAGTCAGTCGAGGTTGGGGCCTGTTAGAGTTGAAGAATATCGCGCCCAGTCTTGAAGAGATCTTCGTGCAACTCATTACCGAAGACCTGAACCGCCTGGAGGCGGAGGAAGAGGTTGAAGCGGGAGGCTATGCCGGAGATGACGATGAACTGAGCGTGCAGCCTCTCAACAATCAGTCGCAGAGCTACGATGATGAGATGGATGAACCGGTCGAGCCTGCTGAAAGCGAACCGGTCGCCCAGGTGGTGAAAACCAAACGCAAGGCTGCCCCCTCTTTCCTGTCTGGAGCGAACGGCAGGGGAGCAGGAAACTCTACTACTGACAGTAATGACGGCCCTGACGAGGAAAAATAAATAGGCTATGAAGAAAACCCTTTATATTACGCAGCGTGAGCTATACGCTTATTTCGCCTCGCCTATCGCCTATATCATGATGGCCTTCTTCCTGGCCTTTAGCGGGGCGTTGTTTAGTTTGATTTTTACAAGTAACCCTCAAAGCGCCGAAGCCAACACTGTGCTCAGGAGTTGGTCCGGTACGGTGGGTTTCTTTTTGCTCATTTTCGTTTCGATTATTACCATCAGGTTGATTGCGGAAGAGCAAAAAACCGGCACAATGGAATTACTCCTGACCTCACCCATTCGGGACTGGGAAGTAGTAGTCGGAAAATTTCTGGCTACCCTGGCAGTAATTCTGTTGACCCTGGTGCTTACGCTCTTCTACCTGCTGCTGATGCTAGTTTTCGGCGGGCGTCCAGACTGGGGTCCGGTGCTTTCCGCTTACCTGGGCCTGATCCTGCTGGGTGGGACCATCGCGGCGGTAGGCATGTTAGCTTCGGCTTTGACCGAAAGCCAGGCTGTAGCTGCCGTGATCGGCTTCCTGGTTTCGATTGTACTGTGGTACCTGGGAGCGCTGTTTGCCCAGAACGGCCCGACTAACAGCGAGTGGTGGTCGGTAGCCCTTAATTACGCTTCGCTCTCCTCGCATGTGGATAGCTTCTCGCGCGGTTCGCCTGAACTGAAGGATATTCTCTATTTCTTGACTTTAATTGTACTTTTCTTAGGAGTTACCGTGCAGGTACTTAGGATTCGGAGGGCTGAGTAATGAGCCGGGCATTAATAAAGCAGATTGGAAGGCTGGCGGGCTTCCTGGCCGTCCCGCTGGCAATCGTGCTTGTGATTGGCCTGGTAGCCGTCCGCAAGTTCGATTGGTATATTCTTGTAGGCCTGATTGTGTTACTGGCGCTTATCGCGATCTTCGCCGTCACTAACCCGGATACCTGGCAGCACCGCCTGGGGCGCCAGCGGGTCAGCAGCGCTATCAGCGGTATCGTGGTGATTATTGCCCTGGTCGGTATTATTGCGCTGGTCAACGTGCTGCTTTACCGCACGAACATTCAGTTTGACCTGACCAAGAACCAGACCTTTACCATCTCACCAACCAGTGAGCAGGTTATCAACAAACTGAACCAGAATACCACTGCTACTATTTTCTATAGCAGCCAGACGCAGGACCAGCAGGTGCAGGCGAACGACCTGCTCAAGCAGTACGCTTCGCGCACCGACAAGCTCAGCATTCAGACGGTAAATGCTGATGCCGACCCAATAGCGGTCCAAAAATTCAATGTGACCGCCGTTCCGGCAGTCGTTTTTGCCCAGGGTGATAAACATGAGCAGGTCAGCACCCTGGACGAGCAAAATTTCACCCGGGCGCTCTTAAAGCTGGAAAATCCTACCCAGCGCCGGGTGCTGGTCGTAACCGGCCACCAGGAATTGCCGACTACTTCCAGTCAGAGTGGCAGTTCTCTTTCGGCGGCCATGCAAGCCCTGTCCGATAACAACTATAAGGTTGAAATCTACAACTCGGCTACAAATACTTCCACACCCTTTGGTGGAACCAGTTCGACTACTAATGCCACTCCTTCGCCGACTACGCTCAACCCGGCCAATGATATTCTTTTGATTGCCGGACCGCGTGGCAAGTTCTCTGACGATGAGAAGAACCGTATTACAACCTTCCTGAAGCAGGGTGGTAAAGCGCTGGTCGCATATGATATCGCAGGTAATGTTGATGCTGCCCAGGCCACTAATCTAAATGACCTGCTGAGTGACTGGAACGTCAAGTTCAACCGGGGCGTGATTGTAGAAACCGATCCCAACCTGCGCAGCCCGCAGAACCCGACTTATCTCGCTCCACAGGTGGTTACCGGTTCTGACATCACGAGCAATCTGCAAAACGAAACGGTCTTCGTACTACAGTCTACCGATGTTGAAAAAGGCAGCAACGCCAATTCCGCCGCAACTTTTACCGAATTGCTCAAAACCGGCGACAACTCGTACCTGAAGACAACCGTACCACCGCAAACTGCCGAATTTGAGCAGGGCGATAAACGCGGACCGCTGGTAGTAGGCGCTGCCGTGGAAGAACCGGCCAAAGAAAAGGCCGCCACCCCTTCGACTACG
Source organism: Chloroflexia bacterium (assembly GCA_036261665.1). Classification (GTDB taxonomy): domain Bacteria; phylum Chloroflexota; class Chloroflexia; order Chloroheliales; family Chloroheliaceae; genus 54-19. Next base: position 121,912 of record DATAKM010000071.1, read on the forward strand.
CCCGGCGCTACGGCTACTCCCGCCCTGGGTGCTACGGCGGGTACAACTCCTGCCGCCACACCCACGGCTACCGCTGCGGCAAGCGGCAACGCCGCTAACCAGGCCCTCAACGCCCGGATAGTCTTGCTGGGTAGTTCCTCGGCTATCAGCGATGTAGTTCTCAGCCAGTCGAAAGGCAACTACGACTTCTTCATTAACGCGATGAACTATCTGAACGAGTCGGCCAATAATGTGGTTATTCCGGCCAAGTTAGATAGCACTCAACCGTTTTCGATTAACCAAAGCCAGTCGACCTTTACCTTCTGGGCGAGCTTCCTGGGCTTGCCGCTGGTGATCCTTTTCGCGGGCCTGGCAGTATGGTGGAGGAGACGCTAAAGATGCGACGTTATGTTGGTCCTTTAATCGCTTTAGTAATCTTCGTAGTGCTGTTGATTATTGTGCTGGTAACTCAAAATAACGGCAATTCGACTCCCGCCGCCGCCTCTGCCACTCCGACTACCTCGGCGGCGGATAAAGATTTGCAAATTCTGAACCTGGCAGCGAACGATACGATCAATCAGCTTGAAATTAAGATGGGCAGCCAGTCTATCACGCTCAAGCAAGACAATAACAACTGGAAAGAGGTTGCGCCTACCGCGCGCGACCTCGATAGCGGGGTTATTTCCGATACGATCAATCAACTGGCTGCTCTCAAAGGAAATACCCTGATCCCGGCGGATAAAGCGGGCACGCTTGCCAATTTTGGCCTGGATAAACCTACCATGACGGTTACGATCACTACTGCCAAGAGCGGTACGAAAGAACTGGATTTCGGTGCGGCTAACCAGGCTACCAACAACTACTACGTCAAACTGGCTAATGACCCGAAAGTCTGGACGGTTAATTCTTTCTACTATACGACTTTGCAGGGCTGGTTGAGTAATCCTCCGACACCCGCCCCGACAATAGCGCCAACCGGTAATCCGCAGACGCCGCTACCAACCCTGACGCCAACGCCACAGCCAACCACCCCTCCGGCGTCAACTACGGCCGCGGCTACACCCGCGCCTACTACGACTACGGCCGCGACTACCGCGCCGCCTACGACACCGACACCATAAAAAGCGAAAAGGCTCCTCCGGGAGCCTTTTTTGTGGGACTATGGTTGACTCCGCGCTCCAATGCTGCTATATTCATTATAATATAATCAGGTAAGCTATTAAGAAGGGAGCCCAATCATTTTGCCGGAAATGCAACCCGGTTCTGAGAAACCAAAAGAGCCGCTATTGAGTGTACGAGGCGAGAAAGTGGGCCTGGGAGCATGGCTGCCGGAACACTTTGAAGCCTGGATGGAGGCCATTCACGACCCTGAAACCAATATTTACAGCGATGGTGGCTTTGTTATGCCCGACCGCCAGCGGGAAGCCCATCTTCTGGAGGAAACCACCCGCAATGGTGGCGCTAATTTCGCCATCTATGCCCTGCCCGAAGAGCGCTTTGTGGGCCTGTGTGGCCTTTTTAAAGTCGACCAGAAACGCGGCACCGCCACTTTTGGTATCACCATTATTGACAAAGCATACTGGGGCAAAGGCTACGGCACAGAAGCGGCCCGCCTGACCCTGGACTTCGGCTTTCGCTTTCTCAACCTGCACAATATTATGCTGGATACCACTGAATTTAACCAGAGAGCTATACGAGCCTATCAAAAAGCCGGGTTCAAGCTGATCGGGCGACGGCGCCAGGCCAATCCGCTGGCAGGGAAGCGCTACGACCAGGTTTTCATGGACTGCCTGGCTACAGAATTTGAACCGCCCACGCCGGGCTGGTTCAGGCTGCCCGATAACGACTAGAGTGGCAGTCTATTCACTTCAGCCCAACTTATAAAGTCACCGACTTATACGAAAAGAGGCCTCGTATCTGGAACGAGGCCTCTTTTCAAAATAGATCCACCAAAGAAGTCAGGAATTGCTGTCGTCGTTATTACGAGGTGTGTTATCGTTGCGATTGGCACCATTGTTCCGGCGGCGTCGAGGCTGGTAACGGCGGGTTGGCTGATCATAAGGCGCATCCGGGGCTAGCTCGGGAGCAATTTCAGCGGTCAACTCTTCATCCGAAAGGCCTTCTCCATCGGCCTGCGCCTGCCCGTTATAATGCTGTTCCGGTTGGTAGTTGTACGAAGTTTCCTGGTTATATTCGTGACGTTCGCCACCATCGGCATATTCCGCCCGGCGTCCTCCCGAGGTGGGAGAAGTGTAATTACTTGCGCCAATCGCCGGGTTATATTCGGTTTCCGGTGGAGCATAAGGACTGCGCGCCAGGTTTCCGGTGCCGGTCGGAGTAGTAGCCAGGGCGGTGCTAAGCGGTTGCGAATGAGTATTGGTACGCGGGGCACCCAGGCCATAGCGTTCCGCGCCGGTATCGCGGGGCTTCGCTTTCTGGGGCGTGCCGCAGAAAGGACAACTGGCCCACTTTAGTTTGACTAACTGGCCGCAGTTAGAACACTCCCGGCGCAGGCGAGTACGGCAATTAAAGCAGAAGAGAAAGTCAGGCTGAGTTTTCACCCGGCAGGTAGGGCAAATTTCGCGCTCCTCCAGGTCTTGCAGCATGTACTCCTCTTGCAAATTGCGCTCGTAGGACTGTTCGAGAGTTTCTTTAGGCCGCACCAGGATATAGAGCAAGACGCCCGGAATATTAAAGAAGAAGACCAGCAGAGTGGCGAAAATCTGGGCAATAATATCGCGGGTACGTGACTGTATATCTCGGAAGGTCCAGAAACAGAGCGTCATCCAGAGCACGACCAGAAACGCTATCAGAAAAGTGGCTACCACCTGAAAAACATTCAGGATAGAGCTTAAAACATTTTGAACCTGATTTAGAAATTCTTGGGACATCCAGCTATTAATTCCTTCTCTCAAACGCCCGGTAGGACGCCTGAGCCTTTCCGTGGCCAAGTCGGGAAGAGGGCCAACAGCAGCCTTGACTCTGCCAGTTATGACCGGTTAGCGCTAAAACCGCTCCTGGTCAGATTTCAATTCATTATCACCACCGGTAGGGTTTATATCGTGCCAGCGGCGTTCGGTATTGCCCATAGCATCGTTGCTCTTATCGGGCATACTGACGGCCTGACTGGACCCACCTTCTGGCTGTTCAACGGGCAGTTCGGACCGCAACAGCATAATTTTATAATGGTAGCAATCCACGAAACTGGCTTTCGAAAAGCAAATGGTAGGAGGAGGCATCTCAACTGGATCGTTGTCCCGTTCCCGTGGTATCGCCATACATAACCTGACGACAATCGTACTGTTGTCGTTTTTACTTATAATTGCTTTGGCAACATAAGGGCAGCTCATAATTAAAGAAGATACCGCAACGCTATTATAAAGCTATTTGAGCCAAAGCCAGGCGTAGTCAACTGCATGTTATAGTATTACAAGCCCGTTAATTTGTCTACAATGGCAAGATTACAGGCGCAGGTATTGTTCCACATCTACCACGAAAATAGTTGCGCCGCCGACCTGCACTTCTATCGGGTTGGGGACGTAGATCTCACCGCCCGGTTCGCTCATAGGCGGCATAGGGTTTAAGTAGCGAGTGCGGGTTTTACAGACAGTTCGGATAATGCTGACTACCTCATCTACCTGTTCTTCAGCCACGCCGATCAGGAAAGTGGCATTGGATTCGCGCAGGAAACCACCGCTGGTATTGATCCGGGTTACCCCGAAGCGCCGCGCTACCAGTTTATCGGTCAGCGTTCCAGCGTCCTTACCTTGTACCACTGTAATAACCATTTTCATATTTTTTGTTGTTCCAGGTTATAGAGTATAACTATACTATATTTAAAACCGCCTGCTAATGCCTTTCGTTACTCAACTACCCTATTTTACCTGATTACCCGCAAACCTGTGCCTCTAAGTATAACGCACAATCGGCAGAATGTAAAAAAAAGTGGCCTTAAAAGAGCTGAATTAAGTTAAATTTCAGCGAACGGTTACAAAGAGAGGCTATCACTTTATCGCGTGATAGCCTCGGCTAAAGGTCAATATTTTTACTGCGGGTAGATTTTGACCCGGCGGTAAGGTTCGCGTCCCCTGCTCTGCGAGAGCAGGTTATAGCGCTCCGCCATCTGGTGTTGCAGGCGGCGGATAAAGGAATTCTGGGGCGGCAGTTCGACCGGTTGGCCTTTCTGCATTACCTGGTTAATGGCATCTTCGGTCTGGTAGATGGCCGATTTCACCGGGTCGGAGTTCACGTCCATCTCGCCTTCGATGCGGTCCTCATCCTCGTCAACATGACGGGTGGGAGCATCTACACCGAAGACCTGGGCAATAATGCCTTCTATCTGGGCGGCAGTATTGCTTTTAAGGATATAGATCGGAATACCTTCGTTTTCGGCCTGGCGCAGCGAAAGCGGCTTCTGACGGTAGTAATTCTTAAGCGTCAGAACCAGGTCCGAGTCGCTCATGTCGCGCACGATATCGGCCGGTACGCCCATCTGCTTTACCACATTTTCCAACCGGCCCTTATTTACGCCGTGAGGATAAATCCTTAACGGTTTCAACTGGCTGGAAGGCATGTGCGGTTGCTTGTCGCGACTCTGGCGCTGGGTGGGTAGGGCTATCGGTTCCTCCGGTAGCGTCGCTTGCGGGCGGCTAGCGACTGCCCCTCCACCTCTTTCTAAAGCTACCGTGCCATTGGTCCCGCGATTATTGGAGGCTTTACGGCCTGTATAACCACCAGCGGAGACAGTAGCCGCGCCATGCACGCCGCTACCGTGGCCGCGACTGCGACTATTATTACCGTAGCTGTTAGCCTGCGGTCCAAAGCCAAAGGCAGCCATACTCAGTTCGCCGGTCGGTTGCTGCCCGGCATTGCCTACCGCGACTGCTTCAGGGTCAATCTCTTCCTCGTAGGTTTCGATTTCGCCTTTTTCGTTGCGGTAGCGAATCTGAGTAGTGTAAGGCTGGCCGCGCAGAATAGCGTCAACCGTATCGGCCACGCTCAGGTGGACTGCCACCCGGTCGCGGTCCCGAATTTCGACCATCGTATCGAAGGTCGGAGGCGCTTTGCGTTCCAGCACCGATTTTTGAGTGCCCCGCCGCCGGGCTTCTTCATCACCCAGCGTTACGCTCTGGATACCGCCGATCAGGTCCGAAAGGGTCGGGTTGAGCATCAGGTTCTCCAGGGAGACACCGTGCGCCGTGCCAATCAACTGGACACCGCGTTCGTTGATAGTACGAGCGGCTTCCGCTTCCAGTTGCGTACCGATTTCGTCAATCACAATTACTTCCGGCATGTGGTTTTCCACCGCCTCGATCATGACGTTGTGCTGCAAATCAGGCCGGGCTACCTGCATGCGGCGAGCGCGCCCGATGGCCGGGTGCGGAATATCGCCATCACCGGCAATTTCGTTACTGGTATCAACAATAATGACGCGTTTGTGCAGATCATCGGCCAGCACGCGGGCAGTTTCGCGCAAGAGAGTAGTTTTACCCACGCCGGGACGGCCAACCAGCAGAATACTCTGGCCACTTTCTACCAGGTCCTGAATAATGCCAATCGTGCCAAAAACGGCCCGGCCCACACGGCAGGTCAGGCCAACCGCTTTACCGGCGCGGTTGCGAATGACCGAAATACGGTGCAAAGTGCGTTCGATACCGGCCCGGTTATCGCTGCCAAACGTACCGATGTTCTGGATAACATGCTCTAATTCGGCTTCGGTAACTTCCCGGTCCCCCAGGTAAACTTCCCGGTCGCGGTAACGCGCTTCCGGCAGGCGTCCCAGGTCCATCACTATTTCGAGTAAGGCAGCGCGGTCCCCCAGGTTCTCCAATGATTGGCGAATATGGAGCGGCAACGCCGCCAGAAGCATTTCGAGATCATCAGTAATAGGACGTTCTGGTAGTAACGCTTCTTCTTCGTCTATCTCAATTTTATCTATCATAAAGGGTTTCACCACCTAAAAAGTATGTTCCATATGAAGCGGCACAATCTATCTATAAACCTTAATCGGGGCGTGCGCGCTGCGAAAGCGCCGCTGCATATTTATTACGAAAATGAGGAGTTATTTGTTTCGTTCGTCACAAACCAAACAACTTTTAGCGAAGTGAAAACCGGTGTCTCCTTCCGTACACCGGGATCAGGATGAGTTAGAGAGTTACTAACGAAATCAGGTGTCGCCTGATAAATTTGACAAGCCGGGTGGTCAAATCCGGTAGGACGGCTGTTCGGGCCAGTTCTAGCTTGCCTTCGCGCCCGCGTACCAACTGCCGTTCAGTTGCGCGCACATATTGGACGGTATGTTTGACCAGGACGGATTGTTTGCCAAAGATCTTTACAAAGCCCGCGTCTTCTAAGACCGCCTCCTGTTCGGCCTGATATTCACGGACCGCGCAATAAACATGAGTATCGGGCCCGGCTTTTATATTAGATAGCGCAAAGCGTACCAGGTCCGGTAATATTTCTCGCCGGGTGTCCAGATTCATGATCTGCAAAAGATGGCGATTGCGGTGGCTCAGCAGCCGAATGTAGGCTACCGCTTTATCAGCTTCTTTGAGTAGCCAGCCGGTTTCTTTGGTCGGGCGCGGCAAGTAGCCCTTATGAATTTCCCAGCTTCGGCTGGTGGTCTGCTCGGAATTCTGGACAAAAGTTGGCGTAATAGCCGAGTAGAGTTGCTGAATGAACCAGGCATCCCGGTTACGCTGTTCCTTAAGGTTGAGATTGACCGGGGCGTCTACTGATTCGGCCAGTTGTAGATGAAAAAGGTTTTCGTGAGTATAAGCGTGAAAACCGGTCTGATTAAAGAGGTCCAGTTGAGGAGAGTCGCTGGACAGGCGAGCATAGACTCGCACGATCCCTTTTTCTCCGGCATCAATGACCAGGTGTTCCAGCAGTTTTAGCCAGGCCAGTTCAATTTCTTCGGGCCATGCGGTTATCCGGTCAAAATTTTCACTGATTTCTTCATCAGTGGTATTAGTCCCGCCATCGAAGGCTTCCTGGCGGGCCCCCACCTCCACGGCGTGAGCGGTCATGGTATGCCCTTCGGCGGTCATCTGACCTTCGTTAGAGCGGCGAACTTCATGGCCTGCCTCGTGTTCAGGCTGGACTTCCGCTTCAACTTCTTCACGCCGGGGGATTTCAATTACTTCCGGTTGAACATTACCTACGACACCCAGGCACAGGATTTCCCATTCGGCCCGGCGCTGGCGGGCACGCGCCTGCGCGAAGGCCGACGGTTTGCCGTCATCTTCACAAATATAAACAGAGGTATTGGCTATACTGACAGGCAAATGCTGAGTGAGGGCCGCCGGAATCGGCACATCCGGTATCACCAGCGAATAGGGCAGGTTCAACCCGATATCCGCCTGGTGCATGCGGCCCAGTTTCAGAAAATCACTGAAGTGCAGGGTTCGTACTTGCAAACTAATGTACCACCTTCGTTAAAGTAGAAAGGGGGTTGCAGGTGCTATTGCCCTTTTTCCACCATTTTCAAGAAAAGCCGGTGGAAGCGATGATCCTCGGTTAGCTCAGGATGAAAAGCGGTAGCCAGCAAATTGTTCTGGCGAGCTGCAACAATAATTTTACCCGTCTCACCTTCCAGTGCCGATTTTGCTTTAACCGCATCTTCACCTTCCAGGCTGGCCAATTCTTCCGTTTCCGGTCCAACCTGTTCAATATAGGGCGCTCGAATGAATACCCCTCGGAACGGCTCGGCTCGCTCAGCGGCATCTTCCGCCAGTTCCTGGTGGAAGGCCGGTACGCTTAGATCGGCTTCGAAGCTATCCAACTGTGAGCCGAAAGCGTTTCGCTTAACCTTGATGTCCATCAGACCCAGGAGCGGCTGTTTAAGCCCGCCAATATCCCTGGCCAGCAAGATCATCCCGGCGCAAGTACCCCAGACCGGCTTACCACTTTGAGCCATCTCTTTAATCGGCTCGGTCAAGCCCCAGTTAGTCATCAACTTGCCGATGGCGGTACTCTCGCCGCCCGGTATAATCAGACCGTCCAGGCCTTCCAGGTCTTCGGGCAGACGCACTTCACGCGCATCCGCCCCCAGTTCCTTGAGCACTTTGATATGCTCAATGAAAGCGCCCTGAAGCGCCAGTACCCCGATTTTCGGGGCCTTATTAAGATTGTCAGTGTGCATTTTCGTTCAAACCCGCCTGTCAGCAGCTACCAGCCGCGCTCGGACAGCACCTGTTCCCGCGGAATCTGCGAAATTTCGATGCCTACCATCGCTTCGCCCAGGTTCTTGGAGACTTCCGCCAGGATCTTCGGGTTATTATAATGAGTAACAGCCTGGACAATCGCCTTGGCGCGTTTGAACGGATCGCCGCTCTTGAAAATACCGCTACCTACAAAAACGCCATCGCTACCGAGTTGCATCATGAGAGCGGCATCGGCAGGGGTCGCCACACCACCGGCGGCAAAGTTCACCACCGGGAGTTTGCCGGTTTCGTGAATTTGCAGAACCAGTTCGTAGGGAGCGCCCAGTTCTTTGGCGGCGGTCATCAGTTCCTCGCGGCCCATGCCCTGGATGCGGCGAATATCGCCCTGGACGGCTCGCTGGTGGCGGACGGCTTCTACTACGTTTCCGGTACCGGCTTCGCCTTTGGTGCGAATCATGGCCGCGCCTTCGCCGATGCGGCGGAGCGCTTCACCCAGGTTGCGGCAACCGCAGACGAACGGGATTTTGAAGCCGTGTTTGTCAATGTGATACTGGTCGTCAGCCGGAGTCAGCACTTCGCTTTCATCAATATAGTCTATGCCGAGGGCTTCCAGAATCTGGGCCTCCACGAAGTGACCGATACGGGCTTTAGCCATTACCGGGATAGATACGGATTCTTTGATCTGAACAATCAGTTCCGGGTCGCTCATGCGGGCTACGCCACCCTGGCGGCGAATATCAGCAGGCACGCGTTCGAGCGCCATCACGGCGACCGCCCCGGCTTCCTCGGCAATTTTGGCTTGCTCGGCGTTCACTACATCCATGATTACGCCGCCTTTGAGCATCTGAGCCAGGCCGACTTTAGTTGTCCAGGTGGATTTCTCTACGCCATTAAATGTCTGTGCCATTAAAAATGAATCCTCCTAAATTGCTTTGCTGGACCGGATAGTTGCTAAGAGGGTAAACTTCAGCCAGCAAGCCTATACTTTTCAATAACCGCGCTTTTTAAATAAGCCCGCTCTTTAATCAACGGCCCGCGCTCTACCGGCGAAATGGACCGTTTTTCTTTCTTAACCTTATATAGTTACCAGTATTTTACTATTTTTCGGCCTAAAGAGCAACAATTCGACGTCACAGGCTCTGATAAACCTCTATCACTCGGCCTGGCCTGTGAAGGGAGAGGCCAGGCAGGAATTGGAAAAAAGCTGCCTCAATACCCGGCACGGAATAAGCTAACAAGAATTCTGGAATGGGATATAATGAGCGTAGAAGGTTGGAACATACGCATGATATATAAAGGTAAGGAACCGTATTTTCAGGAGATGAGCTTTGACTATTGATAATAATGAACTATTCCGGCAGCCGCATCGCCGCTATAACCCGTTAATTCGGGAATGGCTGCTGGTCTCCCCCCAGCGCACCCAGCGCCCCTGGCAGGGCCAGGTCGAGAAAACCGCCGAGGAGCAAAAGCCGGAATATGACCCATCCTGTTATCTCTGCCCCGGTAATCCGCGGGCGGGTGGCGCGGTCACTCCCGATTATGACTCGGTGTACGTTTTTAATAATGATTTCCCGGCGCTTTTGCCGGATACTCCCGAAGGCTCTTTTAAAGAGGATGATCTACTGATAGCCGTGAGTGAACGCGGCATTGGCCGGGTGATCTGCTTCTCGCCCCGCCACGACCTGACCCTGGCTCGCATGGAAACCTCCGCTATCCGCAAGGTGGTGGATACCTGGGCCGACCAATACCGCGAACTGGGCAGCCTCGATTATATCGGCCATGTCCAGATTTTCGAGAATCGCGGCGCCATGATGGGAGCCAGCAACCCGCACCCGCACGGCCAGATCTGGGCCCAGGAGCATATTCCCAACGAACCGGCCAAAGAAATGGCGGCCCAGGCCGATTACCAGGCCTCGCACGGCTCCTGCCTGCTCTGCGATTACGCCGCCCTGGAAGAAAAGGACGGCTCTCGCGTGGTCATCCAGAACGAGGAATGGCTGGCCGTAGTACCCTTCTGGGCCATCTGGCCCTTCGAGACGCTCCTGATGAGCAAACGCCATGCCGGGTCGTTCCTCGACCTGGACGATAAGCAGCGCGATGCCCTGGCCGACCTGCTGCGCCGCCTGACCACCCGCTACGACAATCTTTTCGAGGTCAGCTTCCCCTATTCGATGGGCTTCCACCAGACGCCCACAGACGGCAAAGCCTATCCGGGCCATCACCTGCACGCCCATTTCTACCCACCGCTGTTGCGTTCCGCCACTGTCCGCAAATTCATGGTCGGCTACGAACTGCTCGGCAACGCCCAGCGCGACATCACTGCCGAATCCAGCGCCGAGCGCCTGCGCTCCCTCTCCGAAACGCATTACAGCCAGCGCTAGTATCTGGAACCTGAAAAGCAGCGTCTTTTGCAGAGGCGCTGCTTTTCTAATCCGATCACAAGGAACATTCTTTTGCCGTCTGGCAGTAGTACTCCAGGGTTTTGAAACCTTCCCAGGGCCGCATATCTTCTAAAGTAGGATAAACAATTGAGCCTATATCCTTTAAACTGGCAAGCTTATCATCAAAGAAGACGGGCGAGTCTAGCACTAATTGCGGTGTAAGCTCAAATTTCCCTACAACCCGTTTGTCCATCATCATAACAAAGCCAAAGGGCTTGTAAACTATCACCAAAGTATAGATTTGTTTGGAAACATCATAATCATAGGGAAAACTGGATAAGACCAGATGGCTTGGCTCACCGTAAGCTTTGATAACTTCTCCCAGGGTAAACTTTCGATAATAATGAGGACTAATGGCACTAACAAGGTTAGTAGAAGATTTTAGATTGGCAAATAGAACTATACCATCAGGATTTTTTTGGCCGTTTTTATCTATCCAATATGCCTGAGCTACTTGGCTCATTTCTCCAGCTTTAAACACGTCACCTGTTTGTACTCCTGTCAGAATCGGACTGCTTTTGAGTACATTAAAGGCTTGATCAATGGTTGTGACGCCCGGCGTTATCCCTTCCCAGCAGGGCGCCCGGCAAGGAATGCCGCGCAGCCAGCGGGTTTGCCATTCTTCAGAAGCAGGGGTGGTAGCGGTTGGGGCTGCGCTAGGGCTATTCGGCACGGTCGGAATAATAGTTGGGCTGGCCGTTATTGAACCTGTGGTTGTGCCAGCCGTTGCAACTGAAGCGGGGCTGTCTTTAGCCGTCTCGGTACATGCGGTTAAATAGAAGGTACTCAAATAGAGGCAAAAGAAAGCAAGCAAACGTGCTTTCCTGGCTTTGATCCTGAAGATAAACATAACTTCTACCTTGCTCGCTGCGACTCCTATATTTTGGTTGCAGCTTTATTCTATCAAATAGACAATTTGTTATTACTCTGTTTTAGATAATTCATGCAGAACCTGTTTTGCCTGTTGATTTCCATACTGGACGGCTTTCTGCAAGTAGGCTTTTGCTTCACTCAGGGGGCCTTGCATCTTATAAGCGACTCCTGCAATGTAGCAGGCAAAAGCTAAAGTTGATTCCAGTTCCAATACTTGCTGGCAAAGTCTGATAGCGCCGCTATAATTACCCACGTTTACATAGGTGGCCGCAAGATTACTTAAGGCTGAGATGTTTTCCGGCTCAAGCGCGATAGCCCGGTTATAGTCTTGCATGGCTTTTTGAAAATCCTTAATACGACTGCTATTATAGGCCACACCTCTATTTACATAGTAGTTGGCATTAGAAGGGTCAAGCATTATAGCTTTGCTAAAATTCTGGATAGCCTGCTGCGTTTCCCCTAAACCCATTAGAGTCATTCCTAAATGATTGTAGATCACTGGATTGTTTGGGTCTAGCTGGGCCGCTTTAATATGCTCCTGAAAGGCTCGCCTGTAATCCTCTATATTAAAAAAGGCTTGCCCTCGATTAGTGTAAGCGAGTGCGGAATCGGGAGCCAGTTCAACAGCTTTGTTGAGATTTTCTAAAGCTTTTTCGTAATTACCCAGCTCGTTATAAGAAACTCCTCGATTTGAATAAAAAGTAGAGTCGGCAGGTTCCAATGCAATGGCCCTATCAAAATCCTCAATAGCCTGTTGACGCTTGCCCAGCTTTTCTAAAAGCTGTCCGCGATTACTGTAAGCAAGGGCAAATTGAGAATCAAGCTCAATGGCTCGATTATAATCTTCCATCGCCTGTGCATACTTCTTTAACCTGAAGTAGCATTGACCTCTATTTGTCAGGGTTATAGTATCGTCTGGTTCTAATTCAAGACTTTTAGAGTAATATTCCAGAGCAGATGGATTATCTCCAAGCTTTATATAAGCATGACCTAAACTTCGATATGTTTTGGCTTTATCAAACCTGTATTGCAAGGCCATATCGTAATCTTTGATGGTTTCGCTATACCTTTTAAGTTCAAAGAAGGCTAAACCGCGATTATAGAAGGTCGTTCCCATGTATTTACTTGTGCCATTTATACCGGCTTGAATAACTTTGCTGAAGGCATCTATGGCCTGGTCGTAATTACCTTCTTTGAAGTACTGAACACCTTGCTTGAAATATTCCTCGATGGACTCATTCATTTTCTTTACTATCTCCGCATATACTGATGCAGCCAGAGCTATGCTGTACAGATCTCGCACCCAACGCTGTTGTTTTCCTGTTCTTATGCAGATTTTACCATCTCAGGCCCTGTTAAGACTATCAGGATGGAATATTCAGGGTATCAGTTGAGTATGTACCATCGCATACCCATCACTACCCACAAGGGGGCTTGCAGCCAAGTATGGGCTATATGCGAAAGTAGACTGAAAGTACTAAAAGGTACCTGGTAAAACTTAAAGTAGCCTCTTTAGCAGGCTTGAGTTGACAGCCCGCAGTAGCCTAAAAGGGTCACTGGCTGTACTTGCGGTAACGCAGCGCCACTCTTGAGAACCGGGCCGGAAGCGAGATTCTTCAGGCCTTATATCCACGCAACTATCATTGGTTGCCACAGTCGGCCTTCAGAATGACATGTGAGGGAGCGGGGTGGATTCAGGACCGCGCGGGAATGCCCGCAAGGTAGGCTTCACCGGGCGTTATGGCTACCAGAATTCCAGCCATAAAGTCCAGTTCTATGCCATGTCATTCTGAGGGCCTAGCTATCACTCAACCTTGTCTTACCTCGATCTAAGGCCCGAAGAATCTCTGTTCTTCGGATTGTGCCAACGCCAACGGCGCGAGATTCTTCGGCTGCGACCTCAGAATGACAGAGGATGTAGTTAAACCTCTCTATGCCAGTATTGTAATTATTATGGCCTTTTGATAAGCTACCTTCAATTAACCGCTGACACTTTTGAGTCAAATTTCCGAAAAGGAGCCTGAAATGCAAACTTTTGTGGTATTTCGCAAGGCCGGGTCTGCCTGGGTTCCCAATCTTGCTGCCCGCCAGCAACCCTACTGGGATGAACATGCCGAATTTATGGATCGCCTTTTCGAGACGGGACAAATCCTGCTGGGCGGCCCATTTGATGATGGCTCAGGCGCGCTGCTAATCATCAGAGTAGAGAACGAGCAGGCTGCGCAAACAATATTCGAGGATGATCCATGGACGGTTAAAGATATTCAGGATAAAGGTGAAGTTAAAGCCTGGCAAATCTTTCTAAATGCCTACCAAAAATAAGTAAAAAGACCCTGATATACGCCAGGGTCTTTTCGGTTGGAGAGTACCTCTAGTTCCGTTTGGTAGAACTCCATTCGGTATCTGAGTCAAAATAATGTTACCCTACTCTTAAAGTAATATTAAGATCTACTTGAAAAGCCGGGAATGCAGCGGGAGATACGCCTTCCGGTACAGGTATTTCTACAGGTTGGTGCTGGTCAGCTAAAATTCTGATAGTGTGTTTTCCTGGAGAAAGCGGATTTACAAGCAGGTAAAAACCTCCCTGCACCCCCTCCCAGTTTTTAATGCCAAAAGCCGGTATATTAACCGGGAAAGGCTTTTGCGGGTCCGTAACCACCAGATAGTCACGCAAATTCGCTACCGGTACGTCGTCAATCCAGGCCTGTAAAGAGGTGTTATCGGGTGCAAGAGCTTGATAAAGCAACTTTACCCAGGTAGCCGGGACATAAGGAGGCTTCATTGAATGGTCATATACCGCTGGATCTTCAAAGTAAGCGGTGTTGAGAACCGGGAAAAACAGAGGGCGACCTGCCGGAATGGAACAGTGCCGTTCTACATGATTACCGCCCGATGTACCGGTCAGGAAAAAGACCTCCTGGTTCTGGTTAAGCGAAACGCATTCACTACCACCAAACAAATTGACGCCCTTCTGTCCCCACAGAGGGAATAGCCACTGATACCATGCCTCAGCCCATTGATAGTAAGTTTTTCCGTAGGCTGTCTGGTCGGGCGGAACAATATTGGAATTTGGATCATAAGCTCCGACCGAGATAACCTGGGAAAGCAGCATCAAGGTTGCCAGCAATAGGCTGATACCAAACCTTTTTCGCATGATAGTAACCTCCTTGCACTCAGCAATACACAAAATATTGGTGGGGGGAAATGGGATTTGATACTGGCTTTTTGTACCTGCTACAAAAGAGGATTCTGTTATATCTGTAGAATGAGGATGTTACATTGCGAAATTATTATAGTATATTAAAGTTACAACAAAGGTAGAAGTAGATGAATTTTTAATCTAAATTTTCAAGTTTTACTTGACTGTCTTTAATATAAAGGGATGACTTTATTCACCTATTGTGGATAAGTATGTGGGTGAATTTGTGGATAAATGCCTGGGAATGTGGATAAATGAGCGGGCCGGGAGAAAGGGGCGAGAAAGGTTCTCACCCCTGCATAAGTTTATTGCGGCAAGAAATCGTTGGTAAAGAGCGAACTGTAGTCCAGTTCTTTGGTGAGAGGCTTGCCGTCAGGATCGAGTAGAACCTGGTTATCGTAGAGGAATTTAGGGTAGTCAGTCCAGGCTTTAAGGGTCTGGACACCCCACTTGGGCGCTTCGGCCTTGTACTGCTTGCTCAGGTAATCCTGGCTCTGGTAGACCAGATCGGTATTGCTGAAAGTGCCTTTAGGATTGGCCGCAATCAGCAGGTCGGCGGCATCCTTCGGGTTGGCCACAGCGTATTCATAGCCGCGCGCAGTCGCCGCCATAAAAGCCTTGAGAGCATCCTTTTTGTTTTTGGCATCGTCCTGGCTGGTGATGATCACCGGGGTATAGAAGTCAGGAATACCGTGATCTTTCAGCATGAACATACCGAGATCTACTTTGTCCAGCTTAGCCTGGATACCTTCCCAACCGGCAAAAATCCAGACGAAATCAGCCTGCTTGGAAGCAACAGCCTGGTAGCCGCCCACGTTAGCCGTGATGTTTTGAATCTTGGTATCTGTTCCGCCATCGGCCTTAATCATAGCGGCAATGACCGGCTCTTCAAAAGACGCACCAAACCCGGCGTATCGTTTACCGGCCAGGTCACGCGGCCGCTTGATGTTTGAATCTTTGAGAAAAGCAAAACCGCTGGTGTTGTGCTGCATAATCGCCGCGATTGAGACAACCGGTTGCCCGGCGGCACGATAGGTAGCAACGCTGTCGGCACCGCTGATACCCAGATCAGCTTTACCCTGGCCCACCAGGACATCAGGAATAGTTCCATCGGCATAGGGTAGGAGTTGCAGGTCAATTCCGGCATCTTTGTACCAGCCTTTTTGCAGAGCGACATAAATCCCGGTATGGTTAGTGTTAGGTGTCCAGTCCAGGGCCAGGGTTAATTTTACCGGGGCGCCACTGGCGACAGCCGTTGTGGCGCTGGCCGCAGCGGTGGTAGGAGCAGCCGTTGTAGCAGCGGCGGTGGTAGCCGAAGCAGTAGTAGCGGCGGCCTGAGTAGTGGCGGCCTGAGTAGTGGCAGAAGCAGTGGTAGCAGCGGCGGCAGTGGCTGCACTGGTGGTAGCTGCCGCTGTGGTGGAGGCTGCCGTAGTAGCGGCAGGGGCGGTAGTAGCGGTATTATCGCCACAGGCCCCCAGCAGCAGGCCAAAGCATAATGTCAGGGCCAGTAACAGTCCTGACCGTTTGAAAGCTAATAGCATCTCTTCTCCTTTTATTATGTCAAGTTCATTTCAGGCTTAATAACCTACTGAATCTCTTCTTTCTTCTCTCGCATTTTGAAATACCAGGGCATTACCCGGTGCTGAATGACGGAAACCAGCACAAAGAGCAGGACGCTAACTACAGCAGTCACCAGTACCGCCGCAAAGATCAGGTCGTTGCGGAATGAGTTTTTGGAGCGCTGGATAAAAATACCCAATCCTTTTTCGGCGCCCACGTACTCGCCCAGGATAGCCCCGGCCACACTGTAAGTAATGGCTATTCTGATGCCGGAAAAGAGGAATGGCAGGGCGGAGGGCAGGCGCAACTTCCAGAAGATTTGCCAGCGCGTGGCGTTCATACTCTTGAACAGGCGGGTAATTTCGGGGTCGGTGGAGGCAAAGCCGTCTACCCCGGCGACTACGATTGGAAAGAAACAAACCAGCCAGACCACCAGAATCTTTGGCACGATATCGTAGCCGAACCAGATAATCAGCAGGGGCGCAATTGCTACCAGGGGAATAGTCTGGCTGGCCACCAGTAGCGGGTAAACTGCCCGGCGCAAAACGGACGAACTATCGAGCAGCATGGCAAAGGCAAAACCCGCCACCAGGGCTACACCGAAACCGACTACTGTTTCGTAGAGGGTATAGAGCAGGTTGTCGTAGATGACATCCCAGAAGTTAACTAAAGCTTCCAGCACCCGCCAGGGACCGGGCAGGACCGTAGCCCGAATACCGCTGACAACCGTATAGAGTTGCCAGCCTGCCAGCAGCAGGATCAAAAGCAGGACTGCCGGGCCGTAGCGTTTTAACATAAGGCTCGAACGGTAAGTCAAGCGAGACTTTTCCCGGTTAACAGGCTGCGCTTTCTGCACCTGTTCGCGGGTCTTTCTCAAAGTATCTAAATCAACTTCGCGCATTAGAGGGCTCCTGTTGATTTAAGGGCCGCCAGCAGCCCGGCTTTACATGCTACAAATTCGGGGGAAGTAACCGAGCGCGGTTGCGGCAGCGTCACTTCCTGTACCAGCACTACCCGCGCCGGGCGCTGGCTCATTACATAGATTCGGTCGCTCAACAATAAAGCTTCTTCTACATCGTGGGTGATAAAAAGGATAGTGCGATGCAAATGAGCTTGCAGTTGCAACAGCCATGTCTGGAGATTGGAGCGAGTAAGGGCATCGAGCGCCCCGAACGGTTCATCCAGCAGCAGCACGGGGCGGTGAGTCAGGACGGTGCGCAGTAGCGCGGCGCGCTGGCGCATCCCACCCGAAAGCTCAAAAGGATAGCTTTTCTCAAAGCCTTCCAGGCCGAATTCAGGGAAAAGGGCGAGGGCTTCAGACCGGGCCGCTTTCTTCGACTTACCCTGCAACTCCGCGCCCAGAATAACGTTATCCAGGATGGAACGCCAGGGTAACAGGGCATCCCGCTGTGGCATGTAAGCGAATTTCCCTTTGAGACCGGCGGTGGAGTCGTCCAGCCAAATCTGGCCGCTCTCGGCCTTTTCCAGCCCCGCCAGGATGTTGAACAGGGTGCTTTTACCCGACCCGCTGGGTCCCAGCAGCGTAACAAATTCTCCCGGTCCGGCTTCCAGGCTGATATCGCGCAAAACTTCCAGCTCGCCAAAGCGCTTGTTAAGGCCCTGCAACTTTAGCCGGGCGTTTGCGCTGTTATCATGGTTTAAATTTGTGCCGGTCAAACTATTTTCTCGTAACATATAAAATCAAAAACCGCCGGTCTATAACCGGCGGTCAATCAATCCATGCGTGCAAAATTCTTCTTCCGTCAGGTGGGGTAAAACTAAACCTAATAGTAACTGGAAGTAAGAAGTGCCTCTTTCCCTGCGCCGGTATTATCCGGATCAAGTTCGGACGGTCGAAGACGCGCCGGTCTTCCTCTCAGCCTGGCTTGCCCAAGCTCCCGTAAATTAAATTTCAAAAGTGCTTATCTCACCCGCTCATGATAGCACATCCTGACCCGGCTAGCAAGAAAATCACTGGCGAAGCACTACCGCCAGAAAGACCAGGGCCGCCATCAATAACAGGCTCAGGTAAAAGAGAGCCGCAATCAACAGAATGCTTCCTTTACCTTTTGGCTTTGCCAGCCCGGATGATCGCGGCGTGTCTTCCGATTGTTCCTGCCGAGGGTCGGGATTTTCCATCGAGACTAATAGGAGCGGCGATTGCTGCGCCGTACAGGTTCAACTTCTTCATAGTCCGGCGGCGGTTGGTCGCCATCGAAGGCTCCCACCCAGGAATAGCCCAGGAAGAGAAAGACCAATCCTACCAGCACTGTGAAGATCAACAGAATGGCCATTGCGAAGGACATCGTATTGCCGGTCAGGCGGGAGGCTGCCTGGAAAATCGGAATAACGATATAAGCAACGCCGCTCAGGAAGCAAATAAAGCCATAAATCTTGCGCAAATCGCGTTCCTGCCCGGCATTTTCGTTGGTCAGTTCGCGGACCATTGAAATGCCCAGGCCAATAATGGTTATCAGGACCGCGAAAACAGCCAGGCCGAAGTTACTTTCCGCCCCACCGGCCAGCATAAAAAACTCGCCGAGGGCTACCAGGAACAAGCCCAGAAAGAAAGTTAAAAAGTCGAATAGAGTTACCAAGCGGCACTCCTTTCAAATTTGGTAAACCATTAGCAAAACGAAAGGTTGAACCTTGCCTTATTAAAAAGCCGCTGATTTGCAATGATCAAAAGGCCCATGCAGGTTGCAAAACCAACTCTTTGCAGACAATTCTAGCATAACCTGACATAACATACAATGAGGGAAAAAGGCCTTTGACAAATACAAATATTTGTTCTAACATGCTCGGCAGTAGTCCTTTTGTTCTATTCAAGATTGGTTTGTGCCGTTCGAAGGATTTTGCTCATTTGTTCTAAAAAGTACTTGACATATGCGTAAATTTGTTCTATAATGCGAACATCAGCTTGTAGAACAGATAATCTACAAATAAAAATAACGGAACAAATTAACGTAATTACTGCTCCTCCTGCATCCTTACTTCACCAGCAAGGCGCCAGGTGGGCCAAAAAAGCATTCACGGAAGGTTTTAAAGCAGGAAAGTATCACCCTGTTCATTTTCATGTCTCCTGCGTTTTTCTTTTTCGTGTCTATCCTTTTAGCCTTTGGAAAGGAATATACTGCTATGCCCAGCTACAATAGTGCCGCGCGCAACTACAGTTATCCGGAATATGACGAAGATCTCGAACAGGCTCCTCCGGTTCGCCGCCCTGCGCCCGGTACACCTCCGGCTTACCGGGTAGCGGGCGGCAGTCTTACCCGGCAGAAAGCTCCCATGCCCCAACCTCTACCCGGCAACGGGCCGCGTCGCTCGGTAAATGTCCCGGCAGCGCTTCCTCGCGGTTATGGCGAAGAGGCTACTCGTCGTGTACAAACCCGCCCGGCGCCTGGCCGCCGTCCGGCCAGCAACGGCAACCCACTCTCCCGTCTCAATATACAGGCGAACGGTTCCACCATGCGGTTAGCTCTGCTGGGGGCCGGGGTTATTGCCGTTTTGATCGTTTCTTACCTGGTAGTCTCTTTCGCCGTACATACCTGGCAGGTCTGGCAGGATGACATGACCTATGGCCGCCCGCGCATTACGCGCCTGGAAGCCAATGTCGGCCATAATGAAACTGACGGTAACAAAACTTTATTCGTAGCGCAAAACATTAAAGGACAAATTTCGATTACGGAATACCCGGGCGGCGATCCCACCAAAACGCGGGTGATTGTTGGCCCTCAACTATTCGGCAAGGACAAAGAACTCGTTCCAGTTAAGTTATCGGTTAAGGACGTAAACGCCGACGGCCAGCCTGATCTTCTGGCAAATGTCGAAGATCAGCAGTTGATTTACATCAATGAGAACGGCAACTTCCGACCAATTAACGATCAGGAGCGGGCTAAACTGAAGGCCCTAGGTAAGGACGGACAGTAATTGAGCGCAGGACTAGCCCGTACATGGGACTTTTACGACGATGAGGAAGACGAGTTAGAAAGTGAGTTAAGTGAGGAAGAACTCGAACTAGAGCAGTACGAAGAAGAGGACGAGGATGAAGAACCGGAGTACGAAGCCGGTTCTCCCTTTGTAGAGGAGCCTGTCAGGCCCCGCTACCGCTCCGGCAACCAGTACAGCGCACCCGTTTCGCCCTACACCCAGTCCTTCACCATCAACCGGGCTAGACCTGTAGCACCTTCCACCTATTATCTCCCTAAAGGTGGAATTACCCCTCCTGCCGAAGCAGTCTATTCTTTCAGCTTTAGTGAAAGTCTTTCTCATGCCCAGTCTCCCGCCGTTAATCCGGCCCTGGAGAGCCTGGGTTCTCTACTGGCTCGTGGCTTCCGCAGCGGCCTGCTCCGGCTTATTGTCGGATTAATTGTAGGCTGGCTGGTGATTACTTCAGCTAAAAACTGGCTGGACAGCAGAAACAGCGACCAGGAAGCCGCCGCCGAAATCTATCGTTTCGGGGCGAGCGGAGCGGTGGTGGATACCGCCATTGACCAGGGCAACGCGAGTGTTAACACAAGAGGCAATCTGCCACCGGTGGCACCGGGAGCCCACGGTATCGAAGGCAAACCGAGCATTACGGTAGCCAAAATCGAGCAGGTGCTGAAGCAGTACAATTCCCCGGCAGCGGGGAAAGGTCAGGCGCTCTACGACCTGGGCGTAAAGTACAACATTGATCCGGCCTTCGCGCTGGCCTTCTTCGTCCACGAAAGTACTGCCGGAACTAAAGGGGTCGCCGTCACCACCAAATCAATCGGCAATATCCGGCAAACTGCTAACAGCGGGTTTGATGGATACCAGGGTTTTCGCAAGTACCCAACCTGGGAAGCCGGGATGGAAGACTGGTACAAACTGATCCGCAACCTCTACATCAACGGCTGGAACTTGCGGACGGTGGAGCAAATCGTACCTAAGTACGCACCATCGGAAGATCATAATAATCCGACGGTTTACATCAACAACGTCAACTCGCTGGTAGCAAGCTGGCGGAGCAGCCAGTAGCAGGCAGATTTCAGACAATATAAATGGAAGCGCCCGTTTCTCCGAAATGCGGCGCTTGCTCTTTAAGAGAAAATTATGGCGCTATCGTTATTCGGCAAAAGTAAATATGAATCGCTGGCCTTCTTTACCGGCTTCAAGAATGTGCGGCCGGTTTTGAGCGTCACCGGTAATGAAAAGTTTGGCGTAATCGAACTGGCCCCGGAATACGCCTTGACGGTTTTTCATCCCAGCGCTTATGCCAACCGGCGACAGGCTCGAACTACCCCGGTTTTTACCGCTGCTTTACGCCTGAACGGAACCAGTCTAAACCGCTGGTTGGCTGACGGGCACAGCGACCAGGCTTTTTATACCGCTCTTTGCAAAGCGCTGCCTGCCGATAGCTCCGCCCAGTTTTTATTGCGCCGCCGTAACGGCCAGTTAGGCGCTCATTATCAGGCCTGGCAACAATTTGCCATGCTCCGTATGCGTGATGAAGAAGTGGCTCACTTTTTCCTTCAGGACTACCTGGACAACGTGATCTACCCGGCCGAAGATAGCGGCCTGACTCAACTCTGGTACGGGCTGTTTATTTCCGGGCGTACCGAGGAAGAGCTGACCATTACTATGGCCAGACTAATCTCCACGCTGCCCTGCGAAGCAACGGCCTGCTCTTCTTCCGAACTGAGCGTGCTGCTGCTGGATTACTTTGCCCCGGCTATGCTGGAAGACCAGGTAGAGCCTTTTAACGAACTTATTGCCGATGATCTGACCGGTAATCCGCTCGAAATATCTGAAGAACATTTTGATAACGGTTATTCCAGCGCGTACTGGACTCTGTCCGCTCCGCCGCTCAAGAGCGAGTCAGGCTGGACTACCGCCTTGCTGGAAAGTCCTCTACTGGCGGCTTCTGAATTCGATATCAGCGTTCACCTCACCCCGGCCCAGCAGGATAACAGCGTGCGCGAAGTACTCGAACGGCGCATTACTTACCTGGCCGACCAGTTAGATAAAGCGCGGCGTGAAGGACGGCGCGGTGATGCCCAGGAACTGGATGAACAACTTACGGACGTGCAGAACCGCTTTGCCGGGCTTTTCGATGAGGAACTACGTTACTTTGAACTCGGTGTCGGGCTGGTTTTACGCGCGCTGCCTGAAGAGTTCTCCGATGCGGTTGAAACATTTGAAGATGAACTGGAGAAAGCCGGAATAGCCTCTCACCGAGTGCAGATTCTGAGCGTACTGCAAAACGCTATGCTGGACTGCGCCCCGCTCAATCTCAACCGCCTGGAACGGCCTTTTATCATACCCGCCAGCGAAGCGGGCAGCATCGTACACCTGGCAGTGAACGACCTGCCGGAACAACCGGCCAGCCAGCCTTTAGTGGGAATTTCGGTTACCGGTGAGCCGGTCTTTACTAACCCGGCGGCTAAAGCCGGGCGCAGCGCTTTCTTCCTGCTGGGCGAACAGGGTAAAACTTCGGCTAAAGAAGCCGCTTCGCTGGCCCATTATATGGC
Organism: Chloroflexia bacterium; assembly: GCA_036261665.1. GTDB lineage: Bacteria > Chloroflexota > Chloroflexia > Chloroheliales > Chloroheliaceae > 54-19. The sequence goes on from DATAKM010000071.1 coordinate 144,623, forward strand.
GGCTATGCGCTGGATTAAAGGCGGAGCGGTCTGCGGCTTTGATCGCAAAGGTAGCTGGACCAGGCTGGTCGAACAGTTGGGAGGGCGTTACGTGGCCTTTGGCCCGGCGGAAAACGAGTTTAATTTCAACCCGCTGGAGGTAACCGGCGAAAGCCTGAACCAACCGGGCGGATTGGAAAGCTGGATTAGCGATACGGGCAGCTTTTTGAGCGCTTTGCTGGAACTGGATGAGGAATTGCACGAAGACCTGACCGCCGTGCTGGTCGAAAGCGCCCTGGCGAAAGTTAACCGGGGCGAAGAGATTACGGCAGCCAGCATGTGGATTCGCTCGGAAACCAGCGGCTACTTCGCCCTCTCCCATAAATTGCGCCAGTTGACCTACAGCGGTCGTTACGGCTGGCTATGCGCCCGGCCTACTCGCCTGCCGCTGCCGGTCTACACCCATGACATGCTCTTCCTGGGGCTTTCCAACGCCGTCCGTAGCACCTGGAGCGAACAGGCCCAGCAGTTCTACTTTGCCCGGCTCTTCGCCCGCTTCACGGCACACATCTCGATCAACCTGCCGGCGAGGCCTTACCTGCTGCTGGTAGACGAGGCCCAGGAATTGCTCTCCGATCCGCCTGCCACCCGTTCGCTCGGCTGGCTCGGCCAGAACGCCGGAAAAATAGGCGTAAGTCTCTGGCTGCTGGCCCCTCGCCCCGATGAGTGGCTGAACTCTTATACCGGGCGCGGTTTGCTGGAGCGGGCCACCACACAGCTTTTCTTCAACCAGAGCGGCGTGGGTCTGACCGGCCTGGCTCGCCGCATGGGCCTCTCCCAGCGCTTCGTCAAAGCGGTGCGCGAGACTGTACCTGGCGCGGCGATTGTGCGCGAGATAGACGAGGACGGCGAAGCGAATGTCTACGCCTTCAATCCGCTGCCGGGCGAGTACGTGGCACGGCTCGGCTACGCCCCGGTCCAGATTACCGCTCCCCTTGACCAGAGCGAGTTCCAGCGGCCCAAACCGGTTGAAGTACCACTCTTCGCCAGCGAGGAAATCTGGGACGAAACCGATCTGCAAGAGTTGAAGCAGGCCGAGGAAACCGGCTGGACCGAACTCGAAGATACCCATCACGATGACTTTTCACGTCCAGCGGTGGCATACGCCTAGCTGTTTAGAAAAACTAAAGCCCCTGCTGCTCTTATTTAAGAGGCAGGGGCTTTTTTAGTTACAGTATAAATTAGATTCTTTTTCGGAAAATGCTCTAAACCTGGCGGGAGGGCAAAACCGCTGTGAAGCTACCCGCTGCTTTGATATCGCCGACTTCGTTTTTGGCTGTGATAGTGGCCTCGATGAAATTTTGGCCGTCTTGCCGGTACTTATTAGTGATAGTGCCAGAGCAGATGATCGCCTCGCCCGGTCGCGTCATGCTCATGAAGCGCACCCCGAACTTTTTAAGCGGCGCAGGACCACCCAGGTAATCGCTGATTAAATGCCCCAGGAAACCCATAATTAACATCCCATGAGCAATCGTGCCGCCCAGTCCGAATTTAACCGCTGCTTCCGTATCGGTATGAATTGGATTGAAATCGCCCGAAGCCCCACTGTAGCGCACCAACTGCCCGTGGGTTACAGGCGGATTTTTCAGCACCGGTAACTCCTGGCCTACTTCCACATCCTCGAAGAAAACTTTGGCCTGCACAGCCACCGCTTCAAACTCCGTACTCATCTATTTTTCTCCTATCCTGAAAGCTTTACTCAGATACCGGGGTACGGATGATTACTACCGTTCTAACTTTTAGAACCTCCTGCTGGCGCTGGTTGGTATAAACCGTTTCCAGAGTGCCGAACTCCATGCTGCCGCTGCGGCCCTTTTTCTCTTCCACGTTAACCAGTGTGGTCACGCCCGTTAAATCATCGCCGGGATAGATAGGGGCCAGATAGGTATACTCTTCTTCGCCATGCAACCCTCCCGCTTTAGGCAAGCCTAAATCTTCCTGTAGAGTGTCTTCCGGTTGCCTGCCCCAGAAATTAAAGAGGGTCGGAAAGGTCGGTGGCAGGGGCAAATCAGGGTAGCCTGCTTTTCGAGCCGCCTCGACATCGTAATAAATCGGGTTCTTGTCACCAAGCGCCATCGCCAGTTCTCGAACTTTCGCCCGCGATACCTCGACTCTATGAGAGGTCAAAGGCTTACCGATCATCTCCCGCTTTATTGGCATAAACCGTTGCTCCTCTTACTTTGAGTTGTTTCTGTCACCATTAACATCCTGTTTCGACGCTAAATCAGCTATCCGGGTCAATCTGGATTAATTGGATTGTAAACAGAGGTGAGGAGCGTCTCGAACACTACCTCAAGAATATTATATGCGATTCTTAAGGCTGGTATCTTCAACAACGCCGTTTGAAGCCCTACTGCCGGACTGCGCGGACGTCGTTAAAACTCTTCTTTTAGGATTTTTCTTAACCTCCGACTCTGCTAAGGCTGAAGGCTACCAGGAAGCCCAGCGCCGTCACCACGCCCACCAGCGCCCCACCTTCCTCGTAAGCTTCCGGCATCATGGTGCTGGCAAGCATGGTGAGGATAGCCCCGGCAGCGAAGGCCTGAATACCCCCGATCAGATTACCGGAAGCGCCCGAGAGGAAAAAGTAGCCTGCCAGGGCGCTGATAGCGGAAATCGCTACCACCCCTGCCCATAGACCCAGAATATAGCCAACCGACCGGCCAGACTTTTTTAGCCCGGCGGACGCGGAAAGACTTTCCGGAATGTTACTTAAAAAGACCGCTACTACCATCACCCAGCCTACCGTACCGCCTCCAATCAGGCTTACTCCAATGGCAATTGACTCCGGTATGCCGTCCATCAGCGAGCCGATCACTATCGCGATTCCAGACCCGCCGGACTGCTGGCCCTGAGAACGTTTGCGGTGCTTCCCTCCCTTGTGGGAAACTATGGTGTCAGCCACATAAAAAGCCACCGCGCCTAAAGCCAGGCCGATTCCGGCGGCGTCAAAGCCACCTACTTTATAAGCTTCGTCCATTAATTCAAAAGCCACCGAAGAAATAAGAACGCCCGCACCTATCGCCATTACAACGGAAACCAGCTTCTGGGAAGTGCCGAAAAATAGACCGATAATCGCGCCGATAAACAGGGCAAAACCGCCCACAAATCCCCAGAAACCTGCTGCTAAAGCCTGCAATTGAGCTATCCTTTCATTTATGATTATTCAGATTTTTACCCGGTCCTAAAGCTTTTCCCTTACACAAAGTAAGAAGCATTTTCCGTGCCTTATATCGTATTAAGAGATATTTTGTTTGGGTGCTGGTTTTTGCTCTGAACGAAACAATTGAGTTATGTAGGAGAAAGAAAAGATTTTGAGAAAGAGAGATATACAGAAGAGTGAGTCTATAAAAGCCAATGCAGCAGACCGAGTTATCAGTCTGCTGCAAGATGGTTTTCTAAAAGGTTTTAGCGAACTTAGAAAGGAATGCTATCCGGTTCAAGTTCTTCTTCAAAAAGCGCCCCGGCCCGGCTATAATTCGCCCCGGTTTCCTCACCTTCCTGGCGTTTAGCGCCAAGCATATACATCTCGGTAGCAATTACTTCGGTCACCTGGTGCTTTTGGCCCTCCTGGTCCTGCCATTCGCGAGTCTGCAAACGGCCTTCGATAAAGACGTGGCTGCCCTTTTTTAAGAAATTAGCGCAGGTTTCGGCCAGTTTCTCCCAGGCTACTACCCGGAACCACTCGGTTTGCTCTTTATACGAGCCATCAGATTGCTTCAAGGAACGGCTGGAAGCTACCGAAAAAGTCGAAACAGACGAGCCATTCGGAGTCACGCGCAGTTCCACATCTTTACCGAGCCTGCCGCTAATCATTACTTTGTTCAAATCCTTAGACATACTTACGCTCCCTTTCTAAATTGCGTCATTTGCCCGGCTTGGGTGTTACTGGTTACCTGGTTTTTTAAGTCTTACAGGTATTTTTATTACCTTCCCGGCTAACAAATTAATCTAGCAGGTCAACAATTAGTGCCACATGGCACAGAAAGGTCTGAATGCAGGACTTCAGGACTAAGGTAACCCGAGTACAAAGGGCTATTTTAAAATTAGGGCTTGGCAAAGTTTTCTTAAAGAGTTAAAATTAAGCTATCCCCTATTTCTCAATTTATTGCCCTTACCCGCAAAATTATGAAATGGGTACAAATGTTAAATGTTTAACTGATTGTTGGCTCCCCATAACAGATAATAGAGCTACTACTTTCTTGTGATTTCATTGAGCTATAGCAGGCCAGCCTGTAAGGCTATTACTAGGAGTCGAATCAAAGGATGATAATCGAAAACACCGTCCTGAATACTCGCTACCGGCTTGAGAAAAAAATCGGCCAGGGTGGTTTCGCCCAGGTTTTCCTGGCAACCGACCAGTTGCTGAAGCGCCGGGTGGCCGTCAAAGTATTGAATGCGGAATTAACCGAAGATGAAAATTTTTTAGGCCGCTTTGAGCGTGAAGCCCAGTCTATCGCGGCCCTGGAACACCCCAATATCCTGGGGGTTTACGATTACGGTCAGGCTGAAAACACGGCTTATCTGGTAATGCCCTTTGTAGAGGGCGGTACATTACATGATAAGCTGCGCAAAGAAAAGAAGTTTTCGCCGGAAAAGGCCGCCCAGTATCTTTCACAGGCTGCCGCGGCCCTCGATTACGCCCACCGCCGCCACATCGTACACCGCGATATCAAGCCGCAAAATATGTTGTTGCGCACCGAGGATGATCGCCTCTTGCTGGGTGACTTCGGTATCGCCAAAGTCTTGAGCGCCGCCAGCGCCCAGAGCCGTACCGGGGTTATGGGTACCCTCTCCTACATGGCGCCGGAGCAACTGGAAGGAAATGTCGGGGTAGCGACAGACGTTTACGCCCTGGGCTGTGTCCTCTTTCAGATGCTGACCGGTGAATTACCCTACCTGGGCGCTACCCAGGAGGTCATGATGGGCCACCTGCTGAAACCGGTTCCTTCCATTATTGAACGCAGCGGCGGCCAGTTGCCGCCTGCCGTCCAGAATGTGATCAACCGGGCCCTGGCCAAAAAACCGGAAGAGCGCTATCAGAGCGCCGGGGAACTGGCAAACGCTTTCCAGGCGGCCGTAATGGGCAGCACTAATACGGTAGTGGCCGTGCCGGAAGCTTCCGCGCCCACCGAACTGGTAAGTTTCAAATCCTTTCCGACTGAAATAGGCGGGGCCGCCGCTACCGAAGTGGTCGGGCCGAACTCCTACATCAAACCGGTGACGGATCCGCGCATGAGCGGGCCGCAAACTTATGGTACGCTACAGGAAGGCCCCCGCCCGGTGACAGACCCGCGTATGACGGGACCGCAGGGCTATGGCGATGCCACGCGCCCGGTGACGGACCCGCGTATGACTCAACCGGGCGTTTATGGACAGCCACCCGTTCATACCCCCACTAACCCGTACGGCTACACCCCTTCGCAGCCCTACAACCAGCCAGTCGCCGCTAAAAAAGGCAATACCGCCGTGATTGCCGGGGTGGGTGGAATTATCGCGGTGGCGGTGATTGCTATTGTGTTGATCGTGGTATTAGGCGGTAAGAAAGATGACGGGCCGAAAAACGTCGCCCAGGTCACGCCGAGTGTGGCAAGTACTACCGCGGCGGCTACCACTGCCGCAAGCACGACTGCGCCGGTCGCCACTACCGCGGCGGCTACGCCCTCACCGACCCCGGACGCGGTTAAGACGGCCCTGCTGGACGCTCATAATACCTTCTATGTTAAGGGCGACTTACAGGGTGGGATCAATAAGTTCCGCGATCTTAGCACTACTTACCCGAACAGAGCGGATGTCTGGCGCGACTATGGCCGGGCGCTCCACCTGTGGGCGCGTAACGCCGGTGGGGTCGAACCTTTAAAGAAAGCGGTTGATTTAGACCCTAAAGATGCCCTGGCCTACCTCTATCTGAGTTCGGCCCTGATTGACAGCAACAACCTGAGCGACGCCGAACTGGCGGCCCGCCATGCGGCGGAACTGGACCCGAACGGCTGGATAGGTCATGCCGCGATGGCCGGTTACTACGTCGAAGCTATCAAGTACGACGAGGTGAAAAAGGAGACCGATGCCATGCAGAAAGCGGCCAATGCCGCTAACCTGGGCAACGATCCCTACTATAACTGGCTGCTGGCGATCAACCTTTTTTACCTGGAAGATTACAAAGGCTCGCTGGACGCGATTGATAAGACCCTGGCGACCTGGCCGAATGTACCGCTGGCTCTTTCGGTTAAGGCTTCCATTATCCTGTACAGCCCCAGCGCCAAAGCCGATGAGAAGGCCAACCAGGATAAAGCCCTGGCCTTGCTCCAGCAGGCTCTCAAGCTTTCGCCCGACTCGACCGACATTAAAGACACCCTGGCCGAGTATTACGTGGTCTTCCCGAAAGACCTCGAAAATGCCCAGAAGCTGGCCCAGGAAGTTTTGCAGGTTAACGACCAGGACCCGAACGCCCATTACGTGATGGGACTGGTCCAGTCCGAGAAAAAGGACTACGCCAACGCTTTCAAATCGTTCGACAAGTGCGTGCAGATTAACGCCAACCGGTTAGGCTGCCAGTACGACTGGACTATTGCGCTGATTGACCAGGGCTACGACCTTAACGCGGCTAATAAACCGGATGACGCAAAGGCCGCTTTCAAGGAAGCCCTGGACAAATCACTCAAGATTTACCAGTTCCTGCCCAAGAGCGCCGGATACAACTGGCTGGTAGGTTACGCTTACTATAATTTAAAGGACTACAAGAACGCCATACCTTATCTTCAGACGGCAGTCAATGTGCTGCCGCGGGCCGATTTCCATGCCTGGCTGGGTATAGTCTACTTCTACGACAATCAGAAGGATCAAGCCCAGTCTGAATACAACAAGGGCGTGGCGGTAGACCCGGAAGACCCCAGCGTTAAAGTCCTGGGCGACCTCCTGGCCAAGAAGTAGTTCCCAAAGCTAACTTACCACTCGTACTCCATAGTAATAAAAGATCATCCCGAATTTTATCTTCGGGATGATTTTTTTATTGCATAAAAGGCCAGGGATCGATGGCCTGCCCGTTATAACGGATTTCGTAATGGACATGCGGCCCGGTGGAATAGCCGGTACTGCCCGACAGGGCGATAACATCCCCGGTGTGAACGACCTGCCCCGGCTTGACCAGCAGGCGCGAATTATGGCCGTAAATAGTGGTATAGCCGCCGGCGTGATCTATAAAAACGACGTTTCCGTAGCCGCCGCGCCCATCCCCGGCATATTCTACAACTCCGTCAGCCGTGGCGTGGACCGGAGTGCCTTCCGGCACCGCGATATCTATACCGGTGTGAAACTCCTCGGCGGGAGTAGGTGTGGGCGTCTGGGTGGGGGTAGCGGTAGCGGTAGGAGTGGGTGTGGACGTTGGAGTCGGTGCCGGAGTGGAGGTTGGAGCGGGCGTAGCCGTTGGACTGGGTGCAGGGCTAGTATTTGCGGGCGGGTTCGGAGCCTGAGTTACGGCAGGAGAAGGCGTGCCACTCTTAGCGGCAGGGGTGGTTTTAGCAATACTGGCAGAATTAGCAGGCGTGGCAGAGATTGTTGGAGTGGGCGTGGCAGGCTGACCGGCAGGCGCGGGAGTGGCGGTATCTGCCGGGGTAGCAGGCGGATTGCCGCCCTGCGGAGTCAGGGTACCCTTTGCCTTGCTGACCTCTTCAGCAATACTGGGCCGTAAGCCGAAGGGCGAAGTAACCGGCCCTTTGACCGGCCAACCATGCGGGATGGCCTGTTGGGGGTCAGGGGTAGGGGCAGGTGTGGCGGTAGACGCCGGGGTAGTTACTGCCGGGGTAGCAGCAGGCGCTTGCTCGCCGGTAAAGAAATTGATCAGCCGGTCGCCGAAATTTAGCAAATCCCGGGCGTAGGGCGAACCGGTCACTTCCGGTGAAGTAGAGGTAACGAAGTTTTGCCGGTCGCTGGCAGCGGCAGTGATAGAAGCGCTGAAGTTACCGGATAAAATTAACAACTGGCCAAGAAGAATTAAAGCCGTGAAGAGAAGCTTCCTCATACTACTTAAATCTAGACTTTAGCTATGCCACAGTTATAACGGTTGGTTATAGAGGCCCCGGATTACTCAACATAACCGGGGCCTTGAAAGGGGTCTAGAGATTTACTCTAGCGGGAATGAAAATTAAACCTGGATAGAAAACGGCAATTTCCTCAAGTGAGAGGATAACATTCAACTTCTAACTTTTTGCCCAGTTTTATTTCAGAAATCGAAAGGTAATTTCAAAGGATTTTATAATTTGTTAAAAAAGTGTAACTTCAGGCGGGCACAGGTTGTGCGAAATAAAATCAAGGAGAGAAAAATATAGAGAAATATAGAGAAATATAGAAAAGATAGCAAAAAGTGGAAAGGAGTTGAGTTATGGCAAGTAATAATGAGAGTAGTGTAAGAGAAAAATCCAGGGAGACCGGTATACCGCGCACAATTTTACGCTCCGATAAACACGCCCAGGATATCTGGAAAGCCACTCACGACAGCGCGGTAGAAACCTATGGCGAGGGAGGGAGAGCGCACCGGGTCGCTTACGCTTCGTTAAAGCATGAGTATGAGAAGAAAGGCGACCACTGGGTTAAAAAGGAGCACGCCGGGCCTTCCGATCCGCAAGCCGCGCGCGGCCCTACGACACCTGTAAAGTCTACCGATGAGCCAAAAGCGCCAACTGCGCGCGGTAAAGTGGCCAAAACCGAGAAAGACGCCCGGCTGAAAGCAAAAGAAGCTCGCAAGGAAGACGCTCAGGCACGCCGACAGAAAGATTAAAAGGTTTACAGACGGGAGATATAAGCTCAGGTGGAGGAAATGGGCAGAGAGAAGTAAAAGGTGCTTCCCTGGCCCGGTTCGCTTTCAACCCACATGCTGCCGCCGGAGCGCGTTATTATTTCGCGGCTGATGAAAAGACCCAGACCAAGCCCGTCCACCGAATTCCAGCCTTCGCTTTGTGCCCGGTAAAAGCGCTCAAAGATATATTTCTGTTGCTCCGGGCTGATGCCGCTGCCCTGGTCCTGTACGCTGCCTACCACTTCCTCAATACCGGCGTTGTTACGGTGGGTTAACCGGATTATAACCGGACTACCTGCCGGGCTATATTTAATGGCGTTATTCAACAGGTTATGGATGACCTGCTCCAGGCGGGCTTCATCCCACTTACCCTTGAAATCACTCTGTTCCGTTTCCAGCATAATCTTACGGTCGGTAGCGGTATCGAGGTGCTGCGTAATAATGCGCTCGACCAGTTCGCGTAGATCCACCGAACCTTCCTGGCGTAATTCAAACTGGCCACTCTGTATCCGCGAGATATCAAGCATCTCGTCAATCAATTCAGCCATGCGCATGGTCTGGTAGACCAGATTAGTAATTATCCGCATTTCCCGGTTATAACTTCGCTGAAATTTCTCCGAATCCATCTCGGAAATCGGTTGCGAGTAGCGCTTGTAAAACTCATTCTGTAAAATCTGGCCGTAGCCACGGATAGCGGTCAAAGGTGTACGTAATTCATGGCTGGCAATCGAAAGAAACTGATCTTTAAGCCGGTCTAAGCGTTGCTGGCTTTCGATAGAGCGCTGGGCTTCCCGGTAGAGCAGGGCATTTTCCACCGCCAGGGCCGCTCTATCGGCCAGATCGAGCGCCAGGGTCAACTCATCGGAGCTAAAACGGCGGCCCCCGCTTACACAACCTAAAGTAATTACTCCTAGCACTTTCTCATGATAGCGCAGCGGCACTATCAGAGCCGAACCGAGACCCAGGCCGGTGAGAGCAGAGACGGTAGAAAGATCTTCTTCGGCAACTTTATCTAGCCGAAGTTCAGGTTGAAACCAGGGTTGGCCGCTTTGCAGTACGCGCATTAAAGGCCCTGGCCGGCTGGAATCAAAAGAAAACCGCTGGCGGTAATCACGCAGTAACGCTTCGGTAGCCGGGTTAATGTGACTGGCCGCTAAGCGTTCCAGTTGGCCCTCCTCGGTCTGGATGTCAACCGCACAGCCATCAGCAACTTGAGGTACCACCAGGCGCGTCAGAGATAAGAGAGTCTGGTGATAATCGAGGGAAGAAGTAAGCGTAGCGCTGGCTTCTGCCAGGAAACGCATTCTGATTTCAGCTTTCTTCCGGTAGGAAATATCATTCGCCATCAGCAGAACGCCGGTGACTTCACCGCTACCAAGCTTGATCGGGCTGTAGTAAAATTCCCACCAGCTTTGTTCACCATTCGCTTTAGCGATTTCAATTTCGGCGTTTATACTGGCGCCTGCCAGGGCCGTCTCAAAATGTCTTTTAAAGCCCTCATAATTATCAGGTAAGACCAGGTCCAGGTAAGATTGTCCTACCACTACCGGTTTATCCAGTACCTGGCGAGTAGACTCTTCCAGCGAGCGATTAAAAGCAATCAGGCGGCAAGCGGGATCAAGCAGCATAATAGACTGCTTGGCACTATCAAAAACAGCTCGTAAATTGGCCTCGGATTGCTGCAAGGTCAGTTGAGCGGCCTTTACTTCTGCCTTACTGCGGGCTTCCAGTTCATACTGGCGGGCAATTTCAATCGGACCGCTTAGCACCAGGGCCATTTTTTGCATCAAAGCCAGGTCAAGTTCAGTAAAGCGGTTTGGCTCAGTTGAGTCTACTTCCAGCAGGCCAAAGATTTCTCCGCGCCACTTGAGAGGCACGGCCAGGTAGGAGCGCAGGGGATTAGTGGCTTTCAGGGTAGTCGCCTGGAGGTCGGCGACAAAAAAAGGTTCGCCCGTCTCTATGACCTGCCAGCTTCGACCTTTACCGCGCTTCATACGCTGGCCAAGAGCATTGGCGGCAAAGGTACCGTAGGCCGCGCGAATAACCAGTTCGTCTCCTTCTACCAGGGCTACAGAGCCACCGGTAAAATCGAGTAACTGGTGTAAATATTCCAGCGCGGTAGTCAGAATCCGATTAATGTCGGTATCAGAGGAGACGGCTGTAGCGGTGCGATTAAGCAGGTCTGCTTCGGCTAAAGCCCGTAAGGAAGTAGCGGTGCCGGTGGTTAAAGGGGCATCAGACACAAGTGTATGAGAAGCAGTTTTTAACTGCTCAAGTTCACCGACTCTGGCCCGTAAGCGCTCTATTTCAACTCGCAACTCAGCTTCATTATTTTCTGGCATGTTATGATTAACTCGATTCAAGAGAGCTTGCTTCAAAGAGAGTAGTTGTTACCATACCGGACGCTTTTAGCATTGGATCTATTATAGTCGCTCCAGCTTTTACCAGCAATATAATTGGGTGATTACAAGGCTATTTACCGATTACAACATGTGTTAACTCAAATGTCCTTTAATTAAGTTATGTTAGCTGAACTGAATGACCTTATCAGGTAATTGAATAGCATAAAGAGAGCCATCATCCTGCAAATGAAGATAATGGCTCTTATAGAGTACGAGGGAGTAGTGGAGTATTAAGGCAGAATAAGGTGTAGATCGCCGAACTCGTGCCAGAGATAACGCTTATCAAGCGCTTCGGCATAAGTAACCTGCAAATGAGCCAGCCCAGTCAGAGCCTCCAGCATGGCAAGGTGGGTAGCGCGAGGTTCGTGCAGCCCGGTTAGCAAACCGTTAACCGCCCGAATAGTTCGCTCCGGCGTGATAACCAGGCGAGTCCAGCCTTCACCCGGATGCACCACTCCATTTTCATCGGTGACCGTTTCGAGCGCCCGAATAACGGTTGTACCCACGGCCACCACCCGTTTACCTGCCTGGTGCGCGGCGTTGATGGTACGAGCCGTCTCTGCCGGTACTCGATAAAATTCCTCGTAAGGTGGCTCATGACTCTCCAGGCTGGCTACCCCCGTATGTAATATTAGAGGAACGACCTGGATACCACGCGCTACCAGGCGCGTTAGCAATTCAGGGGTGAAAGCCCGCCCGGCGGAGGGCATTTCGGCACTGCCCTTTTCTGTAGCGTAAACCGTCTGGTAATAACTGGAAGGCCAGCCTGTTTTAACATAGCCGTAGCGGATAGGAAAGCCATAGCGGTCGAGGTACTCTTCCAGGGGTAGGGGCAGGCGCAGTGTAGCAATCCATAAGCGCACCGGGCTACCGGCAGTACGGCTGCGGTCATTTTGATAGGGAGCGAGTAGAGTAGCGGAAGCCTCCCCTGGCAGTTGCAGGACTTCACCCGCGATAGCCTGTGAGAAAGGTTTAGTGGCAGTGCCATCAGGCAAACGAACCTCGACAATCCAGAGGTCCGCCGGCAGATGGGTAGAAAGATGCAATTCCAGTTGCATCCCATCCGGGCGGGCGGCTGGAATAGCGGCGTTTAGAGTTCCGCTGGTGTTGATAACCAGCACATCTCCCGGCTGCAAATAAGACTCAAGCTGCCGAAAGCGGGTATGCGTTACCTTATTATTGGAAAGATAAGAAACCATCAAGCGTACTTCATCTCGCGCCAGGCCCCGCGCTTCAGGAGGTTCACTGGCCTCTAACTCAGGCGGCAAATTATAGTCTAAAGCCCGGCCCAGCGGGAAAGCTTCCCCCGTCAGGGGCCGCAGGCTAAAGCTGGAGTTGCAAGCCCCACAATTTTCAATTTCAGGATAACTTGATAACATCTTCGTAACCTTAATCCGATCTATTTCTATAGTCAGTCATCAATTTAGGAATGGGCTACCGGAACTGCTTTCGCGGAATACCGCCCGGCGGGCAGGCTGCCGTTAATTAATTCCAGTAAGCCTGGAACACTCTCTTCCGGCAGCGGGCGGTCGCTGATATCCTCGCCCGGAAAAGCCTCCTGGTGCATTTGGGTGCGCATATCGCCGGGGTCTACCCAGTAGACGCGCCAGTTTGGATTTTCGGCAGCCAGGATTTTTGAGAGTTGTTCAAGGGCCGCTTTGCTCGAACCGTAGCCGCCCCAGCCTTCATAGGCCTCCACGCCGGCGTCACTGGTGATATTGATAAGCACGGCTCCCGGTTTTAGTTGCGTTTTGACAGCCTGGATGAGGCCGAGGGGGGCCAGCACATTTACACGATAGACTTTTTCAAGCGTTTCCAGCGGGTAATCCAGTAGAGCCGGTTGAGGGCTTGGTCCCAGAATACTGGCATTATTGACCAGCAAATCAAGGCCTCCAGCCTGGGCTGCTGCGTCTGCCAGTTGTTGGCGGTGGGCAGGATCGGCCACGTCACCGGGCAGGGCAGTTACAGCGGTCTGGCCGGAAAGTTCGCTTTGAACAGTCTTTAAAGCCTCCGCGCCCCTGGCATCAAGGATTAAATTCCACCCGCTCTGCGCTAAAGCACGCGCCAGGGCCAGACCCAGCCCTCGTGAAGCTCCCGTTATTAAAGCGGTTCGTTTATCTTTACTCATTTCTTTCCATCCTATCTCTTATTATAGATTTGCAATTACTAATCATTATCAATATATGGCAGGTCAGACTTTGACGCATCGCACCGAGGAACAGTTATGCACGCTGTACTAAAGTACAGGCTTATACTATTTGCAAGGGCTGTGTCCGCTTCTAATGGCATAAATTTTGCTCAAAAAAATAATCGTTACAATAGTGTTGAAACATTTAATGAATTGATGTAGACGAAAATCAGGAAAAAATTTTAACCGGGTTAGAGTTATCAAGGAGAACAGGTTATATAAATAAAACTTTTTGCCTCACTTTATGAAAATAATGGAAAAACTTTAACACCAAGCAAACTATTTACCTTTGTTTTATCACCATCTCACCTACTTGATCGGCCGTTCCAGGCATTCTAGTTTTTAGCCAAAATAAAGTTCCAGGGGTGTCCGTAAGCTTGTGACATCCAGGAATAGAGATTTAAAGTCACCCGTACCGCTTGTGGTAGCGAGGTGCAGGTTGGATTTACCTTTTTTAGATTGGATATTCTGATTTTTATGACCAGACCAGATGACAAGGTGGACTTAGTTACACGGTACGAGCAGGCTCAACAGACGGTTCAAAAGATTGGGATAGTAAGAGCGCTCAAGGGACTGGGCGATATGCTCTGCCTGGTACCGGCCCTGCGTTCGCTGCGCCGGAGCTACCCGCAGGCGGAAATTACGCTGGTGGGGTTGCCGGAGAGCCGTTTCATGCTGGAACGCTTTCCACAATACCTGGATGAATTGCTGGTCTTTCCCGGCTTTCCCGGTATGCCCGAACGGCAACCGCAACCGGGCGAGCTACCGGCCTTCTTCAAGGCGGCAGGAGCAAATACCTTTGACCTGGCCCTTCAGATGCACGGCAACGGGGCTATCATGAACGTGGTAACGGCCCTGCTGGGTGCCCGGCACGTGGCAGGCTTCTACCTGCCCGGCAGCTATTGCCCTGACGAAAAGCGCTTCCTGCCTTTTATAGAACGGGAGTCGGAAGTACGCCGCTACCTGCGCCTCTTATCCAGGCTGGGCCTGCCCCTTTACGGCGAGGAACTTGAATTTCCGGTGAACGAAGAAGATAGAGCAGCCCTGGCGGTCCTGCCGGAGAGTGATTACCTGTCTCCCGGCAGTTATGCCTGTCTGCACCCCGGCGCGAGCGTGGCCAGCCGCCGCTGGACCCCGGAGCGTTTTGCCGAGGTGGGCGATTACCTGGCAGAACAGGGTTTGCAGGTAGTGCTTACCGGCTCGGCCAGCGAACAACCGCTGATTGAAGCGGTCTGCCAGGCCATGCAAGCGCCTTACCTGAACCTGGCCGGGAAAACCGGCCTGGGTACGCTGGCTGCCCTGTTCCAGCAAGCCCGTTTGCTGGTCTGCAACGATACGGGCGTCTCGCACCTGGCGGCTGCCGTCAGGCTGCCCAGCGTGGTGATCTTTAGCGGCTCAGACCCGGCCCGCTGGGCCCCGCTCAACCGCCAGCGCCACCGGATTGTCTCGCTGGTTGGGCAGGATGAGCAGCAAAAGGACGGGCAGAACAGCGAAAATGGGCTGGCCGAAGTACTGGCGCAGGTAGAGGCCCTGCTAGGAGAAGGAAAGAGCTATGCTGCCTGACACCTGGAAAGAAGTGCGCCGTATCCTGGTTATGCGCCTGGACAACATCGGCGACGTGGTGATGATTGGCCCGGCCCTGCGCGCCCTGAAAGAGGCCCTGCCTCAGGCTCACCTGACCCTGATGGTCTCACCCGCCGGGAGCCAGATTGCCCCGCTGTTGCCCTGGGTGGATGAAATTCAGGTCCACCGGGCTACCTGGCAAGACGCTTCCGGCAACCTGGCGCTCGACCCGGCGCGAGAACTGGCCCTGGTTGAGAAACTGCGGGAAGGCCGCTATGACGCCGCCATTATTTTCACCAGTTTTTCCCAGTCGCCCTATCCCCCGGCCTATGCCTGTTACCTGGCAGGCATTCCTGTAAGGCTGGGTCAATCGAAAGAGTTCGGCGGCAGTATTCTTTCGCAATGGGTTAAACCCCTGCCGGATGGCCGTCACCAGGTAGATCGCAACCTGCACCTGCTCGAAATGGCAGGCTTTGAGGAGGCCGGGCGACACCTGGAACTGCGTATCCCGGAGGAAGTACAGGCCCAGGCCGATCACATTCTGATAGAAAACGGGCTTGACCCGCTCTCGCCTTTTGTAGTGGTAGCACCTGGAGCCAGTTGCGCCGCCCGGCGCTACGAGCCGCAGCGCTATGCCGAGGTGGTGCGCCTGCTGGCGGAAAGATACGGCCTGGCCCAGGTAATCCTGGGCAGCGAAAGAGAACGCGAGTTGTGCGAACCGATCCTGGCTGCCGCGCCTGCCGATAAAGTGCTTTCCCTGGTAGGCCAGACCAGTGTAGTCGAGATGACCGCCATTAACCGGCGCTCGGCCCTGGTGATTGCCAACGACTCTGGACCCATGCACCTGGCGGACGCTTTTCTCAGGCCGATGGTGATTCTCTTTTCAGGCACGGAAATCGAGGAACAGTGGCGACCGCGTTTCGCTCCGGCCCGCCTGCTGCGTCGCCCGACGGCCTGCTCGCCCTGCTACGGTTTCCGCTGTCCCTACAATATGGAATGTCTCGATATAGAGCCTGAGGAAGTGGTTGATGAAGCGCTCAGGCTACTGGAACGAACCAGCGAAAGGATAGTAACAGCCGGGTAAGTAAGCCCGGCTTGCTAAATATAAAAGAAGGAGCAAGTATGCCCCCATTGAGAATACTGACCTGGCATGTACACGGTAGTTACCTCTACTATCTTACCCAGGCAAACCACGAGTTTTATTTACCCGTTAAACCGGGCAAGCCGGAAGGCTACGGCGGACGGGCCGGCAGCTTTCCCTGGGGTGATAACGTCCATGATGTGCCGGCGGACCGGGTGCGCGAGCTTGATTTCGATGTAATTCTTTACCAGTCGCGCAAGAATTACCTGGAAGATCAGTACGAGATTCTTTCGGCCCGGCAGCGCGCTCTGCCGCGTATCTACCTGGAACACGACCCGCCTCGCGAAGTACCGACCGATACGAAGCATATTGTAGACGACCCCAATATGCTGCTGGTACACGTCACCCACTTTAACGATCTGATGTGGGACAACGGGCGCACCCCCACCCGCGTCATAGATCATGGAGTGGTCGTGCCGGAGGACGTACGCTACACCGGCGAACTGGAACGCGGCGTGGTAGTGGTAAACGGCCTGCGGCGTCGCGGACGGCGCCTGGGAGCGGACGTTTTTCAAAGAGTCCGCCAGGAAGTGCCGCTCGATTTAGTGGGCATGTTTTCGGACGAACTGGACGGAGTGGCAAACCTGCCCCAGCACGAACTGGCCGCTTTTGAGGCTCCTTATCGCTTTTTCTTCAACCCGATTCGCTATACCAGCCTGGGTCTATCCATCTGTGAAGCCATGATGATTGGTATGCCTGTTGTTGGCCTGGCTACCACCGAACTGGTTACGGTAATTGAAAATGGAGTTTCCGGCTATGTAGATACTAATGTCAGCCACCTGATTGAACACATGCAGCGGTTATTACGGGACCGGGCAGAAGCGCAGCGCCTGGGTGAAGGAGCACGCCGCTATGCGCAGGAACGCTTCGGGATGGAGCGTTTCAAACGCGACTGGGATGCAGTCTTCCGAGAGGCGGCGAGCAACGGAATATATACAGGCTTTACGCTGCCTGCGGTGGGGGCAAGCCAACAGGAAGGATATACGTTATGACTAAACGGATAGCGCTTATCAGCGAACATGCTTCGCCGCTGGGTATCCTGGGAGGAGTGGATAACGGGGGCCAGAACGTCTATGTCGGGCAGGTCGCCAAGCACCTGGCCGCTATTGGCTATGATGTGGATGTTTTCACCCGGCGCGACAGCGCGGACGCTCCCGAAGTAGTGGACTGGGTTAACGGGGTAAGGATTATTCATGTCAAAGCAGGCCCGGCGGAA
Organism: Chloroflexia bacterium; assembly: GCA_036261665.1. GTDB lineage: Bacteria > Chloroflexota > Chloroflexia > Chloroheliales > Chloroheliaceae > 54-19. Next base: position 161,963 of record DATAKM010000071.1, read on the forward strand.
CCGGTACGCAAAGAAGATTTACTGCCCTACATGGGCGAGTTTACCCAGTTTTTCCTGCGCTTCTGCAAGCGCCAACGGGTTACTTATGACATTGTACACGCCAACTTCTGGATGTCCGGCCTGGTGGCCTGCGACATCAAGAAGAAGCTCAATATTCCCTTCGTGATTACTTTCCACGCCCTCGGACGGGTGCGCCGCCTGCACCAGTTGGACGCCGACGAGTTTCCGGACGAGCGGTTCGATATCGAGGACCGGATTGTAGCCGAGGCGGACCATATTATCGCCGAATGCCCCCAGGACGAGGAAGATTTAATCCGGCTCTATAACGCCCACCCCTCGAAAATCGGCATCATCCCCTGCGGTTTCGACCAGACCGAACTGTGGCCGATCAGCAAGCAACTGGCACGAGTAGCCATGGGCCTGGCCCCGGAGGAAAAGATTATTTTGCAGTTGGGCCGTATGGTCAAGCGCAAGGGCGTGGACAATGTTATTCGGGGCTTCGCCCGGCTGGTCCATACGCACGGGATAGAGGCGCGCCTCTTGATTGTAGGCGGCGAGTCCGATAAGCCCGACCCGGAAATCACTCCGGAATTGAACCGCTTGCAGGAGATTGCGAAGGAAGAAAAGGTCGAGGACCGCATTATCTTCACCGGGCGGCGCGGGCGCGAAGCCCTCAAATACTACTACAGCGCGGCGGACGTTTTCGTCACAACGCCCTGGTACGAGCCTTTCGGCATCACCCCGATTGAGGCGATGGCCTGCGGTACGCCGGTGGTGGGCGCGAATGTGGGCGGCATCAAGTTTACCGTCCGCGACGGTGAGTCGGGCTATCTCGTGCCGCCCAATGACCCGGAGGCCCTGGGCGAAAGATTGGCTCACCTTTACCAGAACCCGAACCTTTTGAGCGTCCTGCGCAGGCAGTCCATCCGCCGGGCGAATGATCTCTTCACCTGGCAGAAAGTAACCAGCGCGATTGCGGCGCTCTATGAAGAAGTGCTGGCCGCCAACCAGCCTGGCCACCGCGAGGAAGCCGAGCGCATAGCGATTATTGACAGCGGTTTCGACGGCCTGATCCTGGCCCTCGAAGAATCGCGCCGCCGCCTGCGCGGTACGATCCTGGAAGCGGCGGACGCTATCAGCGAATGTTTTAGCCAGGATAGCAAGCTACTGATTTGCGGCAACGGCGGAAGCGCGGCTGACTCGCAACACCTGGCAGCCGAGTTTGTAGGTCGTTTCAAGCCGCAGGAACGGCCCGGACTGCCGGCCCTGGCCCTGACCGCCGACAGTGCTTTCCTGACCGCCTGGGCCAACGACATCAGCTACGACGATGTTTTCGCCCGGCAGGTAGAAGCCTTCGGACGGGCCGGAGATATTTTGCTGGGCATCAGCACCAGCGGGCGCTCGCGCAACGTGATTGAAGCTTTCAAAGCGGCCCGCAAACGCGGCATGCGCACGATAGGCTTGATCGGCAAGGATGGGGGCGAGATGCGTCAGTGGTCCGATATCGCCCTGATCGTACCTTCGACCGATACTCAGCATATTCAGGAAGTGCAGATCAGCCTGATTCACATGATCTGCGAGCTGGTAGAAGACCGCCTGGAGAAAGGCGGCTGGCTCCCGGCAACCGGTACTGCCACTATTCGCAATATCTGGGATTTGCCTCACCGCAACCAGCCTTTGCCCGTCCCGGCGCGTTCGCGCTCGCGGGCAACCACCAAACGGCGGATGGCCCAGTAACAGCGCTGGCATTGTTAGCACTTTGACCGGCTTACAGCCACGTCGGAGAGCGGGGCATTATGGTTAAAGCGGTGGTAGGCGTTCGAGCGCCCGGCCATGAATGGACCGGGCTAGCTCAACGAAAGCGGCTGAACCCGCTTGATAGCATTTGGCCCGTTCGAGCGCCTAAAATGGTATGTAGCCCCATTTATGGGGGTTGGTTGAAATAGCGCGGGGATTCATTCCCGCGCGGTCTAGCGCCTGGCACGATATTAAGAGCCGGGCAACGACGGGTCATAACAACCGCAATATGCATTTCATGTGAGTGGAGCAATTCTAATCTATAAATAACCAGGAAACAGGAGAAAACTGAGACGATGCAAGATTTAAAAGGTAAAGTAGCCCTCGTGACCGGCGGAGGACAGGGCCTGGGCGAAGCGATTAGCCGGACCCTGGCTGCTGCCGGGCTGACCGTAGTAGTCGCAGACATGCGGGAGGATACCGCCGCGAAAGTAGCTAAATCCATCCAGTCTAAAGGAGGGCAGGCCCTCTCGGTCGTGCTGGATGTGACCGATGAGCAGCAGGCCCAGGAAGTAGTGCAGCAGATCAAGACCAAATATGGCAGGCTGGACGTTCTGGTTAATAACGCCGGGATTGATAAAACCGTTTCGGTAGATGAAATGTCGGTTGCCGATTTTGATAAAGTGATGGCGGTTAACCTGCGCGGGCCGTTCGTCATGTCGAAACTGGCCTTTGAACTTATGCGCGACCAGCAGAGCGGGCATATCGTCAATATCACCTCCACAGCGGCCAAACGGGCCTGGCCCAACGCTACCGCCTACCACGCCAGCAAGTGGGGGCTGCTTGGCCTGAGCCATGCCCTGCATACCGAGGGCCGTCCGCTCGGCATTAAAGTGACAGCGGTGGTCAACGGCGGAATGCGCACTCCCTTCATCCTTGATCGCTTCCCGGAAACGCCGCTGGATGTCCTGCAAGACCCTAAAAACGTGGCGGACACAGTGCTTTATGTGCTCCAGATGCCCGCCGAGTCGGTCATCTCTGAGGTGATGGTACTGCCGATGCGGGAGACTTCCTGGCCCTAATGCGGGAAGTGAACAGAATGAATAAAGCGATTTTTCTGGATAAAGACGGTACGCTAATTGAAGATATTCCTTATAACGTAGACCCGGACCTGATTCGGCTGCTGCCCGGCGCAGCCGAAGGTCTACGCCGCCTCGCCGGGGCGGGCTACCTTTTCTTCATCATTACCAATCAGGCGGGAGTAGCCCGCGGTTTATTTGATGAAGCGGCCCTCCCTGCCGTCGAGCGGAAAATGCGCACGCTATTGCAGGAGTGTGGAGTGGAACTGAGCGGGTTTTACTATTGCCCGCATCTTCCAGGGGGGAGCGTCAGACGGTACGCCATAGATTGCGAATGCCGCAAGCCTGCTCCCGGTCTGATTTTACGGGCCGCTCGCGAATACGAGGTGGACCTGGCGCAAAGCTGGTTTGTTGGCGACATTTTGAATGATATAGAGGCAGGCCGGAAAGCCGGTTGCCGCACCATTTTAATTGATAACGGTAACGAGACTGAATGGCTGATTTCGCAGGAGCGGCTACCCCACTTCTACGCGCCGGACCTGGACGAAGCGGCCAACATCATACTCTCTGATAGGTTGGCGGATATGGCAAGCTACCCCCGCAGCTTGATGAGCCGGGCATTTTACGAGACGGGAGACTGGCAGTGAACATAAATTTACCGCATTTTATTGATAGTTTCACTCGCATGAAAGTGCTGGTGATCGGAGAGGCCATGCTGGACAGTTACCTGGAAGGCGTCTCCGAACGGATCTGCCGGGAAGCCCCTGTGCCGATTGTGGCGGTCTCCGAGCGCAAAGATGTGCCGGGCGGCGCGGCCAATACCGCCGTGAATATTTGCAGCCTAGGCGGGCAGGTAACATTCCTGTCAGTAGTGGGTGATGACCAGGAAGGCAAGCTGCTGCGGCAGGCCCTCGAAGAAAAGGGCGTGAGAACCGGTTCGATTTTAACCCAGGCCGGGCGGCGCACCCTGGCGAAGCACCGCGTGATCGCTTCCGGGCAATTGCTGGTGCGCTTCGACCAGGGCGACGGCGAGAATATTTCGGCGGAAATCGAGCAGGCCCTGAGTGATCGCCTGACCGAGCTATATTCGCGCTCGGATGCGGTGGTAATTTCCGATTACGGCTACGGCATCTTTACCCCGCGCATTATCGAAACCCTCAAGCAGTTGCAGGCTCTTTCGCCGCGCGTGCTGGTGGCCGACTCGAAGCACCTGCCTGCTTACAAAGAGGTGGGAGTGACAGCCGTTAAACCCAATTTTGGCGAACTCAAGCAGTTGTTAGGAGCGGCCGAGTTTGAGAACGGCGCGGACCGAGCCGAACGCATCGTCTCCCTGGCAGATAAAGTGCTGGAAGTGACCGGGGCACAGATGGCGGCCTGTACGATTGATATCGAAGGGGCGGTAATCGTGGAGCGGAGTAACGCCCCTTACCGCACCTACGCCCGGCCCACCGCTAACTCCAAAGCGGCAGGCGCAGGCGATACCTTCGTGAGCGCCCTGACCCTGGCCCTGGCCGCCGGGGCACAGGCTCCCGCTGCCGCCGAAATCGCCTCCGCCGCTGCCGCAGTGGTGGTTTCAAAAGACGGCACTTCCACCTGCTCGGCGGATGAACTGGTAGAGCAGTTCGTGGGCGGCGAGAAATTTCTGGCTAATCCGGCCCGGCTGGCCGAACGGCTGGAGAATTTGCGCCGCCAGGGCAAAAAAGTGGTCTTTACCAACGGCTGCTTCGATTTGCTGCATCGCGGCCATATCAACCTGTTGAACCGGGCCAAAACCCTGGGCGATGTGCTGATTGTAGGCCTCAATTCTGACGACAGCGTTAAACGCCTCAAAGGTCCAACCCGCCCGATCAATTCGCTGGAAGACCGCATGCAGGTGCTCTCGGCACTCAGCAGCATTGATTACCTGGTGGTCTTCGACGAAGACCAGCCGGAAGAACTGATCAAAGCTATCCAGCCTGACGTGGTAGTTAAAGGCGGCAACTACACGCCCGAAACGCTGCCCGAAAAAGCCCTGGTAGAAGAACTGGGCGGAACCATCACCATTCTGCCTTATGTCGAGGATCATTCAACTACCGGCATCATCGAGCGTATCAAAGAAGTACTGGCGCAATCCGGTACGCTGCCCGAACCGGCCGATAGCGAGGCGGCTACCGAAGCGCCCGAACAGTCTTTCATGCCGGAGCAACCTGCTAACTGGGATTATGCGGCCTACCAGCAAGACTTTGACCAGGCAGCGAGGGAAGCCTTATGACCGCTACTTTCGAGCAGGCTGAAAATATACTATGCGTGCGCCTGGATACCCTGGGCGATATCTTGATGACCACCCCGGCCATTCGCGCCCTTAAAGAGGCTAAGGCGGGCCGGCGCATTACCCTGCTGACCTCTGAACCGGGCGCGGTAGCCGCCCGGTTGGTGCCGGAAATAGACGAGATTATCATCTATGACGCGCCCTGGTTGAAAGCGACTGCCCCGCGCGCCAGCAGCCAGCCCGAATATGCCATGATTGAGCATTTGCGGCAAAGAGGCTTCGACGCGGCGGTAATCTTTACGGTCTACAGCCAGAATCCGCTGCCTTCCGCTTTCCTGTGCTATATGGCAGACATTCCCCTGCGCCTGGCTCATTGCCACGAAAATTCCTACCAGTTGCTGACCCACTGGGTCAACGATCCCGAACCGGCCAGGGGCATCCGGCATGAGGTGCAGCGCCAGCTAGATTTAGTGGCGACGGTAGAGGCAAAAACAGACGATGTACGCATGTCCTTGCGCTTCGAGGAACGCGACCGGCAACACGCCTTCGAAATGCTGGCTTCGCTAAACCTGGATCTCGCGCGGCCCTGGACGATTATTCATCCCGGTTCCACGGCGACTTCCCGGCGTTACGCGCCCGAAAGCTTTGCCGCCGCCGCTCGTATCCTGGCCCTCAAGTATGGCTTTCAGGTGCTCTTTACCGGTACAAGTAGCGAACACGAACTGGTCAGCCAGATTCAAGAATCTATGGGCGTTCCTTCGGTATCGCTGGTGGACAACCTGAGCCTGGCGGAACTAGCCGCTCTCATTGCGCTGGCCCCGGTGCTGATCTCCAATAACACCGGCCCGGTGCATGTCGCGGCGGCAGTCGGTACTCCGGTGGTGGACCTCTACGCCCTGACCAATCCGCAGCATACACCCTGGGCGGTGCCGTGCCGGGTCTTAAACCACGATGTACCGTGCAAGTATTGTTACAAAAGTGTATGCCCGGAAGGGCATCATAATTGTTTGCGGCTGGTCACACCCGAGGAGGTCGTGGCGGCCACCCTTGATCTGCTAAGCGAGACCGGCCAGCGTAACTCTACCCCGGCGGCTTCTACAGGAGTGCTATCATGAGCGCAACAGTTGATATTCTTATTCCAACCTACAACCGGCCCGCGGCCCTGGCCGTCACCCTGGCAGCCCTGATCGGCCAGACTTTTCATGATTTTAGAGTAGTAGTCTCCGACCAGACCGAAGATAGCAACGCCGCCGACTCAGGCGAGGTGCGCGCGGCGGTTTACGTGCTGGAACACCAGGGGCGCTTGGTAGAAATCCACAAACACCTTCCTCGCCGCGGTCTGGCCGAGCAGCGCCAGTTCTTGCTGGACCAGGCCACCGCGCCCTACGCCCTTTTTATAGATGATGATGTGATAATGGAGCCTTTTGTGGTGGGGCAGATGTACCGGGCTCTTACAGAGGAGGGCTGTGGCTTTGTGGGCAGCGCCCTGACCGGCCTGAGTTACCGCGAAGTCTACCGCCCACACCAGGAAGCAATTGAGTTCTGGGAAGGCCCGGTGCAACCGGAAGTAGTCGAGCACGGCTCGGCTCAATGGGAACGCTACCAGTTGCACAACGCCGCCAATCTCTACCACGTCCAACAGCGCCTGGGCCTGACACCGGAGCAAACCCGCAAGTACAAAGTGGCCTGGGTGGGCGGCTGCGTGATGTACGATGTGGCAAAACTGCGCGAGGCGGGCAGCTTTAGCTTCTGGCAGGAATTGCCGCCGGAACACTGCGGCGAAGACGTGCTGGCCCAGTTGCGGGTGATGGCGCGTTCTGGCGGCTGCGGCCTGATTCCCTCCGGCGCTTTCCACCAGGAGTTGCCCACCACCGTCACCAATCGGGAAGTAGATGCGCCTAAAGTCTTGCGCTAAAAATCAGCTTATAACTTTCGTTACCGGATACGTGGAGTCTTTGCAAGGTATCCGGTATTTTTATGGATAAAACCGGGAGAGCCAGGGGTTTAGAGAAAAGGCAGGGAAGGGAATTTGCCGGGTTTGCGCCAGAGCGCCGGGGCCAGCGAGTTACTGAGAGCAACCCCTGCCGCCAGAGCGCCGCCGATAAAGGTTGCTTGCGCCAGGACTAAAAAGCCATCCAACGACTGATTATGGGCCAGTTGGAGCATCCCGTTATAAATTACCAGGCCGGGCAAAAGAGGTAGAATACCGGGCAGAATATAGAGCGAAACCGGGGAATGCTGCCAGCGCGCAAAGCCCCAGCTCAACAACCCGATCACAAAGGCTGCCAGGAAAGTAGCCAGGACGATCTCCTGGTTCCAGCCGCTCACCAGCAAATAAACCAGCCAGCCTACTCCCCCGGCGGTTCCGGCGGTCAGCACGGCAAAACGCGGGACATGGTTGAGCATCGCGTAGCAACCGGAGGCTACTATGGCGGCCAGCACCTGCACCGGCATTTGCCAGATTTCGCGGGTGGTCGTTTCCAATGAAACCGGTAAGCCAATTTTTAAAGCTGCTGACAGCGAAAGGCCTACTCCGCTGGCAATAGCCGCCCCTTTTAAGAGAGTTTCCAGGCCACGCGAAGCGCTACTTAACAAATCGCCTGAAATGCCATCCTGCACACAGGCAACCAGGGCCGCCCCCGGTACGAGGATAATAATACCCCCGGCAATCACCATGCTGGTATGAATCGGTAAGCCGCTCCGAGCCAGCAGCAGAGCGATAGCGGTAGCCAGGGCCGCGCCGAAAAATTCGCCAAAGATAGCAGGTACTTTCAAACGCAGCAGGGCGAAGGCCAGCAATTGCACCAGCAGAGTACTGGCGAAGGCCGGGATACAGTCGAGGGCTGAACCGCCAATTACCAGGGTAGCCCCGGCAGCCGAAGCCGCCCCGGCCAGCATGCGTAACCAGAAAGGATAGGGAGCGGCGGAATGTTCAATCTGGTCTAATTCATGCCGAGCTTCGGTCAGAGTAACCTGCCCGCGAGCGGCGCGGCGTGAAAGATCGTTTACTTTGGAAATACGATTAAGGTTAATCTGGCGGTCGCCCACGCGGCGCACCACCGAAAGCGGAAAAGGTAAACTATCCAGGTCAATTGAAACATATATACCGGTGGGAGTGACCAGGCTTTGACCATCAGGAATACCGAAGGCTTTAACCAGGGTAGTAATGGTCAACTCTACCCGGGATATTTCGGCGCCGCTTCGCAGCATAATCTCTCCGGCATGCACAGCAACAGCCAGAATCTGCCGGGCGGCTTGCTCGGCGGATAATTCTGGCTGCTCAGGGTTGCCGGTTGTGACCGGGTTTAGCATACTATCGGACACGCAGGAGGTTTACTTTCCACCCGCCGTTACATAATCAATAATTACCTGGTCAATAATCTGCTCTACCGGGGCCCAGTCATCGGTAAATACAGGCGGCTGCGGGCCATCCGTTTTCCCGGTCCACTCCTTCAGACTGTTCTTTTGTAACGGCCGCATTCCTACTTCTTTAATAAGCGGGTTAGTGACCTTTTGCTCAATATTCTGCCTGAAGTTCTCAATTGAGGTAGGCTGATTGGTAGCCACCACGATGGTATTGAAGTACCCGGCGATATTGTAGAGATTGATCATGTAGACGTTGGGGAAAACCGTCTTCATGGTCGCGGCCAGGGCCTCCGCCAAGCGGTAGTCAATATTGCCGCCCACCGCAGGAGTACCGGCGTTAATCACGGCAACACCGTTGGGATTGAGGTGGTCGCGCACCTCGCGGAAGAATTCCTGGGTGGTGAGGTGGAAAGGAATATAAGGCTGTTTGTAAGCGTCAATCCCGATTATGTCGTACTTATTCGAGCTGGTAATCAGGGCGTAACGTCCGTCCTGGGCTATCGCGTTCAGGTTAGGCTCGTTCATATCGAAGTACTTGCGACCTGCGGCGATAATATCAGGATCAATTTCAACCCCATCAACATGGATCTGGTTGCCGTAAGCTTTAGTCAGTTGTTTGGGGACAGTCCCCGCTCCCAGGCCAATGACCATGGCGCTCTTAACATCCTTCTCGTTCTGAT